>NZ_FOVQ01000001.1:0-636822 GCF_900115215.1 Pseudobutyrivibrio sp. UC1225 | reverse complement strand
GGGAAGAATACATGGAAACATGTGAAGACATAAGACATACCTTAGGTATGAAAGATTTATACTCTCACAGAAAAGAAACCATTGAAAGAATCTTTGGAACAGCTAAAGAGAATCATGGTTTTAGATATACACAGATGTATGGTAAGGCGCGCATGATAATGAAAGTCGCGCTTACCTTTGCGTGTATGAATTTAAAGAAACTGGCAAAAATACAGCAAGAATGGGATTTGAAAATGGCCTAAAGGAAGGCCTTTTTACACAAAAATCAAAATATAATCTTAGAAAAAAGGAAAGGATGCTGCAAAATTTTAGTTTTGCAGCATCCTCTTTGTCTACACTCTGAAGTCACCCTGCAAAGGGTGACTTTTTTGTGACTTGACTATACAATTATGGGGATAAAGTGATAGAATTTAGACAAGTATATAATATAGTGGTTGAATTATACTTACAAATAAAGGGAGAACAAAATGGCGGAAGAATACAAGGGAAAGTCTATTTTCAGCCGCAGATATGTGGGCATGAGTGAGGAGGCTATCCGAGAAGAAATCGACAGACTCCAGGGACGTGTGCACGCACTTGAAAAAGCACTAGATTCCTTACAGGAGGATGATAAGAATTTCATTAATGCAATAGAAGATAATCAACGAAAAATGGAGAAGCTGATAATTGAGCTGGATAAAAAGATTACCAAGCTTCAAAGTTCCTTGGACTATGATGCACCAATAAAGACCCAGCTGGACACAGCGACAAAGGATATAAGTGCAAAGCTGAAGGCTGCCAATAAAGAGAGTGTAGATAAGTTGATTGTGGTATTACAGTTTAACACCGCTCTTTTAATTATATTGCTAGGCGTGGTGGTTTATAATTTCATTATTCGTTAACATCGGGGGCTGATATGAATTGGTTTACAGTTAATGTTGTAGTTTTACTAGCAGCGATAAATCTTTTAATAGGTTTGCCTATTCATTTTCTTAGAAAAAATGCCAGGAGAGATGCACAACAGCAGTTTCAGGAGTATTGGCAGGGAATGGTAAATCTGGATAGGATTTACGCGCCTCATATCGAAGAGCTTAACAAACATCTCAATACTATAAATTATTGGCTGAAGACCACAATTGATCCTAGTGAATCAGAGGAGGATCAAGAGAGAGTAGAACAGGAAGACAGATTCTTTGCAGGTCTCATGAATCCTTTGGAGGCGAAAAAGTGGAAGGAAGCCGTTAAGGCTGCCAGGGATGAAGCTGCTACAGACGAAGGTATGAAGGAAGCCCGTCAGAGGGATTTCTTTGTGGATGGAATGGAGCCGATGGAGGTAGAGCAGACAAAAATGAATTTTGTCTATGCTCCAGAGCACAATGATTGTATTTTTTACTGTACGACTCCAGAGGCGATTATAAAGAAAGAATATAGACACGTTATCTTTTTTACAACATCAAGACCAACCAGTCTTCCGGTTACTTATCCATTCAAATATGAGGGGGCACAGATGCTTTCCCTATACAAGCATCCAGCACAGACGGTTTGGTTTTTAAAAAACTGGAAGCTTATCCGTGAAGGCTTGGAGGGTGGTGCACCCGAAGATATAGTTCCACTTGATGACAGCGTTGTAGATTTTGACCTATAAAGCGAAAAATAATTAGCAGGTGTATTTATGGGGAAAAAGGAAGATATAGAAAAATTTGAAAAGGAGTTCCTTGAGCGTAAGCCGACCCGCTGTTCGAAATGTAAAGGGCGACTAAGTTACATTGGTGGAGGCTATTATGAGTGCTATGAGTGTGGCAATCAGGAAATAGATGATTTCGGTCGCATCAAGGACTATATAGATGAGCACGGCGCAGCACCTGCCGTTGTAATCTCTGATAATACGGGAGTCCCTATTGAGCTGGTAAATGGAATGCTCAGGGAGGGGCGCTTAGAAATTCCTGAGGGAAGCAGTGTATACATCAAATGCGAAACCTGTGGTTGCAGTATTCGATATGGACGCTACTGTCCGGACTGCATCCGAAATCGCACAAATAGCCTCAAGGGAGTTTTCTTCAATCCTGACGTAGGCGAAAAGCCTCAACACGAAGTAAAAACTCAGGATGGCCGTATGCATTTCCTAGGGTTTGATAAGTAGTAAGGATGGCTTGTGACAGTAACCAGCTTTTTTAGTGTGGTGGCAAACACTTTAGTCTGCTAACGCGTTACCGTGGTGTGCTGACAAATGTCCGCAGATGATGTACAATCTGTTTTGTTGTGTTAAAGAGAATAATGTATGGAGACACTTAATGAAACAGATAATTAAGACAGGATTAATCGTAATTGCGGGACTATTCTTGTATGCCCTTGGGGTGGCATTCTTTGTAGAGCCATCAGGACTTATTACAGGTGGTGGTACAGGTTTAGCTCTTTTTGTTCACCATATGTGGGGAATCAAAACTTCTTATGCTGTGTTTGTTATTAACACGGTTCTATTTCTAGTTGGTTGGCGCGTTATGGGACGTCGCTTCGCAGCCAACACCTTACTTTCCACATTTTGTTTACCAGTAGAGATTCATATTGCAGAAATCATTGCATCTCATTATGAGCCTGTTGATGATATAGTTTTGTGCACGGTTTTTGGTGGATTACTTATTGGCGCCAGCCTTGGAATAGTAATCAGAACTGGTGCATCTACCGGTGGTATGGATATTCCACCAATCGTTATGAATAAGTTTTTCGGTACATCTATTTCAGGCGTAATGTGGGTGTGCGATATTATAATTCTTGGTGTTCAGGCTATTTTTACTGATCACAGATTAGTGCTTTACGGCATTATCCTGGTGGTTATTTACACCATGACTTTGGATAAGACCTTGATTCTTGGAAAAGCTAAGACTCAGATAAAGATTGTCAGCAAGAAGAGTGATGAAATACGTCGTGCCATCCTTCAGGATGTGGACCGTGGTGTTACAGTTATGTACGGTCGCACAGGCTATCTTGGCAAGGACACAGAGATTTGTCTTTCAATTGTTTCCACAAGAGAGCTGGCGAAGGCTGAGCGTCTTGTACACCAAATCGACCCTGAGGCTTTCATTATTGTCAGCCGTGTATCTGAGGTAAAGGGTCGAGGCTTTACTGAGCAGAAGAAATACTTATAAGATGATATGAGAGTCATTCAGAAGCTTCTGGTGGCTCTTAAATTTTACTTATACACTTTACTGCACTAAAGTGTTCTGCTAGAATGAAAGTCAAATAAAGCGTAATAGTTGAAAGGGAGAAGGATTATGCCAGTGTTTGATTTTGCTAATGATGAGAAAGAGAAAAAGGAAGCTGTGGTGACATACACTACATTTCGCTCGGACGAGCCGGTGGCATCTGCTGAAAAGCCAATTTTGGTTTTGGCAGATAAGGCAGGGGTAATGAAGCACCATACAAATGGAACGTTCACTAATCCGATTTCCAGAAGCAGCTTCGAATACGAAACAGATAATGGCGTTATTTCTACTGATATTCTGAGGGTGGACTCTCGCTTTGTCAGCCTTATTGGATGGCTGGGAGAGAATCATATTCCTGTGAGACTTTCAGGTGCCAATATAGCAGAGGGATATGCAGTTTACAAAATCAGAGAAACTGCGACAGGTAACGGTAAGCTTTCTTCAGAGGATGGCTTTTTGCAGTTTATGATGGAGCGCCTTTTTGCTTCTAATGCCCCTTCCGAAGAGGAACTGGATGATGAAGATGCAGAAGATGGCGATGATATGAAGCTTACCAGCATCCAGTCAATTACTGATTTCATTACCTGTGCCGGAAGAACTTTCCCTGACAACATCAGACTATGGGCTCGTCGCAATCTTGCCGTTGCGAAGTCAGCTGAGGTTACAATCGAGGAGCGCCGTCATGCTCAGAGAGCACTTTCTATAATGACAGGTATCCACTGGAAGAGTGATTATTTTGAAGCCATTGATCCAGTAGAAGCAAGAAGAATTTTGGATGAAGAGCTTTACGGCTTGGAGTCTGTAAAGCAGAGAATCATGGAGACAGTAATTCAGGTGAACCGCACCCATACTTTGCCCAGCTATGGCTTGCTTCTTTGCGGTCCTGCAGGAGTTGGAAAATCTCAAATCGCATATGCGGTAGCAAGAATCCTAAAGCTTCCATGGACAACTCTTGATATGAGCTCTATAAACGACCCGGAGCAGCTTACAGGAAGCTCAAGAATATATTCAAACGCAAAACCAGGTATCATCATGGAGGCTTTTGCAAATTCAGGTACCAGCAACCTTGTATTCATAATAAACGAGCTTGATAAGGCAAATTCAGGTAAGGGCAATGGTAATCCTGCCGATGTTCTTCTTACACTTCTTGACAACCTTGGCTTTACAGACAATTATATGGAGTGCATGATTCCTACAATGGGCGTATACCCAATTGCCACAGCAAATGTAAAAGCCGATATTTCAGCTCCACTTATGTCTCGTTTTGCAGTTATCGATATTCCAGATTATTCTCTTCAGGAGAAGAAGGAGATATTCAGAAGATTTTCACTTCCAAAGGTTTTAAAGCGAATGGGAATGGCTGACGAGGAATGCCAGGTTACAGAGGATGGACTTGATGCTGTTATGGAGAAATTTGTTATTTCTACAGGTATCAGAAATGTGGAGCAGGCGGCAGAACATCTTGCAGCAAATGCTTTGTATCAAATAGAAGTGGACAAAGTGGAGTCTGTTGTCTATGACAGAAAAATGGTAGAAAAACTTTGCTTATAGGGTAGCAAAAACTAAATTTTTGTGTTAAAGTTTTTTTGTTAATATCTATAATATATTCAATTAAAACGAAAGGAGAGCAGCTATGGATAAATCCGACAGTCACGGGCGATTATGTAACTATTTTGCAGCTGCTCTTTTCTTATACTAATCGGGCAGTTTTCCTTTTTGTGTTTTTGCAATTACATATTCAGTGACTTTTTTATGCCTATAGTTCAAACGAAACTATGGAAACAAAAGACTTACTAGAAGACAACAAGATTCAGGAGATTATAGACTTACTGCGCTCAAATATGAGTGCGGAGCAGATGATTGAGGCGTTGGATGATTATCATGAAAATGATATCGCTGAAGCATACGAGTCTCTTGAAACTGAAGACAGACAAAGACTTTTCGGCATCTTAGGTGCGGAGCTCCTGTCTGAAATTTTCCCTTACATCGAGGATGTAGGAGAATACTTAACTGAGATTACACCAGAGCAGGCGGCTGACGTCCTTGAAAACATGGACGCCGATGATGCGGTTGATGCCTTGGAAGACATCGATGATGAGGAGCAGAGAGAAAAGCTTATCGAATTGATGGATGAGGACGCATCTGCAGACGTTCGACTGATTAATTCTTACGATGAAGATGAAATCGGTAGCATGATGACTACGAACTTCATCGTTATTGCAGAAAACTTTTCTGTAAAGCAGGCGATGCGAGCTCTGATTACCCAGTCTCAGGATAATGACAATATCAACACTATTTATGTAGTGGATGATAACGACAAATACTGTGGAGCCATTGAGCTTAGAGATTTAATTCTCGCCCGAGCTGATACTCCTCTTACAGACATCATTAGCCACAGCTACCCAAGCGTTCAGGCTGATGCATCTATTTCAGATAGCATCGAAATGTTAAAGGATTACGCAGAGGATTCTATTCCAGTTCTTAATCCAAACGATGAAATCATCGGTGTAATCACATCTCAGGATATCATCGAGGCCGTTGATGATGAGATGGGTGAAGACTATGCTAAGTTGGCTGGTTTGACAGCAGAGGAAGATTTAAACGAGTCGCTGTTTGAAAGTATTAAAAAGCGTATTCCTTGGCTTTTATTACTTTTAGGATTAGGGCTTGTGACAAGCTCTGTTATTGGTATCTTTGAAGGCGTTGTAGCCTCAGTAGCAGTTGTAGTAGTGTTCCAGTCTCTTATTTTGGATATGGCCGGAAATGTTGGTACACAGTCTCTGGCTGTTACCATCCGAGTTCTTATGGATGAGGAAATTTCTGGAGTAGAAAAAGCAAAGTTCGTTCTTAAGGAAATGAGAGTTGGAGGTACCAACGGACTAATTTTAGGATTACTTGCCTTTGTATTTGTTGCAGTATATCTTCATGGTTTTAAGGCCTACGCATGGTACGCTGCCTTCAGTGTATCTGGCATTGTTGGTTTTTCACTTTTTGTGGCAATGATTGTTTCAAGCTTCATCGGTACAATTATTCCTATCTTTTTCCACAAGATTAAGGTAGACCCAGCAGTAGCTTCTGGTCCACTTATTACCACAGTAAATGATTTGGTTGCAGTGGTAACATATTATGGTCTTGCAGGTTTACTTTTGGTGGGACGTTTGTAATAATAAACAGATTTTAAGAAGCCTTGTATGTTGTTATTCAAAATAACAATATACAGGGCTTTTTTCACATAATTGTCATAAAAAACAACAAAATGTTGTAGAACTTATTATGCAAATAAGATAGAATTAAATTATAAAAACTACCTTCTATACGGTCGATATATTAGGTACAGAAGCTCTTGTTTTTTAAAATTTAATAGGTAAGGAGTGTGACCCCATATGAAGAAAAATTACGTCCTTGATACCAACATTCTGATCCATTGTCCTACTGCGTTATTTGGTTTTGATGATAACAATGTTATTATCACCACCACAACTCTTCAGGAACTTGATTCCAAGAAGACAGCCTTTGCTGAGGTGGGCTATGGCGCCAGAGAGTCAATTCGAAACATCGAATCAATTGAGGGAGATTATGCGAGTGGAGTTACAATGCTGAATGGCGGTACCTTTAAAATCGCCAAAGAATCTGAATTTGAGAAGCTGGTTCCAGCTGAGTATTCGCTAGACAAACCTGACAACAGAATAATAAATGGTGTACTTGGCATAGCTAAGGAATCAGACTTAGAAACTATATTAGTTACAAATGATATTTCAATGAGAATCAATGCAACAATGTGTGGCTGTGTAGTACAGGGCTATCACAACGAGATGATTCTTGACAGTGAGAACTATACAGGACGAAGGGATATCACACCGGAAGATATAGAGAGTCCATTTAATAAGGGATTCTTAGAAAATGAATTTGGTATTTGTAGAGACGGAAGTAATTCAGCCCTCTACACCTTTAAGGAAGACGGATGGCACCTGTTAAAGGACAGAGACTACTACACTCCATACTGTCAGCCTAGAAATGTAGGACAGCGATTTGCTTTATATGCTTTGCTGGCACATCCAGAGGATTTACCACTTGTTATTTTAAAGGGAAGTGCAGGAACGGCTAAGACTTTCCTTTCACTGGCAGCAGGACTTCAGGGATATTACCACAACGGCTACGACAGAATCATGATTACCCGAAGCAATACTCTTTCAGATAACGATTTGGGATTCCTTCCTGGTGATTTGGAAGAAAAGATGACTCCTCTTATTGCACCATTTATGGATAACCTGCAGGTACTTCTCAAAGGGCAAAATGAAGAGAAGGAACAGGTTAAGCTCCAAATAGAGGACATGTTTGAAACAGGTATTATCGAGATTTGTTCACTGGCTTACATGAGAGGTCGTTCTCTTGTTAATTCTTTTATCATAGTGGATGAAGCACAGAACTGCACAATTGGACAGATTCTTGAAATTATTACCAGAGCAGGCAAGGGCTCTAAGGTAGTTCTTCTTGGAGATCCAGACCAGATTGATTCTCCTAAGCTTGATAGAAAGAATAATGGTCTTACATTTGCTTCAGAGAGAATGAAGGGCTCAAAGCTTTGTGCACAGGTTACCTTTGATGAAAGCGAGACTGTTCGAAGCCCACTTGCAGCTGAAGGCGCAAAGCGTCTTGTAATCAAATAGTTTAATCTCTTGTTTATTTTATAAATCCTCCTTTAGGGACCCAGTGTTCTTGCCTGGGTCCCAGCTTTTTTGCCATAGAGTTTGTGAAATGTGGCTATATGATGTATGATACATGTATTACAACTAGTTTGGGAGGGGTGAATAATGAAGCGAAAAATTGTAGGTTTTCTTGCACTATTTATTTCGGTAACGATGATAACTACTGGTTGCGGAGGAGCGGACTCTGCATCTACATCATCTTTTGCAACCACTGAAACAGCAGATTATGATGCAGGGGGCTTTGATGGGAATCTCGAAGGGTCAAACTATGTTGACTCCTATGATGAAAGCTATGCTGAAGAAAAATCCATGGAGGCTGAGTCTCCAGAAGAGCCAGAGTTGGATGAAGATACTGAATATGACACAAGCAGAAAGAAGGTATACAGATCTCATATTAGTATTGAGACAAAGAAGTTTGATGATGATATAGCTGCCATAAGGGATTTTGTACAGTCAAATCAGGGCTATTACGAGGATTCGGCAGTATCAGGCTCTCAGGAATACGGTGGTAGAAGAGCAAGCTTCACAGCGCGTATTCCAGCTGCAAATTATCAGAAATTCATGGAGAGTATTGGCGACATAGGCTCTGTAACCTCTACCAGTGAAAACGTGGAGGATATTACAAGCAGTTATGTGGATGCACAGGCAAGACTTAAGAGCCTTAGGACAAAGCTAAAGCGCCTTGAGGAGCTTGAGCAGAACGCACAGACTGTTGAAGAGCTTCTTCAGATAGAGGACAGAATTAATGATGTTCAG
The DNA here is from genome assembly GCF_900115215.1 of Pseudobutyrivibrio sp. UC1225. Classification (NCBI taxonomy): domain Bacteria; kingdom Bacillati; phylum Bacillota; class Clostridia; order Lachnospirales; family Lachnospiraceae; genus Pseudobutyrivibrio; species Pseudobutyrivibrio sp. UC1225. The sequence goes on along the minus strand of NZ_FOVQ01000001.1, from coordinate 628,181 downwards.
TATCAGATAGAGAATTATACTGCTCAGCTTCGTGTATACGATAATCAGGTGGATTACTGCACAATCTCTATCAATGTTGAGGAGGTTGTCACCTATACAGAAATCAAGGCTGACACATTCTGGAATCGTCTCACAGAGGCAATAGGAGATTCCTTGTCAGGCTTTGTCAGCTTCCTTCAGGGGCTGGTAATTGTCATTGTTTATGTATTGCCATATGCCATAGGTGCGGTAGTAATAGCATGTATTGTATTGTTTATTCTTAAAAAGAAGGGAAAAACTCCTAAGAAGCTAAAGGAGAAGAAAGCTGGTAAGGCAGCTTCAATTACAAAGACTGCAGGCTATACAGGCCCAAGCTATTCAGAGGAAGATAAAAAAGAATGATAATAATTATCAAGGCCTAGGACATTGTCTTAGGCCTGATTTTATGTTAGAATTTCTTAGATTATGGGAAACTATACTTTCTTTTAAAAAGGATAAGATAGGAGATAGATATGAGAATAGGAACAGGTTATGATGTACATAAGCTTGTAGAGGGCAGAGACCTTATTATTGGCGGCGTAAAAATCGACCATACACTTGGTCTTTTAGGTCACTCAGATGCAGATGTACTTTTACATGCTATTTCTGATGCTGTTCTCGGAGCAGCAGGGTTGAAGGATATTGGGGCTCATTTTCCAGATACAGATCCTAAGTACAAGGGTGCTGATTCCATGAAGCTTTTAGAAGAGGTTCGTGAGCTTGTTATGGATAAGGGCTATGTTGTTGGAAATGTAGATGCCACTGTTATTGCACAGAAACCAAAGCTTCGTCCTTTCATCGAGCAGATGGAGGAAAATGTAGCACGATGTCTTGGCATCGATGTGGATCAGGTTAATATTAAAGCTACTACAGAGGAGCATCTTGGCTTCACTGGTAGAGAAGAGGGAATTAGCGCACAGGCTGTCTGTTTGCTTTATGAGTTTTATGATGGAAGCAATGTAGTATTTGACAGCGGACGAAGCTGCGAGACATGCGGGGGTTGCGCTAGAAATAAAGGAGAGTAATGAAAATGGATTTTAAGTTTTACAATACTGCCTCAAGAGAGGTAGAGGTTTTTAAGCCAAACGAAGAGGGCAAGGTTGCAATGTACACCTGCGGCCCTACAGTATATCATTTCGCACATATCGGAAACATCCGTACATATATCATGCAGGATGCACTTATTAAGTCTTTAGAGTACGCTGGTTACGATGTAAAGCGTGTTATGAACATCACAGATGTAGGACACCTTTCAAGCGATGCTGATACAGGCGAAGATAAGATGGTTGCTGGCGCAAAGCGTGAGCACAAGACAGTTATGGAGATTGCAAAGTTTTATACAGATGCCTTCTTCAAGGACTTTGATGCAGTAGGAAACAAGCGTCCAGATGTAGTGGAGCCTGCTACAAACTGCATTCCAGAATTCATCCATATGGTAGAGGTTCTTCTCGAGAAGGGCTATGCATATGTTGCTGGTGGAAATGTATACTTTGACACAAGCAAGCTTCAGGATTACTACGTATTCTCATCATCAGTTGAAAAGGAAGCCCTTGAGGTTGGTGTACGTGATGATGTAGAAGAGGATACAAATAAAAAGAACAAGACAGACTTCGTTCTTTGGTTTACAAAGTCTAAGTTCGAGGACCAGGCTCTTAAGTGGGATAGCCCATGGGGCGTTGGTTACCCAGGCTGGCATATCGAGTGCTCATGCATTTCTATGAAGCATCTTGGTGAGTACATGGATATCCACTGCGGTGGCGTTGATAACATCTTCCCACATCACACAAATGAGGTTGCTCAGTCAGAGGCTTATCTTGGCCATAAGTGGTGCAATTACTGGTTCCACAGCAATCACCTTAATGATCAGTCAGGAAAGATGTCTAAGTCAAAGGGCGCTATCCTTACAGTTTCTGTTCTTCAGGAGAAGGGTTACGATCCACTGGTTTACAGATTCTTCTGCTTACAGTCACACTATCGTAAGCCACTTGTATTCTCTTGGGACAATCTTGATAACACAGTTCAGGCTTATAATAAGCTTGTTAAGAGAGTATCTGAGCTTAAGGCAGAGGGTGCTGTTGACGAGGCAGTTAAGAAGGAATTCGAGGAGAAGTTCTGCGAGGCAGTTTCAAATGACTTGAATACTTCTATGGCTATCACAATCCTTTATGATGCATTAAAGGCAGATACAAATGATGCTACAAAGCTTGCTCTTGTAGAGAGCTTTGACAGAGTTCTTTCTCTTGATTTGATTGGTCATGCTAAGGCTCTTTCAGAAGCAGGAAGCAATGTTGATGCTGAGCTTGAAGCATTTATTAACGATGCTATCGCTCGTCGTGCAGAGGCTAAAAAGGCAAAGGATTTTGCTACAGCAGATGCTATCCGTGATGAGCTTTTAGCAAAGGGTGTAGAAATTAAGGATACTCGTGAAGGAGTAGTATGGAAGCTAGTTTAAATGAATATTTAAATAGCAAATTTAACATTGAACCAAAGGATATAAGAACTTACTCACCACTGACACTTGCTTACATAGGCGATGCTATTTTTGATGTGGTGATTCGTTCTATCCTTGTTAATAAGGGTAATACTGCAGTCAACAAGCTTCATCAGAGAACCAGCTCTGTGGTAAAGGCGCCTACACAGGCAAAGATGGCAGCTGCTCTCATGGAGGATTTTACAGAGGAAGAGGCCGACTGGTATCGTAGGGGTCGCAATTCAAAGCCACACACAAAGGCTAAGAATGCCACCACTATGGATTATCTGGAGGCCACAGGCTTTGAGGCTGTTATGGGTTATCTTTATCTCACTGGAGATATGGATAGAATCTGTGAATTGGTAAACCGCGGTATTGAACGTTTGGAATTAGATATATTGGAGTAAATATGGAAGAAAGTAGAATTGTAGAAGGGCGTAACGCCGTATTAGAGGCATTTCGCTCAGGAAAAACTATAGACAGATTGTTTGTGCTTGAAGGCTGCAAGGATGGCCCTGTTCAGACTATCCTCAGAGAGGCAAAAAAGAGCAAGGACACAGTTGTAAGCTTCGTTAAGAAGGAGCGTCTTGATCAGCTTTCAGAGACAGGAAAGCATCAGGGTGTTATTGCTTATGCAGCAAGCTATGATTATGCAGAGCTTGATGATATTTTGGCAGCAGCAAGAGAGAAGGGTGAGGATCCATTCCTTATCATCCTTGATAACATTGAGGATCCACACAATCTAGGCGCTATCATCCGTACAGCAAATCAGGCTGGCGCTCATGGTGTGGTTATTCCAAAGCATCGTGCTGTAGGCCTTACAGCTACCGTTGCAAAGGCATCTGCAGGTGCTATCAATTACACTCCAGTAGCTAAGGTTACAAACATCTCCAAGACTATGGAAGAGCTTAAGGAACAGGGGATGTGGTTCGTGTGCGCAGATATGGGTGGCACTACTATGTACGACCTCAACCTTACAGGCTCAATTGGTCTTGTTATTGGTAACGAAGGTCACGGCGTTTCAGATCTTGTTAAGAAGAACTGTGATATGGTTGCCAGCATTCCTATGTATGGAGATATCGATTCACTTAATGCCAGTGTTGCTTGCGGTGTATTGGCATATGAGGTTGTTAGACAGAGAATCAACAAAGCAAAATAATTCCTACGGGGGTTAAAGATGGACCTGAGAGAAGAGTACGCTAAGTTTACTGATGAGGAGCTTGTGAAAAGCTATCAGTCAGGAAACGTTGCTGTTGTTAATTATATTTGCGAAAAATATAAGCCGCTTGTTTTAAAGCTTTCCAAGAAATATTTTTTGATTGGTGGGGAGAATGAGGACCTTATTCAGGAAGGAATGATAGGTCTTTTTGGTGCCATAGGAGATTATGATACCAACTCAGATGTTACATTTTTTCATTTTGCCCAGCTTTGTATAGACAGGCAGATGATAAAGGCTATCGAAGCCAGCAATCGAAAAAAGCATTCCCCACTTAATGCATATGTTTCTTTATATGACGAGGAGGGTGGAGAGCTGGATGAGCCTAATTTTACATCAGATGATCCGGCAGAGCTTATTATTGTAGCCGAAGAGAATCTTGATTTAATAGAGCGCCTGAAGCAGGCATTATCTCCGATGGAAAAAAAGGTCTTCGAGCTCTATATGCAGGATTATGATTATAAAGAAATTGCAATAAAGCTCGATAAACCAGAGAAATCAATAGATAATACATTAACAAGAATAAAGCAAAAAGCCCGAGGGCTTTAGAGTTGGCGGATTAGATTTTATAATCCGCCAATTTCATTTCCATGTAATAAGTTTCTTCTTTTTCTGATGGAACAACCTTGAAGCCAAAATGCTTATATAGCTTAATAGCTTTTTCGTTGTCCTTTTCAACTTCGAGACGTACAGTCTCCATATCGTTTTTCTTTCCAATATCAAAAGCTGTATTCAACAGTCTTATAAGAGTTTTTCCTTTTAAAAATCCAAGTTCATCTTTAAGTGCCAAAGATGTAATATAAGCCATTTTAGAATCTGTGTCGTTGCAGTAGAAGCTGAAGAATCCTACTGGCTTTTCGTCGTGGTATTCAGCCAGAAAATGGCCATTTTCAAGATGTTTTTCAATGAATGACTTTCTGTTGTCATCGTCTGTGATAGCTCTAAGGAAGTAAGTATCCTTGAACTCTAAGATATCGTTTTCTGCCTCTTCAAATGTTGTTACTTCTTTAACATTGATTGTTACGTTTGACATTATTTTCCCTCTTATACCTAAAAATTAATGGACACGAAATCTTTTTGTAACGATTTATATAGATTCACATTAAAATGTAACGTTACATTACAAAAAGTAACTTTTTGCCCACACTAAAAAGAATATCACATGTGTTTGTAAAAAACTAGCAAATTCACTGGATTTGTGTGACGTTTAAAGGGGAATAAATGCAATAGATTATAATAGTTAAAAAAAGAGACAGATATGAATCGATAGATTCATATCTGTCTCCTGAAATTGAGTATTATTAGTTCTTCAAGATGCCCTCTGTATAAATGTTATACAGCTCAGGGGCTACATTTGATTTTATATTGTCATATACAGGTTTACTAAGCTTTTGTATTTCATTTCTCATTTCATCGGAGAGGGGTATTATCTGTGTACCTGATTCTTCGATCGTAGCCACTCTGGAGGCGATTCTGTCATCTGACTGCTGTCTAGCATACTTAGTAGCGGTAGCAGCAGCCTCCTTTAGTATTTCCTGCTCCTCTGGAGTCCTCTCATTCATAAAATCATCACTTACAATAAGAGAAATAAGATGAGGCAGGTGGTTTGTTTCTATTACGTAATCCTGTTGTTCGTATAGTCTGTTGGATACGATAACTTCATAAGGATTTTCCTGAGCATCGATGGTACCCTGCTGTAATCCAATGTAAACCTCAGAGAAGGTCATTGGAGTAGGAGAGGCTGAAAGTGCCTTCCAAAAATCCAAATGGTAGGAATTTTCCATGGTACGGATTTTTTGACCTTTGAAATCATTAATAGTTTTGACCGGTTTGTTGGTGGTCATAACTCTGAATCCCTGATCTGCGTAGCCTAGCAGCTGATATCCGCCATCCAAATACACCTGAGATATTTCTGTCATGAATTTAGGATCATCTACTTTGCTGCGAACCTGATCTATTGTGCCAAACATACATGGCATATCAAATATTGCAACGTCAGGTAGGAATGTTACTTGTGGAGCAGTATTTTGTACGACAAATGGAATGTCGCCATCTTTACATGATTCTAAAAGCTCTCTGTCACCGCCTAAAACGCTGTTAGGATAAACCTGAATAACCATCTGACCATCGCTGAGTCTGTAGACTTCCTCGGCGAATTTCTCAGCGTAAATTTGTGTAACGGTGTCCTCTGGACTTGAAGTACCAAGAGGCCAGGCATAAGTCTGAACCTCCGACGATTTGCCACAGGAGCAAAGACTAAGGGCTGATATAAAAATTGTAGAAAGAGCAATAATTCGTTTGAATTTCATATCATCCTCCTAAACTAAAACCAAACTGATTCCAGGAATAAAAGTAATCAGCAATAAAGCGATAATAAACATAGCAATCATAGGTAGCGCTTTTGCTGCAATATCAACAACAGGAACATCTGTAAGTGAACTTGCAACAAAAAGGTTAACACCGATTGGAGGTGTAACGAAGCCTATAGCCAGATTAACAACCATCATGATACCAAAATGAACTGGGTTCATTCCAACTGCTGTTACGATAGGCAGAAGGATAGGAGATAAGATGAGGATTGCTGGTGTTGTATCCATAACCATTCCAACAAGAAGAAGGAACAGGTTGATTACCAGTAATAGGATAATCTTATTTGTAAAGTTATCCAGGATGTAAGCGCTGACTGTCTGAGGTACCTGCATAAGGGTAAGCACTCTTGAGAAGGCGGTTGATGCTGCCAAAATGAAAAGGATTGGAGCATAGGTCTTCATAGCCTCTACAAAGATGTTCCAAATGTCTCTGACGTGGATTGTCTTGTAGATGAAGAGGCTGACAATAAGTGCGTAGAATACAGAAATAACAGCAGCTTCTGTAGGGGAAGCTATCCCTGCATAGATACAGCCTAAAACAATAATAGGACTGAGGATTGCAAAAAAGCTTTCCTTGAAGATTGCGCCAAAGCCTTTTGCGTGAAGTGCATCGATTTCTGCATTAATTTTTTCCTTGTCCTCGCCTACCAATTTGCAATGGAAATATGCATAGGCCATAAGCAGTGCACTAATTAAAAGTCCTGGAATAATTCCGGCTATAAATAAATCACTTACAGACTGGCCAGATGCCATAGCATACATAATAAAAGGTATGCTTGGAGGAATAATAACTCCAAGACCGCCAGCAACAGCAACGATTGCTGTAGAGAACTTCTTATCGTAGCCCATCTCTAAAAGAAGAGGGATGGTCATAGAACCGACGGCTGCAACAGTAGCTGGAGCGGAGCCGGAAATGGCGCCATAGAACAGGCAGGTGATGATAACTGCACAAGGGACACCTGCTGTTTTCTTTCCAATGAAATATGAGAATACATCAAAGAGCTTCTTTGAAATCTGTCCGTGAGCCATGATGATTCCAGAAAGCACAAACATTGGAACTGCTAAAAGTGGAAAGCTATCAATTCCTCCAACCATAGAGCGAATAACATAGCTTGCACTGGCTGTAAAGGAAGGATCAAAAGCTCCAGGCAACACTGCAACTATTCCAAGGGAGATAGAAACAGGAATTGCGATAATTAAGCACAAAGCAAATAAGATAAGTACGGTTAATGCACTCATTTCTTCTTTCTCCCTTCTTTAGATTTAGTGTTTTCAAGTACTTCTTTATTAAAATTCCCCTTAGCAAGGAGAGCATTCATTTCGATTCTGTGTTGTTCACGTTCTTCTATCTGCTTGAGATGAGAAGGCCATGTTTTTAATTCTTTACGATGGATGACATTGTGCCACTCAAGGAACCATCTTTCTAGTATTCTGATGGCGCAAAGTGTAAAGCACACAAGTGGTGCTGACTGCACAAAGTACATAGGAATTCCGCAGGCAGGAGATACCTGACCGCTTTCAATAGTCGATACCAAATAACGATATGAAAATGGAATGAGATAAACGAAAAATATAAATTCAATTGTAAGGTTTAATACCTTAAATAACGCCTTGCCTCTAGGCTTAAAAGCGCGAATAAACTGATCAATTTTGATGGAAATACATTTCTTTGTGCATAGACTCACACTTAAAAATGCAGACCAAATGAATAAGTAACGGGTGATTTCTTCAGACCATGAGAGTGAGGCGCCTAAGATATAGCGACAAAAGATTTGGATGCCCATTATGACACTCATACCGATGAGAAGAACAACCATGATAAACTCTTCGAGATATTCATCTATAAAGAAAAAGATACGTTTCATGTGATTTTAAGTCCCCTTATAATTCAATAGGGCAATTTGTGCATTTACACAAATTGCCCTATAAATGCTTAATGATTACATTGAACCATGTATAAGATTAAGTATTGTTGAAAGATCAGAAGCATTCATCTGACCAGGAGCAGAAGCCTTGCCAACAGCACCAAAGGTAAGTGCTGAACCGAAAGCTTCGCCGCAAAGACGGCTTACAAGACCTGTGCCAGCCATTGACATTGTAATGATTGGACGGTCAGCGTAATTGTCAGCCATTTCCTGAGTTGCGCTAAGGAGTGTAACTACATCCTTACGGCAAGTAGGCATAACTGCAATCTTTGGAATATCAGCTCCAAGCTCCTGCATCTTACGAAGTCTTGAAACGATATCGTCTTTGTCAGGTGTCTTATCAAAGTCGTGGTTTGAAGCAACAACCTTAACATTATTCTTGTGAGCCTCAGCAACGATATCCTTAACGATATCATCACCGGTGAAGACTTCAACGTCTACTAAATCTACAAGACCAGTAGCAGCAGCCTTCTTGTTAAGTGTAGCGTATGCATCCTTCTCGATAGACTTTTCGCCACCTTCGTTTGAAGTTCTGAAAGTGAAGAGAAGAGGTGTGTCGCCTAAAGCAACTCTAAGGTCCTTGAGGACATCCTCTACCTTATCGAACTCGAAAACGCCATCGAACCAGTCAACACGCCATTCTACAACGTCGTGAGCAACTCCCTTGAAGGAATTTGCAGCAGCAAGGATATCGTCCTTTGTCTTACCAACGATAGGTACACAAATCTTTGGAACGCCCTCGCCAAGTACTACGTTTCTAATTTTTACAGTATTCATAATATATCCCTCTAAATTAGTGTGTTTATGAATTTGCCTCTACCATCTTAGTATATCTTAAGTTTACGAAGATACCAAGAACAACACCGATAGCTGTAAGAACAATGTTCATAACCATAACGCCTGATGGTGTCATAGCAGCAGCTGCTGTAAGGATTGTGTAGTTGCAAAGTGATGAAGCAATCATAACAAGTGCTGTAACTGTACCCTTAATCTTAGGGAAGAGCATGTTACATACAGATGTAGCAATCTGAAGAAGTCCGCCTGCTCCAGCCCAGCCGATAGCGAAAGCTGCGACCTTCATCATACCCTGTGATGGTGCCATAAGTACAAGGATTAATGTAGCAAGGCAAATGATAGGGTAAACTACGATGAAACGTACGTCCTTAATCTTACGTGTAAGAATAGATGTAACGATAAGAGCAAGGATTGTACCTGTTGAGTAGAAAGTCTGCATGATTGAAGGATCTTCCCAACCAACATTTGTCTTAGCGTAGTTCTGTGCACAGTTAAGCCATAACTGGAATGTACCTGTACATGTGAAACCGATAAGAATCATTGCAATTGACTCAATAGAGAAGTGAGTTGTCTTTAAGCTTGCAATAAGTCCTTCCTTCTTTTCAGCTGCAGCTGCATCTGAATCTGGAAGTGGAAGGATGAAGATAAGTACTACTAAAATAATGTATCCAATACCACAGATATAGAAAAGTCTGTTGTAGCTTACTAAGCCAGCAGCATTTGTTGCAACTGTCATTCCAAGGAAGAATGGAAGAAGCATCTGTGAGATTGCGATAAAGAACTTGATACCCATTGTAGCAATACCTGGAGCATCGCTGATGATTTCAGCAACAGCTGGGTAAATACCAGTATCAAGGAAAGAGTTAGCAATACCACCGATGATAGCGCAGATATAAGCAATCTGGTAACCACCGTTTGTACCTGCATTGAAGGCAAGTGCAAGACCGATAACGTAGATTGCATAAGAGCAACCACCGATAACTACAGAGATACGACGACCAAGCTTATCAGAAAGAGGTCCAGCGAATGGAAGAGCGATAAGTCTTCCGAGACCAAGTGCAGCTGAAATAGCTGTGATTGACATTACCTCAACGCCCCAGCTAGTAGCGAGAGCCTCTTTGATAACTGACTGTCCAAGAATTGAGCAGCCTACTCCGTGAATGAAGTAGTTCAAATAAAGAATTAAAGCTGCAGGATAATATTTTGCTTTTGAATTTGTTCCCATGAGATTTCCTTTCATTATTTAATATGAAATCAATTTGATTACTCGTACTTAATTCCAAGTACTTCCTTCATATGTTCGATTGGCATATCCTGACCTGTCCAAAGCTTGAAACCAGCAGCGCCCTGGAAGAGCATCATGCCAAGACCGTTCATCTTCTTACATCCAACTTCTTCAGCCATCTCTAAGAACTTTGTCTTAGCTGGAGCATAAACAGTATCGGTAACGATAAGGTCTGGACGGAGATAAGAAGTATCTGGAAGCCATGTCTGACCCTCGAGAGGCTTCATACCCATTCCTGTTGCGTTTGCAAGAAGGTAGCTGTCTGCGATTTCGCGTCTAAGAGCATCCTTATCAGCAAGATCGTAAAGAGTTGCTTTACAATCTGTTCTGTCGTTGATCTTGTCAACTGTCTCCTGTGCCTTGTCCCAGAATGCATCCTTGATGTTGAAGATAGATAATTCCTTAACGCCATCAAGAGCTGCCTGAATCTGGATTGCTGTACCAGCACCACCGCAACCAACGATAGTCATTTTCTTTCCGATTACATCGATATCGTAATCCTTAAGTGACTGCATGTAACCAATACCATCTGTGATGTGACCTGTAAGAACACCATTCTCGTTTGTAATAGTGTTTACAGCACCGCAAAGCTCAGCAGCAGGAGAGAGCTTGTCAAGATACTGTCCAACAACAGTCTTGTTTGGCATTGATACGTTCGAGCCAACAAGCTTAAGAGCTCTAAGTCCCTTAACTGCGTCCTCAAGTGTGCTGTTATCTACCTCAAATGCGAGATATGCATAATCGAGACCAAGGTAAGCAAAAGCCTCGTTGTGCATAGCTGGTGAGCTAGAGTGTCTGATTGGATAGGCCATAAGACCGATGAGCTCGGTGTGGCCAGTGATTCTTTCTGCCATTATTCATTTCCTCCAAAAGTGTTTATTAAGAATTTTTGATTTTAACAGTGCCCGCTAGTTAAATTGTTAAATTCTTAACAGTCTCTATGTATATTATTGTAAATGTATTAATAGAAAACTTCCAATACTTATATTGCGTAGAATTAATAGCATAAATGTACTGATTGTGGTATTATTAGACATATAGAACGAATTAATTGTGAACAAATTGTGCAGTTTTATGAATGAACTATGAAAAGGAGTCCAATATGACATTAAATCAACTCACGTATTTTTATGAGGCAGCTAAGCTACAGCATTTCAACCAGGCAGCAGAGAAGCTTCATATATCGGAGCCATCTTTGAGTCGTTCCATTGGTTCATTAGAGAGCGAGCTTGGAGTTGTTCTGTTTGAAAAGACAGGTAGAAATGTTGTGCTTACAAAAACTGGGGATATCTTTTTTGAGCATGTTGATAAGATTCTTAGAGAAGTAAATCAGTGTGATAGAAAGATGCATCAGCTATCAGGTTCTGGAGGACACATTGATCTTGCCTATGTGGCTCCTCTTGCTGGGTCCTTTATTCCTAATATGTGCAGAGCCTTCTTATTAGAAGAGAAGAATCAGGCTGTCACCTTTACCTTCCATCAGGATATTACCTCTAGAAATATAGAAGGCTTAAAGGCGGGTAATTACGATATTATATTTGGTTCCTTTGTTAAAGATGAGCCTAATATTAAGTTTATTCCTGTTATGCAACAGGAGCTGGTGGTTATTATGCCAAAGGGACATCCTCTGGAAGAGTGTGATCTGATTGATGCCAGCGCTTTTTCTAAGTATCCTGTGTTAGGCTATACAAGAAACTCAGGTTTAGGCCGACTTACCAGAGATTTCTTTACTCATAATGATGTTGAACCTAATTTTATTTGCGAATCACCTGATGAAAATGGCATTGCTTCCCTAGTTGCGGCGGACTTTGGAATAGCTTTGGTTGCAGATGTAACTTCTATACATAGAGGGGATGTTACTATAAGGAAGCTTTCAACAGAACAGTACGTTTCACACACTGTTTACATGGCATACATAAAAGGAAGATACCAAATGCCAGCGGTTCAGCGTATGATAGATTTTATATTAGTACACTCAATGCATTAATAATTTGCAAAAAATGCATTGGATTTATTAGTTAAAGCGGGATTATACTTCTATTATAAGAAGCATGCCCGCTTTTTTTAAATTCTGAATAGCTCTACGTAAATAATTGTTTATTTAATAGGAGCGTCTAAATTATGAAAACTAAGTATCCACACATTTTTGAACCACTTACAATTCGTCGTATGACACTTAAGAATCGTGTTATGATGACACCAATGGGAACAAACTATGGTGATCAGAATGGCGAGATGACTTTTGTGCATATCGATTATTATGAGCAGCGTGCTAAAGGTGGCACAGGTCTTTTAATGGTAGAAAATGCCAGCGTATTTTCACCACAGGGTTCAAATGGTACAACTCAGCTAAGAATTGATCACGACAATTACATTCCACGTTTATGGTATTTTACTGAGAGAATGCACAAGCACGGTGCTTGCGTAGGTATCCAGATTAACCATGCAGGTGCATCAGCTGTTTCTGCACGTACAGGTATGCAGCCAGTTTCAGCATCTGATATTCCTTCAAAGGCTGGCGGAGAGACTCCACGTCCACTTGAGAAGGAAGAGATTTATGAGATCGTTAAGAAGTATGGTGAGGCTGCAAAGCGTGCTCAGACAGCCGGCTTCGACTGCGTTGAGATTCATGCAGGTCATTCATATCTTCTTAGCCAGTTCCTTTCACCTACAACTAATAAGCGTACAGATGAGTTTGGCGGTTCTGCAGAGAACAGAGCTCGTTTTACAAAGCTTGTTATCGAAGAGGTTAGAAAGCAGGTGGGGCCATTCTTCCCAATCTTTGTTCGTATTTCTGCTGACGAATTTATGGAAGGTGGTAACACTCTTGAGGATACCTTAGATTATCTTCAGTATTTCCAGGAAGAGGTTGATGTGTTTGATGTTTCAGCTGGTCTTAATGGTTCTATACAGTACCAGATTGATGCAAATTATCTTCCAGATGGATGGCGTTCATACATGGCAAAGGCTGTTAAGGAAAAATATGGTAAGCCATGTGTAACAATGGGGAATATTCGTGATCCTAAGGTCGCTGAGGAAATTCTTGAGAAGGGCGACGCAGATATCATCGGTATGGGTCGTGGACTTATCGCAGATCCAGCTTGGGTAAATAAGGTAGAGTTCAATAGAGAAGACGAGCTTAGAAAGTGTATCTCTTGTAACGTTGGTTGCGCTGGTCACAGAATTGGTCTTAATATTCCAATCAGATGTACAGTTAACCCTGCAGTTAATGCAAATGATGAATATTATAAGAGAAAAATCAATAAGCCTTGCAACGTAGTTGTAATCGGTGGTGGTACTGCTGGTCTTGAGGCAGCTTGTACAGCAGCTGAGGTAGGATGTACTACTTTCCTTCTTGAGAAGAAGCATGAGCTTGGAGGTCTTTCTGTTCAGATTTCTAAGATTCCTGATAAGAAGAGACTTGCTGATTTCCCTAAGTACATGATTAACCGTGCTAGCAAGCTCAAGAATCTGTTTGTATTCACAGACAACGACACTACAGTAGAGCAGGTTAAGGGATTAAAGCCTGATATTATTGTTAATGCTACAGGTTCAAATCCTACACTTCCTCCAATTACAGGTCTTATGGATCTTGTAGACAAGGAAGATTCTAATGTAGCTACAGTTATCAAGATGATCGAAAGAATCAATGATTACCCAGAGGATATGAAGGGTAAGAAGGTTGCTGTAGTTGGTGGTGGCGCCGTAGGTCTTGATGTAATGGAATTCTTTACAGAGAGAGGTTGCGAGGTTACTATCATCGAGATGCTTCCAATCATCGGTAATGGTCTTGATCCTATTACTAAGTGTGATACAGCTGCTAAGATGAAGAAGTACAATGTTCGTCAGATGACAAATACTGCTCTTCAGGAAGTTTGCAACGACAAGTTTATCGTTAAGACTCCAGAGGGCAATATCGAGAACATCAACTTCGATTATGGTTTCGTATGTCTTGGTATGAGAGCTAACACACCTATCATCAATGATCTTGAAGAGGCATTTGCTGATACTGATGTTGAAATTTACAACATTGGCGATTCTAAGCGTGCTCGTCGTATCATTGAGGGAACAGAAGAGGGCCGTGATATTATTAAGGTTCTTGAGAAGCATGAGTTTCTTTAAGATATAATCTGATATAATTACAGACAGATTGAAATTATGGGTTTCAATCTGTCTGTTTTTTTGTTAATATTAGTGTTACAATTTAAAGCACTAAAGTGAAGGAGAAGCTGTTATGGACCAATTAAAGATGTTACGTGAACACTTAGGACAGAATGATGAGATAATATTAAATGCGCTTTTAATGAGAAATAGCATTGTTGAAGAGATTATGGCTTATAAGGAAGCTAATGGTCTTCAGATATTACAGCCGGAGCAGGATGAAAAGCGCGAGAATTGGTTAAAGGCCAGTCTTGAAGGAAAGCGTCACGGCAAGGAAGTACAAAATGTTTTTAAGAGTATTGTTGAAAACTCTAAGCGTATTCAGGCAAGACATCTTTTTAATTACAATATTGTACTAATTGGTTTCATGGGAGCAGGTAAGACTACTATATCTGATTACCTCAGCACATGCTTTGCCATGGATGTGGTGGAAATGGATCAGGTTATCTCAGAGAGAGAGGGAATGAGCATCTCTGATATTTTTGAGGTATATGGCGAGGAACATTTTAGAAATGCTGAAACTAATCTTTTGAAGGAGATGCAGACAAAGCATAATGTAGTTATTTCCTGCGGCGGTGGTACTCCAATGCGAGAGTGCAATGTGGTAGAAATGAAGAAGAATGGTCGTGTTGTTCTTCTTACTGCAAAGCCTGAGACAATCCTTGATCGTGTTAAGGACAGTCACGACAGACCACTCATTGAGAATAATAAAAATGTGGAATTTATCGAGGAGCTTATGCTGAAGCGCCGTGAAAAATATATGGCAGCAGCTGATATTATTATTGAGACAGATAATAAGTCAGAGCTGGAAATCTGCGAGGAACTTGTAAATTCACTTTTGAAGTTCGATGCAGACAACAAATAGAATAGGACGATAAAAAAGCCTGAGCTTTTCCTATAGAGGATAAGCTTCAGGCTTTCTGTTTTTGTAAACCATAAATTCTTTGAAGCCGCAGGTATTTAGCATATCAGGAAGCTTTTCAAAATCTGCAGCAACGTGAGCTGGTTCGTGGGCATCAGCGCCAAGGGTTATCATTTTTCCACCAAGCTCATGGTATCGTTTTACGATGGATAATGCAGGATTAGGATTTGCCAGCCCTTTTCTAAGACCGCCAGTATTTATTTCCAGTGATTTATCCATCTTTATTATCTTATTAAGAATCTCATCAACAATTTCAAAGTAAGGCTGGTGGGTATCTTCTTTTACCTTAGGATCCTTTGCATATCTAAAGGCGTAATCTAAATGTGCGACAGTATCAAAGTCTGTAAATGCTGTAATATTCTCTAAAACACATTCGTAGTAGCGGGTGAGAAGCTGCTTCGCATCTCCGGATTCCCAAAAGGTATCAAAATATGGATCCTGCTTATCAATGAGATGAGTACTTCCTATTATAAAGTCGAAAGGAATATCTTTAGCTACCTTATATATGTCAGCTGCAATATGTGGCTGAATCCCAAGCTCAATTCCGGTTAATACTGTGAAGCTATCATTAGATTGTTCTATAGCAAGCCTGTGCTGCGCTTCGTAATAGCTGTAGGGGTCAAGTTCGAAAAAGCCATATTTAGGAGGATAGTCCAAATCCATATGGTCTGTGAAGGTGATACCTCGAAGTTTTTTTGCGCGAGCTGCGTTTATCATATCAATGGGTTCGGCCTTGGAATCCCCTGAAAAATTACTGTGCATGTGATTGTCCCAAAACATAATTCTGCCTCCTTTTGACGCTAATTCTAGCAGATTGAGAAAATTTTAACAATAATTTCATTTTGGGCTTGAATTATAAATTGGTTTTGTTTAAAATGTAGTACATACGGGGTGCATTTTTGTGGCACTTCGAAAAATTAATATTTTAAAAGAATCTTTAGGAGGATTTAAAAATGGCAGTAAGAGTAGCAATTAACGGTTTTGGCCGTATCGGACGTCTTGCATTCCGTCAGATGTTCGGTGCAGAAGGTTACGAAGTAGTAGCAATCAACGACTTAACTAGCCCAAAGATGTTAGCACATCTTTTAAAGTATGATTCATCACAGGGAAAGTACGAGCATGCAGATGAGGTTTCTTGCACAGATGATTCAATCATCGTTTGCGGTAAGGAAATCAAGATTTATGCATTCCCAGATGCAAACAATTGCCCATGGGGTGAGCTTAAGGTAGACGTAGTTCTTGAGTGTTCAGGATTCTACACATCAAAGGAAAAGGCACAGGCTCACATCAATGCTGGTGCTAGAAAGGTTGTTATCTCTGCTCCTGCAGGAAACGATCTTCCTACAATCGTTTACAATACAAACCACACAACACTTAAGGCTGATGATACAATCATTTCAGCAGCTTCATGTACAACAAACTGCTTAGCACCTATGGCTGACGCACTTAACAAGTACGCTCCAATCCAGTCTGGTATCATGGTAACAATCCATGCTTACACAGGTGATCAGATGACACTTGATGGCCCACAGAGAAAGGGTGATCTTCGTCGTTCACGTGCAGCAGCAGTTAACATCGTTCCTAACTCAACAGGTGCTGCAAAGGCTATCGGCCTTGTTATCCCAGAGCTTAACGGAAAGCTCATCGGATCTGCTCAGCGTGTTCCTACACCAACAGGTTCTACAACAATCCTTACAGCAGTAGTAAACAAGAAGGATGTTACTGTTGAGGGTATCAACGCAGCTATGAAGGCAGCAGCTAACGAGTCATTCGGTTACAACGAGGATGAAATCGTTTCTTCAGATATCGTAGGTATGAGATTTGGTTCTCTCTTCGATGCTACACAGACAATGGTTTCTAAGGTTTCTGATGATCAGTACGAGGTACAGGTTGTTTCTTGGTATGATAACGAGAACAGCTACACATCACAGATGGTTCGTACAATCAAGTACTTCTCAGAGCTTGCTTAATTCGTTTATCGAAATTAACGACTTTATTAGGGGTCCGGTCCACATGGACCGGACCCCTTTTTTATTAAGGAGGAATAATAAAAATGGCATTAAACAAAAAGACAGTTGATGATATCAACGTAAAGGGTCGCCGTGTTCTCGTTCGTTGTGATTTTAATGTACCACTTAAGGCTGGCGAGATTACAGATGATACACGTATCAAGGCAGCTCTTCCTACAATCAACAAGCTTATTGCTGATGGTGGAAAGGTTATCCTTTGCTCACACCTTGGTAAGGTAAAGAATGGTCCTAACGAGGGCGAGTCACTTGCTCCAGTTGCTAAGCGTCTTTCAGAGAAGCTTGGTAAGGAAGTTGTTTTCGTTTCTGATTACAACGTAACAGGCGAGGCTGCTACAAAGGCAGTTGAGGCTATGAAGGAAGGAGATGTAGTTCTTCTTCAGAATACTCGTTTCCGTGGCGAGGAAGAGACAAAGAACGGTGAGGCATTCTCTAAGGAGCTCGCTGATCTTGCTGATGATTATGTATGCGATGCTTTCGGTTCATCACACAGAGCACACGCTTCTGTAGCTGGTGTTACAAAGTTCATCACAGCTAAGGGTGGTTCTAACGTAGTTGGATACCTTATGCAGAAGGAAATCGACTTCCTTGGCAACGCTGTTGAGAATCCTGTACGTCCATTCGTAGCTATCCTTGGTGGTGCTAAGGTAGCTGATAAGCTTAACGTTATCAACAACCTTCTTGAGAAGTGTGACACACTTATCATTGGTGGTGGTATGTCTTACACATTCCAGAAGGCTATGGGATATGAAATCGGTACATCACTTTGTGATGATACAAAGCTTGACTACTGCAAGGAGATGCTTGAGAAGGCTAAGAGCATGGGTAAGGAGATTCTTCTTCCTACAGATGCTGTTACAATTGCAGAGTTCCCAGATCCAATCGATGCTCCAGTTGAGACTGTAGTATATGATTCAGACAAGATGCCTGCTGACAGAATGGGTTGCGATATCGGACCTAAGACAGTAGAGCTTTTCTCTAACAAGGTTAAGACAGCTAAGACAGTTCTTTGGAACGGACCAATGGGTCTTTTCGAGAACCCAGCACTTGCTGTAGGTACAGAGTCTGTAGCTAAGGCTCTTGCTGAGACAGACGCTACAACAATCATCGGTGGTGGTGATTCAGCAGCAGCTGTTAACCAGATGGGATTTGCTGACAAGATGAGCCACATCTCTACAGGTGGTGGTGCTTCACTTGAGTTCCTTGAGGGTAAGGAGCTTCCAGGCGTTTACGCAGCAGATGATAAATAAGAAAAGAGGAAAATAAAAATGGCAAGAAGAAGAATTATTGCCGGCAACTGGAAGATGAACATGACACCTTCTGAGGCTGTAAAGCTTGTTGCTGAGCTTAAGGATTTAGTAAAGAACGATGATGTAGACGTAGTTTACTGCGTACCTGCAATCGACATCGTTCCTGTAGTAGAGGCTGTTAAGGGTACAA
This sequence comes from Pseudobutyrivibrio sp. UC1225, assembly GCF_900115215.1. Lineage (NCBI taxonomy): Bacteria > Bacillati > Bacillota > Clostridia > Lachnospirales > Lachnospiraceae > Pseudobutyrivibrio > Pseudobutyrivibrio sp. UC1225. The sequence continues at coordinate 609,553 of NZ_FOVQ01000001.1, read as the reverse complement.
ACGTAAACGTTGGTGCTGAGAACTTCTACATCGAGGATAAGGGTGCTTTCACAGGCGAGATTTCAGCTCCTATGCTTGTTGACGCTGGTGTTAAGTACGTTATCATGGGACACTCTGAGAGAAGAGATATCTTTGGTGAGGATGATATCCTTATCAACGCTAAGGTTAAGAAGGCATTCGCTGCTGGTCTTACACCAATCCTTTGCTGTGGTGAGTCTCTTGCTCTTCGCAAGGCTGGCACATACAAGGAGTGGATCGAGCGTCAGAACACTTGGGACCTTTCAGGTGTTACAGCTGATCAGGTTAAGAATCTTGTTATCGCTTATGAGCCAATCTGGGCTATCGGTACAGGTGAGACAGCTACAGCTGATCAGGCTGAAGAAGTTTGTGGATTCATCCGTGAGCTTATTGCTAAGCTTTATGATGGTGCTACAGCAGAGGCTGTTCGTATTCAGTACGGCGGTTCTATGAACGCTGGTAACGCTGCTGAGCTTCTTAGCAAGCCAAACATCGATGGTGGTCTTATCGGTGGTGCTTCACTTAAGCCAGACTTCGGAAAAATCGTTAATGCTTAAAATTTAATGAGTTTTATCAATGACTTTGTTAAAATTGTCAATTATAAGTAAGAAAAACTCCTAAAGTTTTACATGCGCACCAGTCATCTGGTGCGCTATTTTTATTTTATTTGCCATATTTTTATGATATAATTTGCGCTGATGGACGTTTAGTGCCAGAAGGAGTTATTTTATGAGACGATTATCTCGTTTATTTCTTATATCAGGATTTTGTTTTTTAGCATTCACAGCTTGTGGCAAGGATGATGCCGAACAGACAGAAGAGGCAGTTGATACCACAGAGCAGGTTGCTTTTGATGATGTAGAGGTTGAGGACTATACAGTCCTTTCATATAGTGAGCTTGAAGTACTTGCTTATCAGGGCGATACAGAGGCTCAGGTTATGCTTGGAAGAATGCTTGAGTATGGTACAGAGGATGTTAAGCAGAATTTTGCAGAAGCTATCTCATGGTACCAGATGGCATCTGATTCAGGCAGCGTAGAAGGAACAGATGCACTTGGTTATTTCTATCTTACAGGTGCAGGTGTTGAACAGAATCTGGACAAAGCAGAAGAGCTTTTTAAATCAGCTATTGATGCAGGTTCAGTTAATGCAAAGGTTGGTCTTGCCCGTGTATTACTTAAAAAGGGAGACTATGAAGCTGCAGAAACTGAGCTTGAAGAAGATACCACAGAGCATGCTACAGCAAATGAAAAGAAGTCGACTAAGAAGGATTCTGAGGATGATACTGATGAAAATGAGCTTTCACAGATCGTAGATTTACTTATCGTTGCTCAGCAGGCAGGAGATTTAGATGGTGGCTATTATCTTGGCTACATCTATGAGAAGGGTATCGGTGTTACTCAGGATTATAAAAAGGCTTACGACTATTACAATAGAGTAGTTAGAAGTACTAGCACAGCATTAAATGATAGAGATTCAATTAATCTTTCTAATATTGCCATTGCACTTATGTATATTAAGGGTTATGGAGTAGGCGTTGATACTGATGCGGCTATGGAGCATTTGACTGTAGCATCAGATAATTCATCACCAAAGGCCAGCTATTACATCGGACAGATGTACGAAAAGGGCATCGGTGTTGACAAGGATTATGAGAAGGCAATGGAGTACTACTTAAAGGCAGCAGACTTTGATTTTGCTCCAGCACTTAATCAGATTGGTTACCTTTATTACAATGGATATGGTGTAGATGTAGACTTTGCTTCGGCAGTTTATTATCAGAAGCTTGCAGCATTGCAGGGATATGCCATCGCCCAGGTAAATTTAGGTTTTCTATACGAAAATGGATATGGGGTTGAGAGGAATTTGGAAACAGCTTTGTCCTACTACGAAATGGCGGCAAATTCAGGATATGAAGGCGCCACTGAGGCTGTTGTCCGAGTGAAGGCACAGATTAATGAGGAAATGTAATTTAGGCTTAGCTTTAGTTTTGACATGTAGTGTTTTACTTTCCGGTTGCGGTGCAAAGGAAGGCATCGTAAGTTCTTTTAATTTAAAAGAAAGTCAGCCAAAGAAATTGCAGATAGCAGATTTGGGAGATGCATGGGATACTATTTTGAACAATAGTACCAAGGAATTTATTGGCGGACATCCTATAGATGAGTCCTTTTTAGCATTGGTTACATCAGAATATGGAGATAGTGTTATTGAAGAAATTGCCAGCTATGCTAATTTTGAAACTCCTGATATTTGGTATGAACTTACTGGAAAGAGCATACATGTTCTTTGGTATGAGTACTGTAAAAGTACAGGTATTCAGAGCTATTCATTAGGTAATACCTATGAAATAGATTGTGATGATGAGGTAGTCCTGGATTTCACAGGAGATATCTCATTTGCAAATGATGTTGCAACCACAGAATATATGGATCATCAGATTAATGGAATTACTGATTGCTTCTCAGAGGATTTATTGGAAGAGATGCGTTCAGCAGATATAATGATGATTAACAATGAGTTTGCATACACCACAAGAGGTGCTGCTCTTGAAGGAAAGGCATATACCTTCAGAGGAGACCCAAGCAGAGTTTCTCTTTTAGAGGAGCTTGGCGTTGATATTGTTAGTGTTGCTAACAATCACGTATTTGATTACGGCGAAACTGGTTTAAAGGACACACTTGATACACTGGAAGATGCTAAGATGCCTTATGTAGGCGCGGGCAGAAATTTAGAAGAAGCCAAAAAGCCAGTTTATTTCATAGCAGCAGGCAAAAAAATAGCTATTTGTTCTGCTACACAGATAGAACGAACCCTCAATTTCACACAGGAGGCGACAGACACTTTACCAGGTGTTTTGAAATGTCTTCATCCAGAAATTTTCTGTGGAGTAATTCGAGAAGCAAAAGCAAATTCGGATTACGTAATTGTTATTCCACACTGGGGTACTGAGGGAAATGCTAATTATGGAGAGGACCAGATAAATCTTGCAAGAAGCTTCGTAGAGGCAGGGGCAGATGTTATTATCGGTGGTCACACTCACTGCTTACAAACAGTAGAATATATGGATAATGTTCCTATTTTCTACAGCCTTGGTAATTATTGGTTCTCTATTACAGGAGAAATGCCAGCAGATTATCATACTGGTTTAGCTCAGATTAAGATTTCAAAGGACGGACAGATTGATGCAGCGTTCATACCTTGTGAATTCTCATCAGGTGTTACGCGCCTTTTAAATAAAAACGATAAAGCATATAGCGATATCATAGACAGTCTCAATAGTCTTTCTAGCACTGCTAAGATAGATAAAAAGGGACATATTACAAAAAAACAATAGAATAATGAACTAGTATTACACTAGACATTTAAGGAGGAATTACTATGAGTAAGAAACCTGTAGTACTTATGGTTCTCGATGGATATGGTCTTAATGACAATCCTAAGGGAAACGCCATTGCAATGGCAAAGACACCTGTTATGGATAAGCTTATGGCTGAGTGCCCATTTGTTCCGGGCCAGGCATCAGGTATGTTTGTTGGTCTTCCAGATGGCCAGATGGGAAATTCAGAGGTAGGACATATGAATATCGGCGCAGGCCGTATCATCTACCAGGATCTCACAAGAATCACTAAGGCTATCAATGATGGCGAGTTCTTCGAGAACAAGGTTCTTCTTGAGGCAATTGAAAACTGCAAAAAGAATGATTCTGATTTACATCTTTGGGGTCTTCTTTCTGACGGTGGCGTTCACAGCCACATCGAGCACCTTTATGGAATGCTTGAGATGTGCAAGAAGAACGGTCTTACAAAGGTATTCGTTCACGCCTTCCTTGATGGTAGAGATACACCACCAGCTTCTGGTAAGGATTTCTTAGCTCAGCTTCAGAGCAAGATGGATGAAATCGGAGTTGGTGCAATTGCATCTATCTCTGGTCGTTACTACGCTATGGATAGAGATAACAACTGGGATCGTGTACAGAAGGCTTACGATTCACTTGTTAAGGGTGAGGGCGTTAAGGCTACTTCAGTTCAGGATGCTATGCAGGCTTCTTATGATGAAGGTGTTACTGATGAGTTCGTACTTCCAACAGTTATCACTTATGCTGATGGAACTCCACTTTCAGTTGTTAAGAACGGCGATTCAGTTGTATTCTTCAACTTCCGTCCAGACCGTGCTCGTGAAATTACAAGAGCATTCTGCGATGACAAGTTCACAGGATTCGATAGAGAATTCCTTAATTTATATTATGCTTGCTTCAAGGATTACGATGAGACAATCCCTAACAAGCACATTGCTTTCGAGAAGGAGAGCATTACAAATACTTTCGGCGAGTTCCTTGCAAACAGCGGCTTAAAGCAGCTTAGACTTGCTGAGACAGAAAAATACGCACACGTTACATTCTTCTTCAACGGTGGTGTTGAAGAGCCTAACAAGGACGAGGAGAGAATCCTTGTTAACTCACCAAAGGATGTAGCTACATATGACCTTAAGCCTGAAATGTCGGCACCAGAGGTTGGCGCAAAGCTTGTAGAGGCTATCAAGTCTGATAAGTACGATGTTATCGTTATCAACTTTGCTAACCCAGATATGGTAGGTCATACTGGCGTCATAGAGGCAGCTGTTGCAGCTGTAGAGCGTGTTGACTCACTTGTAGGAGAGGCAGTAGAGGCAGTAAAGGAGAAGGACGGAGCGTTGTTCATCTGTGCTGACCACGGAAATGCTGAGAAGATGATTGATTATGAGACAGGAGAGCCACACACAGCTCACACAACAAATCCTGTTCCATTTATCTTAGTTAACTATGATGAGGCTTACACACTTCGCGAAGGCGGCGCATTGTGTGATATCGCTCCTACACTTATCGAGATCATGGGTCTTGAGCAGCCAAAGGAGATGACTGGTAAGTCACTTTTAATTAAGAAATAGTTGTTCGCCTCCTTTTAGGAGGCAGAGCGATTAAAATAAACTAAATAAAAAGAGAGAGGATTTGATTATGAAACCAATTAAAGAGGGAAAAGTAAGAGAAGTATACGATAACGGAGATAGCATTATCATGGTGGCAACAGATCGTATATCTGCATTCGATGTTATTTTAAAGAATAAGATAGTAAATAAGGGTGCTGTTCTTACACAGATGTCTAAGTTCTGGTTCGACCTTACAAAGGACATCGTTCCAAATCACATGCTTTCAACAGATGTAAAGGATATGCCTGAGTTCTTCCAGAACGAAGAATACAAAGGCAAGTCAATGATGTGCAAGAAGCTCACAATGCTTCCAATCGAGTGCATCGTTCGCGGTTACATCACAGGCTCTGGCTGGGCTAGCTACAAAGAGAACGGTACTGTTTGTGGTATAGAGCTTCCAGCAGGTCTTAAGGAATCTGATAAGCTCCCTGAGCCTATCTACACTCCTTCAACTAAGGCAGAAATTGGTGATCATGATGAAAATATCTCTTTCGAGCGTTCCATTGAAGTTCTTGAAAAGGAATTTCCAGGTCACGGTTTAGAGTACGCTACTGCTCTCCGTGATAATACAATTGCTCTTTATAAGAAGTGCGCTGATTATGCTCTCACAAAGGGTATCATCATTGCAGATACAAAGTTTGAGTTTGGTCTTGATGAGGCAGGCAATGTAGTACTTGCTGACGAAATGCTTACACCAGATAGCTCACGTTTCTGGCCACTAGAAGGATATGAGGCAGGCCACGGTCAGCCATCCTTCGATAAGCAGTTTGTACGCGACTGGCTCAAGGCAAATCCAGAGTCTGATTACCTCCTTCCACAGGATGTAATTGATAAGACCATCGATAAGTACCTTGAAGCGTATAAATTACTTACAGGTAAGGAACTCAGTATCTAGACATATTTCGGATTAAAGTAATAGGAGTAATTAATGGGAGATTTTAACTTAAAGGACATGCCATGGGACGGACTGCATGAGGAGTGCGGCGTCTTTGCTATGTATGATTTCGACGGTGGGGACGTTGCCTCCTCTATTTATTATGGCCTTTTTGCTTTACAGCACAGAGGACAGGAGAGCTGCGGTATCGCCGTATCAGATACTAATGGTCCAAAGCGTAACTATGCTTTGCATAAAGACATGGGCCTTGTTAATGAAGTTTTTAATCAGGAAATATTAGAGAGCATGCACGGAGATATCGGTGTGGGTCACACCAGATATTCCACTGCTGGTTCTTCCTGTCGTGAGAATGCACAGCCACTTGTGCTTTCTTATTGGAAGGGTCTTCTTGGAATGGCACATAATGGAAATCTTATCAATGCCGATGAGCTTCGTGAAGAGCTTTCAATGACAGGTGCTATTTTCCAGACTACTATCGATTCTGAAACTATTGCATACCTTATCGCAAGAGAGCGACTTAAGAGTGCTTCAGTTGAGGAAGCTGTTGCAAAAGCTTGTGACAGAATAAAGGGAGCATATTCGCTGGTAGTAATGTCACCAAGAAAGCTTATTGCAGCCCGCGATCCACAGGGCTTCAGACCTCTTTGTATTGGTAAGCGTGATAATGCTTATGTTATAGCATCTGAGACCTGTGCTCTTGATACTATCGGAGCGGAGTTTGTTCGTGATGTTGAGCCAGGTGAGATTGTTACTATTTCTCCTGATTTTGGAATTAAATCAGATAAGAGCAGATGTGTTCCTAAAAATGAACATGGTCGTTGTATTTTCGAATACATTTATTTTGCAAGAACAGACAGTACCTTTGATGGAAAATCTGTATATGAAGCACGTATTAAAGCAGGACGTTTCCTTGCACAGGATTCTCCTGTAGAGGCAGACCTTGTAGTTGGCGTACCAGAGTCTGGTAATGCGGCTGCGCTTGGTTATTCTATGGAGTCAGGTATTCCATATGGAACAGCCTTCATTAAGAATAGCTACGTAGGACGAACATTCATTAAGCCTAAGCAGAAGAGCAGAGAGTCTTCAGTTCAGGTTAAGCTTAACGCCCTTAGAGAGGTTGTTGCAGGAAAGCGTATCATAATGATTGATGATTCCATCGTACGTGGTACCACATCAGATAGAATTGTTAAGATGCTTAGAGATGCAGGTGCTACAGAAGTACACGTTAGAATTTCATCACCACCATTCTTGTGGCCATGCTATTTCGGTACAGATGTACCTTGCAGAGAGCAGCTTATTGCATACAATCGCTCAGTAGATGAAATCTGCGGAATTATCGGAGCAGATTCGCTGGCATATCTACAGTTTGATCGTTTATCGCAGATGGTAGACGGTTTGGAGATTTGTCATGGTTGTTTTGATGGAAATTACCCTATGGACCCACCTACTAAAGATATAAGAGGAGAATATGATGAGTAATACAGATAGATACAGTAGCCCACTTTCAGAGAGATATGCCAGCAAGGAGATGCAGTATATTTTTTCTCAGGATAAGAAGTTTTCAACATGGCGTCGTCTTTGGATTGCTCTTGCTGAGACAGAGATGGAGCTTGGTCTTTCTCAGGATGGAAAGCCAGTCATCACTCAGGAGATGATTGATGAGATGAAGCAGCACATTGAGGATATTAATTATGATGTTGCTGTTGCCCGCGAGAAGGAAGTAAGACACGATGTAATGAGCCATGTATATGCTTATGGCAAACAGTGTCCAAAGGCAGCAGGTATTATTCACCTTGGTGCAACAAGCTGCTATGTTGGTGATAATACAGATATCATTATCATGCGTGATGCACTTCTTCTTATCAGAAAGAAGCTTGTAAATGTTATTGCTGAGCTTGCTGCATTCGCTGATAAATATAAGGCACAGCCTACACTTGCATTTACTCATTTTCAGCCAGCACAGCCTACAACAGTAGGAAAGCGTGCTACACTTTGGCTTAATGAGTTTGTTATGGATCTTGAGGATTTGGATTATGTGCTTTCTACTCTTAAGCTTCTTGGTTCAAAGGGTACTACAGGTACACAGGCAAGCTTCCTTGAGCTTTTCAACGGCGACAACGAGACAATCGACAAGATTGATCCTACAATCGCAAAGAAAATGGGATTTGAGTCTTGCTATCCAGTATCAGGCCAGACATATTCTCGTAAGGTAGACACAAGAGTTTGCAATATCCTTGCAGGTATTGCAGCCAGTGCTCATAAGATGTCAAATGACATTCGTCTTCTTCAGCATCTTAAGGAAGTAGAAGAACCATTTGAGAAGAGCCAGATTGGTTCATCAGCTATGGCTTATAAGAGAAATCCAATGAGAAGTGAAAGAATCGCATCTCTTTCAAGATACGTTATGATTGATGCTCTTAACCCAGCAATCACATCAGCTACTCAGTGGTTTGAGCGCACCCTTGACGATTCTGCTAACAAGCGTCTTTCTATCGCTGAGGGCTTCCTTGCTACTGATGGTGTACTTGATCTTTGTCTTAACGTAGTAGACGGTCTTGTGGTTTACGATAAGGTTATTACAAAGCGTCTTATGTCTGAGCTTCCATTCATGGCTACAGAGAACATCATGATGGATGCTGTTAAGCTTGGCGGCAACAGACAGGAGCTTCACGAGAAGATTAGAACTCTTTCTATGGAGGCAGGAAAGAACGTAAAGGTAGAAGGTAAGGAGAACAACCTTCTTGAGCTTATCGCTGCAGATGACGAGTTCCCAATGGGTCTTGAGGAGCTTGAGGCTACAATGGAGCCTGCACGTTATGTTGGACGTAGCCCACGTCAGGTAGAGGTTTACCTCCGCGAGGTTATTACACCAATCCTTGATGCAAATAAGGATATCCTTGGCGTAAAAGCAGAAATCAACGTATAATATGAGAATGTATCTACAAACGGTATGTCAATCTTCACGGACTATGGAAAGCTTTTAATTCTTCTTGTTGGATGTATGCTTGCAGTTGCACTTATTGTAGATCCACTTCTTGCAGCAATCGTTCTTAGAAGAAATCCATATCCACTTGTTTTCAGATGTCTCAGAGAGTCAGGTGTGACAGCCTTCTTTACTAGAAGTTCAGCTGCAAATATTCCTGTAAACATGGAGCTTTGCGAGAAGCTTGGCATGGACCCAGAAATGTATGCTGTATCCATTCCTCTCGGTGCAACTATCAACATGGACGGTGCAGCTATCACAATCGCGGTAATGTCACTTGCAGCTGCTAACACAGTAGGAATTCAGGTTTCCTTTGCCACAGCACTTATCCTTGCTTTCATTGCAACTCTTGCTGCCTGCGGAGCTTCAGGTGTTGCTGGTGGTTCACTTCTTCTTATCCCAATGGCTTGCTCATTATTCGGAGTTAATGCTGATGTAGCCATGCAGGTAGTAGCAGTAGGATTTATCATCGGTGTAGTTCAGGATTCTGTTGAGACAGCCCTTAATTCCTCAGGTGATGTTATGTTTGCTGCAACAGCAGAGTACGCTCAGTGGAAGAAGCAGGGTAAATCTCTTCCAACATTTTTAGGCGGAGATACCAAACTTGATATCTAATTTTTATTGAATTTTTTCTATCCCAATGTGGGGCATGATGCTTCACACTGGGATTTTTTTTGCCGATATATAGTAATGGAATATATTCAACATTACTATGGGGCGGTGATAAAAAATGGATAAAAAATTCTTTGTACGAATACTGGCATTGGCTATGGTAGCAGTGTTAGTTCAAGCGTATTTAAATAGAAATTTCCTTTTTTCTGAAGCAGACGAATTGGATTTAAATATAAATACCATTATGGAATTGAGCTCTGAAAAAGCTGGAGATGGAGAAGAGTCTGATTCCAAAGAAGAACAAAAGAATGATGAGGCAGGTAAGTCTGAGGAAGAACCTAAGTCTGAGGAACTCAAGTCAGGTGAGGGGCAGAATTCTGATGAAGATGTTAAACCAGAAGAAGCAAAAAGTGACGATGAGTCAAAGGCTACTGATGAAACTGGTGCTGAGGGAGAAAAGAAAGATGGGGAGGAGAAGTCTGTCAAATTAAGAAAGAGCGGAGAAGGATCTTCTGATGGGGAAGATACAGACGGTGAAGAAGAGGAAGAAGAGGGAGAAGAAGGAGAAGGAAACCAGCAGCCAACGGAAGAAGAAAAGGATAAATGGACAGTAACAGTAAGGGACGGCATTGAACATATCTCTATTGAAATATCAAACCATAATCCTTCTGTTGACGATACTGTTTCGGTCATAGCTCGACCTGATGATGGATATCAGGTAAAGAGCCTTTCGGTAAAACCTGCCGTAGCTGATACCTTTACAGAGATTTCCTTATCACCTTCTGAGGACGGCAGTTGTAGTTTTACTCAGCCAAATGGAGACGCAATTATAGATGCATCTGCAGAGATAGTAAGCTACACCATTGCTACACCTACAATTTATCCTGAAGCGGCACAGACGGAATGCAGTATTCAGATACAAGGTATCATTAAGCAGCCAGAGTCTACCGCTGAGGGCAATACAAATGCCTGTGTTGGCGACAAAGTAGTTTTATCTGTAATAGAAAAAGTCGGATATGTCCTTTCGTCTATTGCTGTCACAGATAGTAATAGCAATAAAATTGATGCAGTTAAAAATCTTGATGGTAATTATGAATTTATGATGCCAGCGGCAAATATAGATTCTATAGTCGCAACCTTTATAGATTTCAAAATTCTTGAAGAAGCAACAAAGCCATTTATTGTTAATGCCAACGGTCATGATATTCCACAGGTAGGAGATAGATTGACCGCGTCTACATATGCTTTGCCAAGCATTCAGTGGAAATGGTATGCCAATGATGTATTCATTGAAGGAGCTACCAGTGAAATCTTGGTATTAACAGATCGTGAGCTTGGAAAGACTATTAAGGTTCAGGCAACACAGCCTCGAAATGCTGCAGGCGAAGGAAAACCTGCTACAGATATTTCTCTTATGTCAGAGGCAACACAGCCTGTTGTTGGCAGAGAAGCAGGAACTATTACAGCAGAAGAGGTGGCTGCAGCCATTATTTATGATTATGTAAATGAGACTATTAATGTGACAGCTGATTATGAGGTGGCCTTATCCGATTCTTCTATGGAAGGACAGACATCACTTGTTATTACAGACATTATAGATAGAGAAGTGAACAGGGTAGTCTATATAAGAAGAAAGGCTACTGAAAGCTCACCTGCCAGTGAGTGGCTGGCGGTATTCATTCCTGAAAGACCAGCTGCGCCAGTGATAAGTGTAGAGAATGCTGTTACCTCTGATTGGAATAATGGTGGCTTAGTGGGAACAAACTCTGCCATGGAGTACAGGCTGATTTCCGCTACAACCTATACCAGAGCAAATGACACATATACCAAGGTGCCAATTGGAACCTATGTGATACGATATGCAGCAAGCGCCACAGCTTTTGCGGGTAAGACGGCAGAGTACACGGTGCGTAGACAGGTAATTGAACTGACCGCACAAAATAAACCAGTTATTGTGAATGTTACTGCTTCCAGAACCCAGCCTATTATAGGAGATACTTTGGAGGTACAGGTAAATGCAGGACCTGGCATAACTTATCAGTGGTACGCAGGCAGTACAGCTATAAGTGGAGCCACTGGAGTGAGATATACACTGCCTACAAATACTTATAATAAGTATATAACGGTAAGGGCTACTCAGGCAGCCAACGTTGATGGTGAAGGTCACCCAGCAAGTGCAATAACAGTAGCGTCAGCCTCCGTTGGACCTGTAAAGAAGGTGCCTGGAGATTCAATCAGTGAATCAGAGATAAAAGAGCATCTTAGTTACAATTATCCGATGGAAGTAGTGGCTATAAGCTCTGATTATGAGATTTCAACAGGTTCTGGTTCTTCTGGAACAGCTAATTTAAAGCTGACATCAGTGCTAGACCGAAACAGCGCTAAATATATTTATGGACGAAGGAAAGCCTCTGACTGGAAGGAAGCAAGTTCATGGGTAAAGGTAAGTATCCCAGAAAGACCTGCAAGTCCTAGTAATCTAACGACAGAGGATGCATCCAGCTCAACTGCTGAGGATGGAAAGATAATTGGGACCAGTACTTCTATGGAATATAAGGCCAGTGGAGCATCGTCTTATACAAAGGCGTCAGCATCATACACTACTGTTAAAGCAGGTACCTACTTCGTCAGAGTTGCAGCAACAGGCTCAAACTTTGCCAGCAAGTATGTAACTGTAAAGGTAGAAGCAAAAGCAGAGAAAAAAGAGACTACAACAGCTACTAAAAAAACAACTACAAAGAAGACCAGTAATAAGAAGTCATCCAACACTTCTAAAAAAACGGAAGTCGACGGTGAAGGCACAGCCTTAGATTTTGATCTTATAGACAAGGACGACATGTGGAAAACTCTTCCTGAGGACACCAAGGCAGCTTTAAAAGAGTTATTAGAGTCTACAAGTGGTGAGCTAATAGATGCCAATGATATGTTAGATGCTTCCGCGGTGCAGGAAAGTGAGATTGCTGTACAGGATGTTCCAATAGCACTTGTGGTTGGTAAGGGTGTTATTGTAATTGAACTTGATAAAATGGATTATGGTGGTGTAAAGCTACCAGATGCATACGCAGTTGCAAAGAGCATTCTTACGGAAGAACAAATTGATTTGATTTCAAGAGGTGGACTTGTTGAGCTAAAGATAGCCACTAATTCTACTCTTGAAGAGCGTATACCGGATGCCGAACAAGCTGTATTTGAAAAAGGATTTTTGGAATATAGTGAAGTATATCCAGATCTGACGAAAGAGGGATATTTCGATATAAACATATCCTATAAGTTTGATTCTCATGACTGGAAGGAAGTTACGGAAACGCTGGCTCCAATCAAGTTTGTTTTTGAATTACCTGACAATCTAAAAAACTCAGCTCAAGACTTTTATATGATAAGGGTTCATGATGGCGAAAGTGCTTTGTTAGGTGATCAGGATGAAGACTTAAATACAGTTACCATATCTTCGGAGCAATTTTCTACTTATCTTTTGGTTAGCACGCCGGTGGTACCACTTGCTGTTTCCGAACCTATAGAAGAAGAGGTCGACGAAAAAGGAAATAGTCCTATTAAGTTTTTCGTTACTCATCAGTGGCCAATTCTTTTCTGGGCGTTAGTGGGACTGGATGTTGTATTCCTTGCATCAAGAAAGATAAGGAAGATGAGAAGGATGAAAAAACTAAAGACAGCTGAATAACAAACAGACTCCCTTGCTGAAAAGCGAGGGAGTTTTTTATTGCATTTTCACATAGCCGTCACTTAGTAATCAGCTAACGATAATATTTGTGTTTTATAGTCTAGAAAGACAAAAAACACAAAGGAGAGTAATAGCTATGATAACCGTAGAGCATTTATCTAAAAGATATGGCGATGTTCTTGCAGTGGATGATTTGTCTTTTACCATTGAGGATGGTCATATTTATGGTTTTCTTGGCCCAAACGGAGCCGGAAAGTCTACAACTCTAAATATCATTACAGGCTGTCTTGCAGCTACAAGCGGTGAGATTAAAATCGATGGTCACGATATATATGAAGAGGAGAGGGAGGCTAAGAGACTAATTGGATATCTTCCAGAAATTCCACCTCTTTATATCGATCAGACACCTAGGGAATACTTAAAGTTTGTGGCAGAAGCAAAAGGTGTAAAAAAAGCCGACATAGAAGCTGAAATAGACAGGGTAATTGAGGAGACTCACATCACAGAGATGCAGAATCGACTGATTAAGCATCTGTCAAAGGGATACCGACAGAGGGTGGGAATATCTCAGGCTTTAATCGGAAATCCTTCTGTAATCATCTTAGATGAGCCTACTGTAGGCTTAGACCCTATGCAGATTATTGAAATACGAGATTTAATAGCTGAGCTTGGAAAGAAGCATACTGTTATTTTAAGCTCCCATATTCTTTCTGAGATTCAGGCTATTTGTGAGAAGGTTCTTATCATCTATAAAGGAAAGCTTGTTGCCTTTGATAATATCGAAAACCTTGGTAAGACCAGACTACAGGGAAATCAGATAGAGATTTTATCTGGTGGAGATCCACTAGAGACTATAGAATTACTTGAAAGAAATACAGCTATAACCTGTTTTGAGCAAAAGGAGCAGGTAGATGGATATAACAGCTTCAAGTTAACCACAAGCAGTAGTGATTCTTTTGAGATTTGCAAGGAGCTGTTTGTAGCCTTTGCAGGTAAGGGGATTCCTTTGGTTAAGCTTAATCCTATCAAGACCACATTGGAGGATATCTTTATCGAACTTACCTCAGCAGAAAATGAGGAAGAAGCATATGGAGGCCCAAAAGCAATCGAGCCTGCTGAAGAAAAAGTAATTCCAGAACAGGAGGCGAGATAATGTTAGCAGTATTGAAACATGAGTTATCACTTTATTATCATAGTTTGTCGGGCTATGTATTCGGAGCTTTTCTTTTAGCATTTACAGGTATAGGAGCATTGATTTATAACATCAATGCATCAGTGGCTAATTTTGAATATGTGCTTAGCTTTATTCAGATGGTGTTTATTATCATTGTTCCAATTCTTACCATGAGAATAATTGCAGATGAGAAGAGACAGAGAACAGATCAGCTACTTTATTCCTTGCCAATCAGAACAAGTGAAATTGTAGTTGGAAAGTTTTTGGCGTTACTTGTGGTATTTATTATTCCAATGCTTGTAATATGCCTTTATCCATTGATTTTCTCCATGTATGGAGAGGTTTATCTGCCAACCAGCTATGGTTCAATATTTGCTTTTGTATTTTTGGGACTGGCTCTTATAAGTATAGGAATGTACATTTCATCCCTTACTGAGTCTCAGGGAATGGCTGCAGGAATCTGTGTGGTAATAATGCTCCTTAATTATTTTTGTGTTCAGATTGCCAATGCTATTCCAAATGAAACAATTCAAAACATTATTGCAAAGATATCTTTATTTCAGAGATTTTCCTTGTTTTACAATGGAATTTTCGATTTGACAGCGATTGTTTATTACATAAGTATCATTGCCTTTTTCCTGTTCTTATGTGTGCAGTCACTTGAGAAGAGGAGGTACAACGGATAATGAAACTTCAGAAACCTAATATTGACATAAAAGCTTTTCAGGAGAGAACAAAGGAATCCTTAAATACAAAAAGGTTTAAGATTGGTAGTTACAGTAAGGCAATAACGATCCTTGTTCTTGGTATCGTAATTGCGATAAATGTGTTTGTATCATCTTTGCCTTCAAAGTTTACACAGTTTGATATATCAGCAGCCAGACTCTATTCCCTGACATCTTCAAGTAAGGCTGTTGTAAGTAATATAGAAGATGACGTGACTATCTACTGGATATGTCAGGCAGGTCAGGAATCTACAGTCATTGAAAAGCTGCTTAATGTATATGATTCCCTGTCAGATAACCTGAAGGTTGTGAAGAAGGACCCAGATACTTACCCAACCTTTGCAAAGGAATATACAGATGAAACTGTTACAAACAATTCCTTGATTGTAGTTTCTGGAGACAAGAGTCGTTATATAAGCTATGAGTCAATGTATCAGGTGGATAACAGCTCATACTATACAACAGGTTCTGCTTCTCAGTCTTTTGATGGAGAGAGCTTAATCACAACAGCTATAGATTATGTGGTATCAGAGGAGCTCCCACAGGCTTATGTTCTCACAGGTCATGGTGAAGCTGAAATGGGTACAACTATGAAATCTGCGCTTGAAAAATCAAATGTGGAGACAAAAGAATTCTCGCTTTTAAATGTGGACAGTGTGCCTGAGGATGCATCAATCATCCTGATAAATTCTCCTACAAGTGATTTGTCGGAGGAAGAGGTTACAATTTTAGAGTCATATATGGATAATGGAGGTCATATTGTTGTACTTTCCGGTCCAGAGCAGGATGCTGAATTGGCTAACTTCAAGAGCCTGCTTGAGTATGTAGGTGTTTCTGTGACAGATGGAATAGTAATAGATACCAATAGAGATAATTACGCTTTTGAATACCCTTATTTCCTTATGCCAACCATAGGCGCATCTGACATTACAAACTCACTGGTTGAGGGAAATAGTAAGGTTATTATGCCAATTTCTGCGGGACTTACAATCAATAATACAGCAGGAGCATATACAGTAACTTCTCTTCTTGACAGTTCATCAGAATCCTATGCTAAAACAGCAGGATATTCTCTTAGCACCTACGATAAAGAAGAGGGGGATGTAGATGGCCCATTTTCACTTGCTATATCAGCAGAGAACTCAAGTGAAGGCTCCTTAGTATGGATTGCTTCTGATTATCTTTTGGATGATCAGTATAACTCTTATTCTTCAGGTGCCAACACAGACTTCTTTATGAATGCTATTAGCTGGAAGATGACAGATAATGAATCACTCCAGATTAGAGCAAAGTCTTTAGATTATAACTATCTTACAATCAGCGCATCAGCTGCCAGAATGATTAAGATAATCATGATTGGACTGATTCCTCTTGGATATCTGCTTTATGGTATTGATGAAGTGGTTCGCAGAAGAAAAGTAAGCCTTGAGTAGGAGGGATATAATGAAGCGAAAAAAGACATTGCTGATATTAAGTCTTGTGCTGGTGGTGGCCGTGGTTGCCATCGTGGCAGAAAAGGCTATAGCTCAGCATGTAGATAAAATAAACACTATTGATGAAGAGGTATTTAATATCTCAGAAGAGGATGTAAATCAGGTGACCGTCACTAAGGATGGAAATACTGCCGTGGTAGAAAAGGTGGATGACACCTGGAAGAATACTTCGGACACAGATTTTCCTGTTGATCAGGCTTATGTAGCTGAAATATTTAAGGCCTTTGAGTCTGTACACGCCAGCTTTATCATAGATGACGTGGAGGATTACAGTCAGTATGGAATCTCTAATCCAGAGGGAAAGATTACATTTACAACAGCAGATGGTACCAAAGAGATTGCTTTTGGCTCATTTTCCACAATTGATGAAAAAAGATATATCTGCGTGGATGGCGGCAGCGTTTATCTAATTGATACTGATTTGCTTGAGAAGCTTTCAGGTGATATAGAAGATTATCTGGATAGAGATAAGGTGGCAGGTTATTCGCAGTTAACAGCTATGCGAGTCACAGGTGCCAGCAAGGCAAATGTGGTTTATGATCCTGATGGAAAATATACATATACAGACGCTTACAATTTTTACAATGTAAGTGATAATGAGCATCAGCCACTTTCAGAAAGTAAGGTTTTAGGATACTTAAGCACTTTGACTCATCTTGATTTAAGTAATTACGAGACCTATAAAGCTACTGAAGATGATATGGCAAAATATGGCTTGGATAATCCAACCCTGACAGTAGCACTTACTGGAGAGGTTCCTGCAGATGATGAAGATGAGGATGCTTCAGTAAAGTCTGTTAATCAGACCATGTATTTTAGTCATAAGGATGGTAAGGATAAGGCATATCTTTGCTTCGATGGTTCAACTATCGTATATACGATAACTGCTGATGAATATGAAGATGTTCTAAAAGCAAATTACGAAGATTTAAGACCTGATGAGATAGTTTCTATAGACTGGACTAAGGTGGCTCAGATATCTGCAAAGATAGATGGTGAGACCAGTATTATTGAGGTAGATCACAGCGGTGATGGAAATAAATACTCTATCGGTGACGACAAGATAGAATTCGTTGCAGCTACAAGTAAGATAGACGGACTTACTCTTTCAGAAGTAGGAGAAGATTATAAAAAGGGAACAGAGGAGCTGGCATTTGCTATTACCTTGGATGATGATGACGCAACACTGGTAAATGTAGTCATGTATCAATATGATGGTGATTCCTGTGTTGTAGCAGTGGATGGAAAAATTGTTGGACTTTGCGACAGATCTTCAATGTCTACTTTGAGAGAGGAGATTACCAGTGCAATATTAAATAAGGGCAAGGACCAGTAGCCCTTACCCTGTAATTAACTTAATAGAGTCATAACACCCTCAGCACTACTATTAGCCTGGGCAAGGATTGTTTCTCCTGCCTGGGCTAAAATTTTATCCTTAGATAGTTTTACCATCTCAGAGGCCATATCCGTATCTCTGATACGAGATTCAGCAGCGGTAGTATTTTCTACGACATTATCAAGATTTCTTATTGTATGTTCTATACGATTTTGGATTGCACCAAAATAACTTCTAACGCCACTTACTATTAGAATAGCTGTACCAAACTCATCGATGGCAGAGGTGGCGTCATCTTCAGTAAGTACATTTGTCTTGGAGATTGTAAGTGCATCACAACTCATATTATAAAGAGTGATTTCCTCCTTATTGGACATATCTGCATCAGTACCCAGGTGCAGATTAATATTTATATAGGTTGATGCAGCGGCTCTAAGCTGATAGTATTCGTCTGATACATTAACAATTTCCATCGGCTGGTCAGATTTTTTGGCTGAGGTGCCCAATATATTAGAGCCACCAGTATTTAGAGAAAATGAAGTAATGGAACCTGCGCCATCACCTGACAGATAGGTTAACTGTCGAACAAACTCAACGGAGCTCATTTTTCCGCCCTTTGAGGAAGTGGTGTTTCCACTGTTGATATCGTTCTTTAGAGTATCTACAGATATTCCAGTAACATTGTTCATGATACTATCGAAACTTGAGTCTGAATCATCTAAAAATGCCTGGAAGATTTTATCTGCACCATTAAGTAGATTTTCCTTGGAGACATCATCTCCGTCTGCAGCGAGATAGCAGGTATAGGCTGCGGCAAGATAACCGTGACCATATTCACGATTATCAACGGTATCGGTCTGTAAATATGCAGCGATTTCTCCATCCTGAGAGGAATCATTGGCGCTAGATAAAGATTTTGTAAGATAGGTTAAGGTGCTGTTCCATCCAGTGGTGTAACCGCCACCTGTTAATTGAGCAGCTCCCTCTACAAACCAATTTGGAAAGTCAGTATCAGAACCATCTCTTCTGTACATTCTTTCAGGATAAAGAATATCCATCACACCGTGCATAACTTCATGGGCAATTGTTGATTCCAAAGTTTGCACCTGACTTTTGGTAAGGTCAAGTGATGGAAAATCAGCCTCGTCAACATGCATGGATAATGATCCACTGGCAAAGTTTTGGGCTGGAATAGTAAAGGCTGCCTGCATATAAGCCAGCTTATTACTTGGTCCATCTATATATCTGATACTTAGCTCTGTATTGTAGGCAGACTTATTGACTGAAGCCAGATCACGAAGCTTGTTACCCATTGAAGGAATATTATCAAGTATCTGTGCTATAGCATTTGGGTAGTATTCTTGAGCTATTTTCCCTGCAAGAGTGTTTACAGCAGATTTCTGAGAGGCAGAACCATTTATTTTTCTAATTTTTGGAGTGGTTCCGTTCTTATCAAAAATCTGAATTTCATTGAATTTGGTTCTGCTTGTAATGGAATTAATTTCTTCTTTAAGCTTTTCGATTTCTGCATTTACGTTTTTTCTGTCACTTTCAGAGAGAGTTCCATTTGCCGCCTGAACAGCAAGCTCATTTGCTCGCTGGAGCATGTCATGAACCTCTGTAAGAGCACCGTCTGCAATCTGTGCAAGAGAAATACCATCTCCACCGTTAGAAGAAGATTGTGTAAGACCACGAATCTGGCGACGCATTTTTTCAGAAATAGAAAGACCAGCAGCATCATCAGCAGAGCGGTTAATCTTAAAACCGCTTGAAAGCTTTTCACTTTCAGTTGAAAGTGAAGAATCTGTAAGATTGTACATTCTGCTGGCGTTACTTGCGCCTAGATTGTGTTGGATGACCATATTTTCTCCTCGTGAAAAAATATAATACGTAACTATTTATTATTTCGGTAACAAAATGTATATTATTAGAGGAAAAAATTGTATTTCATATTTAAAAATTTATTGCTTTAAAGTGCTAAAAGATGTACAATCTTTTCTAGATTGTGCCGGAAGAGGTCTCTGGCGCACCTGAACTTATTTTTGGAAGGAGAGAATAACAAATGAATTTTAAGAGTAGTTATTTACAGGGCGTTTACGACGGACTTGAGTCAAGAAACGCAGAGCAGAAGGAATTCTTACAGGCAGTAGGAGAGGTTCTTGAGTCTTTAGAGCCAGTTGTTGCTGCTAATCCAAAGCTTGAGGAGCTTGGTGTTATCGAGCGTATCGTTGAGCCAGAGCGTATTATTCAGTTTAGAGTATCTTGGGTTGACGACAAGGGCAAGGTTCAGGTAAACCGTGGATACAGAGTACAGTTCAATTCAGCAATTGGACCTTACAAGGGAGGCCTTAGACTTCACCCTTCAGTAAATCTTTCAGTTATCAAGTTCTTAGGTTTCGAGCAGATCTTCAAGAACTCACTTACAACACTTCCTATCGGTGGTGGTAAGGGTGGTTCTGATTTCGATCCTAAGGGTAAGTCAGATATGGAAATCATGAGATTCTGTCAGGCATTCATGACAGAGCTTGCAAAGCACATCGGTGCTGATACAGACGTTCCAGCTGGTGATATCGGTGTAGGTGGACGTGAGATTGGTTATATGTATGGCCAGTACAAGAGACTTCGTAACGAGTTCACAGGTGTTCTTACAGGTAAGGGACTTTCTTACGGCGGATCACTTGCTCGTACAGAGGCTACAGGATACGGCGTATGCTACTTCACACAGGAGATGCTTAAGTCTGCAAAGAACACATCATTCGAGGGCAAGACAGTAGCTGTTTCAGGTGCTGGTAATGTAGCTATCTATGCTATCCAGAAGGCATATCAGCTTGGCGCTAAGCCAGTTACATGTTCTGATTCTACAGGTTGGATTTATGATCCAGAGGGAATCGATGTTGATCTTCTTAAGGAAGTTAAGGAAGTTAAGAGAGCTCGTCTTTCTGAGTATGCTGCAGCTAGACCATCAGCTGAGTATCACGAGAAGAAGAATGGCGAGCATGGTGTATGGCAGTACAAGGTAGACATCGCTCTTCCATGTGCTACACAGAACGAGCTTGATGAGAATGATGCTAAGATGCTTATTGATAACGGCGTTCTTGCTGTATCAGAGGGTGCTAACATGCCTTCAACTCCAGAGGCTGTTGCTGCATTCCAGAAGGCTGGCGTTCTCTTTGGACCAGCTAAGGCTGCAAACGCAGGTGGTGTTGCTACATCAGCTCTTGAGATGTCACAGAACTCTGAGAGACTTCACTGGTCATTCGAGGAAGTTGATTCTAAGCTTAAGGGCATCATGGAAGGTATCTTCCACGCATGTGATGATGCTGCTAAGAAGTATGGTATGGAAGGCAATTATGTTGCAGGCGCTAACATCGCAGGCTTCGAGAAGGTTGCAGATGCTATGATCGCTCAGGGCATCGCATATTAATCACATAATCTTGATATTATATCTCCAGAACAGGTATTGTTCTGGAGATTTTTTTTGTCTCAAAAACGGTGAATAGTAGCTTGAAAAATAAACTTTTGGCAAGAAATTCTAAAATTTGGCAATAAAATGTTACATTTGCTCTTTAAATTTGAAAATTCTGTGTTACAATAACATGGCGGATTTAGGGTTATAAATAAGTTATGTTTTAGATTTTTTGAGGTATTTATAATGTCGAGAAAGAAAGTAGAAAGTTTATTAAAGGGAGTTGCGATAACGGGTGCTACAGTTGGTGGAGCATCTGTACTTGGTGATGCAAATTTAGCATACGCTGCAGAGCTTGGCGAAGAACAGGCAGCTGCAAGTGCGCAGGGCGTGATTACTATAGAAGTTACTCAGCAACAACAGCAGCAGGTTATTGAGTCCACAGTACAGAGTGTACAGGAGGAGAGAGCTCAGGAATCTGTTGAGGAGCAGGCTAAGGAAGAAACTGAAAAGCAGACAGAGGAAATCGATTCCACTATCACAGCAGAGAGTCAGTCGGCAAGTGACTCAGCTGCTACAGAGACATCTGAATTGGCATCACAGTCAGAGGTTGCAAGAACCTCATTATCAGAAGAGGAATCTACTATTTCATCTACTTCTACCTCGGCATTAGAATCCCTCACTTCAGAGAATGAGAGCTTAGCAAGTACATCAGTATCAGATTCAGAGAGACTGGCTTCAGAGAGCGCAAGTCTTTCTACAGCTATGTCTGAGGCTGAGGAAGTATTTGAGTCAGCATCTACATCATTCTCAGAGGCAGGTCTTCAGGACGATTATCTTGAGAATCTTATAAAGCAGATTGAGGAGGCGCAGGCGGAGCTGAAGGCAGCACAGGCTGATGCCATTGCTCACGGAGAGCGACTTAATCATACACCAGCGTCTAATAACTATTACGGTTATGGTGATAAGCTGGCAAATCTTCTTATTCAGTATTCCTTCTATCAGGAGGGTTATGTTGGAGAAATCCTTTACAGTGACTGGGATAGCAGCAATTACAATACCAACAGTGTAAAGGTTACTTATATTGATGCAGCTGGTGAGACAAAGTACGCATATTTTGATTATGTAACAGTTGATCAGAATGGTGATGCTTTGGTTCCTGGACTTACAACTGGATGGGGTCAGAATGATAATGCAAATATCGTTTCTGGAATCATGGTTGTTAAGAAGACAACTCAGTATACAGATGGTGCAGGAAATGTTCTTACATGGAAGTATGAGACAAATTATGCTGCTGATGGAACAGCTCAGACAGTATGCAGATATTATGTAAATGGATACCAGCTTCAGGATGTTGTTAAGGTTGATTTAAATGATGACAATACATTTACTCTTTCATGGCCTACAGAGGAGACAAAGGGCACACTTGTAAATGTTGGATGTGATCATGATTATTACACATGCAATGGTACTGTTTACAAGAATTTAGCTTATTTCTCTACAAAGGATAATGACTGGAACAATACCTTTGACGGTATTTTTAGAAATAATAGAAATGATAATCTTGGTACAGTGGTCAATCACTGGAATGGAACAGGTACTTACAGTGAGTTGACTGACACAGAGGGAAATATTGTCAGCCTTGTAACAAAAGAAAAAGCGGTGTGCAAGCAGAATAAATGGGGCTGGGAAATGGAAAGATATACTGCCATTTCCATTGGTGGAAAGACTTATTATTATGAGTCATCCAACATATCAAAAAATCCTGATGGAACTTACCATCTGGTTGCATATTTAGATGGAGTTGGAGAGACCTATGAGGCACAGCATATTACATTAAAGGCAGCCACATATTCATCTACTACTACTGTAAACTATAAGCTCAGCTTCGTAGCCAAGGAGCATGAGGGTTCAGATATTTACTTTAATTACAACGGTGAGGCCAGAGATGGAAACTTCGATGTAAAGGGTTACACATACTTTGGAGAGGATGCATTTAATAAGGGTAAGGATGATTACCATGAAGCAAGAAGTGAAGTGACTTCTTTATCTGAGTCAGTTAGTGCAATAGCATCAGAGTCAGCAGCATGGTCAGAGTCAGTTAGTGCAAGCGAGGCAGTATCACAGAGTGAGGCAGCCCAGAGAAGTGAGTCTATTTCTGAGAGCTCAAGAATGTCTGAGAGTGCATCTCAGTCTAGAAGCATGTCCCTTTCAGATAGTGCAGCAGCATCAGAATCTGCATCTTCATCAAGATCAGAGTCTACAAGCTTCTCAGCAAGTGCATCTGCAAGCGCAAGCGCATCAATGAGCCAGAGTGCATCTGAGTCAGCTAGCTGTGCAGCTTCATTATCAGAGAGTGTGTCAGCAAGTGAGAGTGCTTCAGCAAGTACATCAGCATCTGTAAGTGCAAGTGCTTCAATGAGCATGAGTGCTTCAGTAAGCACATCAATGAGTAACAGTATGTCAGAATCTGCAAGTACTTCAGCTTCAGAGTCTGCTTCAAATAGTGTAAGTGCATCAGAATCAGAGAGTACATCAACAAGTGCAAGCACATCAGTAAGTGAGAGTGCATCTACAAGCTCAAGTGAATCAGCAAGCGCAAGTACTTCAATGAGTGATAGTGTAAGTCAGAGCACATCAGCATCAGAGAGCGCTTCAACAAGTGCAAGTGAGTCTGCATCAGCAAGCACTTCAATGAGTGATAGCGCAAGTCAGAGTACTTCAGAGTCAGCAAGTACATCAGTATCTGAGAGTGCCTCAACAAGTGCAAGTGAATCAGCAAGCATAAGCACTTCAATGAGTGATAGTGCAAGTCAGAGTACTTCAGAATCTGTAAGTACATCAGCTAGTGAGAGTGCATCAACAAGTGCAAGTACATCAGTAAGTGAGAGTGCTTCAACAAGTGCAAGTGAGTCTGCATCAGCAAGCACTTCAATGAGCGATAGTGCAAGCCAGAGTGCTTCAGAGTCTGCAAGTGCTTCAGCTTCAGAATCTGCTTCAATTAGTACAAGTGCATCAGAGTCAGCAAGTACATCGGCATCAGAGAGTACATCAGCAAGTACAAGTGAATCTGCATCAACAAGCACATCAGAGTCAGCTAGCACATCAGCATCTGAGAGTGCATCAACAAGCATGAGTGATTCAGCTAGTGCAAGTACTTCAATGAGTAATAGTGAAAGCCAGAGTACATCAGAGTCAGCAAGCACATCGGCATCAGAGAGTACATCAGCAAGTACAAGTGAATCTGCATCAACAAGCACATCAGCATCTGAGAGTGCATCAACAAGCATGAGTGATTCAGCTAGTGCAAGTACTTCAATGAGTAATAGTGAAAGCCAGAGTACATCAGAGTCAGTTAGTGCATCTACATCAGTAAGTATGTCAGAGAGCATGAGCACATCAGTGTCTGAGAGTACATCAGCTAGTGTAAGTGAATCTGCATCTACTAGTGCATTAGAGAGCACTTCAGCAAGTATGAGTGAATCAGCAAGTGCAAGTACTTCAATGAGTGATAGTGCAAGCCAGAGCATGTCAGAGTCTGAATCAACAAGTACAAGTGAGTCTGCTTCAACAAGTGCATCAGCATCTGAGAGTGCTTCAGCAAGCACAAGTGAGTCAGCATCTACTAGTGTATCAGAGTCAGCTAGTACATCAATGAGTAACAGTGCTTCTGAATCAGCTAGTACAAGTGCAAGTACTTCAGCTAGTGAGTCATCATCAACAAGCATGAGCAACTCAGCAAGTACAAGCGCTTCAACGAGTGATAGTGCAAGTCAGAGTGCTTCTGAATCAGCTAGTACATCAGCATCTGAGAGTACATCTGCAAGCTTAAGTCAGTCTGCGTCAGCAAGCGCTAGCACATCAGTATCTGAAAGTACTTCAATGAGCATGAGTGCATCAGCAAGTACAAGTGCCTCAATGAGCCAAAGCATGTCAGAGTCAACAAGTACTTCAGCATCAGAGTCTGCATCAACAAGTGCAAGCCTCTCAGAATCAGTAAGCGCATCAGAGTCAGCAAGTATTTCTGAGCGTATTAGTGAATTAGAGAGTGTATCTCTTTCATATAGCATGAGTCAGTCGGCATCAGTAAGCATGTCAGAGAGCGCTTCAGCAAGTGCCTCAGAGTCTGCTTCAGTTAGTGAGAGTGTTTCTGCATCAGAGTCACTTTCACAGAGCATCAGTACACTGGAAAGTCTTTCAACATCTGTAAGTCTCAGTGAGTCAGTTTCAGCGAGCGAGAGCATGAGTGTAAGTGTTTCAGAAAGCATCTCAACAAGTGAGAGCATCTCTGTTTCAGAGTCTGTTTCAACAAGTGAGAGCATTTCGATTTCTGAATCTGCTTCTGTAAGACTTAGCGAGTTAGAGAGCTTATCAGCATCTTCAAGATTAAGTGAGCTTGAAAGTATGTCTGAGAGTGCAGCAGTATCTGAAAGTACATCAGTAAGCCTTAGTGCTTCAGCATCAGAGTCTGCATCAGTGAGTGAGTCAGAGTCAGCAAGCACATCAGCGTCAGAGTCTGCCTTAACAAGCACAAGTGAGTCAGCAAGCACATCAGCATCAGAGTCTGCATCAACAAGTGCAAGTGCTTCAGCAAGCACATCTGCTTCAGAATCTGCAGCTGCATCTACTACACCTGCACCACAGGGAAGTAACAATGGAAATGGTTCAGGAAATGGATCAGGTTCTAGTTCATCAGCTAGTGAGTCTAGCCATGTTGCACCTGTAGAGACTAAGGTGGAAGACAACTTTAAAGAGGTTGGCGAGCCAAAGATTACCATTAGCACAACCAAGTTCAACGAGGTTGAAGTTTCAATTGAGGATCAGGAAGTAAGCCTTGCAGTGGTTCTTGATGATGAGGCTACAAAGGTAGATGATGTGGTTGAAATCCTTGAAGAGGAAACTCCACTTGGTGTGTCTAAGGCAGGCGTAAGTGGAAGAGTATGGTGGTACTGGATTCTTATTCTTATAAGTGCTATCTCAGGTAAGATTGCAAAGGATAAGAGAAAGAACAAAATGAATGACCTTTCTGAATAAGGTATATATACATACAGAAAAAATTCACAGAAGTTGGTAGAATGTAAATTTAAATCATTCTATAATAAGAGGGTAGTGGGGATGACCTTACTACTCTCTTTGTTTTTTAATCGAGAGGAGATATTTATGAACGGTAAAGTAAAATCTGCCTTGGAGGCTCTGGCAATTCTTTCAATCACTTTGATTATAGCCATGTCCAGCCCTTTTAATCCTTGGATAGAGGGTTCATTTACTACAATCCAAACTGAAATATTAGATATTGCGTATTCGGTTCGTCAGGGCTTCTTGGCATATGTTGAGCTTGATGGACACTATGGACCAGTATTATATGAGTTTTATGGTCTTGGATATCTGCCTACAGACACACATATTGTTCATTTTATAATGGAAACGGTGATTGTGTTCTTTACAGTATTGTTTAATTTCAAGACTGCAAAGCTTTATACCTCTGAGATATTTGCATTAATTAGTACCTTCTTGCTTACAGTTTTTGAGATGGGAGCACTTACTCATGCAGGAGCAGAGGAGTTTATGTTTTTCCTTTTCTCATTGACGGTTTATCATGTTGCAAGACAGCTAAAATATGGTTTCCTTTCATATCACACTTATCTTCTTGCAATTGACTTTGGTTTGGTATTCTTTCTGCAGCCAGTTTATTCCCTTATTTGGGTGATTCTTTTGGTATTTTTTGCAGTGAAATTCTGGAATGAGAAGCTTCCATCAGATGAATATAAAGCATTTGTTGTATCTGTAATTGAGGGTCTTATTACAGTAATGATTCCAATGGGCTTGTACCTTTGGTATTTCAAGAATGCAGCAGCCTTCTGGCAGAATGTGGTGGTTTACAATTTCAGTCACATGGGAACCTTTGAAGAGGGAATCAGGACAGTTTGTGGAACACCATGGATAATACTTTTGTCAGTACTTATCGTTGTAATAATCATTAAGAGTATCAAGAAAGAAAACATATCTGATTTATGTTGTTGGCTTGGATTAATGTTTGTATCCTACATCGTAATTGCGTTACAGGGTGATAATCCATCAACAATAGTGCAGTTGTCAAAAGCTTTATATATTGTACCTCTCGCAAGTGCTTTTTCGTTATTTGATAATTACTTGGGATTGAGTGTGGAAAAGCGTAAATTTTAATTATATAAATGGAAAAAAGCCATGGATAGAATTAGAATACTGCAAATTGGACAGGAAAGCTGGGAAAAGAGATTCCAGCTTCCAGACAGGGTAAAGATAATATATGCTAACGAGAATATAGAGCTCAAAAAAGAGATTTATGAGCTTGTAGTTTTGGAGCGTAATATTACCCAGGAAGAGTTCGAGGCAGTAAACAAGATGTCCATGGCTTATTGTTTTTTTATAGTGGATTCCTTTGTGCCAGATTCTATTACCCAAAGACTATTTGCCCAGAAAATAGGAAAGGTAATTCCAAAGGACACGATTCAAAGTTTTCTTGATAATGAGATAAAAAAATATTTTCCAAAGCCATATGGCGAAAAGTTTAGACCAGAAGCTGTGGGAATAGCTCAGGGATTTAAGGGTAGCATAAAATGGTATGGTCAGTATAGTGTCACTCTTAATGGAAGTTATGGTCAGGAGTTCAATCAGATTGCATTTTGGAGAGGAAATATTCCTATCGAAGCAGGCCAGGCCATAGAATTTTGGCTAGAATATAAAAAGGAGCCAGAGGTAGAGCTAATGCTTGTAATAAAGCAGTTTGTATCTGGTAGTCTGGCAGACATTTGCGATAGCTGGGAATTCAGCGAAGAAGATATGGAAAATCCTGTCCTTATAGAGGGACGTAATGGCCCTGGTACTATATTCTGCGAGTTAAAGGCAAAGGGCAGCGGAAGACTGGATATTATTGGATTACACGACCGTATTTCCAGATGGGACCAGGGATGCTTTATGGTCGGTGGAGAAAGATATGTTACCTCTGACAGAGAAGAGATATTCGCATATTTTGATCCAGGTGATATGAAACCACCTATGGCTGTTTATTTCTCAGGATATAAGACTATGGAGGGGTTTGAAGGGTATTACATGATGAAAAAAATGGGATGCCCATTCCTTCTTATTGCCGAGCAGCGCTTTCAGGGCGGTGGATTTTACATGGGAAATAAAGAGTATGAGCAGTTAATGATTTCTGTAATACAGGGATATCTTGATAGACTGGGATTTTATTCAAATCAGCTTATATTATCAGGTATTTCCATGGGCACCATTGGCTCTATGTATTACGGATGTGATTTGAGACCGCATGCGCTGATTTTAGGCAAGCCACTGGCTAGCCTGGGGAATATTGCTGAGAACGAAAGATTAAAGAGACCGGGGGGATTTCCTACGTCTCTTGATTTGTTGCGCTTTCACGGTGGTGGAATGGAAAAGGATGCCATCGATATATTAAATGATAGATTTTGGAACAAGATTAGAAATAGCGACTTTGGACATACAAAATTTATAGTTTCTTACATGTACGAGGATGATTATGATGATACAGCCTATGACAGACTGTTATCAGAATTGAATTCTTCTGGAGTTCAGGTGTACGGTAAGGGATTACATGGACGTCATAACGATAATTCCGCAGGAATCGGCGCCTGGTTTAAGAGCCAGTACGAGCGAGTCCTGCGGGAAGATTTTGAACGTATTTGATTTTATAAGGCGTTACATACCGGAAGTTTTGCAGATAGAGCAGAGCGCACATGGTTATGAGCTATGGCTGTATCGCTAACATTGAAATACTGATATGAATAGGTATTTAAGGTTTCGTTTATAGTGTCATCACCGGTAACATCTACGTTGTAGTAATTTCCACCTATCTTGACTATATTCCAGGCGTGTTCTTCGCCGTTAGCAATTCCCGTAACATAATAGCAGGTTATGCCAAGTTTCTGGCAGGAAATCTGAAACGCCCTCGAATATCCTGCACATACACTACAACCTTCCACCAATGCAGAGTACGCACTTTGGTGGCTCTTATTTGTGTTTGCGTAGGTAGATAAATCACAAATCATATCATGAACAATTCGTTCTCTTTCCAAATCAGTAGGATATGCTGCAGCCTGAGTAACAATATTGTCTATAGCGTTGTTGAAGGCTATGGTAGCAGCGGCCAGACTAGACTTAGGAATACAATAATTGAGCTTCATCTGGATAACCATATTGTGGGAGTTATATCCATATTTGTAAGAAGTACTAACCCAAAAAAGCTCAGGATGATCGTTATATACAGCATTCATAGTGATGTATAAATCCTCATGAGTAAGAGGCACATTCAGGCGGAATACAGCTTCATTAAAGGTAAGTATATTCTCGTATACCTGATTGTAAACTCGCTGTTGAGAAGGATTAAGAACGCTGTTATATATGTATAAATCATTATTAGCATAAGCTTCGAAATCACAGTTCAAAAAGAACATTACAAGAAGGCAAATAACGCATATGCCTGTTAATCCTTTACCATAATTGTTTCTTACTGCTTTTCCCATACATAAATCCTCAATAGTTAAATTTCTGGGTACAATTTGTGGCTGGTAATTTTATTATAATGGATGATATCAGATAATATATGAAGGAATTGTTAACTACACAGAAAATTCATACTTGTTTAACCTAAAAATTACGATTGATTTTGGGACCCATGTTATCATTAGGCTACATCCATTTGCGCTATTTGGAGGTGCCTATGAGCTTTGTAGAATTTAAAAATGTTGGAAAAATTTATAAGACTGGAGAGGTCAGAGTTGAGGCTCTTCATGATGTGAATTTTGAGATTGAAGAGGGCGAATTTTGTATTATTGTTGGGGCTTCTGGAGCCGGCAAGACTACTATTTTGAATATACTTGGAGGAATGGATACCCTCACCAGTGGAGGTGTATATCTGGCTGATAGAGATGTATCAGGTTATTCTCCAAGAGAACTTACTAGCTATCGTAGATTTGATGTAGGATTTGTATTCCAGTTCTATAATTTGGTGGGAAATCTTACAGCAAAGGAGAATGTAGAGCTGGCTGCTCAGATATGTAAGGATCCAATTCCAGCAGAGGAAATATTGGAAGAGGTAGGGCTTAAGGAGCGAATGAACAATTTCCCAGCCCAACTTTCTGGTGGAGAGCAGCAGCGTGTAGCTATAGCCAGAGCCTTGGCAAAGAATCCAAAGCTTTTACTGTGTGATGAGCCTACAGGCGCTCTTGATGATGAGACAGGACGAGCGGTTCTAAAGCTTTTACAGGAGACCTGCAAGAAGGGGAAAAAGACGGTTGTAGTTATTACTCATAATCACGCACTCACTGCAATGGCAGACAGGGTCATAACCGTGAAGTCTGGAACTGTTGTGGATATGCATATGAATGATAATCCAGTAGATGTGGATGAGATTAACTGGTAGCAAAGGTTTCCCTTTGATGAGAAACTGTCAGCAGAGCTGACTGATGAGGTGTAATAATATATGTTAGCCAAATCAACGTTAAGAGAAATAAAAGATTCCCTGGGGCGCTATATAGCCCTGCTTATAATCATCGCCATAGGCGTGGGCTTTTTTGCAGGATTAAAAGTAACTGACCCTGCCCTAAGAGTATCTATGCAAAAATATTTTGAAGATACTCAGTTCTATGATTTTAGGCTTATTTCATCCCTGGGCTTTGGCGAAGAGGAAATCGACTATTTAAAGGAAAAAATTGAGGCTGGCTCCGTGGAAGAATCTATTTCCTTTGATGTGATGATGGAGTATGAAGACAGTGACTATGCCATTAAAGTAATCAGTCTGCCAAAGGAAATAAATAAGGTGGTGCTGATAGATGGAAGATGGCCTCAGTATGAAAATGAATGTCTTGTTGATGCAGCTATATTAGACAGTGATGCCATAGGCTCTACAATTTACGTGGCAGATGGAAATGAGAAAGAGGACAGGGACAGATTTAATTACAGCAGCTTTAAAATTGTTGGCGTAGCAAAATCGCCGTTATACATCCAATACGAACGTGGTACTACATCTATTGGGGCAGGTGTTTTAGATGGTTTTATCTATGTTGAAGGTAAAGCCTTTAAAGATGATTTTTATACGGATTGTTATGTGAAGCTTGATTCCAATCCAGAGCTATATACCGAAGAGTATGACAGTCTTATAGAGGCTAATGAAGATAAGATACAGAAAGCACTTGATGCGGCTTCGCAAAAAAGATATGAGAGTATAGTTAAAGAGGCTCAGGAAAAGCTGGATGATGCTAAAAAGGAATTAGAAGATAAGAAAGCATCCACTGGAGAAGAGCTTGCAGATGCAAAGATGGAGCTGGATTCAGCAAAGAAGAAGCTGGATTCTGGCAAGAAGCAAATAGAGGAATATGAGAGCCTTGAGATACAGTTGAAGGATGGTCTTGACCAGATGTTAGATGGTATTAATCAGATGGATATGGCAAGACAGATGAATCCAGCCATGGTTGATGAGAACAAATACAATGCTCTTGTAGCCGAGTATCAGGAAAAGTCCGCTCAGCTTTATACCTTGCAATCAAGTCTCAGTAAGGCAAAAAAGGATTATGATTCTGGGGTGAAGGAATACAAAGATGGCTTGGCTGAGTATGAGGATGGTGTAGAGGAATTTAATGAAAAGATTGCTGATGCTGAAGCTGAGATAGCTGATGCACAAAAAGAGATAGACGACATAGAAGAAGCTGATACTTACCTTTTGAAGCGCGACAGTAACGCAGGTTATGTGTGCTTTGAAAGCGATTCTACGATAGTAGGTGCTATAGGCAACGTATTTCCTATATTCTTCTTTTTAGTAGCAGCTTTAGTTTGTATGACTACCATGAACCGCATGGTAGAAGATCAGCGTACACAGATAGGAGTGCTTAAGGCTTTAGGCTATAGCAATGGAGCAATAATGGGTAAATTTGCATTTTATTCAGGCTCCGCAGCCTTTCTTGGCACAAGCATAGGCTTCGCTTTAGGAACCTTTGGTTTTCCACAGGCCATATGGTATGCATATCAGATGATGTATAACACTAGAGAGGTGGATTACTATTTTGATGGCAGGATGCTTATCATCAGTTTTGCTGCAGCATTTATCTGTTCAGTTGGAGTCACACTTGTATCTTGCAGAGTCGAGATGACAGAGATGGCAGCCTCTCTAATGAGACCAAAGGCGCCAAAGGCTGGTAAGCGAATCTTCCTGGAATATATTCCTTTCTTCTGGAACAGATTAAAATTCCTAAAGAAGGTCAGCCTTCGTAATATATTTAGATACAAAGGTCGACTGATTATGATGGTAATGGGTATAGCAGGATGTACAGCACTTCTTGTGGCAGGTTTTGGTGTATATGATTCCATTGCTGATATAGCTGTGAATCAGTACACAAATATTTCCCTTTACGATATGGATATAACCTTAAAAAAGGGAGCCAAAGAATCAGTTCCAGTTTTAGAGAAGAAGGGATATGACAAGGAGGACTATATTCTTTTCTATCATACCTCTGTAGATATGAAATTTGGTAAACACACCAAGAATATCTATATGAATGTTTATGATGATGGAGCTGATATAGATACGTTCTATGATATGCATGATATTAAGGGCAATCATATTGATATGAGTTCTCTGTCAGAAGACGAGATAGTAATTAACATGGGACTGTGTGACAGATATGGAATGAAGCTTGGTGATACTATTACAATATCTTCTGATGATATGAAACCGACAGAGTTTAAGGTGGGAGCTATTAATCAAAACTTTATTTACAACTACATGTATATGAATGCCAGCACCTATGAGAAATACATAGGAGATATTCCGGAGAGAAAGAACCTTTATGTTGTGGTTGATGAAGGTGTGGATTCTCATGAAGCTGGAGCAGAGCTTATGGGGGATACAGCCATAAGTATGGTTGTTCCAACAAAGGATATGTTAGACAGAGTCGAGAACATGATGAGCAGTTTAAACATAATCATCTATCTTGTAATAGGAAGTGCTATGGCTCTTGCAGCAGTGGTTGTGTATAATCTTACAAACATAAATATTTCTGAGAGAGTAAGAGAAATAGCGACGGTTAAGGTTTTGGGCTTCTATAAAGAGGAAACCAGAGCATATGTATTTAGAGAAAATATTCTTCTTGCTATAATGGGTGCAGCAGTTGGACTTGTGGTTGGAAAGTTTTTCCATGCTTTCATAATGAGTGAGATAATAGTGGATTTGATTACATTTGATGTTAGGGTCACAGCTTTTAGCTACCTACTGTCATTTGTATTGACGATTGTGTTTACGTTGCTTATCAATATACTTATGGGTAGAAAGTTAGACGAGATTAGTATGACGGAATCTTTGAAAGCAGTGGAATAAACACTAGACTTTACTTCTTTACTGTGCTACAGTAAACTGAAAAGAAATTTATAGATAAGCGAGGGAAGAATCATGTCAGTTAATTATGTTAGTACTAGAGATTTAAATAAGCAGGAAATTACTGCTTCACAGGCAATCTTAAAGGGACTTGCAGATGATGGTGGTTTGTTTGTGCCTACATCTATTCCTAAGTTGGAGGTTCCTGTGGAGACGCTTGCTGAGATGACATATCAGCAGGTTGCTTATGAGGTATTAAAGCTTTTTCTTTCAGATTTTACAGAGGATGAGCTTAAGCATTGCATTAACAGTGCATACGACAGCAAGTTTGATACAGAAGAGATTGCACCACTCGTATATGCGGATGGAGCATATTATCTTGAGCTTTTCCATGGAGCTACAATTGCATTTAAGGATATGGCACTTTCAATTTTGCCACATCTTATGATTACTTCCGCTCGTAAAAATAATATAAAGAATGATATTGTAATTCTTACAGCAACATCAGGTGATACAGGAAAAGCAGCACTTGCAGGTTTTGCAGATGTTGAAGGTACAAGAATCGTTGTATTTTATCCAAAGAATGGTGTTTCTGCTATTCAGGAGCGTCAGATGGTTACTCAGAAGGGTGACAATACTCATGTAGTTGGTATTAAGGGTAACTTTGATCAGGCTCAGACAGGTGTTAAGCAGATGTTTAATGACAAGGCTCTTGCAGCAGAATTAGATGCAGCAGGATTCCAGTTCTCATCAGCAAACTCTATCAACATTGGCCGTCTTGTTCCACAGATTGCTTACTACGTATATGCGTATTCAAAGCTTCTTGCAGAGGAGAAGATTACTTCTGGTCAGGAAATCAATGTAGTTGTTCCTACAGGTAATTTTGGTAATATCCTCGCAGCTTATTATGCTAAGAACATGGGGCTTCCAATTGCAAAGCTTGTCTGTGCATCAAATGAGAACAAGGTTCTCTATGATTTCTTTACATCAGGAGAATACGACAAGAACAGAGACTTTATTCTTACAAATTCACCTTCAATGGATATTCTTATTTCAAGTAATCTTGAGAGATTAATTTATCACATTGCTGGAAATGATGCTGAAAAGAACACAGAGCTCATGGAGTCGCTTAAGGTTACAGGAAAGTATCAGATTACTGATGATATGCGTGCAAAGCTTGATAGCTTCTATGGTAATTATGCATCAGAGCTTGAGACAGGAATGACAATCAAGGATTTATACAATGAGACAGGCTACATTATTGATACACACACAGGTGTAGCTGCTTCTGTTTATAACAAATATAAGAAGAAAACTGGTGATGATAAGGTAACTGTGATTGCTTCAACAGCCAGCCCATTTAAGTTTACACGTGCAGTTATGGGTGCTATTGACTCAGCATACGAAAAGGAAGAGGATTTCGTACTTGTAGATAAGCTTTCAGAACTTGGTAAGGTTGATGTACCAAACGCAATAGAAGAGATTCGTTCCGCTCCAGTTCGTCACGACACAGTCGTAGAGGTAGAGGATATGTGCGCAGAAGTTAAGCGTTTCCTAGGCATTTAATTTGTATTAAAAAATGGCACCCATTCGGGTGCCATTTTTAAACTAATAACATACTAGTAAATGAACAATTCCAAATGGATAGGCTACTGGGAAGTCTACACATTTGTTAGGTCCTGAAAGAACACCTTCCTCTGTTATCACAGGAGGTGACAGGGAAATATCTTCTGAAAGCTGATTAGAGGCATTTACTATGAACAATCCATTGTGGAGGTTAAGGAAATCCTCTAATGCAGCTACAATATACTCGTTAAATTCATTGAAATCCTCTTTTGCATATCTTGATGAAAATGCAATAGCGGTCTCTCTGTCGCAGTCGATGTGTGTAATGAACTCATGGTCACTGCTAATACCCTGAGATACGCCGAATGTTATAGGAAATTCCTCCAGCACCATAGGTGAAAGAGGAGAGAAGTCTTCTCCTATAAATCTTATCAGGCTGTTAAACATAAGCTCAAGGTACATAAGATTTAGGTCGTTTGCAGGCATCTCTGCCATAAGGAAGAACTTGGAAATAATACTTTGAATTGCTTCCTGATTTTCTACATCAAGACTCAAATCATAAAGCTCGGCTTCATTTTTATAATCAAAGATAATTCGTTCCAGTTCTTCGTATGAAAAAACACCATCCTCAACCAGATTCTGACCAAGCAATATAAAATCAGGGGTCTGCTTCGATAGGAGCTCCTGAACTTGAGCTTCTTCAAGATAACCTCGTTCTATGGCTATTTCACCAAAGCGCTTGTCCTCGCGAGTCTGAACATAAAGACACTCATCCACTTCGTTGGCAGTCATTAAACCCTCATGTATGGCAATTGTACCAAGCTTTATGTGGGTCTGCGAAAGTCGGGACATAGCACTAAATAGCTGTTCCTGATTTACAATTCCCTTTTGCAACAAATAGTTACCTAAGAACTGTGTGTACATAAACTACTTTCCTCCAAGTCGAAGTTCGATAATTTCTTTAATCTGGTTCTTCTCAAAAGGTTTCTGAATGAAATCCTTTGCACCCAGTTGAATGGCTTTTTTAAGCTGTTCCTGTGTACCCACAGAAGATACGATGATAATAACTGCATCCTTGTCAAAAGATGTAATTTCAGAAAGAGCCTGAGTACCGTCTTTTTCTGGCATAACAATATCCATGAAGACAAGGTCAGGTTTTTCTTTTTTGTAAAGTTCAATAGCTTCAGCGCCATTTTTTCCTTCTATGAAGGTGGCGCCAGTTGCGACTTCCTTTACAGCATCAACCAATTGTTTTCTGGCAAGTACTGAATCATCACAAACTAGAATTTTTTTGTTAGTTATGTCCATAAAGCCAACACCTCCTGCATATTATAAATTAATAATACAATAACAATTGGGTAGATTCAAATGGATTTATCAGAAATCTTAAGTATATTTTGTGAATTTAGCAAATATTAATCAACGACGTTGTATCGAATAATTTCTTGGATGCAATAGAAAAAATGAGGCATTTTCGTTATAATTAATGCATAAAGATTTTTGGAGGGAACAATAATGACAATGAATTTTTTCTCAATCTTTGATGCAATTATCACATTGCTGGGAGCGTACCTGTTATTTACAGGCATCAAGGGATATAAAAAGGGAGAGGTTGATCCTATGGTTGTCACCACGGAGGAGCTTACCAGATGTGGAGATATAAAGGGACTTTCAGCTTATCTTATGCCTAAGTGTGCAATCTTTGGAGCATTCTGTATCATTTTTGGTGTACAGGGACTCTTAAATGATTCACAGTTTATTGCATTTCCTAAGTTTGTAAATGTAATTTTCCTTATAGCTTTTGTTGTTGTGTGGATTTTATTTTCTGCAGCTATTCATAAGGCAAAAAAGCAGTATATTCATTAAAAAATTTAAATAACATCACCTAGAATTCACATAAGTGATGGATACTATAATTCGGTAGTTTACGTATCGTGTTTTAGGAGGCGTACATGAAGAAGATTTTGGTGGTTGATGACGAGGAAAAGATTCGCTCAATTATCCGTAAGTATGGTGAGTTTGAAGGCTATGCAGTCGAAGAGGCCTGTGATGGCATGGAGGCCATCGAAAAGGTAAAGGCCAACAATGATTACGATGTTATAATTATGGATGTTATGATGCCGGAGTTAGATGGCTTTTCGGCATGTAGTGAAATAAAAAAGATAAAAGATATTCCAGTTATTATGCTTTCAGCAAGAGGTGAGGAGTACGACAGAATTCACGGCTTTGAAGCAGGAGTTGATGACTACGTGGTTAAGCCATTTTCACCAAAGGAGCTGATGATGCGCGTGAATGTTGTTACCAGTCGCAGCAAACCTGACGCTGGAGCAGCTATGGATGTTTTCAAATACGAAGGATTGGAAATTAATTTTACCGCTCGTACAGTTTCTATAGATGGAAAGAGAATCGAAATGTCTCCAAAGGAATATGAGCTTCTCTTTTATCTTGTTCGTAATAAGAATATTGCGCTCGAAAGAGAAAGACTTATTACTGAGGTATGGGGATATGACTATTATGGCGATGACAGAACGCTCGATACCCATATTAAGTTACTTAGAAACAGTCTTGGCGAATACAGAAAATTATTAATTACCCTTCGTGGCGTTGGCTACAGATTTGAAGCGTAATAATGGAGGGATTCTTTTGAGAAAAAGTCGTATTAGTATTAAATGGAAGACCTTTTCAATATTCCTGATTTTTACCATAGTGCTTTTAGGAGTACTATGGTTTTTTCAGATAGTCTACCTTGATGATTTCTATAAAATCATAAAAAGACAGGAAACAGAAACTGTTCTTAACAATGTAGAGGAATTGCTTTTATCGTCCAATGATAGTGACGATGATTGTTCTGACGATATAGAAAAGATCGCAGCAAACCATAATCTTGGAATTTTTATTACTGATGAAGATGGTAATTCTATCTACAATGCAGAGTACATCTATAATTCACAGATGTCCTCATTGCCACCGTTTCTTTTCGAAATTTTCTACGATGAGGCTGTGGCCAATGGTGGGGAGGCTGTTATAGAATATAAGGGCAGTGAGATGCAGAACAAAATTCGAGAGGTTCTTGATAGCATAGAAAAGCCTACTGAAGAAGAGGATGCCAACGCGGGACGAATCGCATATACGATACCTCCAAAGAGAGAGGAGCCAGGACAATTCCGTCAGAACATCGGAGACGATATGGCCGAATCAGTTATTTATGTGCGAGTAATCGATGTAGGTAGCTTTAAGCAGGTCATAATGATTAATTCTGTTTTGACCCCAGTGGATGCCACCGTTAGTACACTAAAGGCTGAGCTGAAATACATCTCAGTTATTATAATTATTATTGCTTTTATATTGGCAGTAATGCTTTCGCGAAGCCTGTCAAAATCCATAATTAAAATTAATGATGGAGCAAAGAAGCTGGCTGCTGGAGATTACTCTGTTAAATTCAATTCACATGATTACATGGAGGTGGCTGAGCTTTCAGATACTTTAAATTATGCAACATCCGAATTAGGAAAAGCCGACAGCTTTCAAAAGGAATTGATAGCAAATGTATCTCATGATTTGAGAACACCTCTTACAATGATTAAGGGATATGCAGAGGTAATGCGTGATATTCCTGGAGAAAACACACCGGAAAATGTGCAGGTTATTATTGATGAGACGGAGAGACTTTCAGGTCTTGTTAATGACATGCTAGATATCTCAAAACTTAAGGCAGGTACAATCACTATTCAGCCTGAGGATTATAATATTACTGAAAGTATTCGTCATGTTTTGGAGCGATATAATAAGCTTCGCGAGGTGGATGGATATACTATTGATTTTATATATGATGATGAAGTTATCGTATATGCGGACGAGCAGAAGATGTATCAGGTGCTTTATAACCTTATAAACAACGCTATTAATTATACGGGCGATGACAAGAAAGTAACTGTTATACAAAAGGTTATAGACAACAAGCTTCGAATAGAAGTAAAGGATACAGGACAGGGAGTTAAACAGGAGGATATCCCATACGTTTGGGATAGATATTATAAAGATTCATCAGCTCATAAACGAGCTATTCAGGGTACCGGCCTGGGGCTATCTATCGTAAAGAATGTACTTGAGCTTCATGGTGCTAAATATGGTGTCTTCTCTATAAAAGGTCAGGGCGCAACCTTCTGGTTTGAGATAACAATAAATCCTTTTGTTGAAGAGGATGAGGAATAGGAAAGGAAGAGATGTTTTCTAGGGACTTTAGCTTATGGCTAAAGTCCTTTTTTATTTTCAACCTGCTGATTACAGGATACCCATCAAGGCAGTGCATCAATGATACCCTTCGGCGCTTCGCGTCATTGACCCACTGCCTGTAGATGGGTATAAGGTAATCAAGCAGGCTTGAAAATGGGACTGTGGCATAGCCCAGAGAATAGATATACATAAATTTAGGGCAAATATGTGCTAAAACTGCGATTTACGGAAAAATGGTATGGTTTATGCATTTGTTACGTAGAGTTTTGATAAAGTGAGTATTATTTCGGGAACATAATCTTTTGTATGTGTAGTATTTAATGGGGATATTGGAATAAATGGATATTGGTTAAATTATGTGGATTTTTGATTACGGAAAAACAGTATATATTTGAGCATTGTTACGTAAATGAATCTCTTGTAAGAGTAGTTATTTCCTTTTTTGTAAAAACACTGTAGATTCCCCCAATATATGTGTGTTGAAGGCTGGTGGCATGCCACAGTCCCATTTTCAAGCAGGTAGAAAAAAGGATTCCAGCAAAACGCTAGAATCCTTAAACATTTTAATCCAAAACTCTTTCTTCAATTGGAATGTATTTCTTGTGCTGGCATACTGTCATGTATGCAGGTCTCATAATCTTACCCTTATGGCAAATCTCTTCCATGCGGTGAGCACTCCAGCCAGCGATACGAGCGATGGCAAAGATAGGAGTGAAGAGCTCTCCTGGAATGCCGAGCATCTGATATACGAATCCAGAATAGAAATCCACATTAGGTGAAACACCTTTATAAATCTTTCTCTCCTCAGCAATAATCTTTGGAGCAAGCTTTGCAACTAATTCGTAAAGACGATATTCCTTTTCCATGCCTTTTTCAATGGCAAGGTCTTCTACGAAGGAATGGAAGGTAAGAGCACGTGGATCTGAAACAGAATAGATAGCGTGTCCCATACCATAAATAAGCCCCTGTCGGTCAAAGGCTTCGCCGTGGAGAAGGTCACGAAGGTAATTACCAACCTCTTCCTCGTCTTCCCAATCCTTTAAGACTGATTTCATATCTTCAAACATCTTAACAACTTTGATATTGGCGCCACCGTGCTTTGGACCCTTAAGTGAACCAAGGGCAGCAGCAATAGCAGCGTATGTATCTGTACCTGAAGATGATACAAGGTGAGTAGTAAAGGTAGAGTTGTTACCACCACCGTGCTCCATATGAAGGATTAAAGCAACATCAAGAAGCTTTGCTTCAAGTGGAGTGAATTTACTATCAGGTCTAAGGCAGTGAAGAATGTTCTCTGCTGTAGAATAATCAGGTCTAGGCTGATGAATGATAAGTGAGTTTTCATTATAGTAATAATCATAGGCAGCGTAGCTGTAAACCGAAAGTAATGGGAAATTAGCTATGAGCTGCAAACACTGTCTTAAAACATTTGGTTCTGATGTATCATCAGCGTAATCATCATATGAATAAAGAGCAAGGACGGAACGGGCAAGTGAGTTCATCATGTCCTTTGAAGGGCTCTTCATAATCATGTCGCGAACAAAGTTCTGTGGGAGTGAACGGTAATGTGCCAGTATCCCCTTAAACTCGTTGAGCTGCTCAGTAGTTGGAAGAGTGCCAAATAAAAGAAGATATGCACACTCTTCAAAGCCAAAGTGCTGCTCCTGTGGAAGGTTTTTAACTAAGTCACGTACATTGTAGCCACGGTAGAAAAGCTGTCCGTCGCAAGGTACTTCCTTACCATCCACAAACTTCTTTGAATTAACCTCAGAAATCTCTGTGATACCAACAAGAACACCCTTACCATTAAGGTCACGGAGACCTCTTTTAACATCATAAGTAGTGTACAACTCTGGATCTATATATGAAGATTTTTTGGAAAGCTCCGCAAGCTTTTCCAATTCAGGAGTTATCTCGCTGTAATTCTCAATCACCATGTAACATTGTCCTCCTCAAAACTATTTCGCACTTTAGCGTGCTAAACTACAATTTAATGTATACTACCATAAATATGTGTAAATATACAAGGTTAATTGTGACATTTATTTAGGTTATTTTGCAAGAGAAATAGGCAAATTTAAGAAAAATTTTATAGTTAGCAAATTGCTTAATTTTATGTTTAAAAATTGTACAAATCATAAAACACTTTTTTTGTGAATTTATTGACAATAATTTGTGTAACGTCTAGAATGATAACTAGCGAAAATTAGTTTTTAGCCTTTATTTTATAGGGGTTAGCTAGTAAAAATTTATTTAGAAAAGTGAGGTAAAGACAAGATGGCTAATGTTGATTTAACAAAGTATGGCATCACAGGAACTACTAGCATTGTTCACAATCCTTCTTATGAGGATCT
This sequence comes from Pseudobutyrivibrio sp. UC1225, assembly GCF_900115215.1. Classification (NCBI taxonomy): domain Bacteria; kingdom Bacillati; phylum Bacillota; class Clostridia; order Lachnospirales; family Lachnospiraceae; genus Pseudobutyrivibrio; species Pseudobutyrivibrio sp. UC1225. The sequence goes on along the minus strand of NZ_FOVQ01000001.1, from coordinate 567,738 downwards.
TTACAAGGCAGAGCTCGCAGATTCAAACGAGGGATTTGAAGTAGGTAAGGAAACAGAGCTTGGCGCTGTTAACGTTATGACAGGTATCTACACTGGACGTTCACCTAAGGATAAGTACATCGTTATGGATGAGAATTCTAAGGATACTGTTTGGTGGACAACAGAAGAGTATAAGAATGATAACCATCCAATGTCTGAAGAGGTTTGGGAGAAGGTAAAGGACCTTGCTAAGAAGGAGCTTTCTAACAAGGATCTTTACGTTGTAGATTTATTCTGCGGCGCAAACAAAGACACACGTATGGCAGTTCGTTTCATCGTTGAGGTTGCTTGGCAGGCTCATTTCGTTGAGAACATGTTCATTAAGCCAACAGCAGAGGAGCTTGCAAACTTCGAGCCAGATTTCGTAGTTTACAATGCATCAAAGGCTAAGGTTGAAAACTTCAAGGAGCTCGGTCTTAATTCTGAGACATGTGTAGCTTTCAATATTACAACTCGTGAGCAGGTTATCATCAATACATGGTACGGCGGAGAGATGAAGAAGGGTATGTTCTCAATGATGAACTACTTCCTTCCACTTAAGGGTATTGCTTCAATGCACTGCTCAGCTAACTGCGACATGGATGGAAAGCACACAGCAATCTTCTTTGGTCTTTCTGGAACAGGTAAGACTACACTTTCTACAGATCCAAAGCGTCGTCTTATCGGTGATGATGAGCACGGCTGGGATGACAACGGCGTATTCAACTTCGAAGGTGGTTGCTACGCAAAGGTTATCGGTCTTGATAAAGAGTCTGAGCCAGATATCTACAACGCAATCAGAAGAGATGCTCTTCTTGAGAACGTAACAGTTGATGGCGCAGGTAAGATTGATTTTGATGACAAGAGCGTTACAGAGAATACTCGTGTATCTTATCCAATCGACCACATCAACAATATTGCAGCTGAGGTAAACAAGGTTTCTGCTGGTCCTGATGCTGAAAACGTAATCTTCCTTTCAGCAGATGCATTCGGAGTACTTCCTCCAGTATCTATCCTTACACCAGAGCAGACAAAGTACTACTTCCTTTCAGGATTTACAGCAAAGCTTGCTGGTACTGAGAGAGGTATCACAGAGCCTACACCTACATTCTCCGCTTGCTTCGGTCAGGCATTCCTTGAGCTTCACCCAACAAAGTATGCTGAGGAGCTTGTTAAGAAGATGGAGAAGTCTGGAGCAAAGGCTTACCTTGTTAACACAGGATGGAATGGAACAGGAAAGAGAATCACAATTAAGGATACAAGAGGTATCATCGATGCTATCCTTAACGGTGACATCAAGAATGCTCCAACAAAGACAATTCCTATGTTCAACTTCGAAGTTCCTACAGAGCTTCCAGGTGTTGATCCTAAGATTCTTGATCCTAGAGATACATATGCTAACGCTTCTGAGTGGGAAGAGAAGGCAAAAGATCTTGCAGCTAGATTCAACAAGAACTTTGTTAAGTACACAACAAATGAGGCTGGTAAGGCACTTGTTTCTGCAGGTCCACAGCTCTAATTTGAAGCTTAACAATTATAAATTCTAATAATTTACCCACCTTGTGACATATTGTTACGAGGTGGGCTTATCTTTGGAATATAGGACTTCAATATAACTTTGTGAAAAATCTGTTCTTTATTTTGACACAAATATATTGTAATATAATTGCAGGTACAAGATACCGACTTTTACCTAACCTGGGATGTACGATTTAACTTATCCTTTTTGAACCTACATTTACTTTAAATGGAATGCTTATATTTCTAATCGGCTGTCAGGCCTCCTTTGCAGTGGAAGGCAAAAGATTAGTTGCGGCGATCCACCTAGCTGGCGCTAGGAGTCAATTGATAGGCCCGGCACCTCCGGGTTAGGTTTTAAAAGAAAACAGTAGCGGCTATGCGTTGCATAGTCGCTTTTTCTTTGCTAAAATTTAGGCGTTGAGGAGAATATTTTATGTGGACCTTTTTGGGATATGGAAAAACATATTTAGATAAATGCGGCAGAGATAACATAGGTGCGTACGCTGCACAGACGGCCTACTTTATGATTATGACCGCCATCCCTGTAACTATGCTTTTAGTGTGGATTGCCGGCTTGATTCCTTCTATTAGTCATTATCTTAATGAGCTTATTTATGAGGTTGTTCCTGCGGAGTTTTCACCATTCATGGCAAAGGTTGTTCACCTTGTTACAAAGGGTTCTGTTGGTGCTATTTCTATTTCTGCGCTGATGGCTATCTGGTCTTCAGGAAAAGCTTTTCAGAATCTTATGGTAGGACTTAATCAGGTTAATCAAATAGAAGAAACACGAAATTGGGTTGCCAGACGTATCAAGGCGATTTTCTATACAATGTTTCTTCTTTCAATTATTGTTGTAATCATGCTCATGCTTGTATTTACACAGAAGCTTCAGGGATATGCTAAAAGCAATTATGGCTTCCTTGCATACGTATTTGGAATACGACCATTGTTTAGAAGTATTTTTGTTTTTATCTTTTTGGTTATCGTATTTACGTTTTTATTTACCGCATTGCCAAATAAAAATCTAAAGTTTATGAGCCAGCTACCAGGTGGAATAATCTGTGCGGTTAGCTGGTATATATTCAGTTTGTTCCTTGCTATCTGGGTAAAATACTTTAATGGCTTTTCTATGTATGGAGCTTTGGCCACTATGATGATTTTTATGTTTTGGCTTTATTTCTGTATGTACTTTATGCTTATGGCTGCTGAGGCGAATGTATTTTTTGCAGATGCCTTTGGAATGGCATGGGAGAAGTTCAAAAAAGACTTTAAGGCAAAGCATTTTAGTAATTGGACTACCAAGTAATTCTGTGCTAAACTAGGTTGAATGTTTATTAATGATTTAGAAAGAAATTAAGATGTTAGTAAAAGATTTTGATTACGAGCTTCCTGAGGAGTTGATAGCTCAGGACCCTCTTGAAAAGAGAAGCAACTCAAGACTTATGGTCTTGGACAAAAACACAGGCGAGACACTTCATCGCCATTTCTATGATATTAAAGAATATCTCAGACCAGGTGATTGCCTGGTTATCAATAACACTCGTGTTATTCCAGCAAGATTATATGGAGCAAGAGTAGGCTCTGGCGGAAAGGTAGAGATTCTTCTATTAAAGAGACTCAGCGACACTCAGTGGGAGTGTTTGGTTAAGCCTGGCAAGAAAGCTCGTCCAGGAATGGAGATTTCCTTTGGTGATGGTCTTTTAATTGGAAAGATTATTGATATTGTAGATGAGGGAAATCGTATCATCGAGTTTTCTTATGATGGTATTTTTGAAGAGATTTTAGATAAGCTTGGAGAAATGCCACTTCCACCATATATCACTCATAAGCTTCAGGACAGAGACAGATATCAGACAGTTTATGCAAAGTATGATGGAAGTGCTGCAGCACCTACTGCAGGTCTTCATTTTACACCTGAGCTTCTCGAAGAAGTTAAGGCTATGGGAGTAAAGATTGCGGAGGTTACTCTTCATGTAGGTCTCGGTACCTTCCGTCCTGTAAAAGAGGATGAGGTATTAGATCACCACATGCACTCAGAGTACTATGAGATTACTCAGGAAGCCTGCGATATTATTAATGAGACAAAGGCTAACGGAGGAAGAGTTATTTCAGTAGGCACCACAAGTACACGTACTCTTGAATCAGCTGCAGAGCCAGGAAAGCCACTTGTCCCAAAGAGTGGATGGACACAGATATTCATTTATCCTGGTTATGAGTTTAAGGTTATCGATTGTCTGATTACAAATTTCCATCTTCCACAATCGACACTTATTATGTTGGTTTCAGCGCTGGCAGGAAGAGAACATGTCCTTGCTGCGTATGAGGAAGCTGTTCAGGAAAGATACAGATTTTTCTCCTTTGGAGATGCCATGATGATTACTGATTTACAGCAGTAGGAGTATTGAATTTAACACTTTCAACTGTTAAAATTTTAACTTAATGAGATTATTATTTAGGGAGGCCACCTATGGTAGATATTATTACTGAATTAAGTGCCAAGTTCGAAACAGAGCTTCAGAATATCAAGAATTCTGAAGAGCTTGAGAATATAAGAGTTTCATACCTTGGTAAAAAGGGTAGTGTTACAGCTGCCATGAAAGAAATGGGCAAGCTCTCAGTGGAAGAGAAAAAAGAGTTTGGCCAGAAGATTAACATGCTTAAGAACACTGTTGCAGACAAGATTGCCGAGAAGAAGGATGAGCTTGCAGCATTAGAGCTTCAGAAGGAAATCGATAAGGTTCCAGAGTTTGATATTTCCCTTCCAGAGCATTTTGATCAGGGAAGCTATCATCCAATTACTCTTGTTCAGCGTCAGTGCGAGACAATATTTAAGTCTATGGGCTTTACCGTTGAGGATTACAGCGAGGTGGTTACAGATTACGAGTGTTTCGAGTCTGTTAATATTCCTAAGTATCACCCTGCAAGAGATATGCAGGATACATATTATCTTGAGAATGGTCAGCTTCTTAAGTCTCAGACTACAGCTGCTCAGAACGCTATTTACAAGAAGTATAGAAAGCAGCTTCTTGAGAATGGTACACCTATTAAGGCTATCTTCCCAGGTCGTTGTTTTAGAAACGAAGCTACAGATGCATGTCATGAGAATACTTTCTTCCAGATGGAAGGTGTTATGGTAGGTAAGGACATTTCTATTTCAAACCTTATCTACTTCATGAAGACTATGCTTTCAGAAGTATTTAGAAGAGATATTAAGGTTCGTCTTCGTCCAGGTTTCTTCCCATTCGTGGAGCCAGGTTTCGAGCTTGATATCAACTGCCTCAACTGTGGTGGTAAGGGTTGCCCTTCTTGCAAGCATTCAGGATGGCTTGAGCTTTGCCCATGCGGTATGGTTCATCCAAAGGTTCTCGAAGAGGGTGGCATTGATCCAGAAAAGTACACAGGTTTTGCCTTTGGCCTTGGCCTTACAAGACTTGCAATGATGAAATACGGTATTAAGGACATCCGTGATCTGAACAGCGGTAATCTTAGCAGCTTGGCTCAGTTCACTGATGACGAGCAGTAAGGGAGGACTTTTGATATGTTTATTTCAATGAATTGGATCTCTGATTTTGTTGACCTTAGTGGTCTTGACAAGATGGAGCTTATCGCTAAGTTCTCTCTTGCAACAGCAGAGGTTGAAAATGATATTTTCCATAAGGGTGAGGATTTATCAGGTGTAGTTGTTGCTGAGATTAAATCAGTAGAGGAGCACCCAGAATCTAAGAAACTTCATCTCTTAAAGGTTGATGCCGGAGATGGAAAGCTTACAGATGTTGTATGTGGAGCACCAAATGTTCGCGTTGGTATGAAGACAGCCTTCGCAAAGGTTGGAGCAAAGCTTGGTGAGATTACAATTGCACCACGTCCATTAGCTGGTTTCGAGTCATATGGTATGTGCTGTTCAGAGAAGGAAATCGGAATCTCTGATAACAATGATGGCATCATGGATATTACAGAAGACGTAGCAAATGGTACAGATATCAAGGATTTATACGAAATTGACGATATAATCTTTGAGGTTGATAATAAGTCTCTTACAAACCGTCCAGACCTTTGGGGACACTACGGTATTGCCAGAGAGTTCGCAACAATTGCAAAGCGTCCACTTAAGGAACTTCCTACAATCGACTTAAGCAAGTACGACAATCTTGAAAAGATTGATCTTAAGATTGAGGATGAGCTTTGCCAGAGATATTCATCTATTAAGGTAGAGAATGTTGAGAAGAATGTTGCTCCTATGAATATGAGAATTCGTCTCTACTATTGTGGTATGAGAGGAATCAATCTTCTTACTGATCTTACAAACTACCTTATGCTCGAAATGGGTCAGCCAATGCATGCTTTCGATTCACGCAAGGTTGGTAAGATTCGTATTAAGAGATTTGATAAGCCATTTACTTTCACAACACTTGATGGTGTTGAGAGAAACATAGATGAGAATACACTTATGATATGCAATGATAACACACCAGTTGCTATCGCAGGTATCATGGGTGGTCTCGATTCAGAAATCGTGGAAGATACAACAACACTTACTCTTGAGTCAGCTACATTTAATGCAGCTTCAATCAGAAAGAGTGCAGTTCGTCTTGCTCACAGAACAGATGCATCTGCTCGTTATGAGAAGAGTCTTGATCCAGAGATGACTACAGTTGCCATCGCTCGTTTCATGAAGCTTCTTCTTGATATTGATCCAGGTGTAAAGGTTGTATCAGCACTTACTGATGAATATGCTTTCCATTATCCACATGTAGCCCTCGATTTTGACAAGAACTTTGTGGATAAGTACACTGGAATTGAGATTACAAATGAGCACATTGTGGATACACTTACTGCTTTAGGTTTTGAGGTAAAGCAGGACGGGGATAACTTCCACGTTGATGTTCCTTCATATCGTGCTACAAAGGATATCAGCTTAAAGGCAGATATCATCGAAGAGATTACTCGTATCTATGGTTACGATAATTTTGAGCTTTCTACTACAAATGCTCCTCTCTACCCAGTTCGTATGGATGAGACAAAGAATGTAGAAGACAGAATTAAGGATATCCTTGTTAAGAGATTTAAGCTTCACGAGGTACATTCTTATGTATGGCAGTACGCTGACGAGTATAAGAAGCTTGGAATAGAAGTAGAAGAGAATGTTAAGCTTGCTAATTCTACAAACCCTAACATTGAGACTCTTAGACGTTCAATGATTCCTACTCAGCTTTGCCAGGTTAATTACAATACAGGTTACGATACTGATTTCGGTATTTTCGAGGTTGGTCGTGTTGTTGAAGGACTTAAGGCAGATGGCCTTTGTGATGAGAAGAAGAAGCTTTGCATCACATTATTCTCTAAGACAAAGTCACTTGAGCAGCTTTACTTCGAGCTCCGCGATATGATTGCTGAGACAGTAGACGATGTTAGAAATAAGGCTCTTACATATAAGAAGCTTGAGGCTACACATTCATATGAGCATCCAAAGAATCTTAACGCTCTTATTATTGATGGCGTTCAGATTGGTGAAATTGGTGTTGCTCACCCAGTAGTATCAAAGAAAATTGATAAGAAAGCAGCCATTGTTTTCGCAGAAATCGATGTTGAAGCGCTTTCAGATATCAATCCAGAGCCTATAAAATATGTAGAACCATCAAAATATCCATCAATTGAAGTAGATTTATCATTTATTGCCGAGAAATTTTCTGAAATAAATGATACAATAAAAGAAAGTGCTAAAGATATTCTGAAAAAGGTCGGTGTATCCGATGTTTATTCAGACGGAGGCAGCAAGTCAATTACCGTAAGATTGCTCTTTGGGGATGATGAGCGTACTCTTACACATGAAGAAGTTCAGAAGGTAGTTGACGAGATTATTGAGAAGCTTAAGAATAAGGGGATAAATCTTAAGGCTTAAACGTAACTACTAATTAATGTATTGGGGGGCATGAGATGGAGGAGAAAAGAAAAAGCAAACGTTTAGACATTGGTGTAAAGGTAGAAATTGAGCGAATTGATGAAGCCAACATCACCACCGTGAAGTACATGGAGGTTGAGGTAACCAATATCTCAAAGACAGGTTTAGCTTTTAGGGTTCCTGGTGTGGAATTTGAAATCGGAGCAACTTTCGATGCTAAGATTCAAATTTGGACAAAGGAAACCATTGATTCCGTATTTAAGGTTGTTCGTTCTAACAAGCTTGATGGAGACATCTATGAGTATGGCTGTATATTTGTCGGAATGACAGATACAGACGCGCTGAAGATTGAGATTTATCAGTTGTTTAGCGACGCAGAATAGAGGAGACATAAATTGGATTCTAGCATTATTTTTCCAAATCTTCATATCACTCTAAACAATATTGAAAAAGGATTCCATATCGGGTCCTTTTTCATTGCGTTTTACGGCGTTATAATTGCTATTGGTATGTTGGTTGGGGTCACTTACATTCTTAATGAAGCAAAGCGAGAGGGCTTTGATGAAGACAAATTTTTGGATATCTGTATTATCACCATTATTGTTGGTGTTATCGGAGCCAGACTTTACTATGTAATATTTGCATGGGAGTACTACAAAGATAATCCCCTTAGTGTTTTCAATATCAGACAGGGCGGTCTTGCTATTTATGGCGGAGTGCTTGCTGGTATTGCCTGTGTAGCAGTGCTTTGCAAACTTAGAAAGCATAATTTCCTACAGGTAATGGATATCTGTATTGGCGGTGTGGTCATTGGTCAGATATTTGGTCGATGGGGCAACTTCTTCAATAGAGAAGTTTTTGGACAGTACACGGATGGGCTGTTTGCAATGCTGCTTCCTATTAATTCCATTAGAAGTCAGTCGGATGTTACATCTGAGATGCTTACAAATATCGTGCAGATAAATGGAGTAGACTATATATCTGTTCATCCTACCTTCCTTTATGAGTCTTTATGGAACCTGGGATTGTTTATTATCATGTTCCTAATGATAAGAAAAAAGAAGTTCCAGGGCCAGGTATTTTTTACCTATCTTTTAGGCTACGGAGCAGGACGCTTCTGGATAGAAGGAATTCGTACTGATCAGCTTAAGCTTTGGGGCACAGGCATCCCGGTATCACAAGCATTGGCTGCGATATTAATTGTTCTTGGCACAGGATTATATGTATATAATCTCAAGAAATTAGAAAATAATTAAATAAAAATGTATTTTTTTAAGTACAATCTGAGACATTGGTCAATCCAATGTCTTTTTTTTATGTCTTTTTTGGCATATTTTGTGCTAATTATGGGAACGCCCACCACTTTATACCACATGTGGGGAATATTGATTTTACGGGCTTTGCGGGTTGCAGATGAGCTTAATTTGGTTTAGAATGTAGTTAAAAGTGGAGGAAAGTGGAATAAAAGTGTCATAAAGTGGTGGATATGGAGACAGTCTGCCATTTGGAAAGGAGGAAGTGTCTCATGTTCATGGGCGAATACAGTCACAATTTAGACGCGAAGAATCGTCTTATTATGCCTGCAAAGTTTCGTGAGCAGTTGGGAGATCACTTCGTTGCCACTAAGGGACTTGATGGTTGCCTTTTCGTTTATCCACTTAGCGAATGGCAGAATATCGAGGAAAAGTTCCGAGAGATTCCACGTACCACAAAGGATGCTAGAAAGTTCTCCAGATTCTTCTTTGCAGGAGCAGCAGAATGCGACATCGATAAGCAAGGAAGAGTACTTATTCCAGCTACACTTAAGGAATATGCTGGAATTGATAAGGAAGTTGTTTCTGTAGGTGTTCTTAACCGAATTGAAATCTGGTCTAAGGAACGCTGGATAGAGGAAGGCACCTACGATGACATGGATGAAATAGCAGAGCATATGGCTGAGCTTGGTCTCGGAATTTAAGGAGTTAAATGGAATTTAATCATTATTCGGTTCTCTTACATGAGACAGTGGACAATTTGAATATTAAACCTGACGGAATCTATGTTGATGGCACATTGGGAGGTGGCGGTCATTCTTTTGAGATAGCCAGTCACCTTACTACAGGACATCTTTACGGATTTGATCAGGACACCGACGCCCTAAAGGCAGCTGGGGAGAGGCTTGCATGTTACGGGGATAAGGTCACCAGAATTCATAGTAATTATGAATTCATGAAGGAGCGTCTTGCAGAGTTTGGTGTTACCAAGGTGGATGGCATAATGCTTGATCTTGGAGTTTCCAGCTTCCAGCTTGACGAGGCGGACAGAGGATTTACTTACAGAGTAGAGGATGCTCCTTTGGATATGCGTATGGACAAGGACAATCCTATGACGGCTGCTGATATAGTTAATACTTATTCAGCAGAGGATTTGACCCGCGTCCTATACACATATGGTGAGGAAAAATTTTCAAAGCAGATTGTTAAAAACATCATCAAAGAGAGAGAAAAAGCTCCAATACTTACAGCTGGTCAGCTTAATAAAATCATTGCTGAGAGTATTCCAAAGAAGGCTCAGGTTGGTCAGGGGCATCCTTCAAAGAGAACCTATCAGGCTCTTCGAATTGAACTAAACAGAGAACTTACTGTTCTAGAAGATCATATAGACGATATGATTGATTTACTTAATCCAGGTGGAAGACTTTGTATCATCACCTTCCATTCGTTGGAGGACAGAATTACAAAGGTTGCTTTTAAGAGAAATGAGGATCCTTGTACATGTCCAAAGAACTTCCCGGTATGTGTTTGTGGGAAAAAGTCAAAGGGTAAAGTGGTTACTAGAAAGCCAATATTACCAAGCGATGAGGAGCTGGAAGCAAATTCCCGCTCAAAGAGTGCGAAGCTTAGAGTATTCGAGCGTGGTGACGAAGCCTAAGCAGATAGAGAATTTTGGGTGCTAGTTTTGATTACTAGTTTAAATTGAGGAATAGAGAGATATGCAGGAATTAAAGACTTACTATTACAACGATGGCAATGCCGTCCGCAAAGAGACAGAATACCAGTTGCGTCCGGCTAGAAGTCTGCCTACACGTGAGCAGCGTGAGCGTGAAAAGCGTGAGGATGCCATCCGTCGCCAGAAGATTACAGATAGAAGACGTGTAGCAGCTCTTAGAAAGAATAGATTGTTAACAGGTTATATGATTATGGCAGTTGTTCTTACCTGCTTTATGCTCGTGGGCTATGTGGCACTTCAGACTAACGTTACAACAAGAATGGGACACATTGCAGATATGGAAAATGAGCTTTCTACCATCAATGCTGATAACAATGCAGCTGAGAGTAGAATCGCTACAAATACCAATCTTTCAGAGATAAAAGACAAGGCTATAAATGAGTTGGGAATGGTATATGCAACCAGCAACCAAATAGTGTATTATAGTATAGATGGTTCTGACTACATGAGTCAGTACAAGGATATACCATAGGAAGATACGCATAATGTCTAGTAATAAAAAACGACGAAGAATAAAACCTAATAAAAAGATTTTAAAAAGAATGCAAAGAAAACTCTGGCTGGTATTTGGAGTTGTTTGTATTCTTTTTGTTGTTCTAATAGGACGCATAATGTACATCCAGTACACTAGTGGTGATAAATACGAAAAGATAGTTTTGGCTCAACAAAAATACGACAGCTCGATTATTCCTTTTCAGAGAGGAAATATTGTTGATACCAGAGGAACAGTATTGGCCACCAGCGTTGATGTTTACAACGTTATTCTAGATAGTAAGGTTCTTAATGATAATGAAAAAAAGGCTAAGGACAAAAATAAGGATAGCTGCATTACAGCCACAGTAAACCTGGTAGCTGAGTGCTTCCCAGAAATAGATAAAGAGAAGATTCGTACTCAGCTTGAGGAACATCCAAAATCTGCATATTTTGTTTTGGCTAAAAAGGTTCCTTACGAAGAGATGGCTGCCTTCGAAGAGAAAAAAGCCGCAGATGAAAATAAAGGGAAGATTTTTGGTATCTGGTTTGAAAAGGAATATGTAAGACAGTATCCATACGGAAGTCTGGCGGCAGCTACCATAGGTTATGCAAGTAGCGGTAATGTTGGTGTAATTGGTCTTGAAAACAAATATTCAAATGTTTTGAACGGAATTAACGGACGTACCTATGGATACCTTAATTCTGACAGTAACCTTGAACAGACGACAATTGATGCCACTAACGGTAACAACATTGTTTTATCTCTGGACGTTAACATTCAGACTATTGCTGAAAATGCTATAAAAGATTGGAACGAGAAGACAATGGCTCAGTGGAATGCAGACCATCCTGATGAGCCAGAGTATCAGGGTTCACTTCATACAGCTGCGCTGGTTATGAATCCTAATACAGGTGAGATTCTTGCCATGGCTCAATATCCATCCTTTGATTTGAACAATCCAAGGGATTTATCTGCATATTACACAGAAGAGCAGATTGCGGAAATGTCTACAGATGACAAGATGGATAAGCTTAATAAAATCTGGCAGAATTTTCCAATTACATATACCTATGAGCCAGGTTCTACCTTTAAGCCTTTTACCGTAGCTATGGGACTTGAGACAGGTGCCTTATCAGGCAGTGAGACCTATTTTTGTGATGGTGGTGAGATGATTTCCGGCTATCCAAAGTTGGTAAGATGTGTTGCCCACAATAAAGGTGGTCACGGCACACAGACTATTGCAGATGCATTGTCCAATTCCTGCAACGATGCCCTTATGCAGATGGTAAGAGTCATCGGCGCAGATACATTTTCTGATTATCAGTCGATATTTGGATTTGGACAGAAGACAGGCATCGACCTTACAGGTGAAGCCAGCACAGCAGGACTTATTTATAGCAAGGACGATTTACATTCCGCTATTAACCTTGCTACAAATTCTTTCGGTCAGAACTTTAATACTACTATGATTCAGCTTGGAACAGGTTTCTGTTCCCTTGTAAATGGTGGTAATTTATATGAGCCACATCTTGTTAAGAAGATTACCGATTCAAATGGTAATACTGTTAGCGAGATTGAGCCTAATCTTTTAAAGAAGACAGTTTCAAAAGAGGTTAGTGATATACTTAAGGAATATCTTCACTTCGTAGTATCTGATGGTACTGGAAAGACTGCCGGTGTTAACGGATATACCATCGGTGGTAAGACAGGTACAGCGGAGAAGCTTCCTCGAGGCAATCACAAATACCTAGTTTCCTTCATTGGCTTTGCACCTGTTGATAATCCCCAGCTTGTAGTATATGTTATTGTTGATGAACCTGGAGTAGGAGCAGAGGGCAACAATCAGGCCCACAGTAGCTTCGCCCAGGAGATTGTTCATAACATTTTTGAACAGGCATTACCTTATATGGGTGTTGAATCTTCTCTTACAGAAGAAGAGGAGGCTGCCGCAGCATCAGCTCTTACCGAGGCTGCTCAGCAGAGCGAGCCGGATGAAGGTGTAGCTGAGGACACACCTGAGGGTGGCGAGTCCACAGCAGACCCGTCCGTAACCCCAGATAATGGTAACGAAGATCAAAACTAAGGAGTTTTATTATGTTAGAAGTTTTTTTACCAATGATAGTTGCATTTTTTATAGTTGTAGCGCTGGCGCCAGTGTGTATTCCATTACTTCGTAGACTTAAGATGGGAAACACAGAGCGTGAGTACATTAAGGAGCACAAAGCAAAGAATGGTACACCTTCAATGGGTGGCATCATGATACTTATTGCATTTGCTGTTACAGCTATTTTGTTTGGAAGAAATGTTCCACATATCTATCCAATCGTTATTCTTACAGTTGGCTTTGGTGTTCTTGGTTTTGTAGATGATTTACTCAAGGCTTTGAAGCGAAGCTCAGACGGTCTTAAGGCATGGCAGAAGATGCTTGGTCAGATTGTTCTTACAACAGGCTTTGCTGTATATATGGTAAAGTTTTCTGATGTTTCTTTAGAACTTAGAATTCCAGCAACAGGTGCTTTTGTGGATATTAGCTGGCTTGCAATTCCACTTCTTTTCCTTGCAGTGCTTGGAACAGTTAATGGTGCCAATTTTACAGATGGTCTTGATGGTCTTGCCACTTCAGTTACACTTGCAATTGCAGGTTTCTGGGGACTTGTAGCAATTCATCTTTATTCAGATATTACTCCAGCAATTGCTGCCATGATTGGTGCATTGTTTGGATTTTTAATGTTTAATGTACATCCTGCTAAGATTTTCATGGGCGACACAGGTTCACTTGCTCTTGGTGCATTCGTTGTATCAGTTGCATACACTTTACAGATGCCTATCTTCATTATCGTTGTTGCTCTGATTTATCTTGCAGAGGTTCTTTCTGTTATTCTTCAGGTAGGTTACTTTAAGATGACAGGTGGAAAGAGAATTTTCAGAATGGCACCAATTCATCATCACTATGAGCTCGGTGGTTGGTCTGAGGTAAAGGTTGTTGCTGTATTTACAACAGTTACAATTTTCTTATGCACATTTGCATATTTTTTGGTATAGGGGAGTTAATTTAGTTTTATGACAAGAGACAAGGAGCTGGCCGCTTCAAGACGAGAGGCCAGACAACGAAAAAAATTAAAAAAGCTATTGAATTTTGATTACACTCTGCTTTTTATCGTTGTGTTTATTTTAGCCTTCGGTCTGGTTATGCTTTACAGCACCTCTGCTTATGCAGCGTCTCTTAAGATAGGAGATTCTACTTACTACCTTAAGAAGCAATTATTTGCGGCAGGACTTGGCTTTGTAGGCATGAGCTTCTTTACAAAAGTTGATTATAGAAGATGGAGTGCATTTGTTATTCCGATTTATTTTGTTTCTATTTTCTTATGTGTAATTGTTAATTTCGTAGGTACTACCTTGAATGGTTCTACACGTTGGCTTAAGGTAGGCGGAATTTCTGTGCAGCCATCAGAGATTGGAAAGGTTTCAGTTATTCTGCTCATAGCTTTTGTAGTTGATAGAGCGCCAAAGCATCAACGTACAATTAAGGGAACTATTCGTACCTTGGCACTTATTCTTCCAATATTTGGTGTAGTAGCATATAACAATCTGTCTACAGCGATTATCATTGCAGGTATAGCTTTTGTTATGACATTTGTGGCATCACCAAAATACAGACCATTCTTCCTTGCTGGTGCAGGCTTTGTTGGTTTGGGACTTTTGGCAATACACTTTGTTAGCTACAGAGCACAGCGTATCTCAGCATGGCTTCATCCAGAGGATTATATAGAGGATACTGGATTCCAGATTCTTCAAGGACTTTACGCCATTGGTAGTGGTGGATTGTTTGGAAAGGGGCTTGGTGGCAGTATGCAAAAATACATTGTGCCAGAGGCTCAGAATGATATGATTTTTTCTATTATCTGTGAGGAATTAGGTATATTCGGCGCAGTTTGTATTATCCTTTTATATATCCTCCTGCTTTACAGATTACTTTTCATAGCTACTCACGCCAAGGATATGTTTGGTTCATATATTTGTATCGGTATAATGGCTCATATTGCGCTTCAGGTTGTACTTAACATTGCCGTTGTTACCAATTCAATTCCAAATACAGGTGTTTCTTTACCGCTAATTAGTTACGGTGGAACATCAGTGGCGATTCTTTTATCAGAATTTGGATTGGCCCTTAGCGTGTCTAAGAATATGGATTTTGATGGGGAGGAATATGAGTAGAAGAGCTAGAAGACGAAGAAAAGCCTTTGTGCTTGTTTTTATAGAATTTGTTCTGGCTGTGGTTATTGTTGCATCCGTGCTGGGCGCAGGCGCATATTTTATGTGCCCAATTAAAGAGCTTTCCGTGGAGGGCACAGATCTTTATACAGCCGACGAGATAAAGAATTATATTTTGGATGATGAATATTCAGGGAATGCAGTATATGCGTTTTTTAAGAATAAGCTTTTCCCTAAGGGAGATGCTGAATTTATAGATTCCTTCGATGTTAAAATGACTGGATTAAATTCAATTACAATTGTTTGTAATGAGAAGAAGATTCTTGGGTACATATATCAGGAGGATGGAAAATACGTTTATTTTAATCATAGTGGAGAAATAGTCGAGATTAGTGAGACTTTTGTGGATAGAGGGTACATGAAAGTTGAAGGTGTTGTCTGTGAAAACCCAGAGAGAGGTGAAAAGCTTCCTATCGGTAAAGAGCAGATTGGATATCTTACCTCATTAATCAAGATATTAAATAAAAATGATTTAATGCCAAATGTGGTTTCATATGATGAAGATGGACGAATAATTTTGTCTTATGACACCTATAATATTGCTCTTGGAAGTAGCGTTTATCTGGAGGAGAAGATTGACCGTGCACTTAGGATTCTTCCACAGCTTGATGGAATGACCGGAACACTACATCTTGAGAATTATTCCAGCGCTAACACAGATATTGTATTCGAAAAGGACTCTGGAGAGGAAGAAAATTAACTTTTTTTGATAAAAAACGGTTGATAAATAGAGTGAAAAAATATAATATTATATATAGTATTTTGGTATTAGAGAATTTGTTTGACCTCCCTTAGAGGTTTAATAATAAGGAGGATAAAGTTTTGATTAACATTACGACTGACGAGACAGGGGCTCCTGTCAGAATCATTGTTGTAGGCGTAGGCGGCGCCGGCAATAATGCAGTAAAGCGTATGGTTGAAGAGGGAATTGGGGGAGTTGAGTTCATTGGCATCAACACTGATAAGCAGGCGTTGGATTTATGTAAGGCGCCTACTCTTTTAGCTATAGGTGAGAAAACAACAGGTGGAAAGGGCGCTGGCGCAAATCCAGAAGTAGGCATGAAGTCTGCTGAGGAGAGCGCAGAGGATATTTCAGCTGCTATTAAGGGAGCTGATATGGTATTCATCACATGTGGTATGGGTGGTGGTACTGGTACAGGTGCTGCTCCAGTTGTTGCTAGAATCGCAAAGGAACAGGGCATCCTTACAGTAGGTATTGTTACAAAGCCTTTCCAGTTTGAAGGAAAGCCACGTATGAATAATGCCCTTAATGGTATTGAAAGATTAAAGGAGAGCGTAGATACTCTTATCGTTATCCCTAACCAGAAGCTTGTTGAAATCTGCAACAAGTCTATGGGTATCGGAGAGAGCTTCCGCATGGCAGATCAGGTGCTTCATCAGTCTGTTCAGGGTATCACAGATCTCATTACTAAGAATTCACTTATTAACCTTGACTTTGCTGATGTTCAGACAGTTATGAAGGACAAGGGCTTAGCACATGTAGGTATCGGTTCTGCTAAGGGTGATGAGAAGGCTCTTGAGGCTGTTAAGGCAGCTGTTGCTTCTCCACTTCTTGAGACAAGCATCCAGGGTGCTACAGACGTTATTGTTAATATCTGTGGTGATGTTGGTCTTAACGATGCAAACGAGGCTACATCTTATGTTCAGGATATGACAGGCGCAGATGCAAATATTATCCTTGGTATTACGGTAGATGAGACTATGGATGACGAAGTATCTGTTACAGTTATTGCTACAGGTCTTGGTGAGCCAGTTTCTACACCAGGAATGCGTACAGCTTCAGGTATGATGTACAATGCACAGCCTAGACAGTCTAGTGCTGATATTCTTGCAAGCATGCAGCGTACAGTAGCTCCAGCTGGACAGGCAGGTGTTACAAATCCTACACCAGTTGTTAACAGAGCTGTTACACCTACTACACCTATCCAGAAGCAGGTTACACCAGTGGCACCTACAGAGAGCACAGTTCCAGAGCTCAATATTAAGATGCCAGATTTCATGAGCTCAATTAAGAAATAATTATATGAATTAGTAAAGGCACTGCATTTGCAGTGCCTTTTTTTATAACTCATATTTACCTTTTTTCTTGGTTATTTCAGCCATGTAGGCTGCAGTTATAATACCAGTCGGAAGAGCGATGACAGCCATTCCTACCAATGCGGAAATCATTGTAATAAATCGTCCTACCGGAGTAACAGGATATATATCACCATACCCAATTGTAGTAATAGAAATAGTAGCCCAATACAAGGCATCGAAGAAGGTATCAAACAGATTTGGTTCTAGCTGGAACACCAGCATTGCTGATACTATTATATAAACTATAATCAAAATCAATACTGCTAAAAGCTGAGCCTTAACTTTTCTTATTACATTTGCAATGATAATCATTGTTTTAGAGTATCTAACCAGTTTTAAAACTCTAAAGATTCTAAACAATCTGAAAAGCGAGATTATCGTTGAGACTGGAAAGAAGATATATAAAACCGGAGAAATTGACAACAAATCAAATAATGCTAAAGGTGTAAAAATATAAGCTATGTAGGCTCTATAATGCTTGTAGCCCATTTTATAATCTGCAGTATAAATTCGTGCTATGTAATCAATAATAAAGAGTATACTTACAGCTACATCAATAATAAGAGTAAGTAGATTATTTCCTTTTTGAGTCAAAGGAACAAGACCTACGATAATAGCCACAGTCATTAGCCTATCGTAAGCCCGGCTAGAAACATCACCAATAGACGACACCTCTAGCACTTCATATATTCGACGTTTAAAATCGTATTCAGTACCCATTAGATGTTACCACCTTTAATAAATGCAATAATACCTAAAACAATCAATGCAATAGTAAGGATGTCACATAACAGCACAAAAATTTTTGCCTGCTTTGTACGTGCATCCTTTGTAAGGCCGGAATCACTAATTAAGATATCTTTGTTATTACCTTCTTTTTTATTCATAGTTATAATCTCCTAAAATAAATAATATCATCTTAATGTGAAAAAAAATTATACACATTATGTAGATTTTCGTATCTTTATCCCAACAGTATACTTGCAAAACTTGTAGGAAGTGGAAGGTGAGAGATTCATTTTTTGTAAATCAAGATTTTATTTTAAAAAAAATCTGAAATATTGTATTGACACTGTATAATTGTAATGATATAGTTACTTCAACATAATAAAGTACTAAACCGATGAGGGAGAAGAGTACCTCTACATGATTCTTTTTAGAGAGCTGTGATGGTGGGATGCAGTAAGATAGTGTTTTGGGAATGGACTCCTGAGGGCGTGAGGAAATAGCATTATTGCTAGAGTATTGCACGACGGAAGGCACTCGTTAGTTGCCAGGGATATGATGGTATCCTGATAAGCGCATGAGTAAATCATGAATTCAAGGTGGCACCGCGGAATAAATTTTCGTCCTTGATAGAAACGTGACGTTTCTATCAAGGGCTTTTTTAGTTTAGAGCGGCTAGAAAAACTAGGTAAGCGCGAGCAGGAAGGCTCCATGCAAGCTAGGAAGGAACCCGAAGGGGAGGTTGCCTAGCGAAGTATGGAAGGTGGCCTGCGGGAGCATAAAAAAGCAGGATGCCGCTCAATAGTAGAAAGGAGAATAGACATGATAAAAGAAGCAATTGCAAAAATCGTAAACAAAGGAGACCTTACATATGATGAGGCCTATCAGGTAATGAATGAGATTATGAATGGAGAAACATCTCAGACTCAGAACGCAGCTTTCCTTGCAGCTCTTTCTACAAAGAGCGCAAAGGCAGAGACAACAGATGAAATCGCAGGATGTGCTACAGCAATGAGAGAGCATGCTCTTAAAGTTGAAACTGGAATGGATGTTTTTGAAATAGTAGGAACAGGCGGCGATAATGCACATAGCTTTAACATTTCTACAACCTCAGCACTTGTAGCAGCAGCTGCTGGAATGAAGGTAGCTAAGCATGGAAACAGAGCAGCTTCTTCACTTTGTGGAACAGCTGATTGTCTTGAGGCACTTGGAGTAAATATTCAGCAGGATCCAGAAAAGTGTGTGGAGCTTTTGGATAAAGTGGGAATGTGTTTCTTCTTTGCTCAGAAGTATCATGCATCAATGAAGTACGTAGGAGCAATCAGAAAAGAGCTTGGTTTTAGAACAGTTTTCAATATCTTAGGACCACTTACAAATCCAGCAACACCTTCTATGCAGCTACTTGGCGTATATGATGAATACTTAGTTGAACCGCTTGCTCAGGTTCTTGTAAGTCTTGGCGTAAAGCGAGGAATGGTTGTATATGGAATGGACAAGCTTGATGAGATTTCTTTAAGTGCACCTACAAAGATTTGTGAAATTTACAACGGTGAGTTGCTTACATACACAATTAAGCCAGAGGATTTTGGATTTACCAGATGCACAAAGGAAGATTTAAAGGGCGGCACACCTGAGGAGAACGCAAAGATTACAAGAGAAATCTTAAAAGGAGCTAAGGGACCTAAGAGAGATGCAGTTCTATTAAATGCAGGTGCATCACTCTTCATCGGAGGAAAAGCAGAGAGCTTTTCTGAGGGAATTAAGCTTGCTGCAAAGATTATTGATTCAGGAAAAGCTCTTGAGACCTTAGAGAAATTTGTTTTAGTAAGCAATGAAATTAAAGCAGGAGAGGCAGATGAACATACTACAGCAGCTAGGGCAGCATGCAACGCATAGAGTTGAGGAAGCAAAAAAATATATATCTTTGGAAGAACTAAAAGCAAAGGCTTATGGTCTTCCAAAGGGGAATTTTGAATTTGAAGAAGCTCTCAAAAAAACAGGAATAAGTTTTATATGTGAGTGCAAAAAAGCTTCTCCTTCAAAGGGAATCATCGCAGAGGATTTTAATTATCTTCAGATTGCAAAGGACTATGAAGAGGCAGGTGCAGATTGCATCTCAGTTCTCACAGAACCTAAATGGTTTTTAGGTAGTGAGGAATATCTAAGAGAAATCGCAGATGCAGTAAATATTCCATGTATCAGAAAGGATTTTACTGTAGATGAATACATGATATATGAAGCAAAGGTTCTTGGAGCTAAAGCGGTACTTCTTATATGTGCAATTCTGACGGAAGAACAAATAAGAGAATATATTCGTATATGCGATACACTGGGGCTTAGTGCTTTGGTAGAGGCTCACGATGCTGATGAAGTAAAAATGGCTATTGAAGCAGGAGCACGTTTAATTGGTGTAAACAATAGAAATTTAAAGGATTTTTCAGTAGACACAGGAAATAGCAGAGGACTAAGAGAATTGGTTCCTAAGGATGTTATTTTTGTTTCAGAAAGCGGAATCAAAGGACCAGAAGATATACAGCTTTTACAGGATGCCAAGGTAGATGCAGTTCTGATAGGTGAGACCTTAATGAAGGCAGAAGATAAAGCAGCAAAACTTAGAGAATTAAGAGGAAATTGATATGACAGCTATTAAATTATGCGGACTTACAAGAGAAGAAGATATAAAAAAAGCTAATGAAATTAAGCCAGAGTATGTTGGTTTTGTCTTCTATGAGAAGAGCAGACGAAACGTTACAAGGGATAAGGCAAAGAAGCTTAGAGCTATGCTTAATCCAGAGATTAAAACTGTAGGTGTTTTCGTTGATGCTAATCCAGTTGAAATTGAAAAGCTTTACGATGAGAGAATCATTGATGTTGCTCAGCTTCATGGAAATGAAAGTGAAGATTATATTAAGGATCTTCAGGATAAATGCATTCCAGTAATCAAAAGATTCAAAGGAGATGAACCTGAGGAACTTATTAAGGCAGAAAAGTCCAGTGCAGATATGATTCTTTTTGATGTAGGTCAGGGCGATGGAAAGACTTTTAATTGGAAATTGCTTTCATATATCGATAGACCTTTTATTTTAGCAGGTGGCCTTAATCAGGAAAATGTTGCAGAGGCTATTGAGGCTACAAATCCTTATGGCGTTGATGTCAGCTCAGGAATTGAGACCGATAAGCTTAAGGATGGTCATAAGATGAGAGAATTCGTAAATGCGGTTCGAGAGGATAAAAAAGTGGCAAAGACTACAGGGCGTTTTGGAGTACATGGTGGTCAGTATATTCCAGAAACACTTATGAATGCAGTAAATGAGCTGGAGGAATCATATAACCACTATAAGGATGATCCAGAATTTAATAGAGAGTTAAAGGAACTTCTTGATAATTATGCTGGTCGCCCAAGCCTTCTTTATTACGCAGAGAAGATGACTAAGGATTTGGGTGGAGCAAAGATTTACCTTAAGAGAGAAGATTTAAATCACACAGGTTCTCATAAAATAAACAATGTATTAGGACAGGCACTTCTTGCAAAGAAGATGGGAAAGACAAGACTTATTGCAGAGACTGGAGCCGGTCAGCACGGTGTAGCAACTGCTACAGCAGCAGCTCTTCTTGATATGGAATGTGTGATCTTCATGGGTGAAGAGGATACTAAGCGTCAGGCTTTAAATGTGTATAGAATGAAGCTTCTGGGAGCTGATGTTGTACCAGTTACCAGTGGAACTGCAACTTTAAAGGACGCTGTTTCAGAGTGTATGAGAGAGTGGACAACAAGAATTGACGATACACATTATTGCCTGGGTTCAGTAATGGGACCTCATCCATTCCCTACAATCGTTAGAGATTTTCAGGCGGTTATTTCAAGAGAATCAAGAGCACAGATTCTTGAAGTGGAAGGAAGACTTCCAGATGCTGTTCTTGCCTGTGTAGGTGGTGGAAGTAATGCCATGGGTTCTTTCTATCACTATATTGGTGACGAAAATGTAAGACTCATCGGATGCGAGGCAGCAGGACGAGGAATTGATACTTTCGAGACAGCAGCTACAGTTAATACGGGTAAGGTTGGCATCTTCCACGGTATGAAGTCTTATTTCTGTCAGGATGAGTATGGACAGATTGCACCAGTTTATTCCATTTCAGCTGGTCTTGATTATCCAGGTGTTGGCCCAGAGCATGCTTACCTTCATGATATAGGCAGAGCAGAGTATGTGCCAGTTACAGATGATGAGGCAGTTGAGGCCTTTGAGTACATTGCAAAGACAGAGGGAATCATCGCAGCCATCGAAAGCTCACATGCTATCGCATATGCGAAGAAGCTTGCTCCTACAATGGACAAGAATCAGATAATCATGGTTACAGTTTCAGGTCGTGGTGACAAGGATTGTGCCGCAATTGCACGTTACAGAGGAGAGAACATCTATGAGTAAGATAGCAGAAGCATTTAACAATAAAAAAGCATTTATTCCATTTATCACCTGCGGTGATCCAGACCTTGAGACCACAAAGAAGATAATAAAGGAGCTTGAGAAAAACGGGGCAGATTTAATTGAGCTTGGTATTCCTTTTTCAGATCCTACAGCAGAAGGACCAGTTATCATGGAAGCCAATATTAGAGCTTTGAAAAATAAAGTGACAACTGATGATGTGTTTAACATGGTTGCTGAGGTAAGTAGTGAAGTAAGCATACCTTTAGTATTTATGACTTATGCAAACGTGGTTTATTCATATGGTAGTGACAGATTTTTTGAAAAATGTAAGGAGACAGGAATCTGTGGAATCATCCTTCCAGATGTGCCATTCGAAGAAAAAGCTGAGTTTGAGGATGCGGCTGCAGAGTATGATG
The DNA here is from genome assembly GCF_900115215.1 of Pseudobutyrivibrio sp. UC1225. Taxonomy (NCBI): domain Bacteria; kingdom Bacillati; phylum Bacillota; class Clostridia; order Lachnospirales; family Lachnospiraceae; genus Pseudobutyrivibrio; species Pseudobutyrivibrio sp. UC1225. Next base: position 544,893 of record NZ_FOVQ01000001.1, on the reverse strand, counting down.
TGGAATTTGTGTCGATGATTGCACCAACTTCTGAGGACAGAATAGACATGATTTCAGCAGACGCCAGAGGATTTATTTATATCGTTTCCAGCCTTGGGGTAACAGGTACAAGAAAAGAGCTTAACGGAAATATTAAGTCTTTGGTGGAGCGTGTTAGAAAAAATACTGATGTACCATGCGCAGTGGGATTTGGTATTTCTACTCCAGAGCAGGCAGCTGAAATGGCTAATATTTCAGATGGTGCCATCGTAGGTTCCGCAATTGTAAGAGTAATTGCTGAGCACGGAAAAGATGCACCAGCACATGTAGGTAAATTTGTTAAAGAAATGAAGGAGGCATATTATGTTTCCTAGTTTAGAAGAAGTAAAAAAGTTGGCAGAAAGCGGTGATTACAAGCGTATTCCAGTGGCGATTGAGATGCTTTCAGATAGTCTTACAGCTATCGAGACCGTAAGAATTTTAAGGAATGCCAGCCATCAGTGCTATCTGTTGGAAAGTGCCAGTCAGTCTGAGACATGGGGAAGATATTCTTTTCTTGGCTTTAATCCTAAAATGGAAATTACCTGTCAGGACGGAGTAGTAAAAATTAAAGAAAATCATGGAGCAGATAAAACTCTAGTTGAAGAGAGAAAAGTTGCACATCCTGGATTAATTCTTCGTCAGGTGCTTGCAGATTATAAGACACCAACCTTGGAGGGGCTTCCAACTTTTACAGGAGGTCTTGTTGGATATTTTTCTTACGATTACATCAAATATGCAGAGCCAAAGTTAGCCCTTGAAAATCATGGTGAAGATGATTTTAAAGATATGGATTTAATGCTTTTTGATGATGTAATAGCCTTTGATAATTACAAGCAGAAGATTTATATCATTACAGGAATTATGCTGGATACGGATTCGCTGGAAGAAGCATATGTACAGGCAGGAGAAAGATTAGAGCAACTAAAGAAGCTTCTTAATGAGGGTGTAAAAAAGGAGTTTAAGCCACTTAAACTTAACTCTGAAATTACACCAAAATTTTCTAAAGAAGAGTATGGCCAGATGGTAGAAAAGGCAAGACATTACATTAAGGAAGGTGATATCTTCCAGGTGGTACTTTCAAATCCTATGACAGCCAAAGCAGAAGGAAGCCTTTTTGATACTTATAGATATCTTCGTTCTACAAATCCATCACCATATATGTTTTATTTCAACAGTGATGACATAGAAATAGCAGGCGCATCACCTGAGACCTTGGTAAAGGTTGAGCAGAAAAAGGTAAGCACCTTCCCTCTTGCAGGCACACGCCCACGTGGAAAGAGCCAGAGTGAAGATGAAGCACTTGAAGCTGAACTTCTCAGGGATGAAAAAGAGCTTGCAGAGCACAATATGCTTGTAGATCTTGGTAGAAACGATATAGGTAAAATAAGCAAGCTTGGTACGGTAAATGTGGAAAAATACATGGGAGTGGAGCGTTATTCTCATGTAATGCATATCGGTTCTACAGTGGTAGGCCAGCTTGCTGATAACAAGGATGTAATTGATGCCGTAGATGCTATTCTTCCTGCTGGAACTCTTTCTGGTGCACCTAAGTTTAGAGCCTGTCAGATTATCGAGGAGTTGGAACAGAGCAAGCGAGGTATTTACGGTGGTGCTTTGGGCTATATCGACTTTGCAGGAAATCTTGATGTGTGCATCGCTATCAGACTTGTGTATAAGAAAAAGGATACAATCTGTATTCGATCTGGTGCCGGAATCGTATATGATTCAGTACCACTTACGGAAGCAGAGGAATGTATTAATAAAGCAAAGGCAGTTGTTAATGCTGTGAAGTACGCAGAGGGGGGATTGGCATGATTTTATTAATAGATAATTACGATAGCTTTTCTTACAATCTCTACCAGCTGGTGGGTGAAATAAATTCGGATATTCTTGTAATTCGAAATGACGAACTTCGTTTATGCGATATTGAAAAACTAAATCCAAGTCAGATTATTATTTCACCAGGTCCAGGCAGACCAATAGATGCAGGAATATGTGAAGATGTGATAGCTCATTTTGCAGGAAAGGTTCCTATTCTTGGAGTATGTCTTGGGCATCAGGCAATCTGTGAAACCTTTGGTGCTGATATCACATATGCCAAGGAGCTTATGCATGGTAAACAATCAGTGGTAGCAATTGATAGAGATTGCAAATTATTTAAGGGACTTCCTGAGGAAATAAAAGTAGCACGTTATCATTCGCTGGCAGCTGATCCAGAGGTACTTCCTTCAAATCTAAAGGTTGTAGCTACTTCCGATGATGGAGAGGTAATGGCTGTAAAGCATAAAGATTATGAAGTATATGGTCTTCAGTTCCATCCAGAATCTATTCTTACCCCTGATGGAAGACAGATGATAAAAAATTTTATAGCATAAAAAATGTTGAATTTGCCAGCCTTCGGGCTGGCTTATTTTTTATATTTTGCTATACTAGATATGTGTTTTATTGAAAAATTGGAGGAAGAATAATTACAACAATGAAGGACTTTAATCATTTTGATTACAACAAAAAAGCTTCCAGCAGAGGAAGGAAGCAAAAAGATATTTTTAGGCGAAGGATACTTATTGGCGGTATTGCTGTAGGTATTCTATTTTTAACGCTGGGTACAGTTTTTATTGTGAAAAAGGTTACTGGTGGAAAGGAAGAGCCAGTAGAAGTAGCAGAAGAACTGGAGCCAGAAGATGATGTTAAAATCGAAGTAGTGGTAGATGAGCCAGAGGAAGAACCAGCAGAGGAAGTTACAGAGGACACAGAGGAGGAAGAAAAATCTTCTAAGGATCCACAGGTAGAGGTCAAGGTAGAATCTGGAGCAAATGTTGATGTTGGTAGTCTGGTAAGCGCCAGCACTGTAGGCGAGAACTCAAATATCACTTATGGTATTGATGTTTCAAAATTTCAGGGTACTATCGACTGGACACAGGTAGCTTCTTCAGGTATCAATTTTGCGATGATTCGTGTTGGCTATAGAGATTCATCTACAGGAGAAATCAAAGCTGACTCAAATGCAAAATATAATATGCAGGAAGCTGAAAAGAATGGAATTAAGATTGGTGCTTATTTCTTTTCTACAGCGATAAATTCTACAGAGGCCAATGAGGAGGCTACCTGGGTTGCAAATTATATTGCTCAATATCCTATAACATATCCTGTTGGATATAACTGTGAGGGATTTGAAAATAGCTCAAGTCGACAGTACAATCTGACAAAGGATGAGAGAAGTGCAGTTGCAGATGCTTTTTTGGATGCCATATATAAGGCCGGATATACACCTATTTTCTATGCTTCAAAAAATGAGCTGACAAATGATGCCAAGTGGAATGCATCTTCGTTAGAGAAAAAATGGAAAATCTGGATGGCATGGTATAACCAGGATACATCAGCCATTGCTACAGGTCCTGCATATAGCGGAAAATGCGCTATGTGGCAATACACAAATCAGGGAACTATTCCTGGAATTAGCAAAAAGGTAGATGTTGATGTGGCATACTTTGGTTACAACGGCACAGAAACAGCCAAGGATACATCTGAAAGAGCAGTGGCGTCAGCTGATGTGGAAGCACTTATGAAGTTCGATGCTGTGGAGGAAACAGTTACAGCGAAGAGTAAGACAAACTTAAGAGATAAGCCTAGCCAGGGAGCAGATAGTACAGTTAAGGTGACACTTCTTAATGGTCAGACTGCTACACGTACAGGAGTCAGCAAGAGCGGATGGTCAAGAGTGGTATTTGAGGGCGGCACATATTATGCAGTTTCAAGCTACCTTACAACAGATTTATCTGCAGCCGCCCAGACAGCACCTTCACCTACTCCAGAAACAGCTACAGATGCAGCCCAAGCAGAGCAGACACCAGCTACAACAGGATTTAAAACAAAATTTACCGATTGTAATGAGTTAATAACTGCAAAGGAAATAGTTAACCTTCGCTCTAAGCCAAGCGTTACCGATGCAGATTCGCAGGTTGTTATCACTTTATACAATGGTATGACGGCTACACGTACAGGTATTAATAATGAGTATGGCTGGTCAAGAATTGATTACAACGGACAGACACTATATTGCGTAAGCAGTTATATAAAAGTAGTAGAGTAAAAATGATACTCGCCAATTTAAAGTTTTCCTTCTGAAAAAGGAAACTCTAAAAAAAGACCCGATTTTTTTGTAAGAAAAAATTGGGTCTTTTTTAGTAAATATGCACAGTGAAAAATTAAATCGAAAGAGTAAAATATTAACAAAATATTACGAAAATGATACAAAGTGCATAAAAAAATACTACAATTAATTGTTAAAAATACTAGTATATTAGTCTTGACAGAGTTTTTACGACGTGAAAACTGCACGTGTGAAATAATACACAGCGAGGCATAAGTTATTGACTATAACGTTTAAGTACACATATTATATATATAGGTCGCGACAGTAAGACGAAGGGAGATGCATAAGAATGCATAATGTTAAAAAAATTAAGCGATTATTATCGTTAGTATTGACATTAATAATCGTTGTAACAGCAGTTCCTGTAAAAACAGCAAATGCTGCCAGCGGTACAAACAAAACTGCTACACAGGTTGTCTCAGACATGACAGTAGGTTGGAATATAGGAAACAGCCTTGATTCTTATGGTCAGAAGTCAAATTTCCCATATACAACTTCAAATGAGACATACTGGGGAAATCCAAAGACAACAAAAGCTTTAATCGATGAAGTAGCTAAGGCAGGTTTTAATACAATTCGTATTCCTGTTTCATGGGGACAGTATACAACAGGATCTAATTATCAAATTCCTGATTTCTTCATGAAGAGAGTACATGAAGTAGTAGATTACTGTATTGCAAATGATATGTATGTAATTCTCAATACACATCATGATATTAACAGCGATTATTGCTTCTATGTTCCAAACAATGCTAATAAGAATCGTTCAGAGGCTTATTTCAAGTCAGTTTGGACACAGATTGGTAAAGAGTTCAAGGATTATGATTATCACCTTGTTTTTGAAACAATGAATGAGCCAAGACTTGTTGGACACAGCGAGGAGTGGTGGTTCCCAAGAAATAATCCAAGCTCTGATATTAAAGAGGCTGTTGCATGCATCAATGATTACAATCAGGTAGCACTTGATGCAATCAGAGCAACAGGTGGAAACAACGCTACAAGATGCGTAATGGTTCCAGGTTATGATGCTTCTATCGAAGGCTGTATGACAAATTCATTTGCTATGCCTAAGGACTCAGCAAGCAACAGACTGATTCTTTCAGTTCATGCTTATATTCCTTATTATTTCGCTCTTGCAAGTGATACATACACAACAAAGTTTGACGATAGCAATAAGGGGGATATTGATTCATTCTTCAATGATTTAAATTCTAAGTTCTTATCAAAGAACGTACCAGTTATCGTTGGTGAGACAAGTGCAACAAACAGAAACAATAGGGCAGATCGTGTAAAGTGGGCTGATTACTATTGGGGAACAGCTGCAAAATACAGCAATGTAGCAATGGTTCTTTGGGATAACAATGTCTATGAGAATAATTCTGCAGGTTCTGATGGTGAGTGTCACAGATACATTGATAGAAATTCATTAAAGTGGATGGATCCAGAAATCATCAGTGCTATTATGAAGCATGTAGATGGAACACCAGCTACTATCAATGGAAAAGTTGTTCCAACACCTACACCAGTGCCAACAGCAACACCTACACCAACACCAAAGCCAACACCTACACCAACACCAAAGCCAACACCTACACCAACGCCAAAGCCAACACCTACACCAACTCCTCAGCCAACAGCAACACCTTCAGCTACAGGTGATTTAAAGGCTGAGTACACAATTAATAATTGGGGTTCAGGCTATCAGGTATTAATCAAGGTAAAGAATGATTCTTCAGCTAAGGTTAATACATGGACAGTGAAGGTAAATAAGAAAGATGTAAAGATTGATTCAAGCTGGTGTGTAAATGTTGCCGAGGATGGTGACTATTATGTAATCACACCAATGTCATGGAATTCTTCTATAGAAGCGGGAGCGTCGGTAGACTTCGGAATTCAGGGCAATGGTTCAATTGGTACAACAGTAGATATAACTGTTAAGTAAGATTAAAAAATTAGAGAATGCGGGTAGATTTTTAGAGTAAATTTTACTCGCATTCCTTTTAATCAGAAACTCAAACGTTTAAGTAAACTATGATATCAAGCGCGCGGATATCATAATATAAAAACAATTTTTAAGGAGGAATATGTTATATGCACAAAAACACAAAATCTTTTTGCAAAAAGGTTCTGATGTGCTCTCTGTCTGCATCCATGGTGATTGGAGGCTTTAGCCTTCCAACACTTAAGGCTGATGCTGCAAATTACAATTATGGTGATGCTCTTGCAAAGTCATTATTGTTCTATCAGCTTCAGGAATCTGGAAAGCTTTCAGAGGAAACATTATCAAGAACAAACTGGAGAGCAGATTCTGCACTTAAGGATGGCTCAGACAACGGACTTGATCTTACTGGTGGATGGTATGATGCTGGTGATAATGTTAAGTTTAATTTACCAATGGCATATTCATCTATGGTTCTTGGTTGGTCATACTTAAATAATCCAAAGGCATACAAGGAGTCTGGACAGGAAAAGTGGATGCTTCACGATATTAAGTGGGCAAATGATTACTTTGTAAAATGTAATCCAGATTCAAACACATATTATTATCAAGTAGGCGATGGTGGAAAGGATCACGGATTCTGGGGAGCGCCAGAGCTTGTAGAGGCAAAGATGGACAGACCTTCTTTCAAGGTTGATGGAACATCTGCAGGCGGTGGCTCATGTGTAACTGGTGAGGCAGCTGCTTCACTTGCTGTAGCTTCTCTTGTATTAAAGGATTCTGATCCTGCAAGATCTGCAACATATTTAGCACATGCAAAGACACTTTATAAGATGGCAGAAAGCGCAAAGAGCGATGCTGGTTATACAGCAGCAAGCGGATTCTATACATCATACAGCGGATTTTATGATGAGTTATCATTAGCAGGCTGCTGGTTATACAAGGCAACGGGAGATAAGACATATCTTACAAAGGCAGAGAAGTATGCTGAAAACTTTGGTTCAGAATTCCAGGGTGGCGATGAAATTGCATATTCATGGACAATGTCTTGGGATGATACACATATGGGGGCATGTTTACTTCTTGCAGAGTTAACAGGTAAGGATAAGTATTACACACCAATTGAGAATAGTATTGATTGCTGGAATGGCAAGCTTGAAGGTTCTAATTCAGTAAGAATTACTCCTGGTGGACTTTCATTCTTAAGTGAGTGGGGCTCAGTTCGTTATGCTTGCAACCAGGCATTCATTGATACAATTTATCTTGGTCTTGATAAAGCAGATAAAGCTCATAAGGATGGAGCAAATGCTTATATCGAAAGAACAATCAATTACACACTGGGAAGCAATGGTCAGAACTTCATGGTTGGCTACAATGCACAGTCTCCTAAGAATCCTCATCACAGAGCAGCTCATGGTTGCTGGTCAAACAACCTCAACGCAGCTCCTGAGAATTCAAGACATACACTTGTAGGTGCTATCGTTGGTGGACCTGGTTCTGCAGACGATTCATACAAGGATGTTCGTAGTGATTATCAGGCAAACGAGGTTGCTTGTGATTACAATGCAGGCTTCACAGGCGCTTGTGCATATCTCTATGAAAAGAACGGATTTGGTGCCGTTACAACACCAACAGCTATCGAAAAGACAGATGGTGAAGAGTTTGTTCTTAAGGCTGGCATCAATGCTCAGGATAAGAACAACAAGATTAACTTTGTTGAGCTTAAGACTGTTATCGAGAATCATACAGCTTGGCCAGCAAGAGTTACAGACAACTTAAAGCTTCGTATGTACTTCGACCTTAGCGATGTTATCGCACAGGGAAACAGTGCATCAGATATGAAGGTTTCTACAACTTACATGCAGCATCCTGTAAAGATTTCTAGCTTTAAGAAGTCTGGCAACTCAGGTCTTTACTATATCGACCTTGATCTTGCAGGCGCTGAAATCTATCCAGGTGGACAGAGTGAGTGCAAGTGCGAGCTTCAGGTTAGAATTACAGCACCTGGAAAGTGGGATTATTCTACAAGCCCATGTGTAGCAGGACTTGGCGGAACAAGCAATTCTCAGATGTCTGCACCTAAGGGAATGCAGTTGTTCGAAGGTTCTACTTTAGTGCTCGGTGAGAAGACAGTTGATGTTGTTGATGAGCCAACACCAACACCAGTAGTAACACCAACACCAACACCAAAGCCAACACCAACACCTACGCCAAAGCCAACACCAACACCAACACCAAAGCCAACACCAACACCTACACCAAAGCCAACACCAAAGCCAACACCAGTGCCAACTGAGACACCTTCAGGAAGCTTGAATGCTGATTATTCAATTAACAACTGGGGTTCAGGCTATCAGGTATTAATAAATGTTAAGAATGACTCTAAGACCACAACTAACACATGGACAGTTAAGGTAAATAAGAGCGACATTCAGATTGATTCTAGCTGGTGTGTAAACATTGACGAGACAGGTGATTACTATGTAATCACTCCTATGTCATGGAACTCAGTTCTTGAGCCAGGTGCATCTACATCATTTGGTGTTCAGGGATCAGGTCACGTAAACTCAACAGTTGGAATTACTGTAGAGTAGGAGGTGCTAAGTGCAGAAAAAATCAATTTGCAAGAAGACATTGTCTGCTTCTTTAGCAGCTTTATTACTTGTATCAGGATGCAATCTTGCACCTCTTAGTGTTAGAGCAGCAGAGAAGGAATTAACAACAGCCTATACAATTAATAACTGGGGCTCAGGCTATCAGGTATTAATTAAGGTAAAGAATGATACAACAACCAGAGCTGATTCTTGGGCTCTTAAGGTTAACAAGAATGATGTTGGAATTGATTCAAGCTGGAATGTTAAGGTAAAAGAGTCTGGTGACTATTATGAAATCACTCCAATGGAGTGGAATTCAGTAATTGAGCCAGGTAGCACAGTGGAATTCGGTGTACAGGGTTCTACTCATGTTGGTTCTACAGTTGAGATTATTGCAAATGGGGATGGACAGGCTGATACACCAAAGCCAACACCAACTCCAGTTGTAACACCAACACCTACACCTACAGCAAAGCCTACACCAACTCCAACACCAGTTGTGACACCAACACCTACTGTTAAGCCAACACCAACACCAACGCCAACTCCAACTCCTACAACAGTAGTAGAGGATCCTTCAGTTCAGGGAGATGATTGGCTTCACACAGATGGCCATAAAATCCTTGATAAGCAGGGACGTGAAGTATTCTTAACTGGTGCAAACTGGTTTGGCTTCAACTGCTCAGAGAAGGTATTCCATGGTTTATGGAGTGCTAATATGAAGGATGTAGTTGAGGGCATGGCTGATCACGGTATCAACCTTGTACGTGTGCCAATTTCTACAGAGCTTCTCCTTGACTGGAAGGCTGGTAAGAAAGTAAAGGTTAACGTAAATACGTATGCTAATCCAGAGCTTAAAAGAGCTGATGGAAGCGATATGGATTCAAGAGAAATCTTTGATACCTTCGTAGATCTTTGCCGAGTAAATGGTATCAAGATTATGATGGATTGCCATAGCGCTGATGCCAACAACTCAGGTCACAATTATAATGTTTGGTATGGACCTAAGGGCTTCACCACACAGGATTGGATTGATGGTTGGACATGGTTTGTAAAAGAGTATAAGAATGATGATACAATCATCGCTTGCGACCTTAAGAATGAGCCTCACGGCAAGTATTCTACAGGTGAAGAGCCTGCTGCTAAGTGGGATGATTCAAAGGATGAATGCAACTGGCAGTACGCAGCAAGCCGTTGTGGAAAGGCTATTCTCGATGTAAACCCTAACCTTCTTATTATGGTAGAAGGTATCGAGGAGACACCAAGACCTGGTTATGATTACAATTCAGGATTACAGGATCCAAATGCTTCAGAAGAGCAACTGAAGTATTACGGCGGATGGTGGGGTGGAAACCTCAGAAACGCTGGCAAATATCCAGTAGACCTTGGAAAGTATCAGAATCAGTTAGTATACTCTCCACATGATTACGGTCCACTTGTTTACGAGCAGACATGGTTCAAGAAGGATTTCAGCGAAAAGACTCTTCTTGAGGATGTTTGGTATGACAGCTGGTTCTATATCCAGGATAAGGATATCGCACCTCTCCTTATTGGTGAGTGGGGTGGATTCATGGATGGTGGTTCAAATGAGAAGTATCTGAACATCATGTCAGACTTCATCGCTAAGAATCACATCAACCATACCTTCTGGTGCATCAATCCTAACTCTGGTGACACAGGCGGCCTTCTTGAAGGCGACTGGGTAACATGGGATTCAGCTAAGTACAACATGATGAAGCAGACACTTTGGTCTGATTCAAAGACTGGTAAGTTTGTAGGTCTTGATCACAAGGTGCCTCTTGGCTCTAACGGTGAGACAGTGACAACTTATTACAAGTAATTTAACACTTTAATGTAAAAAAGTACTTGCATTTATATAGAAATAATTGTATATTAGTGCAAGACAAAGGCGTCTAAACAACACCCGAAGTGGGTTCGTTTAGGCGTCTTTTTTGTTATGTAAAATGTGGAAGGAGTAGCAGACATGGATAATGACAATCAGCAGATGGGATTATACAATCCTGCCTTTGAACATGATAATTGCGGAATCGGTGCTGTAGTTTCAATCAAAGGAATCAAGACTCATCAGACTGTATCAGATGCTTTAAAGATTGTAGAAAATCTTGAGCATAGAGCAGGTAAGGATGCAGCTGGAGAAACAGGTGACGGCGTAGGTATTTTACTTCAGATTTCTCACAAGTTTTTCAAGAAAGCTTGTAAGACTTCAGGCATTGCCATTGGTGATGAGAGAGAATACGGAGTTGGTATGTTTTTCTTCCCTCAGGATGAGCTAAAGAGAAAACAGGCCATGAAGATGTTCGAAATCATTGCTGAGAAGGAAGGCTTGGAATTTTTAGGTTGGAGAGAGGTTCCAACAAAAGCAGAAATTCTTGGTAAGCTTGCAGTAGAGTGTATGCCTCATATTATGCAGGGCTTCATTAAAAAGCCTGCAGACTGTAAGAAGGGACTTGATTTTGACAGAAAGCTATACGTGACACGTCGTGTTTTTGAGCAGACAGCTGAGGATACCTATGTAGCTTCTCTTTCTAGCAGAACTATCGTATATAAAGGAATGTTCTTAGTAGATCAGCTTAGACTTTTCTTCGAGGATCTTCAGGATCCTGATTATGAGTCAGCTATCGCTACAGTTCACTCAAGATTTTCAACAAATACAAATCCATCTTGGGAGCGTGCTCATCCAAACCGTTTTATTGTACATAATGGTGAGATTAACACTATTAAGGGTAATGCAGATAAGATGCTTTCCCGCGAGGAGACAATGGTTTCTCAGGTTCTCGAATCTGAAATGACAAAGATTACCCCAGTATGTAATCAGGCAGGTTCAGATTCAGCCATGCTTGATAATGCATTGGAGTTCCTTGTAATGAACGGTATGCCACTTCCACTTGCTGTTATGATTACAATTCCAGAGCCATGGGTAAAGAACAAGGCAATGGAGCAGGCTCGTCGCGATTTCTATCAGTATTATTCCACAATGATGGAGCCATGGGATGGTCCAGCATCAATCCTTTTCTCAGATGGAGATATTATGGGTGCCGTTCTTGATAGAAATGGACTTCGCCCATCAAGATACTATATTACAAACGACGATTACCTTATTCTTTCTTCAGAGGTTGGTGTTCTTCCAATCGAAGAGAGCAGAATTAAGGCAAAGGATAGATTAAAGCCAGGCAAGATGCTTCTTGTTGATACTGTAGAGGGCAGACTTATTGCAGATGACGAGCTTAAGGCTACATTTGCGGCACGTCAGCCATACGGTCAGTGGCTTGATGCTAATCTTGCCCACCTTGCAGACATTAAGATTCCTAATGAATCTGTGCCAGTATATTCTCAGGCTGAGAGAGATAAGCTTCAGAAGGCCTTTGGATATTCCTATGAAGAGATTAAGGATTCAATCCTTCCAATGGCATTAAATGGTGGTGAAAACACCGGTGCAATGGGTATTGATGTACCACTTGCAGTTTTATCAAAGCATCATCAGCCATTATTTAATTACTTCAAGCAGCTTTTTGCACAGGTTACAAATCCACCAATCGATTCTATTCGTGAGGAGATTGTTACAGCTACAACAATTTATCTTGGAACAGCGGGAAACGTCCTTGAGGAAAAGGAAGAAAACTGCAACATGCTCCAGATTAACAACCCAATCCTTACAACTACTGACTTGATGAAGATTAAGTCTATGAAGGTACCAGGACTTAAGGCAGAAACAGTGCCAATTATTTACTATAAGAATACTTCTTTGGAGAAGGCTATCGAGCATCTCTTCGTAGAGGTAGACAGAGTAAACAGAGAGGGTGCAAATATCATCATCCTTTCAGATAGAGGTGTGGATGAAAACCATGTGGCAATTCCATCACTTCTTGCAGTTGCAGCTGTTCAGAGACATTTGGTTCAGACAAAGAAGCGTACAAGCCTTTCAGTAATTTTGGAATCAGGTGAGCCAAGAGAGGTTCATCATTTCGCAACACTTTTAGGCTATGGTGCTTCTGCTATCAACCCATATCTTGCACAGGAGACTATTGCTGAGCTTATCCAAAAAGGTCAGCTTCAGAAGGATGTTCACGCAGCTATTGATGCATATAACGAGGCTGTTATTTCAGGCATTATCAAGATCGCATCAAAGATGGGTATTTCTACAGTTCAGTCATATCAGGGTGCTAAGATTTTTGAGGCTATAGGTATTAGCTCTGATGTAATTGATAAGTACTTTACAGGAACCATCAGCCGAATTGGTGGAATCACTTTAAAGGATATTCAGGATCAGGTGGACATGCAACATTCACAGGCCTTTGATCCCCTAGATTTAGATGTAGATGAGACTCTTGATTCAAGAGGTCAGCATAAGATGCGTTCAGGTGCAGAGGAGCATCTTTATAATCCAGCTACAATTCATCTTCTTCAGCTTTCTACAAGAACAGGAGATTACAATACCTTCAAGGAGTACACTGCTCTTGTAAATGAAGAGGATAATATCAGAAACCTTCGTGGTTTAATAGATTTTAATTACCCTAAGAAGGGTATCAGTATCGATGAGGTAGAATCAGTAGATTCTATCGTTAAGAGATTTAAAACTGGTGCAATGAGTTATGGTTCTATCTCAAAGGAAGCTCATGAGACTATGGCAATTGCCATGAATATGCTTCACGGAAAGTCAAATTCTGGCGAAGGTGGAGAGGAAGATGAGCGTTACGAGATTGGACCAGATGGTCTTAACCGTTGCTCTGCAATTAAGCAGGTAGCATCAGGTCGCTTTGGTGTAACAAGCAAGTACCTTGTTAGTGCCAAGGAAATCCAGATTAAGATGGCACAGGGTGCTAAACCAGGTGAAGGTGGACATCTTCCAGGAAAGAAGGTTTACCCTTGGATTGCAAAGACTCGTCTTTCTACTCCAGGTGTTGCTCTTATTTCGCCACCACCTCATCACGATATCTATTCAATCGAGGATTTGGCAGAGCTTATTTATGATTTGAAAAATGCAAATAAGGATGCTCGTATTTCTGTAAAGCTTGTATCAGAGGCAGGCGTTGGTACAATTGCTTCTGGTGTAGCAAAGGCAGGAGCTCAGGTAATTCTTATTTCAGGTTACGACGGTGGTACTGGTGCAGCTCCAAAGTCATCTATCCACAATGCAGGTCTTCCATGGGAGCTTGGTCTTGCTGAGGCTCATCAGACTCTTATGATGAATGGCCTTAGAAACAAGGTCGTAATCGAGACAGATGGAAAGCTTATGAGCGGTCGTGATGTAGCTATCGCATGTGCACTTGGTGCAGAGGAGTTCGGTTTTGCTACAGCTCCACTTGTAACTATGGGCTGCGTAATGATGCGTGTATGTAACCTTGACACCTGCCCAGTTGGTGTGGCCACACAGAATCCAGAGCTTAGAAAACGCTTCGCAGGAAAGCCAGAATATGTTGTAAACTTCATGCGCTTTATTGCTCAGGAGCTTCGTGAATACATGGCAGAGCTCGGCTGCAAGACTGTAGATGAACTTTGTGGACGTACAGATTTACTTAAGGTTAAGGACAATTGCAAGAACGGTTCCTATGGTAAGGTGGATATGTCTGCAGTTCTTAATAATCCATTCGAGGGTGAGAAGATTTCTTACGAGAATAAGAATGTATATAACTTTGAGCTTGAAAAGACAGTTGATGAGAAGATTCTTCTTAAGAAGCTTGGCAGCGCAATTAAGTCAGGAAAGGGTGGAGAGCTTTCTGTAGATATTTCCAATACAGATCGAAGCCTTGGAACACTTCTTGGTGCTGAGCTTACTCGTCACTTTGGTGAGAGTCTTGAAGAAGATACTTACAAGGTTAACTGCCACGGTGCAGGAGGTCAGTCCTTCGGTGCATTTATTCCAAAGGGACTTACACTTGAGCTTGAAGGAGATTCCAACGATTACTTCGGTAAGGGACTTTCTGGCGGAAAGCTTGTAGTATATCCATCAAAGGAAGCTACCTACAAGCAGGATGAAAATATCATCATTGGTAACGTAGCGCTTTACGGTGCCACAAGTGGTAAGGCCTTTATCAATGGTGTTGCCGGAGAGCGTTTTGCAGTTCGTAATTCCGGAGCGACAGCAGTTGTAGAGGGCTGTGGAGACCATGGTTGTGAATACATGACAGGTGGTCGTGTAGTAGTCCTTGGTACAACAGGAAAGAACTTTGCTGCAGGTATGTCAGGCGGTATTGCATACGTGCTTGATGAGGATGCAACACTTTATAAGAGGCTGAATAAATCTATGGTAAGCCTTGAGACTGTAACAGATAAATATGACGTTTTAGAGCTTAAGGAAATCATCAAGGAGCATGTTAAGGCAACAGGCTCTGCGAAGGGTAAGGAAGTATACGAAAACTTTAGCGAGTACCTTCCTAAGTTCAAGAGAATTGTGCCATTCGATTACAAGAAGATGATGCAGACAATCGTCCAGATGGAGGAGAAGGGCTTATCTTCAGAACAGGCTCAGATTGAAGCGTTTAATTTACTGTGCAGATAGGAGGATTATCATGGGAAAGCCAACAGGATTTTTAGAATATGAGCGCAAAGAGGCTTCTGCAGTTAGTCCTCTTCAGCGTATTAAGAATTTTAACGAATTTCATACACCACTTTCAAAGGAGGAGCAGCAGAAGCAGGCAGCCCGTTGTATGGAGTGTGGTGTTCCATTCTGCCAGGCAGGTATGACAATTAAGGGGATGACTTCAGGCTGTCCTCTTAACAACCTGATTCCTGAGTGGAATGATTTAGTATATCAGGGAAACTATGAGATGGCATACAGACGTCTTCATAAGACCAGCAATTTCCCAGAGTTTACCTGCAGGGTATGTCCAGCTCTTTGTGAGAAGGCATGTACCTGTGGTTTAAATGGAGATGCTGTCTCTACAAAGGAAAATGAGATGGCTATCATCGAATACGCCTATGCGAATGGCCTTGCAGATGCAAAGCCACCAAAGGTTCGCACTGGTAAAAAGGTTGCAGTAATTGGTTCAGGTCCTTCAGGACTTGCAGTGGCAGATCAGCTTAACAGACGTGGTCACAGCGTCACTGTTTATGAGCGTAATGACAAGGTTGGTGGATTACTTCGCTATGGTATCCCTAACATGAAGCTTGAGAAGCAGATTATCGACCGCAAGGTAAAGGTAATGGAGCAGGAGGGCATCAGCTTTATCGTAAATGCGAATGTTGGTGAGAATGTTAAGGCAAATGATTTAGTGTCAAAGTATGATGCGGTTATTCTTTGCTGTGGTTCTTCTAATCCTCGTGATATTGCCGCAACAGGTCGTAAAGAGGCCAAAGGAATATATTTTGCTGTAGATTTTCTCACTTCAACTACAAAGTGTCTCTGGGCAAACAATATGCAGCTTGTAGATGGAGAATATATTTCTGCCAAGGGCAAGGATGTAATCATCATTGGTGGTGGCGATACAGGTAATGACTGTGTAGGTACAGCAATTCGTCACGGCTGCAAGTCTGTAACACAGCTTGAGATGATGCCAAAGGCTCCAGATGTTCGTGCTGAGTCTAATCCATGGCCACAGTGGCCACTTGTGTGCAAGACAGATTATGGTCAGCAGGAGGCTATTGCTAAGTTTGGACATGATCCACGTGTCTACACAACAACTGTAAAGGAATTTAAGACTGACAAGAATGGTAACCTTAAGTCTGTAGTTTTAGTTTCTTTAGAGTCACAGGTGGATAAGAAGACAGGACGAAAGATGATGGTGCCAGTAGATGGTACAGAAAAAGAGGTTCCATGTCAGCTTTGTCTTATCGCAGCAGGTTTCCTTGGTTCACAGGATTATGTTACAAAGGCATTTAAGGTGGAAGTGGATGGACGCACTAACGTTGCATCCGTAAATGCGAATTCATTTGCCACAAATGTGAAGAAAGTATTCACCGCTGGAGACATGCACACAGGCCAGTCTCTCGTAGTAAAAGCAATTCGTCAGGGACGCGATTGTGCCCGTGAAGTAGATGAATATTTAATGGGTTATTCAAATTTATAAAAAAAGTTGTTGACAACGAATTAACAAAGTTTTATTATTCAAATCAATAAAAAACAATGGAACGACAAAGGCGTCGTAAACGTAGAGATGAGCTACGTTTACGGCGCTTTTTTGTTTCTAAAAAACTGGTAGGTAACAAGCTCTTAGGTTTCTGAATGAAGCATGTTAGCTGAATGAAGAAACACTAAGGCTTGTTACCGTAACCAGGAAATCTGGGAAGGAAAAAGAAGTATGTGTTCAATTATGGCTTTAAGCAAATGCCACGTTGAAATGAAAGATTTCGAAGCGGCATTCTCTAAAACAGTGTCTAGAGGACCAGATATGCAAAAGGTGATACGCATAAACGATTCGGTCCTGGGATTCCAAAGATTATCAATCATGGGCCTTACAGAAGCAGGAATGCAGCCCTTCGAACTGGATGGTAATTATGTAATCTGCAACGGTGAGCTATACGGGTTCAAGCCAGTAAGAGAAGAGTTAAAAGCAGACGGTTACAAATTCTTAAGCGACAGTGATTGCGAAATCATCTTACCGATGTATCGCAAATACGGTACAGCAATGTTTGAAAAGCTGGATGCAGAATTTGCAATGGTTATCTACGATAAAGCTGAAGACGATTTGGTAGCAGCAAGAGATCCAATCGGAATCAGACCTTTGTTCTACGGATATGACAAAGCAGGTTCGATAATGTTTGCTTCTGAGGCAAAGAACTTAATAGGTCTTACAGAAGAGGTTAAACCATTTCCACCTGGACATTATTACAAAGCTGGAAAGTTTGTATGCTACAGAGATTTGGCAAAGCGCAAGCCTTACAGTAAGGATGGTGTTGAACAGGCTTCAGCAAAGATTAAAGAGCTTCTGGTGGCAGGAATTGAAAAGAGACTTGATGCAGATGCACCAGTTGGTTTCCTTCTTTCCGGAGGACTTGATTCATCACTTGTTTGTGCAGTAGCACAAAAGATGATGGATAAACCAATCAAAACCTTTGCAATTGGAATGAATGAAGATGCAATCGATTTAAAGTATGCAAAAGAGGTTGCTGATTACATCGGATCAGAGCATCACGAGATAATCATCAATAAGGATATTGTTCTTGAATCTCTTGAAGAAGTTGTTGCAGCTCTTGGAACTTACGACATTACAACAATAAGAGCCAGCATGGGAATGTATCTTATTTGTAAAGGAATCAAAAAAGAGTTCCCAGAGGTTCGAGTACTTCTTACCGGTGAGATTTCAGACGAGATTTTCGGATATAAATATACAGACTTTGCTCCTAATGCTGAAGAGTTTCAGCTTGAAGCAGAGAAGAGACTGAGAGAGCTTTATATGTACGATGTGCTTAGAGCTGACAGATGTATCTCAGTTCACTCAATGGAAGCAAGAGTTCCATTTGGAGATTTAGCCTTTGTGGATTATGTGATGAGCATTAATCCTGAAATAAAGATGAATAAGTACAACAAAGGAAAATATTTATTAAGGCATGCCTTCGAGGGAGACGATTACCTGCCTTACGACATTCTCTTTAGAGAGAAAGCGGCATTTTCCGATGCAGTTGGACATTCAATGGTTTATTACTTAAAGGAGTATGCAAACAGTATTTATTCAGATAAAGACCTCGAGAATGCAAAACGTAAATACGAATACAGAGCACCATTCACAAAGGAATCTCTCCTTTATAGAGATTTATTTGAAAAGTACTATCCAGGTCAGGCAGAAATGATTGTAGACTTCTGGATGCCAAATAAAAATTGGGAAGGATGCAACGTAAACGATCCATCCGCCCGAGTATTATCAAATTATGGAGCTAGTGGAATTTAAAAGGAGGAATAATGATATGAGCAAGGTAACAGAGATTTTTGGAAGTAAAGTTTTCAATGATGAGACCATGAAAGAGCGTCTCCCTAAGGATGCTTACAAAGCCCTTAGAAATACTGTAGAGGAGGGACGTCCACTTGATAGAGAGCTTGCAAATGTAATTGCGCATGCTATGAAGGAATGGGCTATTGAGCTTGGTGCTACACACTTCACACATTGGTTCCAGCCAATGACAGGTGTAACAGCTGAGAAGCATGATTCATTTATTCAGCCAGAGGAAGGTGGAAAGGTTATTATGACTTTCTCAGGCAAGGAGCTTATTAAAGGCGAGCCTGATGCGTCTTCATTCCCATCAGGTGGACTTAGAGCTACATTTGAGGCTAGAGGATATACAGCATGGGATCCTACAAGCTATGTATTCATCAAGGATGATACACTTTGTATCCCTACAGCATTTTGCTCATACTCAGGTGAGGCGCTTGATAAGAAGACTCCACTTCTTCGCTCTATGGAGGCACTTGATAAGTCAGCAGTTAGAATACTTAAGCTTTTCGGACACGACGAAGTAAAGAGAGTAATTACAACAGTTGGTCCGGAGCAGGAATATTTCCTTATTGATTCTGAGATGTATAACAAGCGTCCAGATTTAATATACACAGGCCGTACACTTTTCGGAGCAAAGCCTCCAAAGGGACAGGAGCTTGAGGATCACTATTTTGGAACAATCAAGCCTAGAGTATCGGCTTTCATGAAAGAGTTAGACGAGGAGTTGTGGAAGCTGGGAGTTCTCGCAAAGACAAAGCATAACGAGGTTGCTCCAGCACAGCACGAACTTGCACCAGTTTTCTCAACCACTAATATAGCAACTGATCATAACCAGCTCACCATGGAGATGATGAAGGTAGTGGCAGGTAGACATGGCATGACTTGCCTGCTCCATGAGAAGCCATTCGCTGGTGTAAATGGTTCTGGTAAACACAACAACTGGTCTATTTCAACAGATACCGGAGTGAACCTGTTAGAACCAGGTGCTACTCCTTCCCAAAATGCCCAGTTCTTATTATTCCTCACAGCCGTGATCAAAGCTGTTGATGAGTATCAGGAGTTACTCCGTGTATCTGTTGCTTCTGCTGGAAATGATCACAGACTTGGTGCAAACGAGGCACCACCAGCAATCATCTCAATGTTCATCGGTGATGAGCTTGAGGCAATTGTAGAATCTATTATAGATGGCAAGGATTATGCAGATATCAAGAAGAAAAAGATGTCAATCGGTGCTGCAGTAATCCCAAGCATTTCACAGGATACAACAGACAGAAACAGAACTTCTCCATTTGCCTTTACAGGTAATAAGTTTGAGTTTAGATCACTTGGTTCATCAGCATCTATTTCTGGACCAAATGTAATCTTAAATACAATCGTTGCAGAGGAGCTTGATAAATTCGCAGCAGAGCTTGAGAAGGCTAAGGACTTCGATAAGGCGCTTGATAAGCTTATCAAGAGAGAGCTTACAGCTCATAAGAGAATCATCTTCAATGGAAATGGTTACTCAGAGGAATGGGTAAAGGAAGCTGAAAAGAGAGGTCTTAAGAACCTTAAATCTACAGTAGATGCCCTTCCAGCTTTTGTAGACAAGAAGTCAATTGATGTATTTACAAAGCATGGAGTATTTACAGAGCAGGAAATCTTAAGCCGTTACGATATTCAGCTTGAGAACTACTATAAGGTAATCGACATCGAGGCTCTTACCTTTGACTCAATGGTTAAGAAAGACATTATGGCTGCAGCTTCAGATTATCAGTACACACTTGCAGAGACACTTAATTCTAAGCTTGCTACAGGCCTTGACCTGGACTTTACAGTTGATAAGAAGCATCTTGAGAAGGCATCAAAGCTTTCAGCAGCTATGGACAAGAAGCTTGAGAAGCTGGAGAAGGATATCGAGAAAGGAAAGAAGCTTACTGATACATATGAGCTTGCTAAGTACCATCACGATGTAATCTTTGCTGATATGAATGATTTGAGAGAGGTTGTTGATGAGCTTGAGACAGTAGTACCAAGCGATATCTGGCCATATCCAACATATGGAGAAATCTTATATTCGGTTAAATAATTAGGGTGCAATGGGGCACAGTTTGGAGATACCAGACTGTGCCCTATTTTAAATATATGATTTAGGAGGAAAGTATTATGGAAGAGTATACTAGCATTTTATTTGGTGTGTGGTTCCTGATAGGCGCCGCATTGGTTTTCTGGATGCAGGCAGGTTTTGCGATGGTAGAGGCAGGCTTCACCAGAGCTAAGAACACAGGTAACATTATTATGAAGAACCTTATGGACTTCTGTATTGGTACTGTAATGTTTATTTTCTTAGGTTTTGGTCTTATGTTTGGAGAGGATACACTCTTTGGCCTTGTAGGAAAACCAACTCTTGGAATTTTTACTGATTATGCAAGCTTTGACTGGAGCAATTTTGTATTTAACCTTGTGTTCTGTGCTACAACAGCAACAATTGTTTCAGGCGCTATGGCTGAGCGTACAAAGTTTGTTAGCTATTGTGTTTATTCAGGTGTTATTTCACTTGTAATTTACCCAATCGAAGCACATTGGATTTGGGGCGGCGGCTGGTTATCACAGCTTGGCTTCCATGACTTTGCTGGTTCTGCAGCAATCCACATGGTTGGTGGTATCTGTGCACTTATCGGAGCAAAGATTCTTGGACCTCGTATTGGTAAGTTCTCAAGAGACAGCAAGGGACGTATTACAAAGGTAAATGCTTTCCCGGGACATAATATTGCACTTGGCGCACTTGGCGTATTTATTCTTTGGCTTGGATGGTATGGATTTAACGGTGCTGCAGCTACATCCCTTGAGCAGTTAGCATCAATCTTTGTTACAACAACAATTGCTCCTGCAGTTGCAACAGTAACAACAATGGTATTTACATGGCTTAAGTTTGGCAAGCCAGATGTTTCAATGTCACTTAACGCTTCACTTGCAGGTCTTGTAGCTATCACAGCTCCTTGCGATGTTACAGATGCATTTGGTGCTATGGTAATTGGTATTGTTTCAGGTTTCCTTGTAGTATTTGGTGTATGGCTTCTCGATTATAAGCTTCGTGTTGATGATCCAGTAGGAGCAGTAGCCGTTCATATGATGAATGGTATTTGGGGTACAATTGCAGTTGGTCTTTTTGCAACAACTTCAGCTCCAGCAAGTGAGCTCACAGGTCTTTTCTATGGGGGCGGTTTCAAATTACTTGGTATACAGTTACTTGGTGTTCTTACAGTAGGCGCATGGGCAGCAGTAACAATTACAATTACATTCTCAGTAATTAAAGCAGTTATTGGTCTTCGTGCTTCAGCAGAAGAGGAGATTGTTGGTCTTGATAGAACAGAGCATGGTCTTCCAAGTGCATATTCAGGCTTTAACATGCTTGATGATGACTTTGATTCTGATGAATATGATGAGGAGACAGCAAGTCTTATTACAGAGACACTTGAGGCAGCAGGTCTTGCATCTCCTGAGGAGGCTATTGAGGTTGAGTACGCACCTTCACAGATTACAGCAGCAGGTCGCCCACGTATGACAAAGGTAGAAATCCTTTGCAAGGAGCGTAACCTTGAGAAGCTTAAGAATGCACTTCTTAAACTTGGTATTACTGGTATGACTGTTTCTCACGTAATGGGTTGTGGTGTTCAGAAGGGTGCTCCTGAGTACTACAGAGGTGTTGCTTTAGAGCCATCACTTCTTCCTAAGATTCGTGTAGACGTAGTAGTTTGCAAGGTACCTGTTAAGGATGTTATTGAGACTGCTAAGAAGGTTCTTTACACTGGTCATATAGGTGATGGAAAAATCTTCGTTTATGACGTAGAGCAGGTTGTTAAGATTCGTACTGGTGAAGAGGATTTTGCAGCTTTACAGGATGTAGAATAAATTTAAATTTAGAATAATAAAATGCTTTACAAAAGGATACGCCTGTTGTAATCTAGATGAGTACAAAGGCGTATTTTTTGAGCAATAGAAGGCTTAAAAAGTGCGCCATTTTTTATATCAAATTTAGGAGGGAATATGTCACAGTTTACAGTTGAAGATGTAATTGAGTTTGTTGAAGAAAATGATGTTAAGTTTATTCGTTTAGCATTTTGCGATTTATATGGTATTCAGAAGAATATTTCTATTATGCCAGGAGAGCTTCGTTCCGCTTTTGAAAAAGGAATTAATTTTGATTCCTTCCTTATTAATGGATATGAAAATATAGAGAACCAGGATTTATTCTTAAAGCCAGATTCTGACACTCTTCATATTTTACCTTGGCGTCCACAGTCTGGACGAGTTGTTCGTTTATATTGTGATATTGTTCTTGCTGATGGCACTCCATTTGCATACGATTATCGCCATTTCCTTAAGGAGACCTTAAAGGAGTGTGAGGCAGAAGGCTTTAATACAAGAATGGGATTGAAGTCTGAGTTCTATCTTTTTAAGACTGATGAGGAGGACAATCCTACAAACATTCCTTTTGATAATGGTAGTTATTTTGATGTTGCTCCTAATGATAAGGGAGAAAATATCAGAAGAGAAATTTGTCTTACTCTGGAGGAAATTGGTATCAAGCCACAGTCTTCTCACCATGAGAGAGGCCCAGGACAGAATGAGATAGATTTCATGCCAGATGATGTTCTTACTACAGCTGATAATTTTGTTACTTATAAAAATGTAGTTGAAAATATTGCAGCCAGAAATGGAGTGTACGCATCCTTTGATCCAATGCCACTTGAGGATAAGCCAGGAAATGGTCTTCATATAAAAATGGCAAATTATAAGAAGGGGGAGAATCTCCAAATAACAGACAAGGCCTTTTCAGAGAGCTTTATTGCAGGAATTCTCAACAGAATGAGAGATATCACGCTCTTCCTTAACTGTAGAAAAGATTCGTATAACCGTTTTGGAATTACAGAGGCGCCAAAGTATATTACCTGGTCTTCTCAGAATAATTCCAGACTTTTAAGAGTACCTGAGATTAATGGACATAGTGAGCATTTCATTTTACGTTCACCGGATTCATGTATTAATCCATATCTTGCAAGTGCTATTGTGATTCAGGCAGGTTTGGCAGGTGTTAGAAATAAAGAGCAGCTACCACCACCTCTTGATATTAATTCAAGATTATTGACTGAGGATAGAACATCTAATTTAGCAACTCTTCCTCTTACTATTGATGATGCTATTAAATGTGCTTCAAAAAGTGAATTTATTAATAATTCCAATTTCAAAGATATTGCAACTCATTATATTGAGACAATTAAGAGCAGAGTTTAAGGAGCATTAATAAATGGATAGGGCACTAATTGTGTGCGATAACGAAAAGGGCACTTCCTTTTATAAATCCTTCCTAAAGGAAAATGGATACATAGACATGGTTGCTGTTACAAGTGGACCAATGGCCAAGCGTGCCATACTGGACTATGACTTTGATATTTGTATCATTAATGGACCGATAGGAGGGGCAAGTGGCGAAGAGCTTTCCATAGATATCGCAGAGAAAAATATATGTCAGGTTATACTCTTTGTTAAGGCTGAGCGTTTAGAGGAAATCTCCGCTCAGGTGGAAGACTACGGTGTAATCACTGTAGGCAAGCCTATTAACAAGCAGCTATTTTGGCAGGCCTTAAAGCTTGCGAAGGTGGCACAGCGACGTATAACCATGGCTCATAAAGAGAGCGAAAAGCTTGAGAAAAAGCTTGAGGATATGAAGATTATTTCCAGAGCTAAAATACTGCTTATGGTGGAAAATAACATCTCAGAGGAGGAGGCACATAAGCTGATTGAAAGACAGGCAATGGACCGTAGAATGACTCGTGTTGAAGTTGCCAGGGAGATAGTAAAAAATGCATAAAAATACATGATTATTTAATAATAAATTCCTATATCGAAGTATAAAAAAAAACTATATAGGAATTTATTTTAAACCTCTTGACTTTAACACTTGAAAGTGATATCAATTTAAATTAGTACTGTTTATTAAACATAGTTTTATTTTTTGAGTAGAGAAGATATGGCAAAAGTTGAATTTACTGAGGTTACAACAGATTCATTTGTAGGAAATAATTTAGACAAACAGGAACAGGATACCACAATCAATAAATATGAGTTAGGTATATCTGAAGGTACAAATAGTGATGCTGTTGTGCATGCTTATATCGTATTTACGAATGACATTTCTATTGATGAAGGCATTGGTACTATTGAAGAAAAGGTTTGTAATGGTCAAACCCTTAAAGTTACCAGAAGAGATGATTCTGGCAATGCAGTAGTAGCTGTTATTTCACAGGCAGAAGCTAAATCAATTGAACAGTTATCGCAAGTGTCATCTGTAAAGATTGATACAGGTGTAGAGACTACAAATACTGATAAAAAAAAAGATGCTACAAATGAAACAGTAGAGACAGAAAATAAGACAGAAGAGAAGACAGATGAGAAGGTAGAAGCACAGGAAACAGAAGAGACATCAAATACTGATTCACAATCAGTTATAAGCAACGATATTACTTCAGAGACAACAACTGAAGTTCAGGACAACAATTTAGATACTAGTATTAAAACAGGGGTCACTTTTCCAATTGTAATAGCGGCACTTTTAGCTGTAGCTATTCTAATCGGAATTATTATAAAGAAAACCAATAGATAAAATACGTATCTGACTATTATGGTTAGGTACGTTTTTTATAAATAACATAAAGGGAGGACTCATTATATGAGAAGGAACTGGATACCTAAAAAGGTATTGTCTGTAATTCTGGCAGCCGCCATGACAATGTCGCCAGCACTTACAGCACTTGCTAGTCCAGTTGACGAGTCAGCAGAAGTAACCGTTGAATCAGAAGCAAGCAACGATACTGTTGAAGAGGCTTCTGAAGAAGCAGATGATTCTGAAGATGCTGACGCATCAGAGGAAGAGGCTGTAGAGGTTAAAGAGACAACAGATGCTGAAGCGCCACTGTTTGAGGAGGTTGATCCTCAGGAAGAAGGTCTTGTAGATCCAAAGAGTGTTCTTTCAGGTGAGGAAGTTGAAACACCTGTAGAGGCTCAGGATCCAGATGAGCAGACCAGAGTAATTATTGTTATGGAGGGCGACAGCGTCCTCGACAAGGGATTCGACACAGCAGATTTAGCAGACAACAAGGCTGCTATGAAGGCCGCTGATAAAATCGAAGCTCAGCAGGAGAATGAAGTAAAGAAAATCGAGAGAGAAGCTCTTGACGGAGAAGCTCTTGAGGTTAACTACAATTTCTCTATCTTAACAAATGCTATTTCAGCTGATGTAGCATTTAAGGACATTGAGGAGATTGAAAAGGTTGACGGAGTTGCAGCTGTATATGTAGCAGCACAGCATGACCCACAGGTAGAGGCAGAGCCTAATACAATCACTTCAGGTGACATGGTAGGCAGCTACAACACATGGACAGCTGGTTACACAGGAGCAGGAACAAGAATCGCTGTAATCGATACAGGTCTTGATATTGATCATCCATCTTTTGATGGCGGTGCATTCGATGCTCACCTTAAGGAGACAGCAGAAGCTGCAAGCAAGACTGTAGCTGATTATGATCTTCTTGATAAGGAAGAAATTGATAACGTATTACCAAATCTTAATGCGTTCAAGAGAGATGCTGATATCACAGCAGATACTCTTTACAACAACGAGAAGGTAGCATTTGCATTTAACTATGTAGATTCAAACCTTGATATTACACATGACAATGATGATGAGGGAGACCATGGTACACATGTAGCTGGTATTTCTCTTGCAAACACTTATGTACCAAGTGCAACTTCAGCAACAGGTTATGATAAGCAGGCAGCAGGCGTTGTAGGTATCGCTCCAGATGCACAGCTTATTGTAATGAAGGTTTTCGGTACAAAAGGTGGTGCATACACAGATGATTATATGGCAGCTATTGAGGATGCAATTCTCCTTAAGGCTGATGCTGTAAACCTTTCACTTGGTTCTTCAGCTGCTGGTGAGTCATCTGATGTAGAAGGTTATATCAATGATATTTTCAAGAAGCTTGAAGGAACAAGTACTGTAGTTTCTATCTCAGCTGGTAACTCAGGTCGCTGGTCAGATAGCTCTCAGTATGGAGCAAACTTAAGCAAGGATGTAAACCTTGATACAGTTGGCTCACCAGGTTCATACTTAAATGCTCTTACAGTAGCTAGTGCTGTTAACTCAGGTTTAACATCTTTCTATTTTGCTACTACAGATGATAAGCATGTATCCTTCTCAGATGGTTCTGATTCACTTGCACCACATTTCTATGAGCTTGATACAACAGCTGATCAGAGTGGTGTTGAGTATCCATTCGTATACTTTGATGGTATCGGCGAAGCTTCTGATTATGAAGGTGTAGATGTTAAGGATAAGGTAGTACTTGTATCTCGTGGTTCTATCACATTTGCTCAGAAGCACATGAACGCAGCAGCAGCTGGTGCTAAGGCTTGTGTAATTTACAATAACCAGCCAGGTACAATCAGCATGACAATGCAGGGCTCTGATGCAACTATTCCAGTATGTTCTATCACACAGGCTGATGGACAGGCTGTAGCTGCAACAGGTAAGCAGGTCGCTGAGGGCGTTTACGAAGGAACAATCAAGGTAACATCACTTCCTGAGACAGTAAGAGATGTTGCAGATGGTTACACAATGAGTGATTTCTCATCAGTTGGTGTTCCTGGTACACTTGATCTTAAGCCAGAGATTACAGCTCCTGGTGGAAATATCTTCTCAACAAGAGATAATGGTTCTTACGGACTTATGAGTGGTACTTCAATGGCTGCTCCATCAATCGCTGGCCAGAGTGCTCTTGTTCAGCAGTACATTCGCGAGAATGATCTTGCAGAGTTAAATGGTGTTTCTGTACGTACACTTGCTCAGTCACTCCTTATGAGTACAGCATCACCATTATATGAAGGAAATGACAGAGAAAACGGTCTTGAGTATTCACCTCGTGCACAGGGTGCAGGTCTTGCAAATGTTCAGGATGCAGTTACATCACCTTCATATATCCTTGTTGGAGATAAGGAAGGCAACGATGGTAAGGTAAAGGCTGTTCTTGGTGATGATCCATCAAAGACAGGTTCTTACTCATTCGACTTTGACATTTACAACATGGAGGTTGAGCCACAGTACTATGTACTTGATTCAACAGTATTAACAGAGGAGCTTTATGATAAGCAGGGTACAACATACTTCTCTGGCACATCACATAAGCTTAACCCAGCTGTAACACTTACAGCTGATGATACAAAGCTTGTATATGACCTTAACGATGATGGTAAGGTAAATGCAAAGGACCGCAAGGTTCTCCTTCAGGTAGTAAACGGAACAAATTCAGTAGCTATCGTTGAGAATAACGAAGAGTACTTCGATTTCAACAAGGATGGCGTTGTTAACACAAAGGATGTATACACCTTTGCTAAGGCAATCAAGGGTAACGCAGATGTAAATCTTGGCCTTGAAGTTGTTGAAGTTAAGGACAGCACAAAGATTTCTGTTAACATCAACCTTTCAGAGGAGGATAGACAGTATCTTGCAGGCTTCGAAAATGGTATGTATGTAGATGGATTCATCTATGTAAATGGTACTGTAGATCTTTCAGTTCCATTCCTTGCTTTCTATGGAAGCTGGGCTGATTCTCCAATGTATGAAGACTTTGATTTCATGGAGTACTGGCACAATGAAGATTATGATGCAGTTACATACTCTGGTGTTCAGAGAACAAACTTCCTTTCAATCTTCCCACTTGGAATGAATAATGAGAACTACTACGTTCCTAACTACTTCACAGATGATGCTAAGTACATTGCTGATAGAAATGCAATCAGCTCAGAGAATGGCACATACCTTGGTTCTCAGTACTACACATTAATCAGAAATGCTAGCAGAGTTGTTCTTACAATTAAGGATAAAGAGACTGGCGAGAAGTACTTTGAGAAGGTTTCAAAGGGCGAGAATTTCGCTGAGTTCTATTATGCAAGCAAGGGTAGATGGATGGAAACTCTTGCAGCTCAGGAACTTAACTGGGCTGGTACAGATGCTGAAGGCAACCCACTTCCAGATGGAACACAGGTTGATATTACACTTCAGGCAATTCCTGCATACTATGATGATGTTGAGGATGTAACAACACTTACAGCTCCAGGCATGTACCTTACAACACCAATGACAATTGATAACACAGCTCCAGCTGTTGTAGATGCTGTTAAGGGTGAGGATGGCAAGTATGACCTTACATTATATGATAATCGTTATACTGCTTCTGTACTTGTAATTGGTAGCGATAAGGAAACAATCATCGGCAAGTATGCAGTAAATCAGGAGACACCAGATGAGGATATTACAATCTCTATCGATGCTCCAGAAGATGTATTCTATGTAGACGTTATTGACTACGCTATGAATAAGTCAGTATATCGTTTCAACAATACTGGTCACGCTGATACAAAGTATGTTTCAGAGCTTACAGTAGATAAGGATGAAGTTGAGCTTCAGGTAGGCGAGAAGGCACAGGTTACAGCTACTGTTGGTCCTAAGTGGTTAGCAGAGGGCTACAATCGTGTTGTTTGGATTAGTGATGACAGCCGCGTTGCTTCTGTTTCTCAGTCAGGTGTAATCACAGCTAAGAAGGCTGGAGAGACAACACTTACAGTTTATACTGTAGCTACAGATAAGAGAGGTAAGCACCTTACAGCTGAAGTAAAGGTAAAGGTTGTTGATTCAAAGGATGAAGATGCTGAGGACACAAAGGCTTCTGAAGATGAGAAGAAGGCTGATGATGTTAAGGCAGAAGAGAAGGTAGATTCTAAGAAGTCAGAGTCAGATGATGATGAGACAAAGGAAGAAGCTACAGAAGAGACTACAGATGATGCTACAGAAGAAGAGACAGAGGAATCAGAAGAGGATTCTGAAGTAGTAGAGGACCAGTTAGGAGGAGAGAATGATGAATAAGAATTTAAGAAGAGCAGTCGTTCTCGGTATGGCAGCAATTACATTACTTACTGGAATACCTGCTACACCAGTTTTAGCTGCAGAGAAGGCACCTGTTCATACATTAGTGCAGTCTACAGGTAAGGGCGACAGCCAGAAAGTTACTGTAAAGGTAACTTTAGATAAGACAACTGTTACAGATGGTAGAGTTGCTGTTGAATATGATCCAGCTGTTCTTGAGCTTAAGAGCGATTCAGAGGGAATCAAATTCGCTGATGCAGATGTTAACAAAGCATTTGAGGATGGAGCTTCAAAGGGAGTTGCATATGCCTTCGTTGGTGATGCTCCAAAGTCTGTTAAGGGAACTCTTATGACTGTACAGTTTACAGTTAAGAAGGGACTTCAGTCTCAGAAGACAACAATTGGAACAAAGGTTTATGGCATTAATAATGAAGAGGCAGCAGTTGTTGAAGAGACAGTTTTAGAGGATGTAGTAGAGGTTGGAAGACCGAAGCTTAAGAAGCCTTCAATCAGTGGAATAGATCAGACACTTCTTGGCGTTCTAGTAAGGTGGAATAAGGATGCTAACGCTGATGGATATGTTGTATATCGCAGCACATCAAAGAATGGTAAGTACACAAAGCTTGCTACTGTAAGTGGTGTTAACGGTTATTGGAATCTTTCAGTAGAAAATAACAAGACATACTACTACAAGGTGGTTTCATACCAGGGAAGTGGCAAAGACAGAGTATATTCAGAGGAGTCTGCACCTGTTTCAATTAAGGTAAAGAAGTTCTTCGGATTATTCGGCTAAGTAAAAAATGCGGCTGGGACATTTAAGTCCCAGCCGTTTTTTTTATTTGTGTCCATTTGCTTTCTGCATAAACTTTTCATTGTTGATGATGAAGCGTTCGTGGGTTCCCATTCCAATCATTCCGTTCTCATCGGAACAAACTACCTCGAAGGTAAGCTTGCGACCATCAATATTGATAAGAGTTGCTTCACACATGACAGTCATTCCGATGGCACTTGGTGCCATGTGACTCACATCAACCTTAGTACCTACAGACCCAAGGCCTTCCTCCAACTCTGGCTGTATCATTTTCCAGCAGGTTTCCTCCATAAGAGAAATCATTGCTGGTGTTGCAAAAACCTCAAGAGCTCCACTGGTAAAAGCTTTAGCAGTGTTGTCCAGAGTGACGACTGTTTCTGCATTGCCCTTCATTCCGATTTCTAACATATTTAGATGCTCCTTCCTCTAAAAAGTTCATAGAAATATTATACTCTTTTTGTGAATAAAGTGGTAAAATTATTGCATAACTCTAGATGGAAAGGGGAATAAGCATGATTAGCGAAGAAAATATTATCGATTTATCTGATTTTGCAGAGCGTGATATTAAAGAAGAGTTTACACGGCTGAAGGACAGTATCTCTGTGCTTGAAAAGCTTATTGATGCCAAGGATCTAGAACAGCCTGAGGAGAATGGAAATATCGCGAAGCAGTTAAAGAGTACCATTCGGGAAAACATCGAGGAGATTAGTTTGCCTATAGAGCAGAAGTGCGATGTTTTGGAAGCAAAGCTTAATGGTATTCAGGAGACACTTAATCAGGTGAAACTCAGACAGGAGATAAAGGAGAGATTACTTGTTCTTAACACAATCGGTCTGGGAATTATTTTTGTGATTTATATCTTGAATTATATTGGTATATAATCCTTGATTTATTGAGAATCCCGCGATTGTGGGATTCTCTTTTTTATGTTATAATTTAGCACCGTGGATTTGACTTTTTTAAGTAAACATATAAATAGATTACATATGGAGGATAAGAATGAAAGCGATTCTTCAGCAGATTAAGGAAGAAGTTGTCGCAGGTTTTACAGCCTGTGGATACGACGAGAAATATGGAATGGTTTCTCTTTCAAACCGTCCAGATCTTTGCCAGTTTCAGTGTAATGGTGCACTTGCAGCTGCAAAGGAATATAAAAAAGCTCCTATCGCCATTGCAGGTGAGGTAGCAGAAAAGCTTGCAGGAAACAGCATGTTTTCAAAGTGTGAGGCTTGCCCTCCAGGTTTCATTAATATGAACCTTTCAGATGAATTTATTGCAGCTTTTGTTTCTAGCATGGCAGAGGATTCTGAGCGCTTTGGAGTAGACAAAGTTTCTTCACCAAAGAAGGTTATGATAGATTACGGCGGACCAAATGTTGCAAAGCCACTTCACGTTGGACACCTTCGTTCTGCAATCATTGGTGAGTCTATTAAGCGTACAGCTCGCTTTATGGGAGATGAAGTGATTGGTGATGTTCATCTTGGTGACTGGGGTCTTCAGATGGGTCTTATCATCACAGAGCTTAAACTTCGCAAGCCAGAGCTTGTTTATTTTGATGAGAATTACGATGGAGAATATCCTGTAGAGCCACCATTTACTATTACAGAGCTAGAGGAGATTTATCCATGTGCATCAGGAAAATCAAAAGAGGATCCTGCCTATAAGGAAGCAGCTATGACAGCTACTTATGAGCTTCAGCATGGAAGAAAGGGCTATCAGGCACTCCTTAAACATATTCTTAACGTTTCAGTTACAGACCTTAAGCGCAACTACGAAAAGCTTGATGTAGACTTCGACCTTTGGAAGGGCGAAAGCGATGCACAGCCTTACATTCCTGATATGGTTCAGAAGATGAAGGATGATGGCTTCGCATACATTTCAGAGGGTGCTCTTGTAGTAGATGTTAAGGAAGAAACAGATACAAAAGAGGTTCCACCATGTATGATTCTTAAATCAGACGGAGCATCTCTTTACAATACAACTGACCTTGCAACACTTGTATGGCGCATGAAGGATTACAATCCAGATTCAGTTATCTATGTTGTTGATAAGCGTCAGGAGCTTTACTTTACACAGGTATTCCGTTGTGCAAAGAAGACTGGTATTGTACCAGCAGATAAGAACCTTTACTTCGTAGGCTTCGGTACTATGAATGGTAAGGATGGAAAGCCTTTCAAGACACGTCAGGGTGGCGTTATGCGTCTTGAGTACCTTCTTCAGGAAGTAGAAGAGAAGATGCTTGAGAAGATTAAAGAGAACGGCACTATGAACGATGAAGAAGCAGAAAAGACTGCTCAGATTGTAGGTCTTTCAGCTGTTAAATATGGCGATCTTTCAAATCAGGCGTCAAAGGATTATATCTTTGATATTGATCGTTTCACTTCAGCAGAAGGAAACACAGGCCCATATATTCTTTATACAATCGTACGTTGTAAATCAATCCTCACAAAGGCAGGAGTTAGCTCATTTGACGGAGCTATTCTTCCAGCACATTCTGAGTCAGAGCGTGCTCTTCAGCTTGAGCTCACAAAGTTCATGGCAGCTCTTACATCAGCTTATGAGGAGATGGCACCACACAAGATTTGCGCTTACATCTACGATTTAGCTAATGCATTCAACAGATTTTATCATGATACAAAGATTTTGGCTGAGGAGGACGAGACAGTTAAGGCCAGCTACCTGAAGCTCTTATGGCTTACAAAGGGCGTTCTTGAAAAGGCTATTAACCTTCTCGGTTTCAATGCACCGGAGCGTATGTAAATGGACACATCTTTTTTACCAATTGATTTTGTTAATCGCATGGAGCAGGACTTAGGTCCTGACTTCCATGCGTTTTTGCGTTCTTACGAGGAAAATAAGATATCAGCACTGAGATTCAATCCTGTAAAGGCAGATGTTTCAGCTGTAGACACTATGTCTGATATGCTCACAGGAAAGGTGGAGTGGAGTAAGAACGGATATTATTATGAGGATGAGGCACGTCCAGGTCTTCATCCATATCATGCTGCAGGAGTATATTATATTCAGGATGCCTCTGCGCAGCTTCCAGTGGAGATGCTTTCACCTGAGCCAGGAGACGTATGCCTTGATTTGTGTGCAGCTCCAGGAGGAAAGTCTACTCAGATAGCAGGTTATCTAAATGGCGAGGGTATACTGATTTCTAACGAGCCAATGAAGAACAGAGCCAAGATTCTATCTGAAAATGTTGAAAGACTTGGCATAAGAAATTGCATAGTTACTTCCGAATATCCTGATAAGCTTGCAGATACATTTCCAGAGTATTTTGATAAAATAATGGTAGATGCACCATGTTCTGGTGAGGGAATGTTCAGAAAGAATCATGATGCCTGTACAGAGTGGTCTTTAGAGTCAGTGGAGATGTGTGCTGACAGACAGGCAGAAATATTGGATAGAGCATATGAGATGCTTATTCCTGGCGGAAGGATGTGCTATAGCACCTGCACCTTTGCTAAATTGGAGGATGAGGAGGCTGTAGCTGCTTTCATAAGTCGTCATCCAGATATGACTCTTATTGAGGAAAGGCGCTTGTGGCCACACGAGGTGAAGGGAGAGGGGCATTACGCAGCTCTCCTTGAAAAGGCTGATAAAGAAGGAAGAAGAGAGGAATGCTCTTTAAACCGCAGCGTTTTCAATACCAAAAAGATAAACAACAAGATATTAAATGATTATTTGATTTTTGTAAAAGAAACGTTAAATGACAGCTGGGATGATAATTTGTTATTATTGGGAGATTTACTTTATAGACTTCCAGAAAATTGCCCAGACTTTAATGGACTTCATGTGTTGCGAGGAGGACTTTTCCTTGGTACACTTAAGAAAAATAGATTTGAACCAAGCCATGCCTTGGCTTTAGCACTTACCAATGAAGAAGTTAAAAATAGCTTTAATTTATCTTCAGAAAGCCAGGAGATTCAGAATTATCTTAGAGGCCAGTCTGTAATGGCTGATGTAAAGGATGGTTGGACACTTATGACAGTGGATGGTTTTTCGGTAGGCTGGGGAAAGGCTGTAAAGGGTCAAATCAAAAATCATTATCCTAAGGGACTAAGAATACTTGGATAAATCCTTAGTAGGATAAAAGGAGAATTATATGCTTCATAGAATTTATAAACATAAACAGGATATATATGAGTTTATCATGTTTACTATAGCTTCAATAGTTATGGTTATAGGAATTTATTTTTTCAAATTCCCTAATCATTTTTCTTTTGGTGGTGTCAGTGGTATTTCTATTGTGCTGGCTGAGCTTTTGCCAAGAACACCTGGTAATATCAATTTGATAATCAACATGATCCTTCTTGTTATTGGCTTTTTAGTTTTTGGCAAGAAATTTGGAGTGAAGACAACATATATTACTTTGCTGGTTTCTTTTGGTCCAAGAATTCTTGAAATGGTATGTCCTATGGATGGGCCACTTACAGATGAGCCTGTATTGGAGTTGTTATTTGCTGTGGCGCTGCCAGCGTTTTCATCAGCAATTTTCTTTAATCTCGGAGCTTCCTCAGGTGGTACCGACATAGTTGCAATGATATTAAAGAAATATACAAAGGTTGATATTGGTACAGCATTGTTTATGTCAGATGTATTTATCGTAGCATGTGCTTGTCTGGTATTTAATGTGCAAACAGGACTTTTTTCTCTTGTAGGTCTTTTGGCTAAATCACTTGTGGTTGATGAGACAATAGAAAATATTAACCTTGCAAAGTATTTCACTATTATCTGTAGTGATCCAGAACCTATCGTTAATTTTATTATGAACGATCTTGGAAAGGGAGCTACCGTCTATAAGGCAGTGGGGGCTTATGGTCACCAGGAAAAGACAGTAATCCTCACTATTCTTAAAAGACAGCAGGCAGTAGAGCTGAAGAATTTTATTAGAAGAAATCAGCCTTCTGCATTTATAGCAATTACCAACTCAAGTGAGATAATTGGTAAGGGATTTAGAGGTTATAATTAATGAAATCTGTATGGGGAATAATGGCACATGTAGATGCGGGTAAAACTACATTGTCTGAAGCAATTCTGTATAATGCAGGCCAGATAGCGTCCATTGGTCGAGTAGACCACGGGGACGCTTTTTTGGATACTGATTCGCAGGAAAAGACCAGAGGAATAACTATCTTTTCAAAGCCTGCAGTTTTTCAATACAATAATCAGTCTATTACTCTATTAGATACACCAGGGCATGTGGATTTTGCCACTGAGGTGGAAAGAGCAATATGGGCACTTGATTATGCAATTCTTTTGATATCTGGAACTGATGGCGTTCAGTCTCATACAAAAACTATCTTCAGACTCCTCGAAAAGAATAATATTCCTACAATCATCTTTGTTAATAAGATGGATATGGATACAGCAAATCTCGATGAAGTTATTACTGATTTGAAGACACAGCTTTCTGACAGATGTGTTGTTTTTTCGGATAAGGAATCAATGTCTATGGAAGATGAAGCTGCCATGGAGGAATTCTTAGAGACAGAGGATTTGTGTCAGAAGACCATAAACAGGATGGTATTATCACGAAAAGTATTTCCGGTTTTTTCTGGCTCTGCCATGAAAAATGAAGGTGTCACTGAGCTGATGGCTTTTATGGCTTCTCTTTCAGAAGGCATGGAGAGAGAGCAGGATTTCGGTGCTCGAATTTATAAAATAGAAAGCCTTGGTAGAGATGCCCGACTTACCTTTACTAAAATAACTGGCGGAGCGCTTAAAGTAAAAGAAGTTCTTCCTAATGGAGAAAAAGTAAACGAGCTTCGAATATATTCAGGTCTAAAATACCAGCAAGTGGAAAAAGCGGAAGCAGGTGATGTGGTTGCTATTGTTGGACCTAAGGCTACCTTTCCAGGTCAGGGGCTTGGAACTGAAGACGACAGGATGGAGCTTATGCTTAGACCGGTTCTTCAATACAAGCTTGTGTTTACAGATGGCACAGTGCCAAAGCTGGCATATCCAAAGCTACTTGCACTTAATGAGGAAGATCCATCTTTAAATGTAAGTTGGGATACTCATAAAGAAGAGATAAAAATGAATCTTATGGGGGAGGTTCAGACAGAAATTCTTATTAATAAAATAAAAAAAGAATTAAATTATGACATTGAATTTGAAGAAGCTGGTGTCCTCTATAAAGAAACTATTTCTGAGCCAGTGGAAGGTGTTGGTCATTTTGAGCCTTTGAGACATTACGCAGAAGCTCATATCTTGATGGAACCATTAGCAGCAGGCAGTGGAATAGTAGTTGAAACTGATGTTGCCACAGATGATTTAGCTCTTAATTGGCAAAGACTAATTGAAACTCACATTCTTGAGAAGGAACATTTAGGAGTTGAAATAGGAGCGCCTTTAACTGACATTAAATTCACAGTAATAGGTGGTCGTTCACACATAAAGCATACAGAAGGTGGGGATTTTAGAGAAGCTACCTACAGAGCCATAAGACAAGGACTTATGGAGGTTGGTACCACTATTTTAGAGCCATATTATAAATTTGAACTTCTAGTACCATCAGATGCTATTGGAAGGGCAATGACTGAAATAGAAACTATGTCTGGTTCTTTTGATGTCCCAGAAGATTACAATGGTATGTCTAAGCTTACAGGCACGGCGCCTGCTTCGGAGATAAGAAATTATCAATCCAAACTAATTACCTATACCAAGGGGGAAGGACAGCTGTCACTTACCTTCCACGGATATTTGCCTTGCCATAACAGTCAGGAAGTGAAGGAGCTTATAGGATATACCCCGGATTCTGATGTAGATAATCCATCTTCTTCAGTTTTTTGTTCTCACGGTAGTGCGGTCATTGTTAATTGGGACGAAGTCAAAGAAAATTGCCATGTCCCATGTCGAAGTCAGAAAACATCGGATGATTCAGAGGTTGTGGTTACAAAAAGAATGAATCATTCAGTTGAGGAGTGGCTTGATCCAGATGAGATAGATAAGATTCTTCACATGGCTACTCATAGCAATCACGGAAAGAATCCTAAAAAGGGTTGGCATTACGGAGAAAGTAGCAGACCAAGACGTGTAGATTCTGATTATGTGTATACAGCGCCGAAGGAAGTCAAAGCCAGAGAAAAATATCTTCTTGTGGATGGCTATAACCTGATATATGCATGGCCTGAGTTAAAGGCTGTTTTAGACGTGAATCTTGATGGAGCAAGAGGAAAGCTTCTTGATATTCTTAGCAATTATAAGGCTATGACAGATTATAATGTTATTGCAGTATTTGATGCATACCGAGTTAAGGGGCATGAGGTGACTGCCTCGGATTATCTGAATATTCATCAGGTTTTTACAGCAGAGGCACAGACTGCAGATGCTTATATTGAACGATTTACACATGAGCATGGCAAGAAGTATGATATTTCAGTAGTTACCTCAGATGGTCTTGAACAGGTTATTATTCGAGGAGCAGGAGCCAGATTAATATCTTCCAGAGAATTTATTGAAGAGGTAGAAAGAAAGGCTCAGGAACTTCGAGAACAGTTTGATATAAAATAATTTTGAATAGTAACAAATTATTATAAAAAATAATGAATTGATTGTATTTTTAACAGTTAATTCATTATTTTTTTTTATACTAGCAAAAGATGGGTAATGTCTGCCTGTTTATTTTGTGCGACCGGGGGGTATTAGAACAATGGAGAAGTATCAGTTCGGGGAAATTGAAAGAGCTGCTCTTGAGCAATTAAATATTGCCATGGCAATATATCAGTATATAGACAAGCGAGTAGTGACGCTTTTAGTTACAGATGGCATGTGTAAGCTTATGGGAATGGAGCGAAAAGATGTCACTGCATATTTAGATGATGATATGTATAAAGACACTCATCCAGATGACAAAGCCAGAGTTGCAGATGCTGCATTAAAATTCGCTGCTGGTGGAGATAATTTTGACTGTGTTTATAGAACTATGTCAAAGTTAATAAATGATTATGTTATTTTACATTCTCATGGAGAACATTTCTTTACGCCTAACGGAACCATGCTTTCATCTACTATATACATGGTAGAAGGGCTGAATAGTGATAATCCGCTCACAGAAAAACTGGCTTCTAATTTCGATGATATTATGACAAAGGAAAGTCTGATAAGAGACAATTTCTATGATACTCTTACAGGCTTACCAAATATGTCTTATTTCCTTCAGCTGGCAGAAGCTGGAGGTAGAAGATATCGCAAAGAGGGCCATGCACCTGCAATGGTATTTTTTGATTTGACAGGTATGAAATATTTTAATGAAAAGTATGGTCTGAGAGAGGGCGATAATCTTATAATTGCCACCGCTAACACTTTAAAAAACTATTTTACTAATGAAAATTGCGGACGAATGGGGTCTGATCATTTTGCAGTTTATACAAAATCCGAAGGCTTGGAGGATATTCTAAAAAAAATGTTTGAGGATATGAAGTATGCCAATGAGGGAAGAACGGTTCCGATACATGTTGGTATATATTCTGATGCCTTTGAGGAGATTTCTGCTTCAACTGCTTTTGATAGAGCAAAGATGGCAAGTGATAGAGAAAAGGGGGCCTATGTTTCAAAGTATTCTTATTATGATGCCAACATTCATGAGTCAGCAACGAACTACGAGTATGTAATTAATAATTTTGATAGAGCTATGGAGGAAGGCTGGATTAAACCATACTACCAGCAGATAATCAGATCTGTAAATGGACAGGCTTGTGATGAAGAAGCATTGGCAAGATGGATAGATCCGGTTAGGGGATTAATCCCACCTCAGTATTTCATATATGTATTAGAAGATATTAAGCTTATTCATAAGTTAGATTTATATATTCTTGATTGTGTTTTACGGGATTTAGAGGAGGTTGAAAAGAAGGGATATCCTATTGTTCCTGTATCTATAAACCTATCAAGATTTGACTTTCAGCTGTGTGATATAGTTGAAGAAATAAAAAAGAGGGTAGAGAAGTCGTCAATTGCGCCTGATAAAATTACTATAGAGATAACGGAAAGTGTTTCTGAATTAGAAATTGGTTTTGTAATTGAGCAAATCAGAAGGTTCCATGAAGCAGGCTTTAAGGTATGGATGGACGATTTTGGAAGTGGATATTCATCCCTCAATATGCTTCAAAAATTCGATGTTGATTTGATTAAGTTTGATATGAGTTTTATGCGTGAGTTTTCTACAAATAAAAGAAATCACGTTATTATGACGCAACTTATTCAGATGGCTAGAAAGCTTGGAATCGATACAGTTGTAGAAGGCGTTGAAACTGCAGATCAGGTTAAATTCCTCAGAGAAATAGGAGCTGGAAAGTTACAGGGCTTTCATTTTGCAAAGCCTATACCGCTGGAAGAGTGGTACACAATTACGGAGACCAATGTAGGCAATGTGATTGAGCAAGAATCTGAAGTAGATTATTATGACGCTATCACTCGTACTAATGTAATGGAACCTGACGTAGAAGCGGATAATAACTGGGGATCTAATGAGTTCTTGGGTCAGATACCAACAGGTATTTTGGAACTAAGAGAAGATGGATTATATGTTGTTCGATATAATAAATCTTTTGCAAGCTTCCTTGTAAAATTGGGATATATAGAACAATCTGATCTTGGTCACATAATGATTAAGCAAAAAGCCCTTCCATCAGATCAGTTTTTATGTGCTGTGGAAAGTACCGATAGCAAAGACTGGGTTCTTGTTGAAGACGCAAAAGAAGCAGGACTTATAATTGATGTATATATTAAAAGGATTGGTCAGAATCCTGTTAACGATAATATTGCTTTTGCAGTTTCGGTTATCACAATAAAGAATGACGGTTCTTAGGTTTGACATAGTGTGTTAAATATGGTAACTTTTCTTAGAATTTAATAATTTTTAAAGTTTAGGTGCCTATAGATTTCGTATTTACGAAGTTGGTATGGGTGAAAAGGGAATCTGGTGAGAATCCAGAACGAAGCCGTCACTGTGTCAGGGAGTTTACATTTATGTCACTGAGCGCTGCTTGGGAAGAGAATGTAGATGATGATCGAAGTCAGGAGACCTGCCTATTCTTAAATTAATGATTTGCGGACTTTCGAATCTTAATTCATGATTTTGATTGAATTGAGGGTCGCATTTTGCGGCCCTTTTTAGATTTGCGTCCGCACATTATAGAAATGGAGGAAGCAATATATGAAAAGAAAAGTATTATCTTCAATTGCGATGCTGATGGTAGCTGCTATGGCTTTTACAGCATGTGGACAGACAGCAAATAAAGGAGAGACATCAGAGACTCCTGAGACAACAGCTGCAACAGAGGGCGAATCTGACGAGGAGGCAGCTATGAAGGTAGCAGAGCTTATTGATGCAATTTATGTTCAGGAGTGGACAGAGGACACAGAAGCACAGTGTAAGGCAGCTAAGGAAGCTTGGGATGCACTTACAGATGCTCAGAAGGAATTAGTTGAGGGCGAGGATGCTGATCCAGATTACTTTGGTAGAGATACAGGTGATGCATCTAAGGATGATCCTTTAAATCAGGATGAAATCGGTGAGAACGAGATTCTTGTTGTTAGCTTTGGTACATCATTCAATGATAGCCGTGTAAATGATATCGGCGGTGTAGAAAAGGCTATCGCAGAGGCTAATCCAGATTGGTCAGTAAGACGTGCATTTACAGCACAGATTATCATCAATCACATTTTGGCTCGTGATAATGAAAAGATTGATAATGTAAAGCAGGCTCTCGACAGAGCAGTAGATAATGGTGTTAAGAACCTTGTTGTACAGCCTACACACCTTATGCACGGCGCAGAGTATGATGAGCTTATGGAAGCAGTTGATGCTTATGCAGATAAGTTTGAGTTAGTAAAGGTAGCTGAGCCACTTCTTGGTCAGGTTGGCAAAGACGCAGCTGAGGTTAATAAGGATAAGGAAACAGTTGCAAAGGCAGTTGTAGCTGAAGCTGTTTCTGTAGGTGGTTTTGACAGTCTTGATGCTGCAGCTGATGAAGGTGTTGCATTTGTATTTATGGGACACGGTACAAGCCACACTGCAAAGGTTACTTATTCACAGATGCAGACACAGATGAATGACCTTGGTTATAAGAACGTATTCATCGGTACCGTAGAAGGTGAGCCAGAGGAGACATCTTGCGAGAATATTATCGCAGCTGTTAAAGAAGCTGGTTACACTAAGGTAGTTCTTCGCCCACTTATGGTTGTTGCTGGTGATCACGCAAACAACGATATGGCTGGTGATGATGATGACTCTTGGAAGTCAATGTTTACAGCAGATGGAAGTTTCGAGTCAGTTGATTGCCAGATTTCAGGACTTGGTGGAATCGAAGAGGTTCAGAAGATTTACGTTGAGCATACAAAGGCAGTATTATAGGAGATTTATTAAATGAAAAGCAGATTTTTAGCATTAGCATTAGTATTGACAATGGCAGCCTCTCTTGTAGGCTGTGGAAATAAGGCAGCAGAGGTTACTGAAGAACAGACTGCAGTAGAGGAGACAGCAGCTCCAGAAACTGAGCAGGTGGAAGAGCCAGCTGAGAAAACAGAGACAGAGGCTACTGAGACAGCCGGAATCAATCTTGAGGATGGAGTATATCAGGTAGATTTCAACACAGACAGCAGCATGTTCCATGTAAATGAGGCTATGAATGGTCACGGTACTCTTACTGTTAAGGACGGTCAGGCCACAGTTCATATTTCACTTGTGTCAAAGA
Organism: Pseudobutyrivibrio sp. UC1225; assembly: GCF_900115215.1. NCBI lineage: Bacteria > Bacillati > Bacillota > Clostridia > Lachnospirales > Lachnospiraceae > Pseudobutyrivibrio > Pseudobutyrivibrio sp. UC1225. The sequence goes on along the minus strand of NZ_FOVQ01000001.1, from coordinate 502,823 downwards.
AGGTTGTTAATCTTTATTTAGGTCTTGCAGCTGATGCTGAAAGTGATGAGGCTAACTGGCTTCAACCAACTGAGGATGAAGTTACATACGAAGATGGTACAACAGAAACTGTTTACGGCTTCGATGTTCCAGTAGCTTCTTTAGATACAGAGTTTGATCTTGCTCTTATAGGCGAAAAGGGTGTTTGGTACGACCATAAGGTAAGTGTTACAAACCCAGTTGTAGAAGAATAGATCGGGGTCTGAGGTGTTTGTTTGAAAAAATTTGGTTTAATAGCTGCAGTGCTGGCTCTAAGTCTTACAGCCTGCAGCTTTTTTAATAAGGATAATTTAATAAAGGATAATAACCCTCAGACTGGTACTTATCAGTGTGAGATAGCTTTAGAAGGCGGAAGTGGAAGAGCTACAGTAGAATCACCTGCAGAGGTAACAGTATCAGAGGAGGGAAATACTGTAAAGCTGGTTTGGTCCAGCTCACATTATGACTATATGGTAGTGGATGGTATTCGCTATGATAACGAAGCTAATATAGATGAAAACTCCGTATTTACGATACCATTTTCATCCTTTGACGAAAGCTTCGATGTGATAGGGGATACCACGGCCATGAGTACACCTCATGAGATAGAATATACACTTATGGTGTTTTCTCCGGGAACAATTCTATCATCAGAAGCTTCAATAGGGGAAAAAGTGAATGAAAAGCAGACTGATGAGGTGTTCTTACCTTCAAAACTAAAATATACTTCATCTATGCCTTTGCAGTACGCTAACCAATTTTCCGTAGATAATTATCAGGATGACAATAATAAGAACTATTCTTTCATCACAATTGGAAGTGGTGATATGACCCAATACTTTTTATTTGGCGAAGGTGCTTCAAAAATGACTGGGTTATCATCGAATATCACACCTATTGATTCAGTAGATAAAACCTATCTGGTTTCCACCTCTGTAATGGATTTAATTTCATCAATTGATGCCCTTGATAATATCAGATTATCTGGAACAGATAGTAAGGATTGGTATATAAAAGAAGCAAAAGAAAAGATGAAGAGTGGTGATATTATCTATGCAGGAAAGTATTCTGCGCCGGATTATGAGCTTATTCTTACTGAAAATTGTAATTTTGCTATAGAAAATACCATGATTTATCATAAACCATCTGTTAAAGATAAGCTTGAGGAGCTTGGAGTTCCAGTTATGGTAGAGCTTTCCAGTTACGAGAAAAATCCACTAGGCCGATTGGAGTGGATTAAGCTTTATGGAGTTTTATATAACAAATTAGATGAGGCAGAGGATATCTTTAATAATCAGGTAGAAAGAGTTGGTAAAGTGGAGAGTAAAACCAATTCTGGGTTAAAAGTTGCAGTTTTTTCGATTTCATCAAATGGTCAAGTGGTGGTGAGACGACCAGGAGACTATATTTCTACTATGGTAGGTATGGCTGGTGGGATTTATGTACCAGCAAATATAGAGGACACAGATACTTCTGCTGTTTCTACTACTAAAATTACCATGGAGGACTTTTATCTTCAGGCAGCTGATGCTGATGTTCTGATTTATAACAGTACCATTGAAGGAGAACTTTCTTCCATCAGTGAATTAGTTACAAAATCAGAGGTTTTGGCAGATTTTAAGGCTGTCAAAGAAAATAAAGTATATTGTATTGAAAAGAGCTATTTTCAAAGAACCAGTGATGTGGCAGAATTAATAGAAGATATACATAATATTTTAGATAAAGAAGATAAGTCGTTAACATTTATTTATCAGCTAGAGGATTAGACATTGAATAACAAAAAAAGATATTACACGATTAAATTTTTGGGAATGATAATATTGCTTTTTATTATATTTGTGCTGAGCATAGGAATGGGCAGCGCTGATGTTACTGTGCCACAAATCTTTAAAACTCTCATTAATTCAGGAGATGCTTATCTTGATAAAATCATTATTTCTATAAGACTACCTAGAATTTTAGCAGCTATTATTCTGGGTGGAGCCTTGGCTGTATCAGGCTTTTTACTTCAGATTTTCTTTGGTAATCCTATCGCAGGACCTTACGTACTTGGTGTTTCTTCCGGTGCAAAGCTTTTTGTAGCCCTTACCATGGTAGTTTATTTAGGGCAGGGGAAAATAATGAGCTCTGCTGGAATGGTTATAAATGCTTTTACAGGTTCCCTGATTTCTATGGGAATAGTTTTGCTATTGTCAAAAAGAGTTAGAAATATGTCGATGCTTGTAGTTTGCGGTGTAATGATAGGATATATCTGTTCCGCAATTACGGAATTTATTATCGCATTTGCGGATGATTCAAATATCGTAAATCTACATAACTGGTCACTGGGAAGTTTTTCAGGTATCAGTTGGGAAAATGTTTATATATCAATAATCTTTATTTCTGCAACCATGTTTTTGACCTTCTTTTTATCAAAGCCTATTGGGGCTTATCAGCTTGGAGAAAATTATGCAAGAAATATGGGTGTAAATATAAGTGCACTTAGAATAGCACTTATCATTCTTTCAAGTGTGCTGTCAGGCACGGTTACAGCCTTTGCGGGGCCTATTTCTTTTGTAGGAATTGCGGTACCTCATATCATGAGAAGTGTTATGAAAACCTCAAAGCCTATTGTGATGATTCCAGCATGTTTCTTAGGTGGAGCCATTATTACATTAGTGTGTGACTGTATAGCCCGCACTGCCTTTGCACCTGTGGAGTTAAGTATTAGCGCGGTTACAGCAATTGGACTTGCGCCTGTTGTAATCTATCTTTTAATTAAGCGTAAGGAGACAGGAAATGGAAAAAATTAATGCGATAGATTTAACAGTTGGATATGGTAAGCCAGTTATTTCGGACGCCAGTTTTCGTGTTTACCCAGGGGAAATAATTGCTTTAATCGGACCTAATGGTTCAGGAAAATCCACAATTCTCAAAACTATTACAAGACAACTGAAAAAGATGTCGGGAAAGATTTTTATAAGTGGTGATATTGACGAATCACTCATGGATAATGAGCTTGCCAAAAAGCTTTCAATGGTAATGACAGAAAGAATACATCCGGAGCTAATGACTTGTTTTGAGGTGGTTTCAGCTGGCAGATATCCTTATACTGGCCGTCTTGGAATATTAAGTGCTGAGGACAAAAGAATAATTAACGAGGCCATAAAGCTTGTTGGCGCTGAAGATGTGGCTGATAAGGATTTTATGAAAATCAGCGACGGACAAAGACAAAGGGTTATGCTTGCAAGGGCAATAGCTCAGGAGCCAGAGATAATGATTCTCGATGAGCCAACCTCCTTCCTTGATATTCAGTATAAGATTGACATTCTGTCTGTTATCAAGAAACTTGCTGTGGAACGAAATATAGCTGTTCTAATGTCTATTCACGAACTTGAATTTGTTCCTGCTATCGCAGATAAGGTTATTGGAATCTGTGATGGAAGTATTTATAAAATCGGAATACCTGAAGAGATTTTTACTGGTGCGAATATTGAGAAGATATATAGCATGCCAAAAGGAACAGGCGACAAAATTATTTCAGGATTGTTGGCTTATTCAAATAGTATTATTGAGACGTTATGAAGATAGAATTTGTACTTCCAAATGAAATTGAAAAAAGAAGCTTTGAAATAATCGCTCAGGAGCTGGCAGATAGAGGTGTCACCTTACCAGCTGATGAAGCGCCAATCACCATGCGCACTATCCACACCAGCGCTGATTTTGATTACGCTGATACTATGCGTTATTCAGCTGGTGCTATTGAAAAGGCAAAAGAGCTTATCAGAAGTGGTGCTGATATAGTAACTGATACAAATATGGCACTCTCTGGAATTAATAAAAAGAAGCTGGCATCCTTTGGAGGACAGGTTCATTGCTTCATGGCAGATGAGGATGTGGCTGCAGAAGCAAAGGAACGTCAGGTAACTAGAGCCACTGTATCTATGGAGAGGGCAGCAAGGCTTGGTAAGCCTGTTATTTTTGCTATCGGAAATGCTCCTACAGCCCTTATTTCACTTTATGAAATGATGGAAGCGGGAACTTTCACACCTGAATTTGTCATCGGAGTTCCAGTTGGTTTTGTAAATGTAGTTGCAGCCAAAGAGCTATTTCTTAACTCTAATGTCCCATACATTATAAATGAGGGTAGAAAAGGTGGCAGTAATATCGCGGCTGCTATCGTAAATGCGTTACTTTACAACATGGATTGATTATGAAAAAAGGATTCACCACTGGAAGCTGCGCAGCAGCTGCTGCTAAGGCGGCGGCGTATATGCTTCTAACAGGGCAGGAAAAACTTAATATAGAAATCGAGACTCCTGCTGGAATCATGTTTAAGGCTGATATCGTGGACGTGAATCGACAGGAAGAAAAAGTTAGCTGTGCAGTAATAAAGGATGGTGGAGATGATCCTGATGTTACTACAGGCTGCCACGTAACTGCGACTGTGAGTATAGAAATACCAAGTGCTGAAGCTGCAGCAGGACAAAGCCTTGGAATCCAGATTGATGGTGGCGAAGGAGTAGGACGAGTGACCTTACCAGGGCTGGATCAGCCTGTTGGGAATGCGGCCATCAATCATGTGCCAAGAGAGATGATTGAAAAGGAAGTAGCAGAGGTTTGTAAGCTTTTGGATTTCAACGGCAAGCTTCAGATAATCATTTCTATTCCAGAGGGTGTGGAGCTGGCAAGTAGGACCTTTAATCCACGTCTTGGAATTGTAAATGGGATTTCAGTCCTTGGAACCACTGGTATTGTGGAGCCAATGAGCGCGAAAGCACTCATAGATACCATAGAAGTAGAGTTGAAGCAAAAGAAAGAATTAGGCTTTAAAACCGCCATTGTTACTCCAGGAAACTATGGACTTAAGTTCATGAAGGATTGTTACGACTACGATTTAGATAAAAGTGTAAAATGCTCAAACTTTATTGGTGAGACGGTAGATATGTGCTGCAGGCTTGGTTTTGAAGCTATGCTTATTACAGGACATATTGGAAAGCTTATAAAAGTGGCTGGTGGCATTATGAATACCCATTCTCACGAGGCAGATTCCAGAATGGAGATTCTTTCAGCTTGTGCTTTACGAGCAGGCGGTGATGGGGATTTAGCCAGAAAAGTGCTTGAGTGCCTTAACACAGAAGAAGCTCTGAATATTATTGATGAGGCAGGATTTCTCCAGCCAACAATGGATATAGCCCTTGAGAAGATATTGTTCTATATGGACTTTAGAGCTCAAGGAAAAATCAAAATTGATTGTATCTTGTATTCGAACGAATTTGGACTTCTTGCGGAGTCGGCAAACAGTAGAGGAATATTATTAGAATGTCAAAAGTAATAATGATTCAGGGGACTATGTCAAATGTAGGAAAGAGTCTTTTGGTAGGCGCCCTGTGTCGTATTTTCAAGCAGGATGGCTATAAAGTGGCGCCCTTTAAGTCACAGAATATGGCTCTAAATTCTTTTGTAACAGCAGATGGATTAGAGCTTGGACGTGCTCAGGCAATGCAGGCCGAGTGTGCAGGTGTGGCACCATCAGTTTACATGAATCCTATTTTGCTAAAGCCAACAAATGATATAGGCAGTCAGGTCATTGTAAATGGTGAAGCCATTGGAAATATGTCTGCCAGAGATTATTTCGCTTTTAAGAAAAAATTGGTGCCAGATATAATGGCAGCCTTTAATAAGCTTGAAGAATGGGCGGATATCATTGTAATAGAAGGAGCAGGCAGTCCTGCTGAAATTAATCTTAAGAGTGATGATATTGTAAATATGGGCATGGCTCAGCTTGTCGATGCGCCCGTGCTTCTAGTGGGTGATATAGATAGAGGCGGCGTTTTTGCTCAGCTTCTTGGAACCTTGGAGCTTTTAGAGCCTAAGGAAAGAGAAAGAGTAAAAGGTCTTATAATTAATAAATTTAGAGGAGATAAAAGTCTTTTAGATTCAGGCATAGAAATGCTTGAGGAGCGAGGTAAGGTACCTGTTGTCGGAACTGTTCCCTATGCAAGACTTATGATAGATGATGAAGATAGTCTAAGTGAAAGATTATCAAACACCTATGACTATGGTGATACCGTAAATACGATAGAAATCGCAGTGGTACGTTTACCTAGGATTTCAAATTTTACCGATATTGCTCCCTTTGAAAACCTTCCAGGTGTAAAGGTTAATTTTATTTCAAATCCAAGAGAACTTACTGATGCTGATATGGTAATTATACCTGGCAGTAAAAATACAATCTCAGATTTGAGATGGATGAGAGAATCTGGAATGGAGGCAGCGCTTAAGCGTTTTGCCATGGATAAGCCTGTAGTAGGTATTTGTGGTGGTTTTCAGATGATGGGAGATATTGTGGAAGACCCTGAGGCGGTAGAGGAGGGTGGTTCTATAAGAGGAATGGAGCTTCTTTCTCTAAAAACTATCATTAGTGGAGAAAAATATCGTAGCCAGACTGAGGATTGTTTTGATGATTTGACTGACGTTTTTTCATGCATTGCTGGTGAAGAGTTTGTAGGTTATGAGATTCATAATGGAGTTACTACCATAGAACAAGAATCAGCTTTACCTGAAATAATCGAGAGAGACGATGAGGGCAATATTATTCTCGTTCAAAATAAAAATATCCTGGGGACTTATGTTCACGGTATTTTTGATAATGGTGATTTGGCATACCGACTTGCTGATTCAATTGCTCAAGCCAAAGGACTTAGTTTAGAGGGCGCAGGTGTTGACTATCAGCAACTAAAAGAGGCTGAATACGATAAATTAGCATCCATAGTAAGAGAAAATCTAGATATGGATTATATCTACAGCATACTTAAATAAACTGGAGGACTTATGATTTATTTTGTTGGCGCAGGATGTGGCGCAGCAGATCTTATTACGGTAAGAGGAATGAAGCTTTTGCAGCTGGCTGATGTAATTATTTATGCGGGCTCTTTGGTTAACCCAGAACTTTTAGAATATGCAAAAGACAGTTGTGAAATCTACAACAGCGCTACCATGACTTTAGATGAGGTTATGGAAGTAATGCTTAGGGCAGACAAGGAAAAGAAAACTCTTGTGAGACTTCATACTGGCGAGCCAAGTATTTATGGTGCTGTACAGGAGCAGATGCATATTCTTGACGAAAATAATATTGCTTATGAGAGCTGCCCAGGAGTTAGCGCATGTTTTGGTGCGGCTGCTGCCTTGAATTTAGAATATACTCTTCCAGATGTGAGTCAGTCTTTGATTATAACAAGGATGGAAGGTAGGACTGCAGTTCCTGAGAAGGAAAGTATTGAGAGCTTTGCTGCTCATGGAGCTTCGATGGCTATATACCTAAGTGCAGGCATGCTTGAGGAACTTCAGGAGAGACTGATTAAAGGGGGATATGATAAAAATACCCCAGCTGCAATTGTTTATAAAGCAACCTGGCCAGATGAAGAAAAGTACATCTGTACCGTAGGAACTCTTGCAAACACTGCAAAGGCTAAAGGGATTAGTAATCTGGCGGTAATACTTGTGGGAAATGTAATTGCAAAGTCTAACTATTCGTTGAGTAAGCTTTATGATCCAACATTTGAAACTATGTATAGGACACCTCATCAGTCACCTTCGGTGACAGCTTCCCCTCAAGGGGAAGCCTAGGAGTAAAAATGTTATTAATTAGAGTAGTTTTTTTTACTGATAATGGGAAAAAGATAGCCGACAAACTTAATAAATTCTTTATTGTAGAGGCAAAGCCAGAGGAGAGCTCATTGTCAGATTGGACCAAGGACTGTTTTGAAATGCATCTTCCTATAGTTTTTATTGGTTCTACTGGAATAGCAGTGCGTACTATTGCTCCGTTTATTTCAAGCAAGCTAAAGGATAGTCCGGTAATTGTGATTGATGAGCTGGGGCAAAATGTTATTCCGATTTTATCAGGGCATTTTGGTGGAGCCAATGAGCTGGCTAATATAATTGGCAAAGCTCTTGGTGCAAATCCAATTATCACTACAGCTACAGATATTAATAACGTATTTGCGGTAGATGTTTTTGCTAAGAAAAATGGTCTTTTAATTACGGATAAGAGCTTGATTAAAAAGGTATCGGCAAAAGCTTTGAGGGGAGAGGCGCTTGATATCAAAGAATCCGAGGATGAAATTGTTATCGAGGGTCTCAGGCTTATTCCCAAACGTTTAATACTTGGAATTGGATGTAAGAAAGGAAAGCCTTTCGAAGAATTAAAAGTTTTCGTAAATACGTTTTACGAGGATGATGAGCTTGAAAAGAATCTTTATGCAATAGCATCCATTGATGTGAAAGCAGAGGAGATAGGTTTGATTAAGCTGGCAGAATATTTTGGAGTACCATTCGTTACCTTTTCTGCCGAGGAATTACAGTTGGTAGAAGGTGAATTTGAGGAATCCTCCTTTGTAAAGGATAAGGTTGGAGTTGGAAACGTATGTGAACGTGCAGCTCTAAGCTTAGCTGGGGAGAACGGGGAATTAATTAGGAATAAAACTGCTAAAGATGGAATGACACTTGCGGCAGCAAAAAGAACTTCAATAAATTTAGTTTGGTAGGAGAAAAAATGGCAGGACATATTTATATAGTTGGCATGGGACCAGGAGATAAGTCGATGATGACGGAAGAGGCTTACTCAGCTATGGAGCAGGCTGATGTTATTGTTGGCTATACAGTATATATCGATCTGGTGAAGGAACATTTTCCTGAGAAAGATTTTTTTACTACTCCAATGAGGAAAGAAATTGAGCGTTGCAGAGCCTGCTATGATTTTGCCATTGAAGGGAAAAATGTAGCTTTTATTTGTAGCGGTGATGCAGGTGTTTATGGAATGGCTGCACCTATGTATGAGCTTCTTCCAGAATACGAAAATGCGAATTCAGATATATCGGAGGCTAGCATAACAGTTATTCCTGGAGTGACGGCGGCTATTTCTGGAGCAGCCATGCTTGGATCTCCAATAAATCATGACTTTTGCGTGATTAGTCTTAGTGATTTACTTACCCCATGGGAGGTTATTGAAGTCAGACTGAAAGCGGCAATACAGGGAGATTTTGCTATTGCTATTTACAATCCTTCCAGCCATAAGAGACATGATTATTTACAGAAGGCCTGTGATATTATGCTGGCCGCTGGAGCAGATGAAAGCCGTGCCTGTGGTTATGTGGAAAATATTGGTAGAGAAGGTAGCAAAGCAAAGGTATGCACCCTTTTAGAGTTAAGAAATACACAGGTTAATATGTTTACCACCGTTTTTATTGGAAGCTCAAGGAGTGAAATTATAAATAATAAACTGGTTACACCTAGAGGATACAAAATATGAAAAAGGTAATCATTTTCGGAGGAACTACAGAGGGAAGAAAGCTGGCTGAAACACTTGAGGAGGCTGAGATTTTTTGCGTCTACTGTGTTGCCACCGAATATGGTAAAGAACCTGTAAAAGAATCATCATATATAAAAATTCATTCAGGTCGACTTGATGCTGAAGGAATGGTTAATTTATTCGAACAGGAAAAACCGGACGTAATTGTTGATGCCACCCATCCTTTTGCAGAAATTGTAAAGAAGGAAATAGAGAACAGTCTATTTAAATATCAGAATGTTCCTTTTTTCAGACTTGCCAGGGATGAGGAGCAGATAGATTACAGCAACTGTACCTTCTTTGATTCCGTAGAAGAATGTGCTAAGGCTCTTAAAAGTACTACGGGAAATATCTTTCTTACAACAGGCAGCAAAGAACTTCCTGTTTTTTGTGAAGATGAGGGGCTCAGGGATAGAATCATTGCAAGAATAATTCCTAATGATGAAAGCCTTGATATATGTAAACAGCAGGGGCTTAAGGGCAACCAGATTGTTGCCATGCAGGGACCATTTTCCAAGGGAATGAATGTTGCCTGTCTTAAGGAGTTTAATGCCAGCATTTGTGTATTGAAGGAAAGCGGAAAATCTAGTGGAGAGGCCAATAGAATAGAAGCTGCAAATGCTTGTGGAATAAAAAGCTATGTCATAAGACGACCAAAGGAGACTGCCAATGCAAGGTCCTTTTCTCAGGTCGTAGAAGAGATTTATAAATTGTTTGGAATAACAAAATCTCCAGAGCCAGCATTTGAAAAGATATCTGCTGATACAATTACAGCAGATAAAAAAATTATTGTTTCGCTGGCAGGTTTTGGAATGGGTTTTGGTACAGTTACCGCCGAAGTTCAGCAGGCAGTTGCTGAAGCAGATTTTTTGTTTGGCGCCCCAAGAATGTTACTAGGGCTTGAAAGCAATGCCAAGAAATATCCATATTATCTGGCAAAGGACATTCTTCCTTGTATGGAAGAAATTGCAGAAAACATTCAGTATGGCAAGAAGAAGGCTGTTGTTTTATTTTCAGGAGATACTGGATTTTATAGTGGCGCCACTAAGCTGGCGGAGGCTTTAAAGCAGACTGGTTATGCAGAAGTGAAAATCTTACCTGGAATTTCGTCTATTAATGCAGTGGCTGCAAAGGCTAATCTTACTTGGCAGAATGCAAAGATAATGAGTTCCCATGGAATTCCTCAGGAGAGGTGGAGACCAGAGCTTATAGATGCTGTAAGGCATAACAAAGAAACCTTTGTTATTACTTCTGGAAGCAAGGACGTAAGAGATATTGGAGATATTCTTGTAGCGCTGGAAAAGGAACAAAATATAAAGTTTAGAGTTTTCATTGGAACCAATCTTTATTCTGATGAAAAAATAGGATGGTACAGTGCAGAAAAATGCAGTACTTACAATCAGGATGGACTAAGCATAATCATTATTGAAAATGCAAATTGGCAGCCTAAAGTAATAGCTCCAAAGCTTTCTGATGATGATTTTATAAGAGATAAGGTTCCTATGTCCAAGGAGGAGATTCGTCAGCTTTCTATTTGTAAATTACAGTTACATAAGGATGCTGTAGTTTATGATATTGGAAGTGGTAGCGGATCTGTAGCCGTGGAAATCGCCAGAATGGATGCCGGCATAAAGGTTTATGCCATAGAGCTCAAGGAGGTAGCTTGTCAGCTTATTCGTAAAAACGTATCAAAGTATATGCTTGAAAATGTGTCTGTTATTTCTGGAACAGCACCGGATGCTCTTGAAAATCTTCCTGCTCCTACTCATGTTTTCATCGGTGGAAGTGGAGGTAGATTAGAAGATATCTTTATGACACTAAAGAAAAAGAATTCGCATATGCGAATTGTAATTAACTCTGTGACCATAGAGACTATTGCAGAAATCAACAGTGTGATAAAGAAATTTGAAATTGAGAATGCGGATGTAATCCAGGTAACGGTATCAAAGGCAAAGAAGGCAGGAGATTACAGTATAATGCAGGGTCAAAACCCCGTATATATCGTAGCGTTTAACCTATGAAGTATCCAAGAATTGTGATAGCTGCCCCTAAGAGTGGTAGCGGAAAAACTACAATTACATGTGGTATTTTGCGTGCACTGACAAACTCAGGGCTTAGTTTGTGTAGCTACAAATGTGGCCCAGACTATATAGATCCCATGTTCCATAGGACTGTTCTTGGTATTCCGGCAGGAAATTTAGATACTTTCTTTACTGATGACGACACCACAAAATCATTGTTTGGAAAATCTTTTTCTGGTGATATGGCAGTAATAGAGGGAGTCATGGGACTCTATGATGGAATCGGAGGCGTAGAAACACAGGGTTCCACCTATGATTTGGCCAGAGTACTTAAGGCACCTGTTGTATTGGTAGTAGATGCTAAGGGTACAGGTCGTTCAGTAATAGCGCAGCTTAGAGGCTTTTTGGATTATGATGAACATAACCTTATCAAGGCTGTGATTTTAAACCGAACCAGTGTATCCTTTGGAAATACTTTGGGAGCTCTAATCGAAAATGAGCTTGGAATAAAATTCCTGGGAACCATTCCTGATATGAAAAATCAGGAGCTTTCTAGCAGGCACCTAGGGCTTGTAATGCCAGAAGAGGTTCCTGAACTCCAAGATAAGATAAATACCTTAGCTAATTTGATTTCAGAAAATCTTGATATGGAGAGCTTAAAGAATATTGCCTTCTCAGCTTGCAGTTTAGATATAATTAAAGATAAGGAAACCAGGAAAAACGTAAATACGAAACTTACACTTGCGGTGGCAAGAGATAAGGCATTTTGTTTTTATTACAGGGAAAATTTGGAAATGCTTAAGGAATCGGGAGTCAATATTGTAGAGTTTTCACCAATAGCGGATTCTAAATTACCTGATAACATTAGTGGTATTTTGCTTGGTGGTGGTTATCCTGAAAATTTTCTTCAGGAACTATCCACAAATGACTCCATGAAAAAAGACATAAAAAATGCCATTGATAAGGGGATACCCGTGCTGGCAGAATGTGGTGGGTTTATGTACCTTTCTGAAACAATTAAAAATCAGGAGGGGGAGGTTTATGAAATGGTTGGAGCCATAAACGCTCACGTAGAATGGAAGGGGAAGCTTGTCCGTTTCGGTTATGTGACAATTGATACGGGCGAGCTTCAGATAAAAGGCCATGAGTTTCATTATTACGACACGGATAATAATGGTAATAGCTGTGTTGCTACAAAGCCAGTTGGGGGAAAAAGCTGGGAATGCATTCACAGCAACAATGGAAGCTATATAGGATTTCCACATCTTTATTATCCATCGAATATGCAATTTATAAATAATTTTGTGGAGGTTATGAAAAATTATGGGGAACGCTAGATACTTATTTGATGATGTTCTTGAAAACAAGCTTAAAGTAGAGCCTGTTGATAAGGAAGCTTTAAAGGAACTTCAAAATGAATGGGACAGAGTTGCAAAGCCTATAGGAAGCTTTGGAACCTTAGAAACTGTTTACTCTAAAATTGCTGCAATTCAGGGCTTTAAGGCACCTGATTTATCAAACATGAGACTTATAGTCTGCTGTGGTGACCACGGTATAGTAGAAGAGGGAGTCAGTCAGACTAGTCAGGATGTTACAAGAATCTGTGCAACTAACATCGGTAAAGGAGTTACCACAGCTGGTGTTATGGCAAAAAGCCTTGGTATTGATATTCTTTCTGTAGATGTTGGTATCAATTACGCAGAAGAGGTTCCTTACACACTTAATCGTAGAGTGAAATATGGGACCTGTAATTTCCTTAAGCAGCCAGCTATGTCTGTGGAAGAGTTTTCACGTGCTGTGCAGGTGGGAATGGATTTGGTGAAGGACAGTCAGGAAGAAGGAAAAAATATAATTCTTGTTGGTGAAATGGGAATAGGAAATACTACGTCGGCTTCTGTTATGGCTGGATACCTTTTGGACTTAAATGCAGAGGCAGTTACTGGAAGAGGGGCTGGTCTTGATGAGGAAGGCTTCAGCAGAAAACGTGCAGTAGTTTCAATGGCCCTTTCAAAGTACAGTGGATTAGATCCAGTTGAAATTTGCAGTAATTTTGGTGGTCTTGAGCTTGCTGCCATGACAGGAATTGTTATTGGAGGCGCACTGTACAAAGTACCAATTATCTTAGATGGAATGTTAAGCATGGTGTCTGCTCTGGTGGCAGACAGATTGCTGGAAAATACAAAGGATTATCTTATCCCTTCACACATCAGTAAAGAGCCAGTTGCAAGAAAGCTTGCCTCAAAGCTTGATATCGAACCTGTTATTGATGGAAAGATGGCTGTTGGCGAAGGCGCTGGTGCTGTTATGATGGCACATATGCTTAGACTTACTGATGAAGTATTCCATAATGCACTTAAGTTTCAGGATTCTGAAGTGGAGCAGTACGAGAGATTTAATAAATGATTACATTGATTTATGGTGGAAGTAGTAGCGGAAAATCTTCTTATGCAGAGGATTATGTTTGCAATTCCAAATATAAAAATAAATATTATTTAGCCACAATGAAGTCTGGTGACAAAGAGACTGAAGAACGTATTAAAAGGCATAGGTCTATGCGTCAGGGAAAGGATTTTGTCACTGTGGAGTTGCCGTATGATATCGTAAATGCGATAGAGCCAGATGCGGATAGTATTATTCTTCTGGAGTGTATGTCTAATTTGGTGGCTAATGAAATGTTTAGAGATGGAAAGATTAACAAAGCTTCCTACATAGTTGATAAAATTCTAAAGGATATTAATGAATTGGAAGCAAAGGCAGGGAGCCTTGTAATAGTATCGAACGATGTATTTGAAGATGGTCTTCAATATGATGAGACCACAAAAGAATATCTTAGAGCCTTAGGGGAAGTAAATGCTAAAATAGCCCAAATGGCCGATAAAGCCGTGGAGGTTATTGTGGGAATAGGAGTGGAACGATGAAAATACTTAAATCTATAGCAGTGGCATTTTCCATGTATTCGAGAATACCTATGCCAAGGTTTAACTGGGATAGTGAGGATATGAAATATCATCTTATTTTCTTTCCATTTGTGGGGATGATCATTGGTGCTGTGTTATATCTTTGGCATAAACTATATTATGTTTTACCTATTAATGCGATTCCCTTTGCAACTATTTCTATTGTTATTCCAATTCTTATCACAGGAGGCTTTCATGTAGATGGATATATGGACACCTGTGATGCTTTAGCTTCATGGGGCGATAGAAAAAAGAAATTGGAAATTTTAAAGGATTCTCATATAGGAGCTTTTTCAGTAATTAATCTGATTACCTTGGGAATAATTCTATTTACCGCTGTTTATCTTATGGATGACAAAGCATTTCTTACCTGGTGCTTTTCCTTTGCTATAGTCAGAGCTGTCAGTGGTATATGTGTTGTACGTTCAAAAAAAGCAAAGGACGATGGAATCTTAAGTACCTCGGCAAGAACCGCAAGTAATAATATAGTAGTAGCTTGTCTTGCAGTGGAATTTATTATATGCACTCTTACTGCAGGGTGGATATTTCAGTGGTATTGTACCTATTCGTTTTTAGCTCTTGCTGTAGTCCTCGTTTATTACATTTACGTTGCTTACACAAAATTTGGAGGTATCACAGGAGATTTAGCCGGTTGGTTTGTATGTAAAGCAGAGGTGTTTATGGCTATTGCCTTAGCAATTTGTTCTATGGTAAATAATCCAGCTATTTTAGGTTAATCATACATTGAGGTGAAGAGTAAATGATTTTAATTGTTGGTGGAAGCTATCAGGGAAAAACAGAATTTGCTAGAACTGAATTTCCAAATGCTAAGTATTTTAATCAGTTTCATTTATTTGTAAAAAAACGTATTTCCGAAGGA
Source organism: Pseudobutyrivibrio sp. UC1225 (assembly GCF_900115215.1). Lineage (NCBI taxonomy): Bacteria > Bacillati > Bacillota > Clostridia > Lachnospirales > Lachnospiraceae > Pseudobutyrivibrio > Pseudobutyrivibrio sp. UC1225. The sequence goes on along the minus strand of NZ_FOVQ01000001.1, from coordinate 487,616 downwards.
AAGAACAATAGTGAAATTCTTTCTGAAATCAGAGACGTTATAAGTGATGGCCAGTGGGTAATCATTTCTGATGAAATTGGAAATGGAATTGTTCCAATGGATGAGGCTGACAGAACCTGGAGAGAGGTCTGCGGTCGCATTATGATAGAGCTGGCAAAGGATGCCACTGAGGTTTATCGAGTGGTATGTGGTATAGGACAAAGGATAAAATAAAACATGGATAGAACGATAACCTTTATTCGTCATGGAAAGACAGCTGGAAATCTCACCAACTGTTATATAGGTGTTACTGATGAACCTCTTACGCTAGAGGGGGAAAAGGAAATTCAGGATAGAAATTATCCTGAAGCAGATATTGTTTTTTCCAGTCCTTTGATTCGTTGCATCAGAACTTCAGAGATTATTTATCCAGCTCTTAAGCCTGTAGTTATTGATGAGCTTAGGGAGACGAATTTTGGAAGGTTTGAGGGGAAAAATTATAAGGAATTATCCGCTGACCCAGACTATCAGCGTTGGATAGATAGCGGAGGAGATTTGCCATTTCCAGAGGGAGAAAGCAGGCAGGAGGCTACAGACCGGTTTGTGGCAGGCTTTGACAAGCTTATAGAACTCAGTAAGGATTATTACAACATTTCTGTAATTGCCCATGGTGGTACTATAATGGGGATTCTTAGTAATATCTTTGGGGGAGATTACTATTCATATCATGTAGAAAACTGCGAGGGATACACAATTGATTTATCACATGACGGCATTTTTGGTGGGCTCTATCCTAGATCTTTTCTTAGGTGACCCGATGGGGTTCCCACATCCAGTACGATGGATTGGAAGCTTAATCAGTAATCTGACAGATTTATTTCTGAAAAGAGCAGAAAGAACTTTGGAGCCTGATAAAGTAAATAAACGCAAAAGAAAACTGGGGCTTATTATGGTAATTATCGTAATTACGGTCTCAGCAGGAATTTGTTTTGTTATTCTACACCTGGCATACACATTGAATTCAGTTTTAGGTCTTATAATAGAATCCGTAATTACGTATCAGTGTATTGCAGCAAAAAGTCTTTATGTGGAAAGCATGAAGGTTTATAAGGCTCTTGAACAGGAAGGCCTTGAAGCAGGAAGAAAAGCAGTGTCAATGATAGTTGGCAGAGATACAGCAAGTCTTGATGAAAAAGGAGTAATTAAAGCTGCGGTTGAGACTGTTGCGGAAAATACTTCAGATGGAGTGATTGCTCCACTTATTTATCTTGCTATAGGTGGTCCAGTTTTAGGAATTGCGTATAAGGCAATCAATACCATGGATTCCATGGTTGGATATAAAAATGATAAGTATATGGATTTTGGAAGAGCTGCTGCAAAGCTTGATGATGTGGTGAATTTTATACCATCACGTATCAGTGCAGTGCTTATTATTTTAAGTTGTTTGTTTTTAGGAAAGGATTACAGCTTTTTAGGAGCCTGCAAAATCTTTTTTAGAGACAGATTTAATCATGCCAGTCCAAATTCTGCTCAGACAGAAAGTGCCTGTGCAGGAGCCCTTGGATTACAGCTTGCAGGACCAGCAAGTTACTTTGGAAAGCTTGTAGAAAAAAAGTACATTGGAGATCCAATACGTTCTATTGAGCTTAAGGATATAAAAAGAGCAAATATATTAATGTTTGGTGCATCTTTTTTATGTGAAGCAATTTGTATTTTGATACTAATGATTTGGATAAATATGTAGAAGGAAAAAAGGTTTCAATTATGCATGGCGGTGACATCTACAGAAACAGCATACAGCACGACTTCTCAGTCAATATAAATCCAATGGGGATGCCCGCTGAAGTTCAGTGGGTGCTGACTGAGGCAGTTTTTCATGCAAATAAATATCCTGATATTTATCATGAACGACTTGTTGAAATGACATCTGGAATTTTTAATATTCCAGAAAATCATATTGTATATGGAAATGGAGCATCAGAAATAATAATGGCAATATGTCATAGCATTGCCCCTAAAAAAGTGTTGTTACTGGCACCATGTTTTTCTGGGTACGAGACCTGCGTGAAAGGTGCCTGCAAGGATTGTGACATTTCATACTATACCTTGTCGGAAGATAATGACTTTGAAATTCACCATGATATTTTGGAGCATATTCAGGTGGTAAAGGCAGATTTGATGTTTCTTACCAATCCAAATAATCCAAATGGTAAATTGATTTCAAAGACGCTTTTAGAGGAGATTGTTTCAGCCTGTGAGAAAGCTGGAACAGTACTTGTAGTAGATGAGTGTTTTCTTGCTCTTACAGGAGAAGAAAGAGAAAACTCTCTTGCCTATGACATTTCAGAACACAAATCATTGATTGTTCTCAGGGCGTATACAAAAACCTTTGCCATACCTGGCGTAAGAATTGGTTATTGTTTATGCGGAAGCGAAGCTATGGCTACCTCGCTAAGGAATCATCTTCCAGAATGGAATCTTTCCATGTTTGCCCAGATGGCAGGTGTTGAATGTCTGAAACATATGGAATACATAGAAGATTCAGCTAAGCTTATAGAGCAGGAAAGAAGATATTTGACTCAGGGGCTTAGTAGGCTTGGAGCAAAAGTTTATACCAGTGACGCAAATTATATTCTATTTAAATGCTCAGAATTAGATTTAAATAAGAAAATATTGGAATATAGTATTTTAATTAGGGAGTGCTCAGATTATAATGGGTTGGAAAAAGGCTTTTATAGAGTAGCAGTTAAATCACATGGAGAAAATGAAAAGCTACTGTCAGCCCTGGAGGACTTACTTAATGATTAATGAACAACAGGTTAAACAGTTATTTGCAAATTATACAAGTGACTACAATCCAAAAGATCCAAAGATAGCATTGAAAATAGCTCACACCTATAAGGTGGCTGAGAATTCAAAGGCTATTGCTGAAAGTCTTGGTCTGTCAGAAGAGGATGTTGAGCTGGCATGGCTTATCGGTATGCTTCATGATATAGGCAGATTTGAACAGATTAAAAGATACCAGACCTTCAGTGATGCACAGTCTGTAGATCATGCAGAATTCGGTGCGGATTTATTGTTTAAGGAACCAGGTTTAATAAAAGATTATATTGAAACAAGAGAGTATGACAATTTAATCGAAACAGCAATAAGAGAACATAATAAATATCGTATTTCCGATAAGTTGGATGATAGAACAAAGATGTTTGCGAATATTATCAGGGATGCGGATAAAATTGATATTTTCCGTGTTCAGGTAGAGGAGCCAATAGAAGGAATATATGGAGTTCCTTTTGAATGTATAAAAAGTCAGCCTTTAAGTGATCAGGTGTTGGAGCAGGTCAAAGCTCACACGGCAGTCTTGCGAAGCACTAAGATTTCTTATTTAGATTATTATGTTGGGCATTTTTCATTGGCCTTTGAGCTGGTTTATCCATATAGTAGAAAGCTTACTATTCAGCAGGGGTATTTAGCTCAGCTTCTCACTATTCAGGTAGAGGATGAGAACACTCAGCAAAAGCTGGATTATATTAAAAAGGAAATTGAAGATTTTTTATTTGCATAAATCAAGGAGAATAAAAATATGAAATTAGGTATAGCCGGCAACGGTGTTATAGTACAGGAAGTCCTGTCCTTTATAGATGAGATTGGATTTGAAGAAATTTATATCTGTGGAAGAAAGCAAAGCGAAGACAAGCTTAAGGAACTAGCTAAAAAGTATTCGTTAAAGGGTGTTTATACAGATTATGACGATCTTTTGAAATCAGACATTGATTTGGTTTACATAGGTGTTTTAAATGATATGCATGTAGAGTACTCAAAGCGTGCAATTGAAGCTGGAAAGCATGTAATATGCGAAAAGCCAATCTCTATTAATTTGGCAGAACTGGAAGAGCTTGATGAGCTTGCTAAGAAAAATGGGGTTATGCTCTTTGAGGCTATGAGCATTTATCACCTGCCTGCATATAAGCAGCTTCAGGAAGATGTTAAGCTTGTAGGAGATTTAAAGCTTTGTAATTTTAATTACAGCCAGATGTCACGTCGATACAAGAACTTTCATGAAGGAGCTGCAACTCCTGCAGTGTTTGATCCAGCCCATGCAGGTGGAGCACTTAGAGATTTAAATGTATATAACATTTCTGCAATGGTAGGGTTATTTGGAATGCCAAAGTCAGCTACCTATAGTCCTAATATGGAAAAGGGAGTTGATACCAGCGGAGTATTGTTAGCTGATTACGGCAGCTTTAAATGTATATGCGCTGCCACAAAGGATTGCAATGCACCAGGACCAAGTACAATCCAGGGTGTGGATGCCACAATATGTATTTATCCTCATGTTAATGGTATGACTGAATATGATGTTCTTTTTAATGACATGGATACAGAAACAAAAGAGGTGGATCTTTCAGATGGAAGCCACAGATTGTATTTTGAATTTGTAGAATATAAGAGAATCATTGAAGAAAAAGATTCCAGCGCACAGCAGAAGCTGATGGAATACAGCAAAGCCGTGGCTGGTATCATAGATATGGTACAAAATTAAAGATTAGAAATATATTTACGCATAGTGTTCATTACAAGCTTCTTGTTGCCACTCCATAGAGGGGCGATGAGAAGCTTTTTTGGTCCATCTCCAGTAAGACGATGAATAACAGTTTCTTTTGGAAGGAGCTGTAGACATTTACCTACAAGCTCACAGTATTCCTCCAGTTCATATATATGGAAAGGCTCTTTTTCATACATATCAGCCAATTTAGTTCCTTTTAAAACATGTAAGAGCTGAAGCTTTATTCCAAAAAGAGTTGGATTTAGATTTGCTAAATACTTGATGGTTTCTAATATATCGCTTTCTGATTCGCATGGAAGACCAAGTATTACATGCACCACAACTTTTAGACCAGCATCTGTAAGTCTTTTATATGCATCCTCAAATACTGAAAGTTCATAGCCTCTGTTAATAAAACGAGCTGTCTCTTCGTGAATAGTTTGTAAGCCAAGCTCTACCCAAACTTCCTTGGTCTTATTTAACGCAGCAAGAAAGTCTATCATCTCATCAGAAAGACAGTCTGGTCTTGTGCCAATGGAAAGACCGACGATTTCTGGGTAGGAGAGTACTTCTTTAAAAAGTGTCATAAGTCGCTGTTGGTCACCGTAGGTGTTAGTAAAGGATTGAAAATATGCTATGTACTTTCTCTCTGAAAGTGGAATCTTAGCTGGAATTTTAGAATCAACAAGCTTTCTGGCAGAGGTTATCTGTTCATTTAGTGGCATAAATTTTGCAGCAAAATCCCCTGAGCCGCCTTCTGAACAGAAGATACATCCTCCTGTACTTATAGTTCCATCTCTGTTTGGACAGGTACAGCCACTTGTAAGAGATAACTTATAGACTTTTGTTTCGTATTTATCTTTTAGATAATCTGATAGGCTTAAATAGTTCATGACACAATTTTATAGCCTTGTAGTCATATCTTCAATAATAAAAATTATGATTGACAAGCGGGCATTTCTGTTATAGAATCGATAAGGTTTTTGAATAGTATTAGTGTTTATAATGTTTATAGGTATTGAGGAAGAAGAATTATGATTACAGTTCGTACGAGAAAAAAAATTGGTATGACACAGCAGCAGCTTGGAGGTACTAAGGAAGAAGCTTTCGTTGTTGATTTAGCACAGAATTTTATTGATTTTGTTAAAAAGTATTCAGAGGATTATCAGTATGAGAGTTCTCTTTTATATGGAAAGATGAGTGAGTATGTTAAGGCTAAGGATAGCGAGAATATCCAAAAGTTATTTTCAACAATTCAGGTCTTTGGTACATATGATAAAATCACTCAGTTTACTACAAAGTATAAGACTGTTAAGTCAGCAAGTGGTAATGCCTTCAACGGAACAGTTTTTGAGGGCGGTCCTGATGAAAAGGCAGAGCTTGAAAGAATTGTAGCTCATACCTGTGGAATGTGTTCTGAAAAGGGTGATGAGTTCCTTGGAAAGCTTTTAGCTTAATTTTGAATTGTAATCTAAAATATTAAGAACCAGATGGAAGTCTGGTTCTTTTTTTATGGCTTGATATAATTTTATTTACCTCCACAGCCGTAGCCATAAGATAAATATGCAGGTGAGAGTGATAACTATTGCTCCAAATACTAAAAATGACAGAGTACGCCTTGAAATCATAAATTGAGAATTGATGATTATGGTGGTATCTTCAGCCTTTAAATCATCACCACTATATTTCAATGGATTGATTCGGCGCATTTTTCTTGATACTGATACCAGTAAATCAAAAAGTTCCATATGTTTTCTTAGAAATTGAATCAGATTGTCTGAGGCATGTCGCATCTTTAAAATAGATATGACTGCCTCAGGCTTTTTTCCTATTAGTTCCATTAACAGGTCATAGTTTGTCACGAAGTTTATAGCACCAAGCATATTGGTGCTGAATCCATTCTGCTGTAGGATTTCCCTTACAGAATCTATCATTTTAGGTTTTTCAACTTTATAGCGTAAAGTATAGGCAATTAATTTAGCTGCACTATCTGAATTAGTGCTGTCAGAAAAGGAATATACCAGTTTGTCGGTATCGCCGCTGGAGGCATTAACGATAACGCTGCCAAGCATATTGGCAACCTTTTCCTTTGTAGACATGCGGATAGATCTGATAAAGCTGTTAAGCATTTTATCAAGAGCTGACATCTTCTTATCCTGACCAGGTGCCTCATGTATTGTCATTTCTCCAATATCATCATAGAAAGCGATGGCATTCGGACAATGATTTTCAGCAAAGCCAAGACGACCGTAATTGGTGCCTAAGTAGAACTGCTTTTTGCCCACATCGTTTAAAAGGATATTTACAAAATCACTTTCTGCGCTTATGTTCAGTATCTTATCCTGATTCTTTAATATTAATGGTGAATATTTACGAATGAATTCGTCAGAGAATCCCTGTCCGTCAAAAGAAAAGCAGTTGTCTACTCTGTCATCCATGATAGTGATAAACTTTGCTTTATTTCCGCCCTTGGAATGACCAGTTACTGTGATGGTATCATAGCTCTCCAAATCTAGAGATCTAAACCAGTTTAGGGCGTTATTCTGAAATTCTGTAGGTACACGATATAACCCGGAAACATTATCTATCCATTCAGCATCGCTTTGTGTTCCTTTGAAGGCAACTATTGCTTCGTTTGAAGAAGGATCGAAGAGAAGAGCACTACGTCCACCTCCAGCACCTTCACTTTCATAGTGTACCTGCATAATGATAATATTCTTCAGATGCTCCATAGGTCTTATGGCCCACATAAGCTGTTTATATTCTGCTCCGGTTACACCAGTGCTATATTCCTTATCATTTTCAATTTTTGTTGCATAGTGAAGTACACCATCTACAAAATTGCCAATGGTTCGGGATTCTTGACTTATTGAAAGGAAAGTTCCTCTTGGACCTCCAAGATTCTCGCAGTAAAGCAGGCAGTTAATCAAAACAATTTCTTCTATAGATAGGCAACTGTTCATAAAAATACCTCTTTGGATTATAACAATATACTATCAGAAAAAACTCGGTCTCTGGCAAAGTCGCCATCACAGCTTGATAGAATTACCAGATATACCTCGCCACTTATTTTATTTGTCTGTAAGCAGGTCTTTATCTTTTCCATGACAGCCTGATAGTCTTCATCAGGAAGCTTTGAACCATCAAGGAAAATTTTGAAATCATTTCCAGCGTCTATTTCTCCAGTCAAAACTTTTTCGGCAGATATTTCTTCTCCGTATTCTTCTCCAAGATATTCCCAAAATGATACTTCTATGGTAATAACAGGCAGATTAGCTTTAGTAAGTAACTCTTCTAGATAATTCTTTATAGGCTCACGTATTATCTGTCCAAAGAAGGCATCTCTTACAGTGAAATATTTATCGTTCTCTTCGGACATTGCAATAAAAGCAGATTCTCTGTTGATTTCCTTAGATTTGAAATACCATTCCGAATAAGTTCGTGTTGTACCTGATTTTGGTTCACAGCCGGTTATTTCAAAAGTGAAGCTTGGGTATTTTTCTATCAGGTAATTTTCTACAGCTCTCATTTCATTAAGAAGAGTAGCATCACTTTCACGAAGATTTCCACTCTCAATTTCTTCGGTATTAAAGGAAATACCGTTTAATACCTTTTTCTCGGAAGCTGTTATATCCATAAGACACCTCCATTTCTTCACTACGACAGTATACGTATTCTACCACGCAATTATGAAGACAGTGTTAAATTACCCAATCAATAGAAATTGGATTGTCATGCGTTATTTTCTGTGCTATGATACACAGCTGTTGAAAAAAATTACACTATATAACTGTATGGAAGAATGAGGAGAATAGTGGTGAACGATATAATAATTAACAGAGGAAGACAAAAAGAATTAGATTGGGCTAAGGCTTTCAGTGTATTGTTTATGGTCTGCATACATTGTTATGAGGAGATTAGCAATATCGATGCAGAGATAGCACCAACTGGAATCTTTAGAAATCTTATGGAGTTTTTAGCTGGTCCATTGGGAGCGCCTATGTTTATGTTTTGTATGGGTGTAGGAATTATGTATTCCAGAAACAATACACCTGCTGATATGACAAAAAGAGGTTTGAAGTTACTTGGAACTGGATATTTATTAAGCTTTGTAAAAGGTACTGTTCCTACTGCAATAGCTATATACTTAGGATATGAAGTTCCATGGACACTTGCAGATTCTTTGTTTTTGGTAAGTATTCTCCAGTTTGCAGGAATGGCATTTTTCACAATTGCCCTCATGAAGAAATTGAGACTTCCACTTTCAGCTATGATGGCAGTATCCCTTGTCCTTTCTGTATTAGGAGGAATGCTTTCAAAGCTTGATTTCACAAATTCATGGACTAAATATTTATTTGGCTTATTTTTCGATACCTGTGATGTTACAACCTTTCCAATGTTTAGATGGTTATTTTATCCAGTATTTGGAATGATTTTTGCATACTATTTACAGCGTACAGAGGACAAAACAAGATTTTACCGTCTTATTTGCCCAGTGGCTTTAGTTGGAACAATCGCATTCACTCTAATTTATACAGCATGTGGATATGATATTAGAACAATGTACATGTTGGCTGGCAGAGTTTTCTATCATCAGTCTTTACTTCATCATTTATTTATTTCAATGGTAATCCTTGTGGCTGTATCATTATGTTATTTCCTTTCTCAGGTAGTAAAGAATATTGCAGTGAATGGGGCAACAGCATACCTTGGAAAGAATGTTGATGTAATCTATCTTGTTCAGTGGGTAATTATTATATATGCTGAGTCATTTATGAATATATTTGGTGGATTCAGAATTTCAGCACCATACATTATTCCAGCTGGCATTCTTGTACTTGTATCAAGTATAGGATTAATTGAATTATGGCGCTTTGTTAAGGGCTCATTCCCGGTAATTAATAGACAACGCGGCAATTATGTGAATGTATAAGAAGAAAATCACTTAAACGTTTACGAAAATAACGAAAAAGTATTGACACAAGGACACATACGTGATAATTTAACATCCGTAGTGTGTAACTTGTAACCAATCAAGGCACGAACTATACATAAACTATTTTGTATTTATGTGGGTTCGTGTCTTTTTTTATGCCCATTTACCCATCACCCGGCATAGGAGAAGACAAATACTTTCCCATATAGGTGCGCAAAAATTTTTCATGTATAGGAGATTAAAAAAATGAAAGACAAATTATTTGCAGTATTGCAGCGAGTTGGACGTTCATTCATGCTTCCAATCGCAATCCTTCCAGTAGCAGGTTTGCTTCTCGGAATCGGTGGTTCATTCACAAACTCAACAATGCTTGAGACATACCACCTCACATCAGTTTTAGGCCCAGGTACAGTAGGATATGCTATCCTTACAGTTATGAACGAGGCCGGTAACATTGTATTTGCTAACTTACCAATCATCTTTGCTATCGGTGTTGCAATCGGTATGGCAAAGAAGGAGAAGGAAGTAGCAGCTTTAGCAGCAGCTATCGCTTTCTTTATCATGCACGCTTCAATCGGCGCTATGATCACAATCAATGGCGGAACAGAGGCAATGCTTGATGGTGCAACAACTTCAGTTTGCGGTATCACATCATTACAGATGGGTGTATTTGGTGGTATGATCGTAGGTCTTGGTGTTGCTTCACTTCACAATAAGTATTACAAGATCCAGCTTCCACAGGTATTATCATTCTTCGGTGGTACAAGATTCGTACCTATCATTTCAGGTTTGGTATACACAGCAGTTGGTATTTTAATGTTCTTCGTATGGCCATTCGTACAGCAGGGCATCTACGCAGTAGGTGGTGTTGTTCTTGCTTCTGGTTATGCAGGAACATGGGTATATGGTCTTATGGAAAGACTTCTTATTCCATTCGGTCTTCACCACGTATTCTACCTTCCATTCTGGCAGACAGCTCTCGGTGGTACACTCGAGGTTAATGGTCAGATGATCGAAGGTGCACAGAACATTTTCTTTGCACAGCTTGGTGCACAGAACACAATTGATCACTTTGCAGTATCAGCTACAAGATTCATGTCTGGTAAGTTCCCATTCATGATCCTTGGTCTTCCTGGTGCAGCACTTGCTATGTACAGATGCGCTCTTCCTGAGAAGAAGAAGGAAGTAGGAGGTCTTCTCCTTTCAGCAGCTCTTACATCAATGCTTACAGGTATCACAGAGCCAATCGAGTTCACATTCTTATTTGTAGCTCCAGCTCTTTACGGTATCCACTGTGTATTCGCTGGTGCATCTTACATGTTCATGCATATGCTCGGCGTTGGTGTTGGTATGACATTCTCAGGCGGTATCATTGACTTAATCCTCTTTGGTATTCTTCCTGGAAACTCTATGACATCATGGGTATGGGTACCAGTAGTAGGTGTAGGTTACTTTGTAGTTTACTATTTCCTTTTCACATTCCTTATCAAGAAGTTCGATCTTAAGACTCCTGGTAGAGATGCAGATGAAGAGGTTAAGCTTTACAGACGTTCTGATTACAATGCTAAGAAGGAGTCTATGAATGACAACACTTCTGAGAAGATCTGTAACGGTCTTGGTGGTAAGGCTAACATCTCTGATGTTGACTGCTGCGCAACAAGACTTCGTTGTACAGTAAAGAAGTCAGAGCTCGTAAACGATGCTATGCTTAAGGCTACAGGTGCTTCAGGTGTAGTTCACAAGGGTAATGGTGTTCAGGTTATTTACGGACCACACGTTACAGTTATTAAGTCAAATCTTGAAGATTATCTTGAGACAGCTCCTAATGTTGAGTATAATGGAGCAAATGATGCCGTTGCTGAGGAAGCAAAGGCAGTTGAGACAGCTGAGCCAACAGGTAAGGTTGTAAAGACAGTTATTCTTGGTAGCCCACTTACAGGTGTTGCTGCAGATTTAGCAGAGACTCCAGATGATGTTTTTGCTCAGAAGATGATGGGTGATGGTGCCGTTGTTACTCCTAAGGAGGGCAAGGTTGTAGCACCAGCTGACGGAACAGTTGTATTCGTATTCGATACAAAGCATGCTATCGGATTCAAGACAGATGATGATGTAGCAATGCTTCTTCACTTTGGTATTGACACAGTTAAGCTTAAGGGTGAAGGCTTTAACGTTCATGTAACAAATGGACAGAAGGTAAAGAAGGGTGATGTACTTATGGAGGCAGACTTAGATTATATCTCTAAGAACGCTCCTTCAATTGCCACACCAGTTCTTTGCACAGAGCTTAAGAGCAATCAGAAGCTTCGCCGCATTGCAAATGGCGATGTTAATGCAGGTGATGACTTACTTGCAGTAGATTTTTACGAGTAATCATTAAGGAGAAAAAATGTACAGAATCGAGAAGGTCCTCAATCACAATGCGCTGATAGGTATCTTGGAAAACACAACACAGGAGTATCTTATTCTCGGTAAGGGAATAGGATTCGGAAAACATATCAGTGAGATTATCGAGACTTCCGATGAGCATAAGATTTATTCTCTTAAGGAGTCTACCGAAAGAGGCGATAAAAAAGAGTTAGCAACCAGTATCGATCCTGTATATCTTGAGATTGCAAACGAGATTTTAGATGGCGCCGAGAAAGCATTTAAAACAATTGATCGTGATGTTTTGCTTCCTTTGGCAGACCATATCGAGTATGCAGTTAAAAGAAGTAAGAACAATGAGCAGCTTAAAAACCCCCTTACAGATGATATCAGAGTTCTTTTTCATTCAGAGTTTAAAGTGGCAGAAGCAGCAAGGGAGATTTTGTCGAATCGTCTTGATGTCAATCTTACAGACGATGAGATTGGATATATTGCACTTCATGTGCATTCATCTATTATGGATCAGGCAGTATCTCAGGCTATGCAAATGGCCGACGCTGTGAGACAGTGCGTGAGCATGGTAGAGAAAGAAACTGGAAAGAAGATAGATACTCAGTCATTATCTTATAACAGGTTGCTCAATCATATTCGTTATATGATTGCCCGTACTTTAAAGGGAGAGGTAATAAAGCTTGATATGAACGACTACATCAATGCCTCTGCCGCAAATTCATTTCAGGCAGCTACAAAAATCTGTAAAGAGCTTTCAAAAAGTCTTGGCCGAGATATTCATGATGCAGAGATTGGATATCTGGCTATGCATATTGAGAGAGTAGCTCTTGATGAAATGGATTAATAATGTTGTTTAAATCCCTAAAAACAGTTCACATTTAATAATCCCGATTTTTATAATCGAAACTTTATCTAACCAGCTTATTGAAAAATAGGCTGGTTTTTTAATGATATTTTTTACCAATAGCAAAATGTGAAGGAGTAGAAGTTTTAACAATAATGTGATAATATATATGTTTGTTGTAGAGAATTAAATTTTGTCAAAAAGGAAGGTATTATCATGACAAAGATTGATATAATTTCAGGTTTCCTGGGAGCAGGAAAGACTACTTACATTAAGAAAATGCTTGAAGAAGCTTATAAGGGAGAAAAGGTTGTCCTTATTGAAAACGAGTTCGGCGAGGTTGGTATCGACGGCGGTTTCTTAAAGGATGCTGGTATCACAATATCAGAAATGAACTCTGGTTGTATTTGTTGTTCTCTTGTTGGAGACTTCGATAAGAATCTTCACGAAGTACTTGAGAAGTTCAGCCCAGATCGTATCCTTATCGAGCCATCTGGTGTTGGTAAGCTTTCAGATGTTATGACATCAGTTATTAAGCTTGAGGAGACAGCTGACGTTAAGCTTTGCGGTCTCGTTACAGTTGTTAATGCTCTTAAGGCCTCTAAGCAGATGAAGGCTTTTGGTGAGTTCTTCAACAATCAGATTGAATTTGCTACTACAATCGTTCTTTCACGTTCACAGACAGCTACAGAGGATCAGCTTGAGTTCTGTGTTAAGCAGATTCAGAAGCTTAATCCAAAGGCTGCTATTATTACAACTCCATGGGAGGAAATCACTGGCGAGAAGCTTCTTTCAGTTATGGAAGGACAGGACAATCTTGCAGTTGATTTAAAGCATCTTGCTGAGGAAGCTCACGAGGAACATGAGCACGAGCATCACCATCATGACCATGATGAGCATGACCACGAGCACGAGCATCATCATCACGATCATGAAGAGCATGACCACGAGCACGAGCATCATCATCACGATCATGAAGAGCATGACCACGAGCATGAACATCATCATCACGACCATGGCGAGAATTGCACATGTGGTTGCCATGACCATGATCATGAGCATCATCACCATCATGCAGATGAAGTATTTAATACATGGGGCAAGGAGACACCTCATAAGTTTGAGAAGGCTACAATCGAGAAGGCTATGAAGGCATTTGCTAACACTACAGATTATGGTACAGTTATCCGCTCAAAGGGTATGGTTGAGTCTGTAGAGGGCGGCTGGATTTATTTCGATTTTGTAGATGGAGAGTACGAGCTTAGAAGTGGTGAGCCTGACTACACAGGACGTCTTGTTGTAATCGGTGCAGATATTGATGAGCACAAGATTGAAGAACTTTTCGGCTTAGAGTAATACATTTTAGATAGAGGTTAGAATGGCTAGAGATATACCAGTTTATGTTTTTACTGGATTCATGGATAGTGGAAAAACTACTCTTATCCAGGAGACATTGTTTGAAAATGACTTCGCTCAGGGCGGCGAAGATAAAATTCTCATCCTTTCTTGTGAGGATGGAGATGTTGAGTACGACATTGAAAAGCTTAAGACAATAAATGCAAAAGTAGCTACTATTGATTCTGAGGATGAGTTCAATCTTGAGAATCTCACACGTATCTCTAAGGAGTACGACCCTGATGTTATCTTCCTTGAGTACAATGGTACCTGGGGTGTAGATAAGATTTATGATGAGCCGCTTCCAGAAGGATGGGTGCCAGCACAGAGTCTTGCTACGGTAGATGCTACTACTTTTGAAAACTACCTTAATAATATGCGTACTATGATGATGGAACAGCTTTTTAAGGCAGAAGTAGTTATCTTCAATCGTTGTACAGAGGCTACACCAAAGTCTAAGTTTAGAGGTCAGATAAAATCTATGAACCGACCAGCTCAGATTGTTTATGAGCGTGCAGATGGTTCTATTGATGATACTCCTGAGGAGCTTCCATTTGATTTAGATGCTGACGTAATCGATATTACAGATGCTGATTATGCACTTTGGTTTATGGATTGTATGGAAACACCTAAGAAGTACGATGGAAAGACAGTTCATTTTAGAGGTCTTGTTTATAATCCAAATGATAAGAAGCTTCGCAGAGATGTGTTTATTCCAGGTCGTTTCGCAATGACTTGCTGTGTTGAGGATATTCAGTTCCTTGGTATGAAGTGTAAATGGGATAATGCAGCATCTCTTGGCCATAGAAGCTGGATTGATATTACAGCTACTATTAAGGTTGAGTTCGCAAAGGAATACAAGGGTAAGGGTCCGGTTCTCTATCCTGTATCTGTAGAGCCAGCTGAGAAGCCAGAAGATGAGCTTGTATACTTTAGTTAAAAGACTTCCCCGAAAGGGGAAGCTTTTTGTTGCTTTAACACTTTACAAAACTAAAGAAATAAGATAAATTATTAGAAATTGGTAAAAAAGGGAAGGAGTCTTGTTTATGTATCCAATCGTAAAGAAGGAAAAGCTTTCTGATAAGATTTTCCTTATGGTGGTTAAGGCACCACGAGTTGCTGACGGTTGCTTACCAGGTCAGTTTATTATCGTAAAGATTGATGAGGAGGGTGAGCGTATTCCTCTTACAATTTGCGACTATGATAGAGCAGAGGGCACTATTACAATAGTATTCCAGACAGTTGGAGCTTCTACAGAGCGTATGGCACTTCTTAATGAGGGAGATGCTTTCGCTGATTTTGTAGGCCCACTTGGACAGCCTTCAGAGCTTTGCCTTGAGGAAGATTTAGAAGAGACAAAAAAGAAGAGCATCGTCTTCATCGCAGGTGGTGTTGGTACAGCTCCAGTATATCCACAGGTTAAGTGGCTTAAGGAGCATGGTGTAAAGACTACAGTTATTATTGGTGCACGTTCTAAGGATATCCTTTTCTATGAGGATGAGATGCGTGAAGTAGCTGATGAACTTTACCTTGCAACAGATGACGGTAGCTACGGTTTCCATGGAAATGGTTGTCAGCAGCTTCAGGCACTTGTAGATTCTGGCAAGAAATATGACCACTGCGTAGCAATCGGTCCTATGATTATGATGAAATTTGTATGTCTCCTTACAAAGGAGCTTGGCATTCCTACAGTAGTTTCTATGAACCCAATTATGGTTGATGGAACAGGTATGTGTGGAGCTTGCCGTCTTGTAGTTGGTGATGAAGTTAAGTTTGCTTGCGTAGATGGACCAGAGTTTGATGGTCACCTTGTAGACTTTGATCAGGCTATGGCCAGAGCAAAGCAGTACAAGACAGAAGAAGGTAGAGCACTTCTTAAGCAGCAGGAAGGCGATACACACCACGGCGGATGTGGAAATTGTGGAGGTGACAAGTAATGGGAGACGTTTTAGTTAGAGTACCTATTTCAGAGCAGGACCCTAAGGTTCGTGCTACAAACTTCGAAGAGGTTTGTCTTGGATATACAGAGGAAGAGGCAGTAGAAGAGGCAGGACGTTGCCTTAACTGTAAGAAGCCTATGTGTGTAGGCGGCTGCCCAGTTTCTATTAATATTCCTGCTTTTATCGAGCAGGTTAAGGAGCGCAACTTCGAGAGAGCATACGAGATTATCTCTGAGTCATCAGCTCTTCCAGCAGTTTGCGGTCGTGTATGCCCACAGGAGTCACAGTGCGAAGGCAAGTGTATCCGTGGTATCAAGGGTGAGGCAGTAGCTATCGGTAAGCTTGAGCGTTTCGTTGCTGACTGGGCTCGAGAAAATGGAATTAAGCCAAAGAACACGTCTACTCCAAACGGACACAAGGTAGCTGTTATCGGTTCAGGCCCTTCAGGTCTTACAGCAGCTGGCGACCTTGCAAAGCTTGGTTATGATGTTACTGTATTTGAGGCTCTTCACGAGATGGGTGGAGTACTTGTTTATGGTATTCCAGAGTTCCGTCTTCCAAAGGACAAGGTAGTTAAGGCTGAAGTTGAGAACGTAAAGGCTCTCGGAGTTAAGTTCGAAAAGAACGTAATCATCGGTCGTTCAATCACAATCGATGAGCTTATGGAAAAGGAAGGCTTTGAGGCTGTATTCATTGGCTCAGGTGCTGGACTTCCAATGTTTATGCATATCCCTGGTGAGCAGGCTAACGGAGTATTCTCAGCAAATGAGTACCTTACACGTAACAACCTTATGAAGGCTTTCAAGGAAGGTTATGATACACCAATCGCTCGCGGCAAGAAGGTCGTAGTAGTTGGTGGTGGTAACGTAGCTATGGATGCTGCTCGTACAGCCCTTCGTCTTGGCGCTGAGGTTCACGTTGTATACCGTCGTTCTGAGGCAGAGCTTCCAGCAAGAGCAGAGGAAGTACATCACGCTAAGGAAGAGGGCGTTATCTTTGATCTCCTTCAGAATCCAGTTGAAATCCTTGTTAATGAGGAAGGTAGCGTTCGTGGATGCAAGATTATCAAGATGGAGCTTGGCGAGCCAGATGCTTCAGGACGTCGTCGCCCAGTAGAGATTCCAGGTTCAGAGTACGAAATCGAGTGTGACACAGTTATCATGTCACTTGGTACATCTCCAAACCCACTTATCTCTAGCACAACAGTTGGTCTTGATACAAACAAGAAGGGTTGCCTCATCGCTACAGAGCAGGGCGCAACTACAAAAGATGCCGTATTCGCAGGTGGTGATGCTGTAACAGGTGCCGCTACTGTAATCCTCGCCATGGGCGCAGGCAAGACAGCAGCCGCAGCTATCGACGAGTACTTCAAGTCTAAGAACTAAACTAATATCAAATATATGGCGGTCTCTGGAAAATCTTCGGAGGCCGCTTTTTTTAATTCTTTCCCCAGCCACACTCTAATTAATTATTCTATAGACTCTAGGAGGTCCACACTCCCCACCACCAACTAAAGCATTTGAGCAGGATTATAGATTTTCTTAATACTGCTGGTTGAGCTTTTATTGGTGTCTTTTCATTGGTTTTGCACTTCGAAGAGAATGCTGTGCTTTCCACAGACATGTTTTATCTATAAGTATTCTCCAAAGTTGTTTGTTGAGGTTGCTTTCATATTCCGTTTGCTAAGTAGAACTTAAAAAGAGATATTTGTTTGTAAGGGCACCGTGGCACATTCAACGTCCTGTTTCAAGTGACCACTGCTGCCGCCGTCCTAGCGGCAGCTGCCCTTACAATTCAAATATCTCTTTTAGTTCTACTAAGCTCACTCCAAATATCCAGCAACCTTCAACAAAAATTTTGGAGAATAATTCTTAAATTATATTTCATGTCTGTGTTAAGCACACATTCTTGGCAGAAGTGCAAAGAATTGAAAAGACACCAATTAATAAAAAAAGCGAAACGCAGTATTTAGAAAATCATAATTCTGTGATTGCGTAGTTGGTGGTGGGGAGTGTGGGCCTCCTAGAGTCTATAGTTAAAGTAGAGGAAGAGTGTGACTGGGAGAGGATACAAAAAAGCGGCCACCATAAAAGGTGACCGCCATATATTTGATATTAGTCTTCGTACTGACCAAATGCATACTTGAAGAAAGATACTGGCTCCTTGCCCTCGTTTCTCTTATTTTTGCAATATTTTTCATAATCTGAATAAATTGTGTACATCTGGAATGATACTTCTTCGAACATTCTTATTTCCTCCTATAAACTCTCTTTTTCTTTATCAACAGGGACATGATAAACCCATGATTGTGCTTTGTCAACAAAAACATTGTTAATATATTGTGAAAAATGGACAAACCTATTTCTATTGAGTTAGTTTCCATTAGTGTGGTATTATTTAGTTAAGGAAACTCAATATACAAATTATAGTTTTTGGGAGTAAAATTATATGAATCAACGAATTTTAGAAGGTGCCTTAAACGTTTTTAAGGAGAAGGGTCCTAAGTTCACAATGGATGATCTCGCTTCAGAAATGAAGATGAGTAAGAAAACTATTTACACAGTTTTCAATGATAAAAATGAATTGATGTGTGAAATGGTAGATTACGCATTTAACATTATCAAGGAAGAAGAGGATAAGGTTTATAACAACGCAAAGCTTTCTACAGTAGAAAAGCTTCGTGGCATCCTCGTTGTATTACCAGAGAATAGTTATGGTTTTGATTATGCTGCTATGCAGCAAATGGCTGAAAAATATCCTATGGCTCACGAGAAGATGAATAATCGACTTGAGAGTGGCTGGGAGAAGACCTTCGACTTACTTACTAAGGGAATGGAAGAAGGAAAAATCAGACCAATAAATCTTGAAATTTTTAAGCTTATTTATGGTTCCAGCGTTGAGAGATTGTTAATGGGGGATTTCCTTAAGCAGAGCAAAATGGATTACCCAACTGCTTTAAAGGAAGTTGTAGATGTACTTATTGATGGAATTCTTATAAAGGAAAAGTAAATGGCACAAAGAATTTATTTAGATAGAAAATGGCGATTCAATGAAAACTTTTCTGAGGATATGATTAATGAGCCAATGGAAAATAGCACTTTAGTCAATATCCCACATACCGTAAAGGTTACTCCATTGTCATATTTTGATGAGAGTATTTACCAGATGGTCAGTGGATATCAGAAAAGCATTTTCGCACCTGCTCAGTGGGAAAATCAATTTGTTTCCCTGGTGTTTGAAGGAGTAGGACACGCCTGTGATGTGTACGTTAATGGAACACATTTAAAGCATCACGATTGTGGTTATACAGCATTTTCTGTTGATATCACAAAGGTTTTAAAGCTGGGAGAGGAAAACCTCATCACAGTTAAGGTTGATTCCAGAGAGACACTTAATCAGCCTCCTTTCGGTTATGTAATAGATTATATGACCTACGGTGGTATCTATAGAGATGTTTATTTTGAAGTAAAAGAAAAGGTTCACTTTGAAGATCTTATAGTTCAGCCAGCTTTATTAGAACGTGTTTCTACTAGCAAGCGCTCAGCTAAGCAGATAAAGATGATGAACGTTCAGGGAATCATTAAAACAGAGTGCTTTTTCAGAAAGAATATAAATAAGCTTGCTAATGATGAAAGAGTATTCATCAAACAGTATCTTGATGATGAGCTTCTTTTTTCTCAGCCAGTAGGAGGTCTTGAGGAGAGAAACGGTGGCTATTATCTCAGCCTTACCAGTGCTCCATCTACAGTAAAGCTTTGGGATATTGAAAGCCCATATTTATATACTTTGAAGACACAGCTTGTTCTTGATGACAATGTGGTTGATGAAGTCAAAGAGACAATCGGTTTTAGAAGTTCAGAGTTCAGAAAGAACGGCTATTACCTCAATGGTCGTAAGATAAAGCTTAGAGGATTAAACAGACATCAGTCATATCCATACGTTGGGTATGCTATGCCAGAATCAATGCAGAGACTTGATGCCAAAATCTTAAAAGAAGAGTTGGCTTTGAATGCAGTAAGAACTTCTCATTATCCACAGTCACATTACTTCCTTGATGAGTGTGACAGACTTGGACTTTTAGTGTTTACAGAGATTCCAGGCTGGCAGCACATCGGTGACAAGGAATGGCAGGATATTGCAGTAGAAAATACAAAGGATATGGTTCGTCAGTATCGAAATCATCCTTCAATAATTCTCTGGGGTGTACGAATTAATGAGTCACCAGATAATGATGAGTTTTACGAGCGAACAAATGCAGCTGCTCACGAGCTTGATCCAACAAGACCTACAGGCGGCGTAAGATGCATTGCCAAGAGTAATCTTCTTGAAGATGTTTATACATATAATGATTTCTCGTTCTCAGGAAAAAATAAGGGTTGTGCTAAGAAGAAAGACATAACCTCAAATGAGGAAAAGTCTTATCTGATTAGTGAGTACAATGGTCACATGTTCCCAACAAAGCCTTTTGACTGGGAAGAGCATAGACAGGAGCACGCTATAAGACATGCCACAGTTGTGGATGCGGTGGCGGGAGAGCCTGATATTGCTGGAGCCTTTGGATGGTGTATGTTTGATTACAACACTCATAAGGACTTCGGCTCAGGGGACAGAATCTGCTACCACGGTGTTATGGATATGTTCAGAAATCCTAAGCTTGCAGCGTCAGTATATGCAGCTTTTTCAGAGACAGAGACAGTACTTGATGTTACAACAAGCTTTGATATTGGTGAGCATCCAGCATGTAATAGAGGAAAATCCTATATCATCAGCAATGCAGATTCAGTGAAGATGTATAAGAACGATGTTCTTATAAAGGAATACTTCCCTGAGGACAGCAAATTCGAAAACATCAAGCATGGTCCGATTTTGATAGATGATTTTGTTGGTGATGCCATCGAACAGGATGGAGAATTTTCAAAGGGACAGGCTAAGCTTATTAAGAAGATTCTTAACGAGGTTACCTTAAAGGGATTCAGACCAACACCTACCTTGGTATTAAATGCAGCCAGACTTGTATTATTCCATGGCGTCAGCCCTAAAAAGGCAGTTCCAATTTACAACAAGTTTATTGGTGACTGGGGTGGAGAATCTCGAGAGTATAAATTTGAAGCTATAAAGGATGGTCAGGTTGTTAAGACAGTTGTTAAAGCAGCGGTTACAAAGGCTCACATTGAAGCGAAAGCCAGCCATACACTTTTGACAGAGCTTCATACCTATGATGTGGCAAATATTCGTATAAAAATAGTAGACCAGAATGATAATCAATTGTTCTATTTTGCTCAGCCACTGAGCTTTGAAATTGAAGGTCCATTTGAAATAGTTGGACCAGACACAGTAGCCCCAATGGGAGGCTGTACGGGAGTATATATAAAATCCATTGGAGAGGACGGCGATGGTAAGCTCACTATTAAGTGCGATGGCTTAGAGCCAGTTACCATTGGTCTTTCGGTGGAGTGTTTAACTAAATAATTAAAGGGGTAAGAGGAATAAGTAATGCAAGACAAGAGTAAAGTTATTTTTGGAAATGTCATCGCTGACAAAGATTACAACAAGGCTTGTAAATCTAAAGCGAAGTATGCCAAGAAATTTGGGGATGATTCAAACGTTGATTACAACATTGTTCTTGAGAAGAATTCACACATCGGCGATTCCCTTGGTGTCTATGACGTTCTCCTTAAGGAAGGACAGTCAAAGGAAGAGTTTGATACAGAGAAGGGTATCATTGTAGGAAATATAAGAATGGGCTTTGGTCATTATCGTATTTCAATGGCTATGGCTTCAGCTGCAAAAGCACTTGGCTACACACCATACTGGATGGATTTAAATGGCTACCCACAGACAACCTGTACAAAGGTAATTAGCCATCAGAATGATTTGTATTCTAAGGGCTCACGTATGTCAAAGAATAAGCTTTTTAATAAGTTTATCTGGGAACCAGCAAATTACGAATGGTTTAGAAAGCTTTCTTATAATTCTTCAGACCAGAAGAATGCAGAGCTTATGGCACCAGTCTTCAAGAATGTGCCAAAGGAGATTCCAGTTATCGGTACACATGTATGGCCAGCACAGGCTGCTATCCATGCAGGAATGAAAAACGTTGTAAATGCAATTCCTGATAACTGGCCAATGGCTCTTCATTTTGCTGAAGGCAGTGTTCATACAATCCAGTGCAAGAACGCGTACATGGGTTATCGCATTTGCAACGGAATGGCTCCAAACAATGCAGTTTGTAACCCAATGCCAAATGATGATTTGGTTTACACAGGTCATTATATTGATCACGAGCTTGTTAGCAATATCGAAGCTGATTGTGATGCAAGAATGGCTAGAAAGCGTGATGGTAAGGCTATGCGTTTTCTTCTTACAATCGGTGGTGCTGGTGCACAGAAGGAGATTTTCGCAGCAATTATCAAATACCTTCTTCCTGCAATTCAGGAAAACAAGGCTATGCTTTATGTAAACGTTGGTGATTACAAGAACGTTTGGGATGATCTCCTTGCAGAGATTCCTGAAATGAAGGCTGTAGCAACAGAGCATTTCAATGAGTTCGAGGCTACAACAAAGTTTGCTGAGGATGCTATCACAGGAGATGTTACGGGTATCCACGGATTCTATCATGAGAATATTTTTGAGGCTGTTTACTGCACAAACCTTCTCATGAGAAGCTGTGATGTTCTTGTTACAAAGCCATCAGAGCTTGCGTTCTATCCAATTCCAAAGCTTTTCATTAAGAGAGTAGGAAAGCATGAGATGTGGGGTGCTATTCACTCTGCAGAAATGGGAGATGGTACTTTAGAGTGTAGAGATATTCCACATACAATCCAGATGATTGATATGTTTATGAAGGATGACAGACTTCTTTCAGATATGTGCGAAAGCATTAAGGTTAATAAGACAATTGGTCTCTATGACGGAGCTTACAAAGTTGTAGAGCTTGCTATGGGACTTAAAGGGGGAAATAAATAATGGATAACAAAATGAAATTATCAGGAGCTGCAAAGGCTTCCTACGGATTAGGTGCTGTAGGAAAGGATATGGTATATATGCTTTCCGCATCTTATGTACTTTACTATTTTCAGGATATTTTAGGCGTTAGCGCTGCAGCAATGGGAGTTATTCTCATGGTTGCTCGTGTGTTTGATGCGTTTAATGATCCTATCATGGGCGCTATTGTTGCTAAGACTAAGACAAAGTGGGGTAAGTTTAGACCTTGGCTTCTCATCGGTACACTTACTAACGCGGTTGTTCTTGCTCTTATGTTTTCAGCTCCACCATCAATTAATGGAAAAGGCCTTGTGGCTTACGCAGCTGTAACATACATCCTTTGGGGCGTTACTTATACAATGATGGATATTCCTTACTGGTCAATGATTCCTGCTTTCACAGAAGGTGGTAAGGAGAGAGAGGGACTTACAACACTTGCTCGTTCTTGTGCTGGCGTTGGTTCTGCTATTATCACAATCATCACTGTTATGTCAGTATCTGCTCTTGGTCATTTGTTTGGTGGCGCAGGCATCACAGACAGAGAAGTTGAAAGAGTTGGTTTTTCATACTTCTCAATTGCAATCGCTGTTCTTTTCGTATTATTTACAGTAATCTGCTGCATTTTCGTTAAGGAAAAATCTACAGTAGATATGAAGACAGCATCTATTGGTGAGATGTTCAAGGCTCTTATTCAGAACGACCAGGCTATGGCAGTAGTTGTAGCAATCGTAATTGTAAACTGTTCAATCTACATTACATCAAACCTTGTAATCTACTTCTTTAAGTATGATTTTGGTGGCACTGGCTGGAGAGGAGATTATACATTATTCTCTACTTTTGGTGGTGGTATTCAGATTCTTGCAATGATGCTTTTATACCCAGTCCTTAGAAAGTTCTTTACTTCTATCAAGATTTACTTTATAAGCATGGGAATGGCTATTGTAGGATATATTTCACTTTTACTTCTTGCATCAACATCAATGAGCAATGTTTATTTATTGTTTATTCCAGCATTCTTTATCTTTTCTGCAAACGGAATGCTTTCGGTTATTACAACAGTATTCCTTGCTAACACTGTTGACTATGGCGAGTTAAAGAATAATCGTAGAGATGAGTCTGTTATTTTCTCTATGCAGACCTTTGTTGTAAAGCTTGCTTCTGGTATTTCAGCTTTGATTGCAGCTATTGCACTTCAGGTGCTTGCTCTTTCTAATGATACTGCTGAGACAGCTACAGAAATCGATTATTCAATGGGAGTAGAATCTTCTCAGAAGATGGGACTTAGAATGACTATGACAATTATTCCAATTATTGGTCTCGTTTTTGCAATTATTTGGTTTAAAAAGAAGTATATACTTACTGATGAGAAGATAGAGGAAATTGCAGAGGAGTTAAAGACTCGCAATTAATTATTATGTAATGAGGAGAATTAAAAATGATTAAAGCTGATGGTAAGGTATTTGTTTTAAATACTAACAATACTACATATGCTTTTCGTGTATTGGAGACAGGTCAGCTGGAACATTTGTATTACGGAAGGCTCATCCATGAGGATGAGCCATCTGTGCTTAAAGAAAAGCGTGCATTTGCTCCAGGTAACACTGTTACATATAATGCTGAGCATCCTGAACTTTCATTGGAGGATGTAAGACTTGAGACTTCGGCTCTTGGTAAGGGCGATTTTAGAGAGCCTATGGTTGAGGTTGTCTGTGCAGACGGCAGCAGCACTCTTGATTTTATCTACGATAGCTATCAGGTGATAAATTGCAAGCCAGAGCTTGAAGGACTTCCTAGCTCATATGACGAGGATGACGCCGCAAAGACTCTTGAAATAACACTTAAAGATAAGAATCACGGACTAACACTAAAGCTTTCATATTCTGTTTTTGAAGAGTGCGATGTTATCACTCGAAGCGCTAAGTTCATCAATACCTCTAACGAGACAGTTAAGCTGACACGTATGCTTTCCATGCTTCTTGATTTTGATAAACCAGGACTTAAGGTTACTTCTTTCCATGGTTCATGGACAAGGGAAATGAACAAGTCTGATGTTATTCTTACTGCAGGGAAGCTTGTTAATTCTTCATTTACAGGTACCAGCTCTAACAGATGCAATCCATTCTTTATGGTATCAGATGCTGATGCTACAGAGACTGATGGCGATGTGTACGGATTTAACCTGGTATATTCAGGTAATCATTATTCTGCTACAGAGGTTTCACCATGGGGAAAGACCAGAGTTGCCTATGGTATTAATCCACAGAACTTTACATGGACTCTTGAGGCAGGAGAGGAATTCCAGGCTCCAGAAGCTGTACTTACTTATTCAGGTACAGGCTATCGCAAGATGAGCCATAATATGCATGATTTTGTTAGAGAGCATATTACAAGAGGTGAGTGGAAGGATAAGGAAAGACCTATCCTTATCAATAGCTGGGAGGCTTCATATTTTGATTTCACAGAAAAGAGTCTTCTTAAGCTTGCAAAGACTGCTAAGGATACTGGCGTAGAATTATTCGTTATGGATGACGGATGGTTTGGCGACAGAAATGACGATAAGAGAGCTCTTGGAGATTGGGATATTGTTAACAAGAAAAAGCTTCCAGGTGGGCTTGAGGGCTTATCAAAGAAGGTTAATGACCTTGGTCTTATGTTTGGTCTTTGGGTAGAACCAGAGATGATTAATGTAGACAGCGAGCTCTATCGTAAGCACCCTGAATGGGCTATTGATATTCCGGGAATGGAGCATGCTGAGGGACGTAATCAGCGCTTACTTGATCTTTGTAATCCAGAAGTTGTTGACTACATGATTGACAGAATGAGTGAGGTGTTCTCTACACCAGGCCTTTCATATATTAAGTGGGATATGAATCGCAACTTCTCAGATTATTATTCAAAGTACCTTCCAGCTGAAAAGCAGCAGGAGGTTAGCCACAGATATGTTCTCGGCTTCTACAGATTACTTAGAACACTTGCAGAGCGCTTCCCAGAAATCCTTATGGAAGGCTGTGCATCTGGCGGAAATAGATTTGACCTTGGAGCACTTTGCTATTACCCACAGATTTGGGCAAGTGATAATACTGACGCAGTTAGCCGCCTTGTTATTCAGAATGGCTATTCTTATGGCTATCCACAGAGCACCTACACAGCTCATGTTTCTGCATGTCCAAACCATCAGACTCTTCGTGTTACACCTATTGAGAGTCGCTTTGCCGTGGCAAGCTTTGGTGTACTTGGTTACGAGCTTAATCTTAACGATTCCAAGGCTGAGGATATTGCATCAGTAAAGGCTCAGATTGAGCTTTATAAGCAGTATAGAAGAACACTTCAGTTTGGAGATTTCTATCGCTTAAAGGATGGAAATATCTACGAGTGGAGTATTGTAGATAAGAGCAAGAGCACTGCTATCACAATGGTAATGCAGCGTGAGATTAAGGCAGGAGAGCAGTACCTTAGAATTGATCAGGCAGGACTTGATCCTGAAGCTAAGTATCATTTCTTTGGACGTAAGCTTGAATATGACCTTAAGGGATTTGGAGATTTAGTTAATACAGTAGCTCCTGTTCATATCAAACAGGATGGAATTCTTCATAACGTAATTGCGAAGTTCGTGAAGATGCCAGGAGAATCAGAGGATTTCGTGGCCAGTGGTGATACACTTAACAATGCAGGTGTAAAGCTTGCTCAGTCCTTTGTAGGAACAGGATATAACGAACAGGTTCGTTACTTCCCAGACTTTGGAGCACGTTTATATTTCGCAGAGAAAGAATAAAAATTTAGACCAGCGATTTGCTGGTCTTAATTTTTTATTGTACTTTTTTATCGATATAGTTACTTTTGTATTTACTGTAAACAATCTTTTGTGCCTTATAAAGTCCAGTATAGCCTGATACCCAGTAAGCGAAGGCTACCGCTAAAAGGAAGTAAGGCATTGGCTCATATCCGAATAACTCAAAGCAGATTAGCAAGCTTGATATTGGACAATTGGTAACGCCACAGAAGAGAGCACCCATACCTACAGCTGCCATAAGTGGTGCTGGAAGACCAAGGAGTGGTCCTACGGCAGCTCCTAAAGTTGCACCTATAAATAATGTTGGAACGATTTCACCGCCTTTGTAGCCACAGGATAATGTGAGGGTGGTGAAAACTATCTTTAATAAGAATACCTGTAATCCAATTGCTGCACCTGTAAAGCAAGAAGCAATGATTGCAGAACCAGTACTATTATAATTTTGATTTCCAACTAAAAGTGTAAGTATAAGAACAGAGGTACCACCTACAACTGCTTTTATATATGGGTTAGTGACCTTCCCTGAAAGGAACTCTTCATATTTATGCAAGCATGTGCAAAACAAAATAGAAACGAAACCGCAAATTACTGCGAAAATACATATTAAAACTGCGTTCTTGATTCCAAAAGAAGGAATGTCGGGAATTAGATATTCTTCAGCACCTAATCCCATTTTATTTGCGACAGCTCTTGCTACAAGTGAAGAGATAACACATGGCACCAAAGCAGCATAGTGCATTATTCCAACGGAAATAACTTCCATA
This sequence comes from Pseudobutyrivibrio sp. UC1225, assembly GCF_900115215.1. Taxonomy (NCBI): domain Bacteria; kingdom Bacillati; phylum Bacillota; class Clostridia; order Lachnospirales; family Lachnospiraceae; genus Pseudobutyrivibrio; species Pseudobutyrivibrio sp. UC1225. The sequence continues at coordinate 460,062 of NZ_FOVQ01000001.1, read as the reverse complement.
GAGAAAATTGCTGCAGCCATTGGTGTTCCAAACAAAGCAGAAAAGGCTGCGCTCATGCCACACATAATCATTGTCTTTTTATCTGTAGAATTAAGTCTGAAGGCACGTCCAATTCCATTTCCAATAGCTCCTCCCATTTGAAGAGCAGCACCTTCTCGGCCAGCAGAACCACCAATTAAATGTGTAATACATGTAGCTACAAAAATAAGTGGTGCTAATCTAAAAGGAAGCTTTTTATCGGATTGAATAGCTGCAATAACAGTGTTAGTACCGCTGTCCTTTTCCTTTAGGATTGTTTTATACATAAAGGTAATAAAAACAGCGCCCACAGGTAGAAGATATATAATCCAAGGGTTGGCTTCTCTTGTTTGAATAACAAATCTCATGGAAAGACCAAAGGCTGATGCAAAGGCACCAACAAATAGTCCTACAAGAACAGAAGCTACTGTCCAGGATACAACAGACAGAGCTCGCTGGCTGTTGTGATCTATTTTGCGATAGGCTTTTTTCTTAAATTCGTCGTTAATCATGTGGATTCACCTTTCTTTTTTATCGATAGTTTATATGCTATCATTATTACATATTATAGAAAAGGTATTTTTATTATGAAGAACTATTTTATTGTAAACAAAGCCTCAAGAACTGGCAAAGCAGCTGAAACCTGGAATCGAATTGAAGAGTATCTGAAAAATAATAAGGTGGAATATCAGGTGCACTTTACTGAAGGAGCTGGAGATGCTACAGAATTTGCTAAAGTTGCCACCAGTACTGGAGAACAAGTTGGTCTTTTTGTTATGGGAGGAGATGGCACATTAAATGAAGCTTTAAATGGAATAGTGGACTTTGAAAATACACTTTATACCCCATTGCCATCAGGTTCTGCTAATGATTTTGTGAAGGGAATAGGCATTCAGGGTAGTGCTATAGAAATATTAGATAGAGCTCTTAAAACCAGCGAGTATAAGAGCTTTGATATTGGAAAGGTAATATATGATGGAGGAAAGGTGCGTTTATTTGGAGTAAGTGCAGGAATAGGTGTGGATGCATACGTATGTCTGCAGGCTCTTGATAGTAAGCTTAAAAAATTCCTTAATAGATTTGGCTTGGGGCAGGCTACCTATGGTCTTCTTACAGTGGGAGATATTTTTACAATGCCTTTTGCTGATTCAGAAATTACCCTATGGTATAAGGGAGAGATGAAAGAGAGCAAGGTAAAGGGAACTATATTTGCAGCTGCTATGAATTGTAAGGCAGAAGGCGGTGGTATTCCTATGGTTCCATTTGCAAAGCCTGATTCAGGATATCTTACAGCATTTCATGCCCATGATATTAGCAGACTGAAATGTTTGTGCCTTTTGCCGTACTTGGTTGCCGGAAAACATGAAGGTAAATCGGGTTTCGAGTTCTTAAATTTTGATAAAATGAAAATCAAAATGGATACCCCAATGTGTGTTCATGCAGATGGGGAACACCTTGGATTTTTTGAGGAAATTTGCTTCGAATGTTTGCCACAGGCCCTTAAAATACGAGGTTGATGCATGTACAATTTATTAAAAAAGCATTAAATAATCCACAGCTGTCGCATTGTTATTTTTGTAGTATAAGGTTATAATATGTAATGGAGTAACGGGGAATCGTTTCTCGTATATTTAAATAATTAAGGAGGATGGAAATATGCTTTTCCAAATTACTAATCTTTGGCAGATCCTTGGCTGGTGCTTAGTATTTGCTGGATTAATTATTATGAATGAGCTTGGACGTCGCACTAAGGTCGGCGGTATGATTATCTTCGTAATCATCCCAGCTATTCTTACTGTTTACTTTATTCTTGCACATGTTGGTATGTTCGGTGGTTCTGCTAATCCAACAGTAGCTTACATGGATGGTTGGTTCCACTACTTTAAACTTTATGCTGCAGACATCGGATGTGTCGGCTTCATGATGATCAAGTACAAGTGGGGCATTGGTAAGGAAAAATGGTTCGCTTGGTGGCCATGGTTCATCGTTGCAGCAAACATCATGATTGCTAACGTATCAGATATGGAGTCAGCTCTTGCTGCTTATCAGATTTCTGGTACACTTTCTGGTGCTTGGTGGGCTTCAAACGAAGGTGTATTCATCTACGGTGGATGGTGGAACGTTGTTAACGCTATCGCTGGTATGATCAACATCTTCTGTATGACAGGTTGTGTAAAGCTTTACACATCAAACGACAAGAACCAGTCAGATATGATTTGGCCAGATATGACAGTTTGGTTCATTATTGCATATGATGTATGGAACTTCGAGTACACATACTTAAATCTTCCTACACATACATGGTACTGTGGTGTTGCACTTCTTCTTGCTCCTACATTTGCTAATGCACTTTGGAACAAGGGTGCTTGGATCCAGAACCGTGCTAATACACTTGCAATTTGGTGCATGTGGGCACAGGTAGTACCTCTCTTCCAGTTAAAGGGTACATTTGCAGCTGTTCTTCCTCGTGTATACGGTGGCGCTACAGAGGCTGGTATCACAACAATGGATCTTTACGAGCAGGCTATCGCTCTTTACAATGCAGGCCAGGGCAAGACAGCAGCAGCTGGTGAGGCTATTGCAGCAATGGGTATCACAGCAGATCCTACAATGCAGGGCTTTGTAGCAATGGCAGCTTTAGCAGCTAACGTAATTTGTATTGCAGTTATCATTAGAAACTCTATCAGACTTGGACACAATCCATATTCTGCTCCAGTATTCGAAGGTACAAAGGATTACGAAGAAGCTATGGCTCGTGCAGCTAAGTAATTAGTTATACAGATTATTTTAAGTCCGGACAGTTTATCTGTCCGGGCTTTTTTGCTATAATTATCTTTAATTGGGGAGTTTTGTTAATAAGAAATTGTAATTAAAGAAGGGCCTGAATAATGACTAAGGTTTATTACTTGATGCATAGCTCTTTTTTGGTGGAGCTGGATGATAGATACTTGTTGTTTGATTATTTTAATAAAGAGGTTTGTGCGGAAGTTGTAGAATATCATGGTTCTTTGCCGGAGCTTTCTCCAGAGAAGGCCTTGTATGTGTTTGCAAGTCACAGCCACAAGGATCATTGGTGGTTGGAAAATCTTAGACTTGCAGAGGGAAGAAATAATGTTAAATTTATTCTTTCAAAAGATATTCGACTTGGTAGAAATTACTTGATTCGAAATGGTTTTGATTTATCTATAAAAGATAAGATAACCTTTGTAGCACCACTTAAAAAATATCGTATAGACGATATGACAATTGAAACTCTTCGTTCTACGGATGCAGGAGTGGCCTTTGTAATCAATGTAAATGGCATGAATATTTATCATGCTGGTGATTTGAATTGGTGGAATGCAGAAGGACGAGGGGAGCTTTACGGTGAGGTTTATGGCAGAGAATATAAGCGCGCCTTAAAGCCAATTGCAAATCGACATTTTGATTTAGCTTTTGTAGTGCTTGATTCCAGAATGGGAGAGGATGGCTATTTCCTTGGAATGGAGCATTTTGTAAAGAATATTGAATGCGATTATATTTTCCCTATGCATATGTGGGGTGAATATAAATGGATTGAAAGATTTAAGGGAAGGCCGGGAATGGCGAACCTTAAAGATCGGATAATAGATATTGATCAAGAAAATATGATTTTTGAAATAGAGGACTAGAATGATTTTTAGCAAGAAATTAACTCCCGAAGAGTTTGATCCAGAGGTCATCATGAACTCTGGTCAAGTTTTCAGAATGAAGCGGGAAACAAAGGGTGCAGATGGTATGCCAGACACCTACAGCGCCTGTTCAGGAGATAATGATATATATTTTTATTTAAACAAAGAAAAAGATACCTGGGACTTTGCCTGTGAGGAAAGTCAGTGGGATTTCTGGCAGAGATATTTTGATTTTGACACAGATTACATTGCCTACAATGATAAAATTCGCAGTAGCAATGATAATTTTTTGAAGGATTCCTTAAAGGATTCTTTTGGGATGAGGATTCTCAGACAGAATTTATGGGAGGTATTTATCTCTTATGTTATTTCTCAAAATAACAACATTCCTAAGATAAAAAAATCTATACAGATTCTGTGTGACAGATATTCTGATGGTATTCATTTTCCAAAGGCAGACACACTGGCTTATATTCCAGAGTCGGAGCTGATGGATGGAACAGCTCTTGGATACAGAGCAGATTATATAATTGGCATTTCGAAAAAGGTGGTAGCTGGAGAGCTTGATATAGAAAAGATTAGCAAACTTCCCTATGATGAAGCCTATAACAAGCTTCTTGAAATAAAAGGAATCGGACCAAAAGTTGCCAACTGCATTATGCTTTACGGCTTCCATTTCATGGAAAGTTATCCAATTGATACCTGGATGAAAAAGATAATAACTGAGGATTACAAAGACTATTCCAAGAAGGATTATCTTGATTATATTAATGGCTCCTATGGCGGATTTCAGGGGTACGTTCAACAGTTACAGTTCTATCATAAACGTAAGACAAAATAATTATATACAAGGGATAGAGTAATGTTTAAACTACACATTCTAGCGTTATTATTAGGGACAATTTTAGAGTTTGTTTTCGGGAGAATTTATAGCCTGTGGAATCCTATGGATACCATCAAAAGACTGGTAGAATTCCTGGACAGGGCTTTACTGGGGGATGAGATTATCCTTCTTGAGCCTTCAAAACAAAGAAGCTTTGGAAGATGGCTTATAGTCATTGTCGTAGCGCCAGTATTTTTAATCATCCTGTTTTTTAACATATTGTGCTACGAAATTGCACCTTCCTTTGGTGTACTTTTTGAGGCTGTGGCTACCTATTTCTGCTTGGATTATCATCGCTTGTACTATGGCGGTCTTGGAGTGACTGATGATTTTTATGGTGATGGTATTGATGCTATGAAGCATTCAGCAGGTATTCTTATGAATCAAGAGGAGAATGCCGATACAGAGCCAAACGTTACAAAAAACGTAATTACGTATATTGCTAAAGAGACTGATCGTAGTGTGCTGTCATCCTTGTTGGTTATGTTTTTATTTGGACCAGTTGGAGGCTTCCTTTATAGGTCTTTGATGCTGATTCAGGATAGAATAGGTAATAGTGTAGCCCAAAATCGTAGATACGAATTTTTTGGTCAGCCTATTGTGAGTGTTAATAAGGTGGTGGATTGGCTTCCATCAAGAGTTAGCAGTGCAATCGTTGTATTTGCCGCTCGTCATACCTTTGGTGGTTTTAATGGCAAAAACGCCAGATACATTCACCTGAGAGATGGGCAGGGAAGTGTATCAGCTTTTGCGGGAGCTCTTGATATTGCCTTAGAAAATGGGCTGATAGGAGATGATGATAAGGTGGCAGATGCCAAGGATATTAGAAAGGCTGTAGGTCTACTTAGAAATAGTTATTTATTATGCCAGGTTATTTTAGTGATTTTATTGTTATTTTTCTGAAATACAGTGGAATTTAAAAACACTTTGGATTATAATTTGAGTAAGTATGTAATACAGGTTTAATTAGTATTATAAATTGTGATTTAGGAGGAATTGCCATGTCTGCATTTTTATCTACTTTTGCAAGTTATCTGATTAAAATGATCATACTGGTTGCGCTAGGCATCTGCGGAGGCTTCATTGGAGTTAAGCTTCGCAAGTCAAAAAATAGGAAAGAAGGTATTGAGGAGTAATTCTTCGTCTTCTTCCAAGTAATATATTTTGGAGGACTTTGTTTTGAATAACGGTGTTAATGATTTACGACGCGCCTACTTGGAGTTCTTTGAGAGCAAGGATCATCTTTGCCTCAATAGCTTTTCTCTTGTACCACAGAATGACAACTCTTTGTTGCTCATCAACGCTGGTATGGCACCACTCAAGCCATACTTTACAGGTCAGGAGATTCCACCAAGAAAGCGCGTTACTACTTGTCAAAAATGTGTTAGAACAGGTGATATTGATAATGTAGGTAAGACGGCTCGCCATCTTACTTTTTTTGAGATGCTTGGTAACTTCTCATTCGGAGATTACTTTAAGCACGAGGCAATCGCATGGTCTTGGGAGTTTTTAACAGAGGTTCTTAAGCTCGATGCAGATCGTCTTTACCCATCTATCTACGGAGAGGATGAGGAAGCTTTCGAAATCTGGACAAAGGAAGTTGGTGTAGCTCCAGAGCGCATCACACGTTTCTATCGTGATCCAGAGACAGGCGAATGTGACAACTTCTGGGAGCACGGCGCTGGTCCATGTGGTCCTTGTTCAGAGATTTACTACGACCGTGGAGAGAAATACGGATGTGGAAAGCCTGATTGTAAGGTTGGTTGTGATTGCGACCGCTTCATGGAAGTTTGGAACAACGTATTCACACAGTTCAATGGTGATGGCCACGGCGGTTATGAGGAGCTTTCTCAGAAGAATATCGATACAGGTATGGGTCTTGAGAGACTTGCAGTTGTTATGCAGGACGTTGATTCTGTATTTGATATCGATACAATGAAGGCTATTCGTGATAAGATTTGCGAGATGTCAGGAAAGAAGTATCAGGTAGATGCTCTTGATGATGTTTCTATCCGTCTTATCACTGATCATATTCGTTCATCTACATTCCTTATTTCTGATGGTGTTACACCTTCAAATGAGGGTAGAGGATACGTTCTTCGTCGTCTTATTCGTCGTGCTGCAAAGCATGGTCGTGCACTTGGTATCAAGGGTACTTTTATGGCTAAGCTTTCAGAGACAGTTATCAACGAATGTAAGGACGGTTATCCAGAGCTTTGGGAGAAGAGAGAGTTCATCTTCAAGACTCTCACAGCTGAGGAAGAGCAGTTCAATAAGACTATCGACAAGGGTCTTGAGATTCTTGCTGGTATGGAAGAGAAGCTTGTTGCAGCTGGTTCTAAGGAGCTTTCAGGTGAGGATACATTCAAGCTTTACGATACTTACGGATTCCCTGTAGATCTTACTGCAGAAATTCTTGAGGAAAAGGGCTTCACATACGATGCTGCAGGCTTCGAGGCTTGCATGGAGAAGCAGCGTCAGACAGCTCGTGCTGCTCGTAAAGAGACAAACTACATGGGTGCTGATGCATCTGTTTACGATGATATCGATCTTTCTGTTACATCTGAGTTTGTAGGCTACGATAAGACTACATCAGAGTCTACAGTTACAGTACTTACAACAGAGGCAGAGATTGTTGATACACTTGCTGAGGGAATGATTGGTACAATCATCGTTCCTGAGACACCATTCTACGCTACAATGGGTGGTCAGATTGGTGATACAGGTGTTATCTCTACTCCTAATGGTCAGTTCACTGTTAAGGATACAATCAAGCTTAAGGGTGGAAAGATTGGTCACGTTGGTGAGATGACTACTGGTATGATTAAGGTAGGCGAGAAGGTTACACTTACTGTTGATGCTGAGCGTCGTGCTCGCATCTGCAAGAACCACTCAGCTACTCACCTTATGCAGAAGGCACTTCGTGAGGTACTTGGTACACACGTAGAGCAGAAGGGTTCTTACCAGGATGCTGACAGAACACGTTTCGATTTCTCTCACTTCGAGGCAATGACTTCTGAGGAAATTGCTAAGGTAGAGAAGATGGTTAACGAGAAGATCGCTGAAGGCCTTGCTGTTGAGACAGCTATTATGTCTATCGACGAGGCAAAGAAGAGCGGTGCTATGGCTCTCTTCGGTGAGAAGTATGGCGATACAGTTCGCGTAGTTAAGATGGGTGATTTCTCTGTAGAGCTTTGTGGTGGTACACACGTTGCAAACACATCAGAGATTTCAGCATTTAAGATTCTTTCTGAGTCTGGTGTAGCTGCTGGTACACGTCGTATCGAGGCTATCACTGGTACTGCAGTATTCGAATATTATGCAGATCTTGAGGCAAAGCTTAACGCTGCAGCTGCAGCACTTAAGTGTAAGCCAGCAGAGGTTGAAGAGAAGATTGCGCACCTTCAGAAGCAGCTTAAGGAGACAAACTCAGAGCTTGATTCTCTTAAGGCTAAGGCTGCACAGGCAGCTGTTGGTGATGTTATGGATTCAGTTGTCGAGGTTAAGGGTGTTAAGCTTCTTGCTACATCAGTTTCAGGTGTAGATATGAACGGCCTTCGTGATCTTGGCGACGATCTCAAGACAAAGCTCGGCGAGGGTGTAGTTGTTCTTGCATCTGATTGCGACGGCAAGGTAAATCTTGTAGTTATGGCTACAGATGATGCTCAGGCTAAGGGCGCACATGCAGGAAATCTTGTTAAGGCTATCGCACCAAAGGTTGGCGGTGGCGGCGGCGGTCGTCCAAACATGGCACAGGCCGGCGGCAAGAATCCAGCAGGTATCGCTGATGCGTTAGCAGAAGCAAAAACTGCATTAGAGGGCATGCTAAACTAAGAAGATTAAGCAAGTAGGTATCAAGCTCTTAATGTTGCTGAAGGAAACATTTTAGTTGACGAAAGCAATATTAAGGCTTGAGACCGTAACTTGCGTAGTTATATTAAAAATTGGGTTGACAAAACTTGATTTTGTGTTAAAATGCTTGTTAGTGCTTTTAGATTAATGAGTACAAGTCCCCAAATGGAGGGAGGTTAGGATTAGACTATGTCATATGTTACAGTTAAAGAAAACGAGTCATTAGACAGCGCTCTTCGTAGATTTAAGAGAAACTGTGCTAAGGCTGGTATCCAGCAGGAGATTCGTAAGCGTGAGCACTATGAGAAGCCTTCAGTAAAGCGTAAGAAGAAGTCTGAGGCTGCTAGAAAGCGTAAATACTAATTTACAGCTTACAATTTTGAATTTATGGCCTATATCGTTACGGCGGTATAGGCTATTTTTCGGTTTAGATACATGGAGGTTTTAAATGGCTTTTACAGTTGAAGAAGAAATTAAGAGACGTCGTACATTTGCGATTATTTCCCATCCCGATGCTGGTAAGACCACTCTTACAGAGAAATTCCTTCTTTATGGAGGACAGATTAACCTTGCAGGTTCTGTAAAGGGTAAGGCTACAGCTCGTCACGCAGTATCCGACTGGATGGAGATCGAGAAGGAGAGAGGTATTTCGGTTACATCTTCTGTTCTTCAGTTCGAGTACGACGGTTATTGCATAAATATCCTTGATACACCTGGACATCAGGACTTCTCAGAGGATACATATCGTACACTTATGGCAGCAGATTCAGCTGTAATGGTTATCGATGCATCAAAGGGTGTTGAGGCACAGACACGTAAGCTTTTCAAGGTCTGCGTTATGAGACACATTCCTATTTTTACATTCATCAATAAGATGGATAGAGATGCAAATGATACATTTGAGCTTCTTGATGATATTGAAAATGAGCTTGGTATCGCTACAGTTCCTGTAAACTGGCCAATCGGTTCAGGTAAGGAATTCAAGGGTGTTTACGATAGAAATACACGCTGTGTCCGCATGTTCTCTGATACACAGAAGGGTACAAAGCAGGGCGAGGAGCGTATCTTATCTATCGACGATCCAGCTTTAAAGGATGAAATCGGTCAGGATAAGTACGATCAGCTTATGGAGGAGCTTGAGCTTCTTGATGGTGCTGGTGCTGAATTTGATCAGGAATTAGTTACAGCCGGAGAGCTTTCACCAGTATTCTTTGGTTCAGCTCTTACAAACTTCGGTGTTGAGACATTCCTTGAGCATTTCCTTCAGATGACTTACAGCCCACTTCCTCGTAAGAGTGACGCTGGCGAGATTAGTCCTTTCTCTGAGGATTTCTCAGCTTTCGTATTTAAGATTCAGGCAAACATGAACAAGGCTCACCGAGACAGAGTAGCTTTCCTTCGTATTTGTTCTGGTACTTTCGATGCCTCAAAGGATTATTTACATGTTCAGGGGGGGCGTAAGGCTAAGCTTTCTGCTCCACAGCAGATGATGGCTGATGAGCGTAAGATAGTAGACAAGGCATACGCCGGAGATATCATTGGTGTATTTGATCCAGGTCTTTACAGCATTGGTGATACATTTACTTCTGCTAAGAAGCCATTCAAGTTCGAGGGTATTCCTACTTTCGCACCAGAGCATTTCGCACGTGTTCGTCAGATTGATACCATGAAGCGTAAGCAGTTCATGAAGGGAATCACACAGATTGCACAGGAAGGTGCTATCCAGATTTTCCAGGAGTACAACACAGGTATGGAAGAAATCATCGTAGGTGTTGTAGGTGTTCTTCAGTTTGACGTTTTAAAATATCGTTTGAACAACGAATATAATGTAGAAATCGGTCTTGAGAACCTTCCATATGAGCATATCAGATGGATTGAAGGAGATTACGACATTAATAAGATTGCTGGTACTTCTGATATGAAGAAGATTAAAGATCTTAAGGACAGACCTCTTTTATTATTTGTAAATTCATGGTCTGTAGGTATGGTTCTTGATAGAAACGAGGGTCTCGTTCTTTCTGAGTTCGGTACAAATTAGTGCTTGACTAAATAAATTTTGGATTGTATATTATTGGGCAGTGGCGTTCGCCACTGTCTTTTTTGTTTTTGTTTTTTTCGATTTTTTATCCCATTTTATTGTTGACATTTAATACCCATTTCACTATTATTATATTAAAAGAACGAACAGTTGTTCCGAACGGAGGTTTTATAAAATGGCAAATGAAGATAAGCTTAAAGCATTAGATGCGGCTATTTCACAGATCGAGAAGCAGTACGGTAAGGGCTCAGTTATGAAGCTTGGAGAGGGAGCTAATATCCAGGTGGAGACAGTTCCTACAGGTTCTATCAGCCTTGATCTTGCACTTGGTCAGGGTGGCTTCCCTAAGGGTCGTATCATTGAGATATATGGACCAGAATCATCTGGTAAGACTACACTTGCACTTCACGCAGTAGCAGAGGTTCAGAAGGCAGGCGGTATCGCTGGTTTCATCGATGCTGAGCACGCTCTTGATCCTAAGTATGCTAAGGCAATCGGTGTTAACATCGACGATTTATACATTTCTCAGCCTGATAACGGTGAGCAGGCTCTTGAGATTACAGAGACTATGGTACGCTCAGGTGCTATGGACATCATCGTAGTGGATTCAGTTGCAGCCCTTGTTCCAAAGGCAGAAATCGATGGAGATATGGGAGACAGCCACGTTGGTCTTCATGCACGTCTTATGTCACAGGCCATGAGAAAGCTTACAGGTATCGTTGCCAAGACAAACTGCGTAGTTATCTTTATCAACCAGCTTCGTGAGAAGGTTGGCGTTATGTTTGGAAATCCTGAGACTACCACAGGTGGTCGTGCTCTTAAGTTCTATGCATCAGTTCGTATCGATGTACGCCGTATCGAGGCTCTTAAGCAGAACGGTGAGGTAATTGGTAACAGAACACGTGCTAAGATTGTTAAGAATAAGGTAGCACCTCCATTCCGTGAGGCAGAATTCGATATCATGTTTGGTGAGGGTATCTCACGTGAGGGAGACATCCTTGATGTAGCTACAAATCTTGATATCGTTCAGAAGTCTGGTGCATGGTATGCATACCTTGGCGAGAAGATTGGTCAGGGTCGTGAGAATGCTAAGGTTTACCTTAAGCAGAATCCAGAGGTTTGCGAGGAAATCGCAGCTGCTATCCGTGATTACTACAAAGAGACTGACGAGAACGAAGTTGGCCTTATCGGTGGCGAAAAAGAAGATATACCTACAGAGGTTATTGATTAATTATGGAAATTACATCTCTTGTAAAATTATCCAAGGGAAGAGCAAAAATCTGTCTCGACAACGGGGCAGATTTTGTTCTATATAAAAAAGAATATGAGAGCTATGGTATAGAAGAGGGAGCAGAGCTTAGCGAGGCTTCTTATGAGGAGATATGCAGGGAGATTCTCATCCCTCGCTGTAAGAAGCGTGCCCTTCACCTACTTGAAAAGCAGGATCGTTCTGAAAAGAATCTTAGGGATAAGCTGAAAGAAGGCGGATACCCATCAGACATCGTCGATATAGCCATAGATTATATTAATGACTATGGCTATTTGGATGATGCCCGCATGGCTGCCAGTCATGTTCGTTTTTATCAGGATTCCCGCAGTCGCAACAGGCTCCGTCAGGACCTTATAGGAAAGGGTATTTCATCTGATGTTATTGAGCGAGTTTTAGAGGAAGAATACACAGTAGATGAGCAAGAATTGATAAATCGCCTTCTTGAAAAGAAGGGTTATGACAAGGAAAATGCCACCTATGAAGACAGAGGAAAGATGTATCGATTTTTGGCAGGAAGAGGATTTTCCTCTGAGTCAATCAGTAAATCCTTAAGTTAAGGTTTAATTAAGTTTAATTTTATTTAATAGAATTGAAGGTAACTTAATTCATGCCCAGACTACTATATATAGTATACATTTTCTTGACATGAGCCCATTATAAAGTTAAACTAATTGTGTTGAAGTTTATAAATGAGAGCAGTATAGCTTTTATTTTATATTCAAAATTTAGAAATTTAATAAGGAGGTGCTCCTGTGAACGGTGTAACGATTATTGTTTCAATTATCGTTGCTCTTGTAGCAGTTGTTGTGACACTATTTGCAGCAAATAAGCATCATGAGACTCAGGGCAAGAATAAAGTAGATTCTGCCGAAGCTAAGGCTCGTGAGATTATTGATGAGGCTGTAAAGAGTGCGGAGGCCAAGAAGAGAGAGGCAATGCTCGAGGCAAAGGAAGATGCCATGAGACAGAAGAACGATCTCGACAAGGAAATCCGTGAGCGCCGAGCAGAGATTCAGCGTAGCGAGCATAGAATTTCTCAGAAGGAAGATAACCTTGAGAAAAAGCTTGAAGCGGTAGAGAAGAGAGAAGCTGAATTCGCTCGTCAGGAACAGCAGCTTAACAAGCAGCGAGAAGAGGTTGCAAAGCTTAATCAACAGCGTGTGCAGGAACTAGAGAGAATCTCAGGACTTACCTCCGAACAAGCAAAAGAACAACTTTTAAAATCTGTAGAAGAAGACGTCAAACTAGACGCAGCAAAGCTTATTAAGGAAAGTCTTACTCAGGCTAAGGACGAAGCTGAGAAGAAGGCACGTGAAATCGTTGTTAGTGCTATCCAGAAGTGCTCAGCAGATCACGTAGCAGAGACTACTATTTCTGTAGTTCAGCTTCCAAACGATGAGATGAAGGGTCGTATCATTGGTCGTGAGGGTAGAAATATCCGCACACTTGAGACTATGACAGGCGTTGAGCTTATCATTGATGATACTCCAGAGGCAGTTATTTTATCTGCTTTTGATCCAGTTAGACGTGAAATTGCACGTATTGCATTGGAGAAGCTCATTGTTGATGGTCGTATCCATCCAGCAAGAATTGAGGAGACTGTTGAGAAGGCTAAAAAGGAAGTAGAACAGCAGATTCGTGAGGAAGGCGATGCAGCCGCTCTCGAGGTTGGTGTTCAGGGTATTCACCCAGAGCTTCTTAGATTACTTGGAAAGATGAAATTTAGAACTAGCTACGGTCAGAATGTACTTAAGCATTCTATCGAGGTTGCTCAGTTATCAGGACTCCTTGCTGCAGAGCTTGGACTTGATGTTAGAGTAGCTAAGCGTGCTGGTTTACTCCATGATATTGGAAAGGCAGTAGATAGAGAGCAGGAGGGTACTCATGTACAGCTCGGCGCAGATCTTTGTCGTAAGTACAAAGAGTCTCAGACAGTAGTAAATGCTGTAGAGGCACATCATGGCGATGTAGAGCCAGAAACACTTATAGCTTGTATTGTACAAGCCGCTGATACAATCAGTGCAGCTCGTCCAGGTGCTCGTAGAGAGGCTATGGAGACATACACAAACAGATTAAAAGAACTTGAAGAAATATCTAACAGTTTTAAGGGTGTTGAAAAATCTTTTGCTATTCAAGCAGGTAGAGAGATTCGAATCATGGTGGTTCCTGAACAGGTTACAGATGCCGATATGGTCATCATGGCGAGGGATATTTCAAAGCAGATTGAGAATCAGCTTGAGTATCCAGGACAGATTAAGGTTAACGTAATTCGTGAATCACGAGTTACAGATTACGCGAAGTAATTACTGGGCGGCTGGTTATCCAGCCGCTTTTTTAATGGAGAATACAACTATGCAGGAAATCAAAAGAATAGATCGAAAACTAGTACATCAAGGAGCCATCCTTGATTTTTATGAGGACACTATGCTTCTTCCAAACGGCAAGACAGAAAAGTGGGACTTTATAAGTCATAGAATGGGAGCTGCATGTGTACTTGCTGTAAAGCCAGATGGAAAGATATTAATGGTAAGACAATATAGAAATGCCCTGAATCGAGAGACACTGGAGATTCCCGCGGGCAAAAGAGATTCTGTAAATGAAGATACAGCTGTATGTGCTGCAAGAGAGCTTGAAGAGGAGACAGGATATAGAGCTGGAAAAATAGAAAAGCTTCTTTCTCTTAAATCAACTGTAGCCTTTTGCGATGAATTAATCGATGTTTATCTTGCTACTGAGCTTGAAAAAGTAGGAGAGCAGAAACTCGATGAATCTGAGGAAATTGATATTGAAGAATGGGATTTAAAAGATCTTATGGAGATGTGTTATTCAGGAAAGCTGCAGGATGCTAAAACAGTGGCCGCAATTATGGCTTATGCAGTTAAATGTAGAAACTAGTGATTGATACTGTATCAAGTATCAGTTTGTAGAGATTAGAGACATTGTTCTTTAATCTCTATTTTTTTGCCTTGAATTCTCGGCGTTTTTTAAAAATGACAATTTTTTTGTGCATTATCACAATATAAAACCTATAAGATTTTGTGACATATTACTATATTGTACTTAAATAAATACAACACGACGTTATAAAACCTGTTATAATCTCATTCTGTGTTCACAAATATAACACAAATGCATTTTTGTTTTTGGTTTATGGTTTTTGGTTTATTTTTTATGGAGGTTTATATGAAAAAGACTAAGAAAACTGACAAAATTAATACAGCTAAGATTTCGTTTTTTTCAAGTGTAAAGACAAAGCTTATTGTTGCAATGGTTGCTTTAGCAGGTATACCACTTTTGGTATCAACTTCTGTTAATTATTATGCAGCTACAAAGCAATCAACTTTTGCAGCTAAGGAGCAGAATGAATGGTCTGCTTGGTACTTACAGGCAGCATTAAATACTATTTTTGCTGAAGGTGAAGCTGCATTAAATACTATTGCTGCTTCTCAGGATACAGTAGATTTTCTTCTTAATCAAGAGAAGGCAGAAAATGTAAAATACCAAATGCAGTATATAAATTCAAAGATTAATGATGGTAATTCAATTAATCTTGTTAATACTGAGGGACAGATGGTGCTTAGAAGTGATGATAGAGCTCTTTCTGATGTTTCATCTAGAGACTATTTCCAGGGTGCTGTAAAGGGACAGACTACAGCTTCAGAAGTAATGGTTAGTACTTCTACAGGTGTTAGAAGCATTTGTCTTGCCGTTCCTGTATTCCAGCCAAATACAAAAAATATAATTGGTGTATTATACAGAAGCTATGATTTAGCACAGCTTCATGATGTTTTAGTAGATGCAGGTGGTTCATGCTTTATTGTTGATAAGAACGGAACTATTGCCGCTGCTTCTTATATGGAAATATCAGTTGATGATGAGCCAATCGTTATTGCTGATGCACCTTTCGTAGGCTCTGATGAAGAGTCTGGTACTTTTGAAAATAGCGCTATGGGTGAATTAATGTATACATCATACGTTAAAGAGCCTATCACTGGTTATACAGTATGTATGAATGTTCCCGTAAATGAGGTGCTTTATTCAGCACGTATGAGTGCCATTACATCTAATATATTAGGTTTAATTCTTATTTTAGTTGGTGGATTTGTTGCTTTCTTTATTGCTGTTAGCTTTACAAAGCCTATCCTTGCAGTTAATGATTCACTTTCAGCTCTTGCAGAGGGTAGATTTAAGAATATTGATAAGTTTACAAATCGTAAAGACGAGTTTGGTCACATTGTAAATTATACAAATACAGTAATTGAGAAGCTTTCACGTATTGTTGCTAGCATTATGGATTCTTCAAGCAATGTTGGCGAGTCATCAGAAGAGTTATCAATGATGGCAGATCAGATTAATGCTACAGCAGAAAGCGTTGCAGTTGCAGTTCAGCAGATTGCAAGCGGTGCAGTACAGCAGGCAGAAGAAGTACAGTCTGCAGCACAGAGCACAAATCAGATTACAGACGCTGTTGAAAGTGTTCAGGATTCAACTGTTGAAATGTCATCACTTGCAGATAGAATGAAGAATGCATCAGAGGCATCTAGCTCATCACTTGCAGTTCTTCAGAATACAAGCAGTGATATGACTCTTAAGATTGAAGAAATTGCTCAGAAGATTTCTTCAACACAGAATGCAGTTTCAAATATTAATGAAAGAGTTGAGGGTATTTCTGGTATCGCAGCTCAGACAAACCTTCTTTCTCTTAATGCTTCAATTGAGGCAGCACGTGCTGGTGAGGCTGGTAAGGGCTTCGCAGTTGTTGCTGAAGAGATTAGAAAGCTTGCTGATGATTCAGAGAACCTTGCTCAGGAAATCAGAGTATTAATGGATGAGCTTTTAGCAGAGGCAGAGCAGGCAGTTAAGGCGGCTGGCCATGTTATGAACGGAAATATGGAACAGCAGAAGGCTCTTGGTGAGGCCCTTGATACAGTTCAGGGAATGCTTCAGGATATTGATGAGACAGTTCACAGTGTTACTAAGATTTCTGGTGAGGCGGATATTTGTGTATCTTCTAACACAGTTGTAGCTAATGCAATGTCATCTCTTTCTGCTATTTCAGAAGAGAATGCAGCTTCTTCAGAGACAACAGGTGCATCAGTAGAGGAACTTTCAGCTACAGTATCGACACTCGCAGAATCAGCATCACACCTTAAGGGCATTGCTGATCAGTTAAATGAAGAAATGAAGTTCTTTAAAATAGCTTAATTATTAACAGGTTTTATAAAGAATAAAGGAGGATTCAATAATGAACGATTTAGTGGTTATGAAGAATGTGGAAAATGAAGATAAGCAGTATATTGTTTTCCATATTGATAAGGAATCATTTGGTATTGATATTTCTGTAATCAATTCTATTATTATGGTTCCAGATATCACAAGTATCCCAAAGGCTCCAGAGTATATGAAGGGTGTAATCAATTTACGTGGACATGTTGTTCCTGTAATGAGCCTTCGTAAGAGAATGAATTATGTTGAGGAGAATATTAATAAGGATTCTCGCATTATTGTTCTTAACCTCGAGAATGACGAGATGATGGGAATTATCGTTGATGATGTAAAGGCTGTAATGAATATAGCTAATGATGAGATTAACGAGCCTTCACCATTTCTCAAGAAAGAGGATAGCTTCATTAGTGGAGTAGGAAAAAAGGATGATGAGCTTATTTCAATTTTTGAAGTAGGTAGACTTACAGCATAAAGGAAAACCTCTAGTTATACTCTCAAGCCTTAGTATTGCACTGTTCAACTAACATGTTTCACTGCGCAAAACTAAGAGCTTGATAGCTACTAGAGGTTTTTTATGCTTTAATTTCTCTCTGCTATCGTATACAAGAGATGACGGGTATCTTCCCAACCAAGGCATGGATCAGTGATAGACTGTCCATAGGTCTGGTTTTCAGAAATAGGCTGACATCCTTCAACTAAATAAGATTCAATCATTACACCCTTTACTAACTTCTTAATATCATCTGAGTGATTGCGGTTGTGCATCACTTCTTTTACGATACGAATCTGCTCCTTGAACTGTTTGTTTGAGTTAGAGTGATTTGCATCGATAATACATGCAGGATTTACTAAATCCATTTCCTCATACATGTTGTGAAGACGAATAAGATCTTCGTAGTGGTAGTTCTGAGTGCTGTTGCCGTGCTTTGAAACAGCGCCACGTAAAATTGTGTGTGCAAGAGGATTACCAGTAGTGGTTACCTCGTAGCCTGAGAAGGTAAAATGATGTGGATGCTGTGCGGCATACACTGAATTAAGCATTACTGAGAAATCACCTGAGGTTGGGTTCTTCATTCCTGATGCAACGTCAAAGCCTGATACGGTGAGGCGGTGGTGCTGATCCTCAACAGAGCGGGCACCGATTGCTACATAAGAAAGAAGATCATCTACATAGCCCCAGTTTTCAGGATAGAGCATTTCGTCAGCAGCTGTAAGCTCTGATTCTGTCATTGCTCGTATATGCATTTTTCTCATGGCGATGAGTCCAGCGAGCATATCAGGAGCTTCATTTGGATCAGGCTGAGAGGCAATTCCCTTATAGCCGCTACCTGTTGTACGAGGTTTGTTTGTATAAATACGAGGAACAACTAATACTTTGTCTTTTATATCTTCAGCAACTCTTGCAAGTTTACTTATGTACTCACATACAGCGTCTTCATTGTCAGCCGAACAAGGTCCGATGATACATAAGAATCTGTCATCTTTTCCAGTAATAATATCAGCTACTTCCTTATCACGCTTGAGCTTAAGCTCTTGAACCTTCTCAGGGACGGGAAGCATTTCCTTTATTTCTTCTGGTGAAGGCATTTTTTTTAGATAATTGAAACTCATTTTTATTCCTCTATTCTTTTAATTTTATTTTCTACATCTTTTGGCATTTCCTGACCTGTCCAAAGCTTGAAGGCAGCCGCACCTTGATATAGCAGCATATATTTTCCATTCATGGTTTTGCATCCCACAGCTGCAGCATCTTTTAATAGTCGGGTCATGTCTGGATGGTAGATTGTGTCACATACGATGAGATTTTTATGAAGGAATTCCTTTGGAACAAGAGAGGTGTCATCGTCACCCATTCCTACATTTGTACAATTAATAAGGATATCACTTTCCTGAAGGGAAAATTCTAAAATGTCCTTATCTGCCATGTCATAAACAAAAACATCACATTCCGTTGCCTTTGTAATTTTGTCGGCATACTCTACTGTATCTTTAAAGGTTGAATTTTTACGTTTAAAAATATTTATCTTTGATACACCCTCGGAAGCAGCCTGAGTGATAATAGAAGTGGCAACGCCGCCTGCACCTAGCATAGTTATAGTGGTGCCTTTATACTTTATCCCACACTCAGCCATGGACTGTAAGAATCCGATTCCATCAGTTGTATAGCCGCGAAGTTTACCATCAATGTTAACTACTGTGTTAACGGAATGAGCCAAGGACGCAATCTCGTCTATTTCATCCAAAAGAGGAATGATTGCTGTTTTAAAGGGCATAGTACAATTAAAGCCGCCGCAGTTTACAGCCTTTAACCCATCAACAACCCTTGGTAAGTCATCAGGCTCAACATTAAAAGCCATATAAGAGTTATCCAGCCCCAGAGTATCAAAAGCCAAATTGTGCATGGCAGGAGAGATACTATGCGAAACAGGATTTCCGAGTAAACAATATAATCTAGTGGAACCAATTGGATTCATACCTGCATAACCTCCTAAATAAATTATTATGATTTTAGAACACTTTAGCACTTTTATCAACTAAAGTTTTCTCCCAAAATAAGGTTTTCTGATTTGATGTGAGTAGTAAGTTGTGATACAATAAATCGGCAAGTAAATTAGTAGGCGTAGCGTAGCTGGATAACGCATCGGACTCCGACTCCGAAGACCGCCGGTTCGAATCCGGCCGTCTACAGTTAAAAGCCTACAAAAGTCATCGGAGGCATACATGGATTTTCAAAAGTTAAAAGATAAGATTAGATATATAGCAGGAATTTGCGGCGATTTTATCGCTTTACATAAAAGATATTTCTTGGCTGGTTGTATTTTTATATGCATGGCATTTGTACTGTTTATGGGAACAGGAAAGTCGGCAACACAGGATAAATCAGTAGAGGGTGTTTATAAGAATTACAAAGAAAATAAAAATGAAGAGCTTAATAAATTAATTAGTGATTATTACGTAGCTTACGCAGCTGGAGATACTGATTCACTTAAGAAGATAGCCGATCCAGTTTCAGATCAGGAAGTTAGCTACATTCAGTTCTATAGTCAGTACATTGATAGCTTTAATAACATCAAGGTTTTCACAAAAGATGGCCTTGAGAATGGATCTTACCTTTGTTCTGTTAGAGTAGATCTTAAATATAAGGACATTGATACACAGGCTCCTGGTCTTGATTTCTTCTATGTAGAAACAAATGATGACGGTAAGCTTTTCATAAACAATATTTATGGTTCTTTCAATCAGACAAATAATATCTATGAGATGGATACAGAGATTTCTGATTTGATTTCTGTATTTATTCGTCAGCAGGATAAGTTAGATAAAGAAGCTGAGGTTACTGAGGCATACGAGGATGCTATTGATAAAGACGCCAGCCTTGCTACATTTATGTCAGAGACACTTCCAGCTGCAATTGTTCAGTGGAATTCTGATTACCAGGTTCAGGTAGCTGCCGCAGCAGAAGAAGCCGCAAAGGCAGAGGAAGAAGCAAAGGCAAAGGCAGAGGAAGACGCTAAGGCCGCTGAAGAGGCTGCAAAGGCTGCTGAGGAAGAGGCAAACTCATACACAGCAACGACCAGCGCAAAGGCTAATGTACGTGAGCAGGCAGATAAGAACAGTAACAGACTTGGCTCTATCCAGAAGGGGGTTGAAATCACTGTATACGGAGAAGAGGGTGATTTCTACAAGTTTGATTACAACGGAACAAAGGCATATATTACAAAGGATGCAGTAAAGCTTTCTGATGGTAATGATACAGCAGAAGAGACTCAGGAGACTCAGGAAGAGACACCTGCAGCTAAGACCTTAAACAAGGGTGACAAGATTACTATCAAGAGTACAACAAACATCCGCTCAAGCATGGATACATCTTCATCTAAGGTAGCAGTAGCTTACGATGGTGATGAGGTAGAAGTAATCCAGAGCTATGCAGAGGGATGGACAAAGGTTAAGTTTAAGAAAAAGGAAGGCTACATCAGAACAGATCTTTTATCTAAGTAAGTCTTTCTTCTAATAAATAAGAAATTTATGGAGACCATGAACTTGGTCTCCATTCTGATATATAGATGGAGGCTTTAGTGGAAGAATTATACAGATTAAATAAATATTTGTCTGATGCGGGAGTGTGCAGTCGAAGAGCTGCGGATGCTGCCATTGAAGCTGGAGAGGTTATGGTAAATGGGCAACCGGCACAGATGGGCATGAAGGTGTCTTCGTCAGATGTGGTCCTTTTTAAGGGTAAACCAGTATCAAATGTTGGGAAAAAACAGGTGCTGATTGCTTACAATAAGCCAGCAGGGATTGTTTGCACTGCAGAAAAGCGAGAGAAGAATAATATTGTAGACCACCTGAATTATCCTGAGAGAATATATCCAATAGGCCGTCTTGATAAAGACAGTACTGGGTTGCTTTTGCTTACAAATCAGGGTGATTTAGTTAATAAGATAATGAGAGCAGTAAATGCTCATGAAAAAGAATATATTGTTACTGTTGATAAAGAAATTACAGCGGACTTTATCAAGAAGATGTCAGCGGGTGTTTATCTTGAAGAGCTTGAAGTTACCACTCGCAAATGTCAGGTAACAAAGCTCGGATCAAATAAGTTTAAAATCATTCTTACTCAGGGACTGAACCGTCAGATTCGCAGAATGTGCCAGGAGCTTGGTTACAGGGTTCGTACTCTTAAGAGAGTAAGAATAATGAATATAGAGCTTGGAGATTTAAAGGAAGATACATACAGAGATGTAACTTCTGATGAGCTTAAAAAGCTAAATAAAATGTTAGAGGGATCAAAGAATTAATGGAACTGAAAGAATATAAAAAGCTGGTAGACCAAATCGACTACCACATGGACCGATATTACAACCAAAACGAGCCAGAAATTTCTGATTTCGAATATGATCAGTTGATGCAGGCATTGAAAGCAGCAGAGGCTGAGCACCCAGAATGGGTCACACCAGATTCACCAACACAGAAGATTGGTGGAGTTGCCATGCGTGAAGCAGGAGTAAAGGTTACTCATGATGTACCTATGCTTTCTATAGAGGATGTTTTTAATAAAGAGGACGTGACAGCATGGGTTGATAAGGTAAAGGCTGTTCATCCTGATGCAAAGTTTTCTGTAGAGGCAAAGATTGATGGCCTTTCTATGACTCTTAGATATGAGAGAGACAGCCAGAATAAGTTAAAGCTTAAGCTTGCTGAGACAAGAGGAGACGGTCTTGTAGGTGAGGACGTTACAGAAAATGCACTTGTTATTCCAGATGTAAATAAATATCTTGATTTGCCATATGAATCACTTCAGCTTCGAGGTGAAGTATATATGTCTCACGAGGATTTCGACAGATACAACGAAGAGCAGGAAATTGCTGGAGGTAAGCTTGCAGCTAATCCTAGAAACCTTGCTGCTGGAACACTTCGCCAGCTTGATGCAAATATCACTAAAAAGCGTGGTTTGAAGATGTTTGTATTCAATGTTCAGCAGGGTCCGGATGAGCTTACAGAGAGTCATTGTAAGGGACTTGATATTTTGGACGAGCACAATGTGCCAGTTGTTTTCCATCGTATATGCGATAATGCAGAGGATATTTTATCTGTTATCGATGAGATTGGCGAGAAGAGAGAAGAGTTTGAATTTGATATAGATGGTGCGGTAGTTAAGATTGATCAGGTTGCATACAGAGGAGATTTTTCAACCAGTGCTAAGTATACAAGTGGCCATATTGCGTACAAGTATCCACCAGAGGAGAAAGAGACAAAACTTCTTGATGTAGAGCTTTCTGTAGGCCGTACTGGTCGAGTAAATCCTACAGCTATTTTTGAGCCAATTCGTTTATGCGGTACAACAGTTAGCCGTGCAACACTTCACAATCAGGATTTTATTGATGAACTGAACATCGGTATCGGAGATACGATAGTAGTTTATAAATCAGGCGAAATCATTCCTAAGATTAAAGAGGTTAAGCACGATAAGCGACCAGAGGGCGTTAGCACTTATAAGATTCCAAGTGTTTGCCCAGCCTGTGGCGGTCCTGTCTCAAGGGATGCTGATACAGCAGATATGAAGTGCTCTAATCCTAGCTGTCCAGCTCAGTTAGAGCGTCATATTATTAATTTTGTATCAAGAGATGCTATGGATATTAGAGGATTTGGTGAAGTATATATCATCGACCTTGTAAGAAGAGGGTACATTAAGGATATTGCTGATATCTATTCTCTTAAGGATAAGCGAGATGAGCTTATTGAGGAGGGGATTATCGGTAAGGAAAAGAATACTGACAAGCTTCTTGGTGTTATCGAAAGCTCAAAGGAAAATGATGCTGTAAAGCTTTTCACAGGCTTTGGTATTCCTAATGTTGGAAAAGCTGCTGCAAAGGCGTTACTTGGACAGTTCAAGGACATCGAAAAAATCATGGAACTGTCAGAAGAAGAGCTTATGCAGGTTAATGATATTGGAGAAATCAGTGCCAAATCTATTTATGATTATTTGCACGCCCCTGTAAATATTGACATTATAGGCAGATTAAAGGCTGCAGGTGTTAATATGGTAGAGGAAGAAAAAGAAGGCGCTACAGACAAGCTTTCAGGCCTTACTTTCGTAATCACAGGAACACTTCCTACTATGGGCAGAAAGGAAGCTCAGGAGCTCATAGAACTAAATGGTGGAAAGTGCGCAGGTTCTGTTTCTAAGAAAACTAGTTATTTAGTGGCTGGAGAGGCTGCTGGAAGCAAATTGGATAAAGCTAATTCATTAGGTGTTACAGTACTTGATGAAAATGGATTGTTATCCTTGATAAATAGCTAATTTATAACGATTTCTTACAAAAAAAAACACATATATATTTTATAATGTGCACATGATGGAAAGAAGGCGACAAATTTTAATAAAAAGGTTCCTGATACTCCCGATGCTAATACTATTTATAACAATAGTTATGTTGGTATTTGGGGGTAGATGGTTTACCTCATCATCGAATTTTTCAATCAGCTGCTTAGATTCTGGCTGGTCTGTTTTTCGTGACGGTGAAGTGTCCAATAATGTGTCATTATCCAAGTATAAAATCGGCAGAATTCGTAAAGGAGAACGCATAACTATATCGCAAACAATTTTTGTTCCAGACAAATCCACGCTTATGTTTAGGACAAAGCTTCAGGCAGTTGATTTGTTGGTTGATGGAAGAATTAGATATTCTTTCGGAAAGGATGAATTTGAAAAAGGAAAATTAATTCCGAAAAGATATAGTTTGATAGATATGAGCCCGCAGTCTGGTATGCATAATATCATGCTAACCTATACAATGGGTGAAAATGATTCATCCGGAAGGATTGCGCCGATTTATTTTGGCCAAAGAAGTTACTTGGTTCGAGCGTTTTATAGTTATAATAGAATTTCTATGTTTGTTGGCAGCTTTTTAGTTGTCTATTCTTGTTTATTGTTTTCATTGTCAATTTATCTGGCTTTTACCCGAAGAAGTGCTATACAAATTTATATTGGTGCAGATTTTTCAATGCTATTGGGCTGCTATGTCTTTGCAAGAAATGATATATTATGGTTTATTGGTTCCCATGATGTTTTATTTTCTATGTTGGAGTATATAGCATTTTATTTGATGCCATTGGCATTTTCGATTATCTTGTATTCTATTCATCCAGATTTAATTAAGAGAACGCAGCGCACATTTATCACAATCAATATCGTATTTCCGATAGTATTTTTGCTGCTTCATTTCATGGGTATTCTTCACATTAACAGAATGGTAAGTATTGTAGGTATACTGGATATTGTTGAGATTCTTGTTATCCTGCCTCCACTTATAAGGGGAATTGTAGATAAGCAGAAAATTAATGAGGAATCTGAATACTATTTTAGTGTGGATGCAGATTTCTATCTTTTGTTTGGATTTATTATGATGCTTGTTTTTTCTTTGCTAGAGATGTTGATAGAATCTATTTTCAATGATGAGGCCAATTTGACTGATACAAAATTGTTCCCATCTATAGATTTGTTAGAGCTTGGAATGTTAATTTTCATGCTTTGTTATTTTGTTTATTATTTCATGAATGGCATCAATCATATGAGTGCCGATAGAGTAAAAAAGCAATTGGAAGGCATGGCTTTTACCGATGCATTAACTGGACTTTTGAACAGAGCTGCATGCAATCAATATTTTGCAAATTTATTTGGAAATTATACAATTATCAGCTTGGATTTAGACAAGCTTAAATATGTTAATGATCACTTTGGACATATGACTGGGGATAAAATGATTATCGCATTTGCGAAGATATTAGAGATTGTCTATGCAGATTCTGATATGATAGCACGAACCGGAGGCGATGAATTTGTTGTGGTATTTAAAAATATCGACGAAAAATTGTGCGAAGCCTGCGTCCGTGATTTAGAGGAAAAAATGCAAAAATATAATGCATACAGTAAAGATATTAGCTTGGGTGCATCTGTTGGATATGCATTTAGCAAAGAGGTGCCGGGCGGACGATATCAGGATGTATTTACTCTAGCTGATCAGCGCATGTATGAAATGAAGGAGGTGCACCATGGGTAAAAAGATACTTTATCTTGGAATCTCCTTTTTGGCTTTTATTATTGTATTTACGATTGGCTATTTTTTCCTTAGACCTGATTATTATTCAAGTGTTGTTGTGTTGAATAGTGGTTGGGAGGTTACTTACAACGATACAAAATATGAGAATGTTGAATTATCAAATCTCAGAAAGCTTATTGGAAATAGAACGCATAAAGGGGATATTATTACATTAAAAAATGATAATGTAAATTTGCTTAATTTTGTATCTCCAACAATAATGTTTGAATCTAGATTTAGTGCCTGGAGAGTATATTCTGGGGAAGAACTGATAGGACAAAGATTTTTAGACGAATATAAAAATGGAAAATTTATTGGCTGCGAAAATAATTTCGTTAGTCTACCTAAAAAAATTAAGCCATCAAACATTCAGATTAATTTGCTTGTGGCTGAGGAGGGGGCGTACGATTATTATGATGCTCCAGCAGTTGGCGGATATGTAGGATTGCTGACATTTGAAGTATATAATCACATGTTTATATATTTGGTTTCGGCATTTCTAATAGTGTTTGGCATTATATTTTTTGCAGTGGCTATAGGCTTCAGAAGCGATATTGCAGAGGTAAATATGCAGATATACGCTGCATTAATGTATCTTGTGCTGGGAATATGGTTTTTGGCTCAGTTTAGATTATTGGATTTGTTTATTGAAACCAATGGACATCAGACTGAAATAGAATATATATCTTTGTATATGGTAGTTCCACTTATGTATTTAACAATCGGCTGTATGCGAGATTATTTAAATAATAAAGTTTTTTTGGGATTCAGTGTCGTAGGTTCACTTGTGCCATTTGCTTTGATAATAATTCATTTCGCGGGATTGGTTCACATCAATAGGACTTTACTTATATATCAGTTGGATGCTGCAGTTTTGATTGGCTTCATGTTCGTAATGGTGCTTCTGAAAGATGCAAAAGGAAATCTAGTAACGAAATCGCAGTACACTCAGTTGATTGGTCAAATTGGCCTGGCATCTGCATTTGCCATTAATGTTTTCTTTTATTATTTAGAGATTTATGGCATTACTAAACAGATATTTTTATCAAAACTTATTGTTCCAGTAGCTGCTATCTGTATGGTTTTCGGAACACTACTTAATTATTACACTTTTATTTCTGAGTCATTTGCGAGAAATGAAGAGTATTCTTCCCTTGCACATTTGGCTTACGCAGACGAGCTCACTGGTTTAGCTAATAGATCGAAATACGAGGCTTATATGGAAAAGCTCACCAAGAGTGAAATGGATTACTGTATTGTCAGTATTGATTTGAATGGTTTAAAGGCTATTAACGATAATCAGGGACATTTGATGGGTGATAAATATATTACCGAATTTGGAAAGACGCTGGATGAAATTTTTGGTAAGGAAGGTTTTGTTGGACGTATAGGTGGCGATGAATTTGTCGCTATTCTTACAGGGAATAGCATGGATAAATTGGATGAGTTTATAGAAAAGCTTAACAATAAATTAGATGAACTGAATAAATTAGATCCATCAATAAATCGTAGCGCAGCAATTGGCTATGCTTTTAGACATGAATATGAGAATGCAGATCCTAATCGAGTATATCTTAAGGCAGATGAGCGAATGTATGCGAATAAAGAATTAATGCATGGCACAAGAAGTTAGGTTGTGTTATCATTAAAAAAGTTACGTAGATATACTAGATGGTAAAGGAGAGGGAGAAGTATGCCAATTAGAACACAAAACGATTTACCTGCTAAGGCAATACTTGAGCAAGAGAATATATTTGTTATGGACGAGAATAGGTCCACTCATCAGGATATCAGACCTATCTCAATTGGGATTTTAAATCTAATGCCTTTGAAGGAGGCTACAGAGCTTCAGCTTTTGCGATCCCTTTCCAATACACCACTTCAGGTGGATGTGACTTTCCTCACTGTCGGAAGCCACGAGAGCAAGCACACAAGTAAGACTCATCTTGATACTTTCTATGAGCGCATTGAGGACGTGTACGATAGATATTTTGATGGTTTGATTATTACAGGAGCACCTGTAGAACAGATGCCTTTTGAAGAGGTGGATTATTGGGAGGAGCTCACTCATGTATTTGAGTGGACAAAGACTCATGTCACATCTACACTTCATCTTTGCTGGGGATGTCAGGCTGGTCTTTATTATCGTTACGGCATTAATAAGTACGATTTGGATGATAAGAAATTTGGTGTGTTCCCACACAAGGTTCAGAACAGAAAGATTCCACTTGTTCGTGGTTTCGATGACGTTTTTTATGCGCCACACAGCCGTCACACAGGCGTGCGCACAGAAGATATAGAGGCTTGTAAGGATCTCGTAGTTTGTGCTAAAGGAGAGGAAGCAGGAGTGTTCCTTTGCATGTCTAAGGATGGCAGCAATATTTTTGTAATGGGACACCCAGAGTATGATCGCTTCACTCTTGATAACGAGTACAAGCGTGATAAGAGCAAGGGATTGAAAATCGACCTCCCTGTAAATTATTATCCAGACGATGATCCTGAGCAGAAACCTCTGCTCCAGTGGAGAAGCCATGGAAATATTATGTATTCTAATTGGTTGAATTATTACGTGTACCAGAACACACCTTATGAGTGGAATAAGATTTCGGATAAGCTACCGGATGATTTTTAATGGAATAAGATGGAACTGTCGCAGATTTTGCGACAGTTCTTTTTTTGTATCTAAAGCGCGCAAGGTTAGAGCACAATCTTGCTGAAAAATGTGCCTGTGTGGCATAACTAAGGGCTTGTTTTAAAATTTTACGGGTATAGTTTGAGAAAATGTAAATATACCCGTAAAGTAAATTCAACAGATGTTTTTTATTATTCGTAAATACGATATACTATTACTAAACTATAAGAGGTGAAATATGACGCAAAGACCAATACTTAACACAAATCTAGATAGCGATTCATTCAGAAGTTACTATTATCTGAAGGAAGAGCTTGTAGAGTTTTGCAGAAACAATGGACTTCCTACTTCTGGGGGAAAGGTAGAACTTACTGAGAGAATAGCGTACTTTCTAGATACTGGAAAGGTAAAGGAAGTGTCCAAAACTAAGAGAAATACCGTTGAAGTTGGCACTCTCACTGAAGATACAATCATAGAAAACAATATAGTCTGTTCCGAGAAGCATAGAGCTTTTTTCAAAGAAAAGATTGGTAAATCATTTTCATTTAATGTGCAGTTTCAGAAATGGTTAAAAGCAAATGCGGGGAAAACATACAGAGATGCTATAGCTGCCTACTATGAGATATTAGAAGAAAAGAAAAAAGGTAAAACCAAGATAGACAAGCAGTTTGAATACAACACTTACATTAGGGACTTTTTTGAAGATAATCAGGGCAAAAGTTTGGATGATGCTATTAAATGTTGGAAATACAAAAAGAGCATGCAAGGGCATAATAAGTATGAAAAGTCGGACTTAGTGGCCCTCACTAATGCAGATACCTAGCATTATACTCACGGTTAATCTCTGCGATTTCCTTTTTGCCATCGATATAATCCTGGTACATATCCCAAGGGGAGCCGCCACCGAGCCAGCAGGAAGAACAGTTCTCACAGCCGCCGCCACAGTCCAGAGAGCTGCGGATGATTTGCTCACGTTCTTCTTTTGTGGTGTCCTTAATAAGAATTGATTTCATAGGGGTACCTCCTATCGATAATCCATAGAAACATCCATATATTCGCGCTTGCCACTTGGGGGATATCGTAATGACACGACAGGCTGCATTTGATTTGGAAAAGCTTCTAACCATGACTTTACAGGCTATGGCTGAGAGCGAAGACATAATAAACGAAGAGTTGGTTACATTATGATTAAACACATCAAACGTGAATTAATAGCACAGCAGGAGGCACTGAGCCTGCTGCAGAAATAACAGTGTTTATATCAAAATATGAGAAATCCAAATTCAAGTATTAAGAAGCCAGTGAATTTGGTTATTGCTACTATATTCAAGGAAATGTATTCTATTACAGAAGAAATAGAAAAGGTATATTAGGAATTAAGTTATGGAATTATCTTGCATACATCACATTGCTATTATTGTTTCCGATTACAAGCGTGCGAAAGACTTTTATGTAAATAAGCTTGGATTTGGGATAATAAGAGAAAATTACAGACCACAGAAAGAGGATTGGAAGCTTGATCTTAGGGTTAATGAACACACAGAGTTGGAAATATTTGCTCCAAAGAATCCACCTAAGAGACCATCATTTCCTGAGGCATGTGGTTTGAGACATTTGGCTTTTTATGTGAAAAACATAGAAGCTGAAGTGGAAGAGCTTAAAAGCAAAGGGATTGAATGTGAACCCATCAGAACAGATGAGTTCACTCATAAGAAAATGACCTTTTTCTTTGATCCAGATGGGCTACCACTAGAATTACATGAATAGCAAGCGGGGGGTGGACTACAGATTGTCCTCGCCCCAGCGCTTAATCGGGAGGATAAAGATGAAACTGTTAAAAGGTAGACCAGAAAATTGTGAAGAAAGACAGTCAAGGGAAATTCGTACATACGATTTTTTGGATAATCTTGGAATTGAATATGAGAGAACAGATCATGAGGCAGCTGGAACAATGGAAGTCTGCAACGAGATTGACAAAATTTTGGATGTCACCATTTGCAAGAATCTTTTCCTGTGCAATAAGCAGAAGACAAAGTTCTACTTGCTTATGATGCCAGGTGATAAGAAATTTAAAACAAAGGAATTATCCAGCCAGATTAATTCTGCAAGACTTTCTTTTGCATCGCCTGAAGATATGCTTAAATATCTGGATATTGAACCAGGCTCAGTAAGTATCATGGGTCTCATGAATGATAAAGAACATGCTGTAAAGCTTCTTGTGGATGAGGATGTAAAAAAGGATGAGTACATTGGATGTCATCCATGTATTAATACCTCCAGCTTGAAAATAAAGACAGTTGATATTTTTGATAAATTTCTTCCAGCTGTAGGTCATGAACCAGAGATTGTACATTTGGTGGGAGAAGATTAAAGCTTTTAAGTATAAGGTTACCACAGTTTTCTAGGGTAACCTTTTTTATTTTTCTAAATAAGAAAAATATAATACCAATAATCACCATTTTTGTACTATTGTACTAAGAAAACATCATCTATAATAAAACCAACAACACAAAAGTGATATACTTATTACCAATTAGTATTTTTAGAAAGGATGTTTATTATGAGTAAAAAATTATACAAAAGTTCAGACAGAAAGCTTTGTGGTGTTTGTGGAGGTATAGCAAATTATTTTGATATTGATCCTACTGTTGTAAGATTGCTTTGGGTTTTATTTACATTAGCAGGAGGTTCAGGAATTCTTGCTTATATTATTGCCGCAATCATCATGGATGATGAGCCAGATTACATTGACATGAACAACTAAGAAAGAGATGAGGGAGAGAAATATTGACTGAGACAACTACAAAACGCTGGGGACTCATAACAAAAGTCCTGTTAATGGTATTTCTTATTGTTTTTTCTTACTGCGTAGCTTCAGCCAAAACTGAGAATCTGCCGGTGTTTGGCGGATCTGTTGAGACACTTGAAGAAGCTAAAACAACCGTTATGGGAATAGCAGGGGCGACAATTGCCATGTCTGTAGTTATCACATTTTTGCCAGACGATTACGCTACACCTTTGGCAGATTCACTGGCAGACATGAATAAATATTTCATTCTGATGCTTGGAATGATTATGTTTGAAAAGCTTTTGGTTATCAAAGGTGTGCCATTAGTTTTTAGATTTGTTATTCCTGTTGCACTCATTTTGCTTCTTGCCTACATGGTTACAAAAAGGGAGTTTTTTAAAGCATTGTCTTTGAAGATATTTACGTTGGCTGTGGTTCTTGTGTTGGTGGTTCCTTGCGGTACAGCCTTATCTGAAAAGATTTGTGCAGAGTATATGCCTTACGTGGAAGAAACAGTCAATCTTGCAGAGGATGGAGCAGAAAAGGTAGAGGGAATATCTGATTCCACTGCCGACAAAGGATTCTTTGAGAAGATTTCTGTGGCATTCCAGTCAGCCATTGACGGAGTAAAAGATCTTTTTGATTATTATAAGGGCATTATTCAGAGATTTATCGTTTCTATTGTTATTCTGATAATTGCCTACTGTGTTATTCCGGTTTTAACATTTGCATTGCTGTTATGGATATTGAACCAACTGTTTCAGTTTAGCAGCTTTAAAATCAGAATGAGGAGCGGAGGCGATGAATAAGACAAATATACTGAAGTTATTATGCGCTGTTTTGTTGGTAGCGACACTTTCGATTATTATTGCATATAATATCAAGAAAGATAATGATACTGCTAAATTTGATGATGGCATTGAAATGATTGATCCAAATACCATCAAGCTAGGTGGCAGCGGAGTAAGAGTTTCATTTTCTGATGTGATTCTTTCAAAGCCAAATGAAACCAGAAAACTTGTGGCATACGAGGTGACAGGAGATGTAAGCTACACCATTGAAGACAGAATGCTAGATTCTCTTGACTGGGATCCAACTAAGAAATATCAGACTGTTACATATAAAGGCAAAGGAAGTTTTGTCGTAGACCTTGATAAACTTAATAAATCTAATATTATTGATGATGAGGAAAATAAGGTTTTGACCATTAGAATTAAGCATCCATATCTAGATACCATCGAAATAGATCCAGACAAAGTGGAGATTGGTAGTCAGAAAAGTGGGTTCTTTACCATTGGAAGTATTAAGCTGACAGTGCAGGATTACAATACTATTGAGAGGGAACTTAGTAAAAGACTTCGCGAGAGTTTTAATGAGGCTTCAAATGGACAGAAAGCAGATGACATGGCACTTAAAGCAGTATATGATATTTACGAGCCTGTAGTGAAGGCTGTTGATAGCAGATATAAATTAAAGGTAGAATTTATTAACTAATAGACAAGGAACCTACAAATGGAAGAAAAGCAGCATAAAAGAAGAGTTCGATATTCTGGAAAATATCCTAAGAAGTTCGAGGAAAAATATAAGGAGCACAATCCAGAAAAATATAAGGACACCATAGAGCGTGTTATAAGCAAGGGCTCCACACCTGCAGGAATGCATATTTCGATAATGGTAAAGGAGATTTTAGATTTCCTTCAGATTCAGCCGGGACAGCAGGGCTTGGACTGCACCTTAGGATATGGTGGCCATACCAGAAAGATGCTTGAACAGCTTCAGGGAAATGGTTGTGTTTATGGACTTGATGTAGATCCTATTGAATCCGCAAAGACGGTAGAGCGCCTTCGCGGATTTGGTTTTGGTGAAGATAATTTTCAGTTCCGACTTATAAATTTTGCAAACATAGACAAGGTTGCTGAAGAGGCCGGACAATTTGATTTTGTACTAGCTGATTTGGGAGTTTCTTCTATGCAGATTGATAATCCGGAAAGAGGTTTTTCTTATAAGATAGATGGCCCTCTTGATTTGCGTCTTGATCCAGAACATGGTGAATCTGCTGCAGAACGTCTTCATAACATTACTGAAGAAGAGTTTGTTGGAATGATGGTAGAAAATTCTGATGAGCCATATGCTGAGGAGATAGCCCATAAGGTATTTACTCTTATGTCTAAGGGAAATCCTATGGATACAACTACAGCTCTTCGAGAGGCCATTACAGAAGCTCTCTGGAAGGTACCTAAGGATGAGAAGGAGCAGGCAGTTAAGAAAAGCTGTGCCAGGGTTTTCCAGGCACTTCGTATAGACGTTAATAGCGAATTCGAAGTATTGTATTCTTTCCTTGAAAAGCTTCCTGGCATCCTTAAGCCAGGTGGACGTGTGGCTATTCTCACATTCCATTCAGGAGAGGATCGTCTGGTGAAGAAATCCTTTAAGGAGCTGGCTAGAGTAGGTGTATATTCTGAAGTCTCATCAGATGTAACTCGTCCATCAGCAGAGGAGTGCAGAATTAATCCAAGAAGTAAATCTACTAAGATGAGATGGGCTATTAAGGCCTAAATTTATAAGCAACGGACGGGGATGGTTTTCAGCAAATTAGACAAATATGAAAAAGTATTGCGAATATTCATTTAGCAGTTGACAATCCCCCCAATCCAATGCTATATTATACGAGTCGCTTGAAGCGGTAATAAAACGCTAAAAGCTCTGGGATCTTAGCTCAGCTGGGAGAGCATCTGCCTTACAAGCAGAGGGTCACAGGTTCGAGCCCTGTAGGTCCCATTCAAAATCAAATAATAGTCATTATGGCGAGATAGCTCAGTTGGCTAGAGCACGCGGTTCATACCCGCGGTGTCGAGGGTTCGAATCCCCCTCTCGCTACTCAAAAGACCTAAGCAAATGCTTAGGTCTTTTTTCGTATCTCAAGGGTGATTCACCCAAGTTCCAGTTATTACACAAATATTAAAATAATATTGCATAATATGACATGTGTTGTTAAAATAATAAACAGGGGTTATTGCGGTGTCTATTTAAAGTAGACAACCCCATATTTTACAGAAAAGGAGAAGATGTTTAATGAAAAAAAGCAAAAGAATTTTAGCCAAAGCTTTAGCATTTGGTCTTGTTGTTACATCATTAGGTATGACAATGAAGACTGATGTAGAGGCTGCAGGCGACACAGCACAGATTGCTGATGGCTGGTATTACATTAAGGGAGTTCAGTCTCAGAAGTACCTTACAGTTGAGGGCAACAAAGCCAGCGGATGGACAAATGTATGCATCAGCTCAGGCACAGGAGCAGAGGGACAGAAGTGGTATGTAACAAATACAAATGATGGTTACATCAATCTTACTTCAGGTCTTGGCAATTACATGCTCGATGTAGCAAACGGCGAGGATGTAGATTCTGCTAACATCGGAATTTATCAGGGCTATGGCGGAAATGCCCAGAAGTTTGTCGTAAAGACAACAAATGACAGTAATATCTTCAATATTGCAACAAAGGCTTCAAATGCAGTTCGTTATCTTGATGTTAACGGCCATAAGACAGCCGACGGATCCAATGTAATTCAGTACAGATATAACGGAAATCAGAATCAGCAGTGGCAGTTAGAGAGAGTTGATGGACAGTCTCAGGAGACACAGCCTACAGCTACTCCAACACCAACTCCACAGCCTACTCAGACACCAGCTGCTTCTACAAAGGGACTTGAGCTCACTTATACAATCTATAACTGGGGCTCAGGTTACCAGATTAGTTATAAGATTACTAATAAGACAGGCAGCACAGTAAATGGCTGGACACTGAAGGTTAACAAGAATCAGGTTAACATTGGTTCTAGCTGGAATGTAAATGTTAAGACAAGTGGAAATTACTATGTGATTACTCCTGTTGAGTGGAACAAGACAATTGCAAATGGTTCAAGTGTAGAGTTTGGTTCACAGGGTACAGGCTCTATTGGTGATAAGTTTGACTATGAGTTTGAGGGCGCTGCTACAGTTCAGCCAACTACAACACCAGCACCTACAGCAACTCCAAAGCCTACAGCAACACCAACAGCAACACCTAAGCCAACACCAACACCTACACCAGTTCCAACACAGAACCCACACTACAACCCAACTGCTAAGATTGAGAACTCAATTCCTTCAAAGTACACAGCAGTTAGAAGTGGTGAAGGCTCAGGTAAGATTGTAAACATTTCTTACACAGCACATGATTATTCCGCAAATAATCGTACATACACAAAGAGAGCTAATGTTTATTTACCAGCAGGTTATGATAGCAGCAAGAAGTACCCAGTTCTTTACCTCCTTCATGGTATCGGTGGAAATGAGAATGAGTGGGGCATGACAGGAAACAACTCACGTGTAAAGGCTATCATGGATAACCTTACATACTATGGTGACATCGATGGATTTATCGTTGTAACACCAAACGGAAAGGCATCAGCAAGTGGTTCTACAGATTCCTTCTACAACTTTGGTAAGGAGCTTAGAAACGACCTTATTCCATACATTGATTCTCATTACAGCACATACACAGACAGAGACCACAGAGCATGCGCTGGTCTTTCAATGGGTGGTATGCAGACAATTAATATCGGTATTGGCGAGTGCGTAGACTTATTCAGCTACTTTGGAGCTTTCTCAGCTGCACCTACAAGTAACACAGCAGCTAAGACAGCACAGATTTTAAATGGCAATAAGTATCCAATCCACTACTTCTACAACATTTGTGGTCTTCAGGATGGCATAGCATACTCAAGTGCTTCAACTGCAGCTAAGAACCTTCCATCAGTTTGCAACCAGTTCAAAAATGGTGAGAACTATATGTGGCAGGAGCTTAACGGCGGACATGATTTCAATATCTGGTATCTTGGTTTCTACAACTTCGCACAGATAGCTTTCAGTAAATAAAATAGCGTAAATAAGGGATTCCGAAAGGGGTCCCTTTTTTGTTGTGAAATCAATGTGAAAAAAGAAGATCAATACTGTGAAACCCATTGAAAAATAATCTGCGTGTGATAACTTTTAAAATGAAAATGGTTCAATAATGAAAAAAGGGAGTGTAATAATCATTACTTTTTTAGGAGACTAAACTATGAAAAAGATTATTTTTACACTCACAATTATGGTGCTGGCATTTGCCCTCCAAAAGACTACAATCATTGTTGAAGCAGCAGAGATTACAGATTTTGATCCAGTGTATTATGCTGCCAACAATCCTGATGTAGTAGCTACATTTGGCAATGATCCGCAGATTTTGATGGCTCATTATATTAATTGTGGAAAAGCCGAAGGGCGTTATAAGAATCTAAATGAAGAGCTTACAGGGATTATTGTGGAGCCTGAGGTGATAGAACCAGAAGCCGTTGAGACACCTAGCTTGATTGGTACGGTATTTGATAATCTTCCGTATCCTACATATGTAGACGTGGATATAAATAATCAGACGGTTTCTTATTTTGAGAATAACGTTCTTGTAATGCAAAGTCCGTGCGTTACAGGAAAGACTTCTGCACATCGCGGTACACCTAGAGGAACCTATTCAATCAAGGCTCATATTCCAGGAAAGACTTTGAGAGGACCTACATGGAAGGTTTGGGTAGATTACTGGATGAGATTTACAGATTCCAACATTGGTCTCCATGATGCTACATGGCGTACAGCAGAAGAGTTTGGTGGAGATACTTATATTAATCATGGATCCCATGGTTGTGTAAATCTTCCACATGAATTTGCAGCACAGTTGTTTAATAAAGTAAATATTGGAACTAAAGTCGTAGTTAGATAATGAAGACTTTTTCAGGGCACGGGCATTTGTCTGTGCCCTTTTATTTTGAATATTGAAAGGACAACTGTTAAAATGAAACAAGTTAATAAAAAAGAGAACGGGGATTACACTATGCATAAAATATTATTCGTTTGCCATGGCTCTATTTGTAGATCGCCAATGGCCAAATATGTTTTTCAGGATATGGTAGATAAGCGCGGAATCAGTCAGGACTTTTACATTGATTGTGCGGCTATGACATATGAGGAAATCGGAAATCCGGTATATCCACCAACAAGACAGGTGCTTAATGCACATGGAATTAACTGTGATGGATATGCAGCCCGTCATATTCGTAAAGACGAATACGGAGAATTCGATTATATCATCGGAATGGATGCGGAGAACATGCACGATCTTGCATATGAATTTGGTCCAGATAAAGATGATAAGATTTACAGACTTCTAGATTTTACAGACAGACCAAGAGATATTGACGACCCATGGTACACACGTAAATTTGATGTTTGCTATGATGATGTACTTAGAGGCTGTGAAGGGTTATTAAAGCATTTAGGATATTAGAAGCATGCTTAAGGATAAGGATATAAGAGAGGCTTTATTTGATTATTTAGAGCTTGAATACGGCAAGACCAGAATCTTTGAGGAAAAGATGATAGGAAAATCTAGAGCCGATGTAATTATGGTGATTACAGGCGCTATAGTGGGTATCGAGATTAAGTCAGATGCAGACACTTATACAAGACTGGATAGTCAGATAAAGGATTATGATAAATATTTTGATTACAATTTAGTTGTTGTGGGAAGCAGTCATGCCAGCCATATAGAGGAGCATGTTCCCGAACACTGGGGCATCATCACAGTGGATGAAGTAGATGATAAGGCTGATTTTTATTTTCTCAGACAGCCACAGCTGAATAAAAAGATGAAGCTTGAGAGAAAAATAGAGCTGCTGTGGAGACCTGAGCTTGCTATGCTTCTTGAAAGATTTAGCATGCCTAAATATGCAGGCCAGAGCAAACCATTTGTGAGAAAGAAGATAATAGAATGGACAAAGACTCCACCTACAAAAGCTGAGATTACAAGAATAAAAAGAGCAGCAAAGGCTGAAGGTGTGGAACCAGATATACCAGAGACAAAGGTTGACCCAAAGGCTTTAAATGTAGAAATTAGTGAGCTTTTATTTGAGCGCGATTATGAAAAGCTTCTTGCAGACATAAAGGAATACCAAAAGGAAAAAAATCCTCGCAGAAGAGGTACAAAGAAATCTACCAGAGTACGAAGAATCAGAAGATTAGCTAAGAAACAATAGCATTGTGACAACTAAAATGAGAGAATCTGACTAAAAAAGTTAGGTTCTCTTTTAATTTTATATTGATATTTATTCATTTTGTGTTAATATATATGAATAAAAATACAGAGTAGGGGAATAAAAATTCATGAAGAAGAAATTATCGCTTATCCTTTTAGCTATGACAGCAGCATTGTTTGTAGCCTGCGGAACAGCTGATAAGGACACAGGAAAACAGATTCAGTCATTGGACGATTTACCAGGATCACGCATCGGAGTTCAGCTCGGTACTATTGGTGATATTTATGCATCCGATTTAGAGGGTGATGAAGAAGGCACTACAATCGAGCGATATAATAAGCTTACAGATGCAGTGCAGGCCTTAAGACAGGGAAAGATTGACTGCGTTATTGTTGATGAGCAGCCAGCTATTGCTACTACACAGGACGAGGCTAATCTTGAAATTCTTGATGAGCCATTCACAACAGAAGATTATGCAATCTGTATTGCAAAGGATAATGATGAGCTTCTTGAAAAAGTAAATGGTGCTCTTGCTGAATTAGTGGAAGATGGCACACTTGATCAGATTACAAAGAATTATATTGGTGCTGAGACAAAGGGAACCTGCCCTTATGAAACACCAGTTGGTACTGTATATGATAATGGTAAGCTTGTAGTTGTATCAAACGTTGCCTTCCCACCTTATGAATATTATGAAAATGGTGAAGCAGTAGGTATCGATATGGAACTTATCAAGGCTATCGGCGATAAGCTTGGTATGGAGATTGAAATCGAGGATATCGAGTTTGATAGTATCATCAATGCTGTAAGTTCACACAAGGCTGACCTCGGTATAGCTGGAATGACAAAGACAGAGGAGCGTCTTAAGTCTATCAACTTCTCTGAGTCATACGTAAAGACGAAGCAGGTAATCATTGTAAATAATGGAGCAGCAGCTGGAAGCAGCATCAGCTTTATAGAAAATCTTAAGAGAAACTTTGTAGATGACAGCAGATGGACATATCTTGTAAAGGGTCTTGTTAACACACTTATCATCGCTCTCCTGGCTGTACTTGCTGGTATGATTATAGGTTTTGTTGTGGCTATCATTCGTGTTACATATGACAAGACTGGCGGATGGGCTCTTGCAAATGTTATTTGTAAGCTTTACCTTACAATCATCCGTGGAACTCCTATGATGATTCAGCTTTTGATTATTTATTATGTAGTATTCAAGTCAGTGAATGTTCCAAAGCTTCTTGTGGCTATTATCGCATTTGCGATAAATTCTGGTGCATATGTAGCTGAGATTATGCGTGGTGGTATCATGTCTATTGATGGTGGTCAGATGGAGGCAGGACGAAGCCTTGGTCTTAACTATAAGCAGACTATGATTTCTATCATTTTACCTCAGGCTATTAAGAACGTACTTCCTGCACTTGGAAACGAGTTTATTTCACTTATTAAGGAAACATCAATCTGCGGTTACATTGGTCTTATGGATCTTACTCGTGGTGGTGATATTATCAGAAGTATTACTTACGAGGCATTCCTTCCATTGATTGCAGTTGCACTTATTTATCTTATTATTGTTCAGGTTCTTAACATGGGCGTAGGAAAGCTTGAAAAGAATTTGAGAAAGAGTGAACGATAATATAAGGAGAGAATAAAATGGCTAATGAAGTTTTAATAAAGGTTGAGAACCTATCAAAATCCTTTGGAGATAATGAGGTTCTTTCAAATGTAAATATGCAGATTGAAAAGGGAGAGGTTATTGCCATCATCGGACCATCTGGTTGTGGCAAGTCTACCTTCATTCGTACGTTGAACCAGCTTGAGGATGTTTCAAGTGGTACTATTTATCTTGATGGCGAAGATATTACTGCAAAGGGAGTAGATATAAATGATGTTCGCCGTCGTGTGGGAATGGTGTTCCAGCACTTCAATCTTTTCCCACATCTAACTATTAAGAAGAATCTAACACTTGCACCAGTAAAGCTTGGTCTTATGAGTCAGTCAGAAGCAGACGCAAAGGCAAAGGAACTTTTAGAGCGTGTTGGTCTTTCCGATAAGGCAGAAGCATATCCAGACAGCCTTTCAGGTGGACAGAAGCAGCGTATTGCTATCGCACGTACACTTGCCATGAATCCAGAGGTTATTCTTTTTGATGAGCCAACAAGCGCCCTTGACCCAGAAATGGTAGGTGAGGTTCTTTCTCTTATGAAGGAGCTTGCTGATGATGGAATGACAATGGTTGTTGTTACTCACGAGATGGGCTTTGCAAAAGAAGTAGCTGACCGAGTTATGTTCTTTGATGAAAAGGGAATCAAAGAGGAGGGTACTCCTGCTGAGATTTTTGAATTTCCGAAGAGCCAGCGTCTTCAGGATTTCTTATCTAAGGTATTGTAATTATTATGCTTCTCCAAAATTGGAGAAGCACTTTTTTTTATGTTTTAAAGTAGTATAATGATATGAGCTACTTTGATTTAGGAGATGATTAGAAATGGAATCTACACTTAGACGTACATGGGCAGAGATAAATCTTGATTCTATTGCCTATAATTATAAAAAGATAAGAGAAAAAATTGGACCAAATGTAAAGTTTCTTGGAGTTGTAAAGGCTGATGCTTATGGCCATGGATCTATTCAGGTAAGCCAGCTTTTAGAGGAGCTTGGAGCTGATTATTTAGCAGTAAGCAGTGCAGATGAGGCTTTGGAGCTTCGTGTAAATGGAATAAAGATGCCTATACTTATCCTTGGACATACTCCAAAGGAGCAGGTGGGACGTCTTATTGAATATGATATTACTCAGGCAATCACATGCAAGGCTAAGGCGGATGAGTACAGCGCTGAGGCTGTTAAGTGTGGTGGTACCTTAAAGGTTCATATTAAGGTGGACACAGGTATGTCACGTCTTGGCTATCTTTGCTATGATAATTATTTTGGAACTGGTGTTGAAGGCATTGTGGAAGCCTGCAAATTGCCAGGTCTTTCTGCCGAAGGTATCTTCACTCACTTTGCTGTTGCTGATGAGCATGGTGATCAGTGTGATGAATACACTAAAAAGCAGTTTGATTTATTTACACGTGTAATCGAGTCAGTAGAAAAGGAACTTGGCCATAAGTTTGCAATTCGTCACTGTGCAAATACAGGTGCTACAGTTCGCTTCCCTGATACTTATCTTGATATGGTTCGCCCCGGATTGTTACTTTATGGATACGGCGAGTTCGCTCATGAGATGGGATTGAAGCCAGCTATGACTATGAAGACTACAGTTAGCACCATCAAAATCTATCCAGAAGGCACAGCCATCAGCTACGGTGGAATGTTTGTTACTGACAAGACCACTCGTATTGGAGTTCTTCCATATGGTTATGCTGATGGATTCCTTCGCAGTCTTTCAAATAAATGCAGTCTTTATACAAAAGAGGGTCCAGCAAAGCTTCGTGGAAAGATTTGCATGGATATGTGTATGATTGATATTACTGATATGCCTACCGTTGATGTTGGCAGTGAGGTAGAAATCTTCGGAGAGAAGAATTCTATAGATGAGCTTGCTGAGCTCGCAGGAACAATTCCTTATGAGCTTACATGTGCTGTAAGTAAGCGCGTTCCTCGTATCTATCTTCGTGATGGAAATGTAGTCGAAAAGGAACTCATGCTTAGAATGTAAATGTGAATAAAGTGTGAAAAATAGTTATAAACGAAAATTCTTTTGAAAATGAGTTGACTTTTATAACGCTAGGCCTTATACTCCAAAACCGTGCGATAAATTCGCATGGTTTTTTTGGTTTAGTGCGAAAGCACTTTTGGTTTATTCCCCTAATGGATTTCGGGAATGTTTACATGGAGGTAAATAAAGATTATGGTAGTTCAACACAACATGCAGGCTTTAAATGCCGCAAGAGTACTTAACACAACAGCTGGTAGCCAGGCTAAGTCAACAGAGAAGTTAGCTTCAGGTTACAAGATTAACCGTGCAGCTGATGATGCAGCTGGTCTTTCAATTTCTGAGAAGATGCGTAAGCAGATCAGAGGTCTTTCACAGGCTTCAACAAACGCTCAGGATGGTGTTTC
Source organism: Pseudobutyrivibrio sp. UC1225 (assembly GCF_900115215.1). Taxonomy (NCBI): domain Bacteria; kingdom Bacillati; phylum Bacillota; class Clostridia; order Lachnospirales; family Lachnospiraceae; genus Pseudobutyrivibrio; species Pseudobutyrivibrio sp. UC1225. Next base: position 417,943 of record NZ_FOVQ01000001.1, on the reverse strand, counting down.
TGCAGTTCAGACAGCTGAAGGTGCTCTTACAGAAGTTCACTCAATGCTTCAGAGAATGAACGAGCTTGCTGTTCAGGCTTCAAATGGTACAAACTCTGAGTCAGATCGTTCATCTATCCAGAATGAGATTGACCAGCTTACAACAGAAATCGATCGTGTAGCTGAGTCTACAAAGTTCAATGAGACACACCTTCTTAAGGGTTCTAACGGAAAGAAGACTGTTAAGATTGATGCTCATGATGCTGGTCTTGAAGGAACACTTACTCAGAATACTGAGAAGGCTACTTTCACAATGAATAAGCTTAATGTTGGTGATAGCGTAACAATTGGTGGCACAAAGTACGAAATCGGTGCTAAGAGTGTTGCTGAGGCTCTTTCAACATTAAAGGTTGATAACACAACTACTGGTTCACTTATCATCGATGGTAAGACATATGAGCTTACAAAAGATACTAAGTCAGATGAAGAGGCAAAGATTACATTTAATGATATTACAGATCATGCTGGTCATGGTTCAACAATCCAGTACAATGGTAAGTCTGTAACAGTATTTGCTAAGAGCGCTACAGTAGATCCTACTTCATTTGCTGCTACAGATGAGAAGGTTGATATCAACAATAAGAACCTTATTACAGCACAGAAGGCATATAAGCTTGCTGCAACAGAGTTTACAGCTGCATCTAATATCGGTGCTTCTAAGACAAAGGCTACTGATGCAGAAATAGATACAACTGGTTCTCAGGTTAAGCTTACACTTACAAAGGGTGAGGCTGAGGTTCAGAACGATCTTACATTTAATCTTCATGTTGGTTCTGATGCTGACATGACAAACAAGATTAATGTTACAATCAATGCTATGGATTCTACAGCTCTTGGTATCAAGGGTCTTAACGTAGCTGATGCTACAGGTAAGTCTGCTACATACGCTATCGATGCTATCGCTGATGCTGTTTCTAAGGTATCTGCACAGCGTTCATCACTTGGTGCTATCCAGAACAGACTTGAGCACACAATTGCTAACGTCGATAACGTAGTTGAGAACACAAACGCTTCTGAGTCACGTATCCGTGATACAGATATGGCTGAGGAAATGGTTAACTACAGCAAGAACAACATCCTTCAGCAGGCAGGTCAGGCTATGCTTGCACAGTCTAACCAGGCTACAAATGGTGTTCTTTCAATCCTTGGTTAATTAAATCTTTTGATTGAATAAAAACGCGACATAAAATTTGGGCTTTTGGAAATATTCCAAAAGCCCTCTTTTTTGTATATGAAATTATTATATAAATTAGAATGGTTCCTTTTTATCATTTACAATTCTGTAAACACCAATCAAGCTTGTGACAAGTGAGAAGCAATCAAATGCAAATACTGTCCAGTTTCTAAGTACAAAATCGTAAGTTCCAAAGCTTAAAATACTTCCGATGCAACCAAGCTTGATTATAAGTGGATTCTTAGAGCTAAGTGTAAGAGTAATAAGTGTAGCTGCTACAAATGGAAGCCAATCCATAAGTCCGTGTGTGCCAGCTTTCTGTGGAAGCCATGCGAACCAAACATTGTATAAAGAAACATATGTAATTACGAACTGAAGAACGATAAAGAAAATCTTTAATGGAGTAGTAAATTTCCATTTGAGACAAACCATGTTTCTTATTAAGCTAACGATATTTCCAACTACCGCAGCGATTCCTCCGATGCAGGCATATGAAATAATAAAAAATATGAACTGCACGTTCTGAGCAATGAGCATGCCTCTTTTGGTCTTTAAATAGCCGATTCCTACCATTAAAATACAGGCGAGAATGGCGAATATCTGACTTACAATAAATAAATTCATTTTATATATCACCTCAAAACTAAATTTTTTACAGAAGATTATGATAAGTCATAAATGTGATAAAAAAAAGTATTAAATAGAAAACATAAAAATAACAATTTTATATATCTACAAAATCAAAAAAATGAGCACGTATTAAAATTGATTTGATATAATTTGGTTATCTAGTAAACAGTTTGATTGAAGGAGAAGGGTATGTCGAGTGTAAAGATTACATCAAGTTTTTGGGGTAGGTACAGGGAGTTAGTTCGAAGAGAAATGATTCCTTATCAGTGGCAGGTTTTGAATGATATTGCAGGCATCACTATCGAAAAAGAGAGGGATGATGCCAATATACCTAACGAGAAAAGCCATGCTATTGAGAATTTCAAGGTTGCTGCCGGAAAGGTACAGGGAACCCATTATGGCTGGACTTTTCAGGACAGTGACGTATATAAATGGCTGGAGGCAGTAGCATATTCACTTAGAGAGAAGATGGATCCAGAGTTGGAGAAAAATGCGTTGCAGGTTATTGATTTGATAGAAGCTGCTCAGGAACCTGATGGTTATCTTGATACTTATTTTTCGATTCTTGGAATTGAATATAAATATCAAAGCCTGGCAGGAAGCCATGAGCTTTATTGTATGGGGCATTTTATTGAGGCAGCGGTGGCTTATTATGCTACTACAGGCAATGAAAAAGTCCTTAATATAGCCAAAAAATGTGCAGATAATATCGATACAAATTTTGGCCCTGAGGAGGGCAAAATTCACGGTTATGATGGTCATGAAGAAATAGAGATAGGACTTCTGAGACTTTATCATACAACAGGTGAGGAGAGGTATCTTAATCTGGCAAAATACTTCCTTACAGAAAGAGGAAAACATCCTAATTTTTTCAAGGAACAGGCTAGAAAATATCAGGGGCCTAATGCCCTTAATTGGGTGGCAAATGCTCCTAATACATATTTTCAAAATCATGCACCTATATCCGAGCAGAAGACTGCAGAAGGACATGCAGTGCGCGTGGTTTATTTGTGTACAGCTCTTGCAGATTTAGCTGCAACAACTGGTGATCAGGAGATTTTAAAAATCTGTCGAACACTGTGGGATAACATCACTGATTGTAGAATGTTTATAACAGGTGGTATCGGCTCCACTGTAAATGGTGAGGCTTTTACGTTGGATTACGATTTGCCAAATGACACAATGTACTGTGAGACATGTGCTGCTATTGGACTTATGTTTTTTGCACGTCAGATGCTTAGAATTGATCCATGTGGAGAATACGCTGATGTGATGGAGCGTGCATTGTACAATTGCGCCTTGGCTGGAATGGCACTTGATGGCAAGCACTTTTTCTATGTAAATCCTCTTGAGGTTAATCCGGTAAAATCAAAGAAAGATCCAGGAAAAAGTCATGTTAAGCCGGTGAGACCTTCATGGCTTGGATGCGCATGCTGTCCTCCTAATCTGGCTAGAATGATTGCATCCTTGGATGATTTCGTATATACGATAAAAGATAATACTATTTTAGTTAATCAATATATGGATTCGGATTCCCTGTTGGATGTGGAAGATGGTGTTGTTTTAATAAAGCAGACTACAAGTTTTCCATGGGATGAGCAGGCAGGCCTTTACGTTAGCAATAACTCAGGGGTTAATGTAAAAATTGGAATAAGAATACCAGCCTGGTCTGAAAATTTTAGGATAAGAATAGGTGGCAATCTTGTGGAAATCGATTCACAGAAGGGCTATCACTACCTTGATGTGGCGCCAGGTGCCTCTGTGGTAATAGGAGTTAATTTTGATATGTCAGTAATTAGAAACTACGCTAATCCACACGTATCTGAGGACGTAGGCAAGGTGGCAGTTTCCAGAGGACCATTAATTTATTGTCTCGAGGGTGTTGATAATGGTGAAGACTTAAATTGTCTCAGCTTGCCATTAAATGCTCATTTTGAATACAAATTTGATCATAGTCTGCTTAACGGCGTAGGTTTGTTAACAACAACAGGAAAGAGACTATATGCAAAGAAAGATTCAGGTCTTTACACTAAAGACAAACCATCTCTTAAAGACGTAAAGCTCACATTTATTCCATATTATGCCTGGGCAAATCGTGGGGAAAATGAGATGCAGGTTTGGATTAGAGAATAATTTGTGCAATTTAGCTCTTTAAACCACTAAAGAATTACGTTACAATAGTTGCAATACTATTTTGACATCAGGAGGAATTATGGGTAAGGTATTTCGATTTAACAAAGACGTAGATACTGATCAGATTATCGCATCTCAATATCTGCTATTCCCTACAATAGACGAAATGAAGGTGCATACTTTTGAATCGCTAAATTCAGATTTTGCATCCCAGGTGAAGCCAGGGGATTTTGTTGTAGCTGATGAGAATTTTGGCTGTGGCTCTTCTCGCGAGCAGGCACCTAGTGTGCTAAAGGCTCTTGGAGTGAAGGCTGTAATCGCAAAGTCCTTTGCCCGTATTTTCTATCGTAATTCTATTAATATTGGTATGCCTGTAATTGTCAGCAAGGAACTATATGATGCTGTAAAAGATGGCGATGAAATGGAACTGGATTTGCAGGCCGGCATCATTACTGTAGGTGACAAGCAATTTCCATGTACCAAGCTACCAGCAAAAATGCAGGAAATTTTGGATCAGGGTGGCTTGATTGCATCGCTAGATAACTAAAAGGAGATAAAGATTATGGGCATGACTATGGCAGAAAAGATTATCGCTGCAGCCGCAGGAAAAGAGAGCTGTAAGGCTGGCGATATTGAGACAGTTACTTTAGACAGACTTATGAGTAATGATGGAACAACCCATCTTACTATTGATATGTATAACAATTTAAAAAAGCCAAGAATTGCTGATGTGGATAAATTGGTTTGGATTATTGACCATAATATTCCAGCGGATAGTCCAAAGACTGCAGCCTCTCATAAAAAAATGCGAGATTTTGCAAAAGAACATGGCATCACTTTTTATGAGGGAGAAGGCGTATGCCATCAGGTTATGATGGAAAAACACGTTCGTCCAGGCGAGCTTATTTTTGGTGCAGATTCCCACACATGTGCTTATGGAGCACTTGGAGCTTTCGGTACAGGTGTTGGATGTACAGATTATCTTTATGCAATGGTTACAGGAACCTCATGGCTTCTTGTTCCAGAAACAATCAGATTTAATCTTCATGGTGCATTAAAGAAGGGCGTATATGCACGTGATTTAATTCTTACTATTATCGGTCGAATCTCTGCAAATGGCGCTAATTACAAAGCTATGGAGTTTGCAGGAGATGGACTAAAAGGTCTTTCTATAGCAGACAGAATCTCTATCTGTAATCTCTGCGTTGAGGCTGGTGCCAAGACTGCACTTATGGAAGTAGATGATGTAGCTCTTGATTACCTAAAGGCACATGGCCGTGAGCCAAAGGCTATTTTTAAATCAGATGATGATGCTGTATTCTCAGAAGTTTTTGATATTGATTTATCGGAGATTGAGCCTATCGTTGCAAAACCACATTTCGTTGATAACATTGTTCCAGTATCAGAATGCGAAGGCACAAAAATTGACGAGGCATTCCTTGGCAGTTGTAACAATGGACGTATAGAAGACCTTCGTGTCGGAGCAGAGGTAATCAATGGAAAGCATGTGGCAGATAAAGTGAGATTCCTCGTTGTTCCAGCCAGTCGCGAAGTGTATAAGCAGGCTCTCAAAGAAGGTTTACTTGATATCTTTATGAGTGCAGGCGCAATGGTTATGAATCCTAATTGCAGTGTTTGCTGGGGTGCATGCCAGGGTGTCATCGGTGAAGGAGAGACCCTTATTTCAACAGGCACACGTAACTTTAAGGGCCGTGCAGGTCACAAGGATTCCTTTGTGTATTTGGCTTCTGCCGCTACAGTAACCGCATCAGCCATCAAAGGCTACATAACATCAGCGGAGGTACAGTAATGAGTAAGATTTGGAAATTAGATAATGACATAGATACAGACATTATTTTGCCTACAGAGTACCTAGCCTTTGAGACAGTGCAGGAGATGAAGCCTTACGCTTTTTCTCCGCTTAGACCAGACCTGGCGGCTCAGATTCAGCCTGGCGATATGATTGTTGCAGGAAACAATTTCGGTTGCGGTTCGTCTCGTGAGCAGGCACCAGAGGTGGTGAAGGCTCTTGGTATATCTTGCATTGTTGCAAAATCCTTTGCACGAATTTTCTTTAGAAATGCAATTAACAATGGACTTCTTTTAATCGAACAGCCGGATTTATATGATGAAGTAGCTGAAGGCGATGAGGCAGAGGTTATTCCAGGAAAAGAGATTATTGTTAATGGTAAATCCTATCCAATAGCAAGTCTTCCAGAAAATCTTACTGAGATTTTGGAGGCAGGCGGTCTTGTAAAGGCCATGAGAAAACGTAATGGATTAGACTAATTGGGAGGATTAAATGGGACATACACTTGTTGAAAAAATAATTGGAAATAAGGTAGGGCATGAAGTAAAGCCTGGAGATATTGTTACTGTAGACGTAGATTGGTGCATGATTGATGACATCATGGTTCCTTTCGCAGTGCAGAAATTTGAGGAAATGGGCTTCAAGAAAGTAGCAAAACCAGAGGGCGTTGTTTTGATCTATGATCATTTCCTCCCAGCTACACAGGTAGATGACAGCAGACACTTTAGAGTTGGAGATGAGTTTGCAGATAAGTATGGCATCAAAAATGTTCATCGTACAGATGGAATCTGCCATCAGCTTATGACAGAGGCTGGCTATGTGAAGCCAGGAGACATAGCCTTTGGTACAGACAGTCATACTGTTACATATGGTTGTGTGGGAGCATTTTCTACTGGTATCGGATATACGGAGATGGCAGGTATTCTGGGCACTGGCCAGCTTTGGATTAAGGTTCCTGAAACTATAAAGGTGGAAATCGAAGGTACCTTGCATGGAAATGTTACCTCAAAGGATATTATTCTCAGAATCATTGGTGATTTGACTGCTTCAGGAGCCACTTATCAGGCAATCGAATTTACTGGTAGCACGGTTGATGCCATGAGTGTTGCAAGCCGTATGACTATGTCAAATATGTCAGTTGAAGCCGGTGCTAAGTGTGGTCTTTTTGCACCTGATGAAAAGACTTGCGATTATTGCAAGATTCCATTTGATGATAAGCTTAAAGAGCTTCGTTCTGATAATGATGCTAAGTATTCAAAAATTCTTAGATATAAGGCAGAAGATTTCAAACCTGTCTGTGCTTGTCCGTCGCTCGTGGATAATATAAAGCCTGTAAAAGAACTTAAAGGCACAAAGGTTAATCAGGTATTTATTGGGTCATGCACTAATGGGCGTCTTGAAGATTTAAGAGCTGCAGCTACAATCCTTAAGGGGAAACATGTGGCTCCTTTTGTAAAACTTATTGTTACTCCTGCCAGTCGAAAGATTTATCGTGAGGCATTAGCAGATGGAACCTTAGAGATTCTCTCTGATGCTGGAGCAATTATTACTACACCAGGATGTGGATTGTGCTGTGGCAGAGGCGGCGGAATTCTTTCCGATGATGAAGTTGTTGTTGCTACCAACAACAGGAATTTTCTTGGAAGAATGGGAACTAGTAAAGTGCAGATTTATCTGGCAAGTCCTGTTACTGCAGCGGCAACAGCAATTGCTGGCGAGATTGTAGAAGGATAAGTGTGAAGATTTTGTGATAACTACACAGGTGTGTAATTATGGTATTGTAAAAATATCTTTGAGACTGTATTATAAATCCTGTTGGTTTTTGAAAGAAGGGGTAAAAATATAATGAGAATCAGAGATGTTATTGAAAATTTAAGTCAGTATGATCAAGATTTAGAAGTAGTAGTTGGGGTTGATGGAGATTTCTTCTCACCTAATTTTAAGCGAGATATTGTTCTATTTAAGCATGCTTTTAATGGAGTAGCATATAAAGATGAGGCTGTTATCTTATCTAATCAATAAATATTGCTGAGTAGATTTTGAGGACCTGAGGGTCCTCTTTTTTTGTCCATAATTTTGAAAATGTTGCGCAGAATTGCGCATATTTAAGCAAAAATTTACACAAAATGATTAAGCAATATTTGTAAATGTTTCTGAAAATAGTAAATTATATTGACACACATGTGTATTATCAGCTATTTTAAATAACGACATGGGCTGGAAACGTTTCCATAAAACCGGTAAATGCGGAACCGTTTGCGCAGCATCGAAGGGGATCCCAATTATAATGTATGAGAAAATGGAGGGTAAGAATGTTAAACAAAAGAATGTGTCGCAGTGTGCTATCACTTTTAGTGGCCTCTGGGTTAGTATTTAGTGGTTTTAGTTTTAATGCTGGTACTGTAGAGGCTGCACAGACAGGCGCTTATGGTCTTCAGACAAACATTAAAGATGGTAATATCTTGCATTGTTTCGATTGGACTTATCAGCAGATAATTGATGAGCTTCCAAATATTGCGGCAGCTGGATTTTCTACAGTTCAAACTTCACCTGCTCAGGCGGCAAGCTGCTCAAGAGGTGGAATCTGGTATATGCTTTACCAGCCAAATGGTTTTTATGTTGGCGATGCAGGTCTTGGTTCAGAAAGTGACTTAAGAAGACTTTGTCAGGAAGCAGACAAATATGGAATCAAGGTTGTAGTCGACGTAGTAGCAAATCACCTTGCTGGCGATCACGCAAACATCGATGGTAGCCTTAAGGATTCAAGTCACTGGCATAACGAGTGGGGCGGTATTGATTACAACAATCGTCATCAGATTACTCACAGAGATATCGGTATGCCAGATATTAATTCAGAGGATCCTTATGTTCAGAATAAAGTAAAGAATTACATCTCTCAGCTTAAGTCTGATGGAGTTGATGGAATCAGATGGGATGCTGCAAAGCATATTTCTGTTCCATCAGAAAATTGTAGCTTCTGGAGAAATGTAATTGATAACTCAATTTTCAATTATGGTGAGATTCTTGATCAGCCTGTAGTCGGTAATGACTCATACGCACAAAGACTTATGAGCGAGTATACAGATTATATGTCTGTAACTGATTCAGTTTATAGTGCTACAGTAATGCAGGCTTTAAATCAGGGCTCTGTTCCATACAGCTATGGTTATTGGACAACAGCAAATGGTATCGAGGACGATGAGGTGATTTACTTCGCTGAAAGTCACGATACATATTCTAATCATTCGCAAGGGGAGGGCGGCTGGACTAAGTATATTGACCAGAACAAAGTTGACAGAGCATATGCAATCCTTGGTTCAAAAGCAAATTCATCAGCACTTTACTTCTCAAGACCATATGCTAAAGAAAAGACAGCAATCAAGGTTGGCGAAAAGGGAAGCACACACTTTACAAGCCCTGAAGTTGCTGCAGTAAATAAGCTTCATAACCAGTGTGCAGGCGAGAAGGAATACTATTCTACATATGGAAATGTAGCTATCGTGGCAAGACAGTCAGGTGCTACACTTGTTTTAGGCTCAGGTTCAAATTGGGATGTAAGTGTTTCAAATCCAGGAAGTACACTTAGAAGTGGTACATATAAGGATCTTGTAAGTGGAAGCACATTTACAGTAGATGGATCAAATATCAGAGGTCACGTTGGATCAACAGGTATTGCAGTTTTACTTAAGGATGTTGGCCCAACTCCAACACCTACACCTACCCCAACACCAACACCTACACCAACACCAACACCTACACCAACACCATCTCCAACTCCAACACCACCAATCGAGAATGAAATTACAGTTTACTTCTCAAATAATGCTAACTGGAGCAATGTATATGTATATACATGGGGTGGCAGTGATACAACAGGTTGGCCAGGAAAGGCTGCAACTTTTGTAAAGAAGAACGAGTACAACGAGTCAGTTTATTCTGCTAAGATTCCAAAGGACATTAAGGGATTGATTTTCTCTGATGGAAATGGAAAACAGACAGTAGATATTAATTCTGGTTTTGTTGATGGATTAGGTTATTATATTTCAGGAAATTCTGGCAACAAGAGTACAGTTGGTACCTACACTTTTTCTAATTAATATTCCTTAAACGAAAGAGGGATTCGCATATGCGAATCCTTCTTTTACTAATATTGGTGGTTGTATGCTATTTTGCTCCAAAATATTCTTTTACTTTTGTTTCATTGATTTCTTCACCGATAATAATGAAGACTTCCTGCCCAACAGGCATTTGGTTTAGTTCGAAATCTTCTTTAGTGGCGTTGAATTGATACCATACCTCATTATCCTTGAAGAACCCTTTTGCTCTGAATATTTTGCCGAAGGCTGGGTCAGCCATAAGTGCATCGATTTTTTCTTTAAGTCCGTCCTTTTTCATAGGAAGTTCCAGGAAGTAAAGAGTCTTGTAACCTGCATCATCAGTACCAAGCTTCTTTATATATGAATGTGTGCTATAGCCGCTGTTTGAGATTTTATCAAAATCGGCAGAAACAAGTTCATTCCAGTTCTTGGAAAAAACGATTGAATCAATATTCTTATCAAGCTTTGCCTTTTCGGCAGCTCTTTTAAGATGAGAGATAGTAGCAGTGATATGAGTATCATCTGTCATCTGGCTTCGGCTGAGAACAATCACTCCTGCATTTGCAATCTGAGATGCAAGGAAGAAATCTGAATCCTCAGAAAGATTTTCGTCAAGCTTAGCATCTACGATAGTGATTACATTTCCAATTTCATACCATCTATCTAGGGGCTCATCTCTTAATGAATCGAAAAACTCATCTACATCAAATATACCAGAAGGCTCGATGATTACGCGGTCATAGCCACTCATGCCCATGGAAATAAGCTTTGTTTTAAAGCGTCTTTTGTGGCAGTCAGCATCGCATCCACCAGCTACCATTTCAAGCTCACAGTTGTCACATCTAAGCTCGTTTAGTAGAAGCATATCTACATTGACCGCGCCGTAATCATTCTCAAGTATTCCGATGCGCTGTCCCTGATCCATAAAGTATTTTGCATATTTTTTAAGGAAGGTAGTTTTTCCACTACCAAGAAATCCTGTAATAAGGTCGACTTTTATCATAAAAATACCTCTTAGAAAAATATTTAAACACAATTATTTGATATTATAGCATGTAGTGTTATAATCAAAAATACTATTTTTAAAAGGAGTATAGAATTCATGGGAATCGTTGTTTTAGGAGCAGTATTTATTGATATTAAAGGACACTCTACAGCAAGTTATATTCCTGCTGGTAGAAATGTAGGTACTGTTGAAGAAGTACACGGTGGTGTTAGTAGAAACGTAGTAGAGGATATTGCTAATGTAGAGCTTAGACCTACATTTGTAAGCCTTGTTGATGATAGTGGTATTGGTACAGGTGTTTTAGATAAGCTTAACAACCATAAGGTAGATACAAGATTTGTTCGCCGTACACCAGATGGAATGGGTAAGTGGCTTGCAGTTTTTGATAATCATGGTGATGTGGTTGCATCTATTTCAAAGCGCCCAGATCTTTCAGAAATTAATAATATTCTTGATGAGCAGGGTGACGAGATTTTTAAGGATGCAGACAGTATAGCCCTTGAAATTGATATGGAAAAGGACACTATTAAGAGAGTGTTCAAGTATGCAGAAAAGTATAATCTTAAGGTTTATGCAGCTGTTTCAAATATGAGTATTGCTGTAGAGCGTCGTGATTTCCTTAAGAATGTTGAGTGTTTCGTTTGCAATCAGCAGGAAGCAGGAATTCTTTTCATGGATGATTATTCAGAGAAGACTCCAGAGGAGATGCAGGATATTTTATCTAAGAAGATTCAGGGTGCTCAGATTAAGAAGATGATTGTTACTCTTGGTGGACAGGGTGCTGTATATGCCGATATAGATGGTAACACAGGTTTTGTTCCAGCAAGAAAGGTAGACGTTAAGGATACAACAGGCGCAGGAGATTCCTTCTTTGCAGGTGTAACTATTGGTCTTACTTATGGAAAGACAATGGAAGAGGCTTGCGAGATAGGTTCTACACTTGCAGCATCTGTTATCGTTACTTCCGACAATGTTTGCCCAAGATTTTTACCAAGTGAGTTTGGAATCGAAGTTAATAACTAGCAGCTTTTTTAAGGAGCGAAGGTTATGGTGGATTGGGGTTTTGTAAGGCGAGTTATCGCTACAATTTACATCATAGTAATATGTTTTATAATTGTGGTGGGTTTTGCATATTCAAATCAGGACGATGCAAGGCTGCGAGAGAACTATGTCTCCATGGATAACGGATGGACTAATAATGGTGTGGATGTGGTGTTCCCTTACGCAAATAAAGAGGAGTTTGTCATTGAAAATACCTTACCATTAGTATATGGAGATCAGTTCCTTGTGTTGAAGTGCTATTATGACAAGGCTGCTGTATATGTTGATGGAAATGAGGTATATCATTCCTTGGATAATACTCTTTTTGGTCAGGAGTCTGATGTAGGAAAGAAGGAAATTCATGTTCTTATGAAACCGGAGTATTCCTACAAGACAGTTTCTGTCAAAATTGTTATGCAAAAATCCCTTTATGGCTCTGAATTGACAGAAGCCTTTATTACCACCAGATCGGGTTATGGAATTCGAATACTTAAGGAAGAGATGCTTCCAATAGTTCTATCTGTTATATTATTTTTCACTGGACTATGGGAAGCCTTAATTGCTATTCATTTTATACTTAGAAAATCCTTAATTTTAAGAAAGCTTTCCTTCCAGGCATTGCTTTATTCTGGTTCCTTTTCTATGTTGGCAGGTACATGCTTGCTATGTGAGACCCGTTTATTGACGGTTATTTTCGGAAACAATACAGGATTTGCCATTCTTGAAATAATGTGCTTTGTGCTTATGCCACTTGCATTCCTGGAATTGGTTAGAGCTGTAAACTTTAGAATAAGCAGGCGTGATAATGTTTTGGATGGCATATATGCAATGCTGATTTTGGGAGCCTTTTTATTTGCTTTGTTTGGTGTTGTAGAATGGGGCAATATTGTAATCTTTGCTCATGTAATTGATGTTTCAATGATTTTCCTTGTTGCTTACTATTCATATTCAAGCATTAAGGCGGAGAAGCGAAAGAGCGAGAGACGACTTATAGCAATGGGCAATTTGCTGTTCTTGTTTGTTTGCGTTATCGCTTTGGCAATGTATATTAATAACATTGATAGTAATTACAATGTGATAGTTATTATTGGACTTGTGGTTTATATATCCACTCAGATTGGAATTATATATCGAAGGATTGGCCTTAAGGTGGAGGAAGAAGCAGAACTGGTGCAGGTTAAAGAGCTTGCCTATACAGATGAACTGACAAAGCTTACTAATAGAAGATATTTCTATGAGGAACTTAACTCAATCAAGGACAGAGAGCTTTCAAGTGACACTACGGTGGTATTTTTTGATGTTAATAGATTAAAATATACAAATGATACTTTGGGACATGATGCAGGAGACGAACTTCTGATTGGCGCTGCTGATTGCATAAAGAAGGCTTTTCAGGATAATTCTACCAGTGTTATAAGTCGTATGGGTGGTGACGAGTTTATTGCCATGCTTATTGCTAGCAAGGCTGAGCTTACTAGAAGGCTTGAGAATTTTAAAAAGTATACTTATGAATGGAAGGGTACATATATTGATGAAATAAGTGTTTCTGTTGGTGCTGCGTCACTTAGAGACAATCCTGGAATCGATATAAATACCCTTTGTAAAATAGCAGATGATAATATGTATTTAGCAAAAAAAGAATATTATAAAGACACTGGATTTGATAGACGTTTAGATAGATAAAATGTTTGCAACGGTCTTTCAATATGCTTATAATGTTGACTTGAAAGGATTTCAAAGACTGTATGACAGATAGGGAGAATATCAATTACAGACAGTTGTATTTTGATAAAGACGGGACAATCAAACAGGAGACATATGTGTTCCACAGAGAGATGACAGCTGAGGAACAGGAAAAATATGACTCATTAGTATCTGATTCAAATCAGATGACAATATTTGATTTTTTAAAGGCATAGGACTCCAAGGCTTTGAGGATTCAAGGCTTTGGAGTTTTGTTTATATAAATATGATAGATGGGAGAAAAATTTATTATGGATTTAATTAACTCGAGTATTTCTAATTTTACTAAGTTGCTTGCCTCTAAGACTTCAGTGCCAGGCGGTGGTGGCGCCAGTGCTTTAGTTGCTTCAATTGGCATTGCTCTTGGAGATATGGTAGGTGAATTTACCGTTGGAAAGAAAAAATATGCTGATGTAGAAGATGAAATATTGGTGTTAATGGATAAGGCACAAAAGCTTAGAGTTGATTTACTACAGTGTATAGAAGATGATGCTGTTGCTTTTGAACCTCTCTCAAAAGCGTATTCTTTGCCAAAAGAGACTGAAGGTAGAGATGAGCTTATGGAAAAATGTCTTAGGGATGCAGCTTCTGTTCCTATGCATATATTAGAACTTGCCTGTGAAGCGGTGGATTTACAGAAAGAATTTGCAGATAAGGGTTCTGTGATTATGATTAGTGATGCTGCTACAGGAGTTGCTATGCTTCAGGGAGCGATAAAGGGCGCTGCTGTTAATGTAAAGATTAATACAAAATCAATGAAAGACAGAGCATATGCTGAGGATTTGGATGCCCGTGTAGATGCTTTAGTAAAAGAATATGTAAGCAAAGCTGATTCTATTTATAGCGATGTTTGGAATAGATTATAGGAAGGTTAGTTAAATGGCAAAATTACTTAAGGGAAAAGATGTTGTTGAAGCATTAAATGAAAAGCTTTTAAAGGATGTTGAAGAATTAAAGTCTAAAGGGATTACACCTACTCTTGGTATTCTTAGAGTTGGAGAGCGACCTGATGATTTATCCTATGAGCGCGGTGCGTTAAAGAAATGTGAGCAGGTTGGCGTACAGGTTAAGGTTTTCGCACTTCCAGAGGATGTGAGTGAAGAAGACTTTCTTGACACACTGGATAAATTAAATAATGATATAACAATACACGGAATTCTTATGTTTAGACCACTTCCTAAACATATCGATGGTGAAAAGGCTAGAAAGCTTTTAAGAGCTGATAAGGATGTAGATGGTTGTACAGATTTATCCCTTGCAGGAGTATTTACAAATACTAAACTTGGTTTTTCACCTTGTACTGCAGAAGCAGCTATGGAGATATTAAAGTATTATGGTGTCTCTCTTTCTGGAAAGAAGGTAGCTGTAATAGGTCGTTCACTTGTAATAGGTCGTCCAGTTGCCATGATGCTTATGCATGAAAATGCTACTGTAACTATTTGTCATACAAAAACAATTGATGTTCCATCAATTACAAAAGATGCCGATATAGTAGTTGTAGCATCAGGACAGATGGAGAGCGTAGGAGCAGATTACCTCAGAGAGGGTCAGACTGTAATCGATGTAGGTATTAGCTGGAATGATAAGAAGAATAAATTGTGTGGCGACGTTATTTTTGATGAAGCAGAGCCTATAGTAGATGCTATAACACCTGTTCCTGGTGGTGTTGGTGGAGTTACTACAAGCATTCTTGTAAAGCATGTGGTTGAATCTGCACAGCGCGTTCATATATAATGGACATATATGAGGAAATAGGGAGAATACAATGAAACTTCAACAGCTTGAGGCTGGTCAGGTAGTTACCTTAGAAATCCTGATTGGCGGCTCATCTTTTGAATTGAAGACGGAAGTGGTTGGAACCAATGCTGGTACTGGCGCATTGGTTAAACCTTATGTTTATAATAATACAGCGGTAGATTTTACTCAGGGTTCACCAAAGAGTATGTCCTTTTCACTGCATTGCATTGACCCAAATACTGGAGGTAGAGTTGTTTGGAAAAATGTTGCAGTAAGTCTTGTTAATTTCAAGGGCGTAGATTATTACGCTATAGATTCCAGCGATTTCGGAACAATAGCTGCTTCTAGTGAGAGACGTGAAGATGTGAGAGTTATGGTTAAAAAACCTGGCTCTGCCATGATGGAGGATGGAAGAAGATTCGCTGTCACTGTTCTGGATGTTAGTGATAGAGGAGTTTCTTTTGTAGGAAATGCAAATAGAGTTACTATTGGAGACAAGGTTGAGATAAATTTTGCTGACGTGGCTCACAAAATCGATATCAGTCTTGGTATTATGGTGCAGATAGTTCGTGCTGAGGTACATAAAGACGGTATTCTTTATGCAGGAAAGGTCCTTGAAAGGGATAATAAACTTCTTGCATATTTATGTTTTAAAGGAATGGATCGTAAAGCAAACAACCAATCTAAATAAGGGTGACGTTGATGGCAGACGACAAGCTAAAGCAAGAATTGCTATATATGGCCAGCATTACTTCCAAGTATGATTTCACAAAGATGGAGGTAGTTGAGGGGATACTGAGGCTAGAGAATGAAAGACGAATTCTAGACTCTGTTTTTGGCCGCCGATTTAAAGCCAGAATTTTTGATATAGCTGCAGGTGTTAGTATTGATGAAGCATGTGTGCTTTGTGGACAGCACGCTGATAATCACGTAATCTGTAACCATTGTATGGAGACTATTCTTGGTAGTGATTATGCGAAAAATAAAATCAAGACTAAAGAAACCCGACGCTTTTCGTTGGCTAAGCTTGACTTTACTAAGATTAAACTACCGGATATAAAATTGCCTAAGATTGATGTCTCTAAAACCAGACTACCGGATATAAAATTGCCGAAAATCTTTCAATATGCTGCTATTGTTTGTTTAACCCTGATTTTGTTTATTCAATCCTGGCTGGTAGTGCTGGCTTTGTCTATCCCAGATATGAATCCTACCGTAGAGGCTAAGGTCTCTGATAGCGAGCCGGTGGCTGTTTCTGATTACAAAGCTGCAAAAGCTCAGCTTGAAAAAGATTTTCCTGCTGACCAGGGTTATACCGTTACTTTTGCAAGAGAAGATACCGATTATGTTGGACGTTTTCTTTTAGAGAAGGGTGAGTGTTGCGAAGAAGTAGAAGAGAAACTTACCGATGAAGAAAGATACGACTACTTTTTCAATGAGCCTGTATTTATTTTTTATATTTCTTATAATGAAGAAAACGCTGGAAAAGTGGGGATGGCAGAGGTAAATGCGGCTGGTGCAATCCTTGTAATGGGCTCCTTTAACGATGGTAGAAGGACAGATAGTTTCTATAAATATAGATAATAATTTATTCAGACAACACTTGAAAAATGGTCATTTGACCGTCACATCATTTACATATTTCTCTGATACAATCCTTAAGACTTCAGAGAGGTTAGTATTATTTTTTGAGGTTTTTATGAGATTAAGAGCAGAGGAAGAAGCAAGATTAAATTCTATTCTTGCGCCAATTAAAAATGACGTTCGCGTGCAGGATATGAAGAATTATACTCAGCACGGTAGAATTACAACCTATGATCATGTTGAAAGCGTAACACGACTTAGTTATTGGATTAATAAAAGATTTCATATCGGTTGCAACGAGAAAGTTCTTTCTATCGGTGCATTCTTACATGACTATTATTTATATGACTGGCATGAGACAGACGGAGGGCACGGTCTTCATGGATTTTCCCATTCCAACACAGCCAAGGAAAACGCCAAAGCTCATTTTGGAATTGGAATACATACCCAGAATGTAATTGAGAGTCATATGTGGCCTTTGAATATCACAAAAATTCCTAGATGCAGGGAAGCCTGGGTGGTTTGTTTGGCTGATAAATATGTGTCTACAAAAGAAACTCTTTTGTGTCGCTAAATACACAATATTTTACACTTATGGAGCATTGTTCTATTGCAATGCTCCTTTTTTAATGTTATAACTGTATTATCAGAACTAGAACAGTTGGTGCCTAGTTCTAGAAATTTTCTTGGGCGAAAGGAAATGTTATGAAGAAAAGAATAGTCATATTTCTTATTGTGGCAGCAATAGTAGCTGGCGGCGCTTTTGCTGTTCTAAAATCAGGTCTAATTGGCGGTGGTTCCACCTCTTCAGATTCATCCTCAGAAATATATGTAATGTCTTTATCTGAAATAATGGGAGAGAATAGCTCATATTCTTCGGATGTATTTATGGGGATTGTTGAGGGACAGGAATCTACATCTGTAACTAAGAGTTCTGAGCGAGAGCTTGACCAGGTCTTCGTTTCTGAGGGTGATACAGTTTCCGTTGGTACACCATTGTTTTCTTATAAATCTGATAGTCTTGAGGCTGAGAATGTTCAGTATAATTTCTCTATTGAAAGCGAGAATATCAATATCAATGAGACAAATCGACAGATTGAGAAGCTTACAAATGATTTGTCAAAAATAAAAGGTCAGACTGATGAAGACAAAGAAAAGAAGGAAGATCTTGCAAATCAGATTGAAGGCTTAAAGCATGATATTGCTATTGCGCAGAATTCTATAGCACAGACTCAGGCTAAGATTGAAGAGAATAATAAAAAGATTAATAATGCCACAGTTTCTTCTACAGTAGATGGCATTATTACTAAGATTGCAGATGACACAAATCCTTATACTTCTGATGGTACTTTTATTACCATCCTTGCCTCAAAGGAGATGAGAGTTAAGGGACAGATTAACGAGCAGAATGTTTGGTCAATAAATGTTGATGAGCCTGTAACGATTCGTTCACGTGTTGAGAAGGACAAGACATGGAGCGGAACCATCACAAAGATTGATACTGAATCTAAACAGGAAAATAACAATGATAATTATATGGGTGGAAGCTCAGAGGACAGCTCTACAAAGTATCCATTTTATGTAACTTTGGATAGTAGCGATGGTCTTATGATGGGACAGCATCTTTATATTGAGCTTGGTCAGACTGGTGCACCTGAGATGGATTTTTCTGACGGCACATATTTATATGATTATTACATTGCCTATGATGAGGATGGAAATCCTTTTGTATGGGCAGATAAGAATGGCAAGCTTGTAAAACAGAGCATCGAGCTTGGTAATTATCATGAGGAGCAGATGGTTTATTCAGTTTCTGGAATTGATAAAGATACCAAGATTGCATATCCAATGGAAGATCTTTCTGAAGGAATGCGCACAGTCAGCACTGTTGAGGGAGAATAGTTATGATAGTTAAGCTTGAAAATATTAATAAGGTGTACGGAGAATCTGGAACAGAGACCTCCGTACCTGCATTAAATAATGTCTCCCTTTCAGTAGATGAAGGGGAATATGTGGCAATTATGGGACCTTCGGGCTCTGGTAAAAGTACTCTTATGAACGTTATTGGCTGTTTGGATAAACCTACTTCTGGGGTTTATTATTTTGGAGAAAAGGATGTCCTTAAAATGAAAGATAGACAGCTTTCAGATTTACGCCTTAATTCCATTGGCTTTGTATTCCAGAGTTTTTATCTTATGAACGAAGAGAATGCTATTGAAAATGTAGCACTGCCTCTTAGCTATGCAGGCGTTTCAAAGCGCGAGCGCGAGCGTAGAGCAGTGGAAGCTCTTACCAGAGTTGGACTGGCAGACAGAGTAAAGTTCCGTCCTGACCAGCTTTCTGGTGGTCAAAAGCAAAGAGTTGCCATTGCAAGAGCCATTGTTAACAATCCAAAGGTGCTTCTTGCAGATGAACCTACAGGTGCTCTTGATCAGAAATCCGGTGCTGCTATCATGGAGCTTTTCCAAAAGCTTAATGATGAAGGCACTACAATAATTATGATTACCCATGATGCAAATATTGCCAGTCATGCCAAGAAGACCTATCGAATTGTTGATGGTCAGCTGTTTCATGGATTAGAGGAGGACACTCATGAAGAAAATAATTAAGATAGTCCTCATCATAGTTGTATTAGCTGGATTAGTTACTGGCGGGTTATATTTTGGCTACAATTACAAGCAGGGCAAAAAGGTTGCTAAGGTAGCACCATTATCTAACATGGGAACAGATTCCTATTGGGGCGATGATATTCAAAGCTTTGGACAGGTAACAGCGGATAAATCCCAGATGGGGTATCTTCCTTCAAAGGCAGAGGTTTTGAGTGTTAACGTTAAAGAAGGCGACCATGTTGAAGCTGGAGATGTTATTTTATCTGTAAAAAAAGAGACTCAGGATATAAATAATAAAAAGCTTCAGATAGCAAAGGCTAATCATGATTTAAGTGTTGAACAGCTTAAGCTTGATCGTCTTATGAAGACAGAGCCTGCTCCAGATTATGTTTATTGGCAGGATGTTTATGCTGATTATGAGTATGTGGAAGCCAGGGAATATTATGACTCAAGTGACAAGCTTATAGGTGAAGAGCTTTTTGACATGAATGGGAACTCTGTCGGATTTAGCAAGATTTTATATGATGGCGGTGAAGAAGTAAGACGTGATTTAGATAGTCAAACTGACATTGATGCTATTAAATCAAGTAGTGCTACTACTAAAGAAAAAAAGACTGTATACAATTACCTTCGCAGCACTTCATATTTTGATTACGACACGGGTAAACTTGTTGGCGAGACCAGCTACGATATGGATGGTAAGGTCATCAGCGAAAAGAAGCCACCAGAAGGCATGAAGGCAGATGAGCTCAATGCTGCTATAGCTGATGCACAGGATTCTATCAAGAAACAGGATTTGGAGATTCGTAAGCTTCAGTATGAGCTTGAAACAATGGAAAACACTACCGACACAGGTGATGTTGTTGCTAAGGTTTCAGGTACTGTTTCTAAGGTTCAGGATATTAATAACTACAATACTTCACAGCCATTCTTTGTTGTAACAGCTACTGATGAGTATTTTATCTCCGGAAGTATAGGCGAGTTTTACCTTGATCAGTTAAAGATAGGCGATACAGTTTCTATTTCTTGCTGGGATAATGGCGCTACTGCTGAAGCTAAAGTCATTTCTATAAGTGATACTCCTGCAACAGACGGAGGAAACTTCTGGTCTGAAGGCAATTCTAATAGTAGTAACTATGAGTTCAAGGCCAGCTTTGATAAGAACAGTGGCATTGAAATTGGGTCAGCTGTTGATATTTCCATTACACCTTCAGGTCAGGAAGAAAAGGGCATTTACATTCCAGTTTACCTTATCAGAAAAGATTCAGGTGGAAGTTATGTAATGAGAATGAATGATTCTAACAGACTAGAAAAAGTATATGTTAAAGTTGGAAAGACTGTATGGGGGTATCAGACTCAGGTTAAGTCTGGATTAACAATGGATGACTATCTTGCATTCCCTTATGGTGATGGCGCTATTGAGGGGGTTCAGTGTGAACAGGTAGAATATTTAGAAGATGATGGAGGCTTGGGATAATGTTTGAAAATATACGTTTAGCGTTTAGAGGTATATGGACTCACAAGCTCAGGTCTTTCCTGACAATGCTTGGTATTATTATTGGTATCGCGGCTATTATTGCTATTGTATCTACTATTGAAGGTACAAATCAGCAGATTAAGGAGAACCTTATTGGTTCTGGCTCAAATACTGTTGATATTCAGCTCTATCAGAATGATTGGCCTTATGAAATGAGCTATAATGCGCCACCCTACGGTGTCCCTCAGGTTTCAGATTCGCTTATGGATGATATCAAAGCAATTCCAGAGGTTAAATCAGCTAGCCGATATACCGTGCGAAATATTTATGATGGTGTATATTATCAGAATGCATCTATGAATGGTGGCTATGTAAAGGGTGTTGAGACGGACTATTTTAGTACAGCTAATTTAACAGTAAAACAAGGTAGATTGTTTACTGATAAAGAAGTGAATTCGTATAAAAAGGTTTGTGTTATAGATGAGGCTATAGTTTCTACACTTCTTCAAAACGAAGATCCTATCGGAAAAGTAATCGAAATAGGTGGGGATTCCTATGTAGTTGTAGGTGTTGTTGCAGCTCGTTCTACATTTGAGCCTGTTATTAATACTATGGCTGATTATGAGACTTACAAGCAGGATGAATCTGGTGAAATTTATATACCAGTTAGTGATTGGCCAATAAGTTATCGCTACGATGAGCCTGAAAATGTTCTTGTAAGAGCTAATTCTACTGATGACATGACACAAGCAGGTAAAAAGACTGCTGATATCTTGAACGGCAATATTCATCCTGATGACAGCAGCATTAAATATCAGTCAAAGGATTTGCTTGAGCAGGCTACAAGATTACAGCAGCTCTCTTCATCGACTAATTCCATGCTTATTTGGATTGCCGCAATATCACTCTTAGTTGGTGGTATTGGTGTAATGAATATCATGCTTGTATCTGTTACAGAGCGTACTGCTGAGATTGGTTTGAAGAAGGCTATTGGTGCACGCAAAACTAAGATAATGTGGCAGTTCCTTACAGAAGCAGCCGTGCTTACTTCTATGGGTGGTGTACTTGGAGTTGTAAGTGGAATAGGTCTTGCAAAGATTATTTCTATTATGAGTGGAACTCCAATTGCTATTTCATGGCCAGCTGCTATGATTGCTGTTGTATTTTCGATGGTCATCGGAATTGTATTTGGAATCCTTCCAAGTCACCAGGCAGCAAATCTTAATCCTATTGACGCATTGAGGACAAATTAATGAAATTTATATCTTGGAACGTAAACGGCCTACGTGCCGTAATTGGAAAAAATTTTTGGGAATTTTTTGATAGCATTGATGCAGATATCATGGGCCTTCAGGAGATTAAGCTTTCTGAAGGTCAGATAGAATGTGAGAAGGAAGGCTATCACGTTTATTGGAATTATGCCGAGAAGAAGGGCTATTCTGGAACAGCCATCTTCACAAAGAAGGAGCCTATTTCTGTAACCTACGGCATCGGTATAGAAGAGCATGACCACGAGGGGCGTGTTATTACGCTGGAGTTTGAGGATTATTATTTCATTACCTGTTATACTCCAAATTCCCAGAATGAGCTTAAGAGACTTGATTATCGTATGGTCTGGGAGGATGATTTTAGAGCATATTTATGTGAGCTGAATAAGAAAAAAGGCGTTATTCTCTGCGGTGATTTAAATGTTGCCCATGAAGAAATAGATCTTAAGAATCCTAAGACTAACAGAATGAATGCAGGCTTCACAGATCAGGAACGTCAGAAGATGACAGAACTTCTTGAGGCTGGATTTGTTGATAGCTTCAGACATTTCTATCCAGACCAGACTGACATTTACTCTTGGTGGTCATATCGCTTTAAGGCCAGAGAGAAGAATGCAGGATGGCGTATAGATTACTTTATCGTATCTGCGGATATGAAAGATAGAATGAAGGATGCTAAGATACACACAGATGTGTTTGGTTCTGATCATTGTCCAATTGAACTTGATTTTGAATAAAAGGCGCGTAAGCGTCTTTTTTTGTTTCTCAAAAATAATTTATCGAAAATCGATAAAAAGTTGTTGCAAAACAAAAATAAGAGTGTTATAACATCCTTAGAAAGAGTTTTAGGAGGACTGGTGATTTTATGGACAACAAATTAAACAAATTCGTAAAAACGATATTGGACATTTGCTTTTTTATTGGATTGATTATGGAAATAGCAGTTCCTTTTGGTCTTAAGTACGCAGTGAAGCTTGTTATGAAGCTTTGGGGCGAAACTACAGAGTACGCTCAGATTTTAGAGCATTATCCATATGCAGTAGTATCCATAATGCTTGTTGGAGCATCTGCTCTTATGATTCTCTGGGAGCTTAGAAAGATGATGAAGACAGTCATTCGTGATGATTGCTTTGTTCAGGAAAATGTTAGCAGTCTGGTTCGTATGTCAATATATGCATTTGTTATTGGCGGACTAAAGCTTCTCAGATGCTTTGTTTATTTCACACCTGCGGCTGTTATTATTGCAGGAGTGTTCATTTTCGCAGGCTTGTTTAGCAGGGTGTTGGCTTGTGTTTTCGATAAGGCAGTTAGTTATAAGCAGGAAAATGATTTGACTATTTAGTTTGGATAGATTGGGAGCTACGATGATTGTTATAAATTTAGATGTCATGATGGCAAAAAGGAAAATAGGATTGACGGAGCTTGCTGGTAAGGTTGGTATTACCTTGGCAAATCTTTCAATCCTTAAAAATAACAAGGCTAAGGCAGTCCGCTTAGAAACCCTTGATGCAATTTGCAAGGCTTTAGATTGCCAGCCTGGAGACATTTTAGAATACGTAGAAGATGAGACAGAAGAGACTAGAGAGTCTTAAAGGAGGATGTTATGGCGGAGATTTACACAGGACCAAATTATTCAGAGGCAGAAATCAAAAACATGGTAAAAGAGATTAAGCCAGTTGTTCAAAAGGTTGAGCTTGAAGAGCAAAAGGGCAGTGCAGAGGTATTTCGTAAATACGGAGTATTAGCTTTAATCTTTTCTCTTGAATATACGTTTTGTCTGTATAGGAATTACTCAGGAATTACTTATCCGATTTTTATGGCAGCAACACTTGGATTGTTTCATTTGCTTAGAAAAAAAGATGGTTTATCTTTGTTAAGTACTCGCAGTGGCAATAAAGCACTTGGAATATTCCATGTGGCGTCCCTTATGCTTTTATCTATTCATAAGTGCATGACTACTAGCGGAGCACTATTATTTTTAGATGCGGTTGCAATATTCTTATTATTCTTTAGTTTTGTTTTGTACCTGTATGTAGATACCACAGGATGGGACATAGCCTGCTGGCTTGGTGGAATTATAGTTTCAATATTTTTGCCATTTGCACATTTTCTTAATCCGTTTTTTGATCTTGGACAGTGGATTAAGGGCAGAGGTGGAGAGATTAATAAAGAAAAGAAGCAGGTTATTTCAGCAATTGTAATTGGTATTATAGTTGCAATCCCATTGCTCTTTGTTGTTATATCGTTATTAAGTTCTGCTGATATGGTTTTCAATCGCTTATTGGAAAAGATGGTAGAATCCATTCACCTTCCTGATAATTTTGCAGATATCATCGGAATTATATGCACATTATTACTTTCATTTTTAGCAGCTTATCTTATTCCTTATGTTTTTGATAAGGGAGAAGTGAAGATAAAAGCCAGGGGAGAAGGAAAAGCAAATCCTATTACAGCCATTACTTTTTCATCAATTATAGGAGTTGTTTATTTAGTGTTCTGCCTTATTCAGGTAGTGTTCTTATTCACTGGTTCCATGAAGCTTCCTTCAGGCTACACATATGCTGAATACGCACATGAAGGATTCTATCAGCTTCTTACAGTATGTATTATTAATGTAGTTATGGTATCTGTTTGTACCAGAGAGTTTAAGAAATCAAAAGTACTTAATGGTGTCATGTTTTTCATAGGAGCATGTACATATATTATGATTGCATCTGCAGTTGTAAGAATGATTATGTACATTCAGGTTTATAACCTTACCTTCCTTAGATTATTTGTACTTTGGTTCTTGGCGGTACTTTGTTTATGGCTGGCATTCTTGATGGTAGCAGTTCTTAACAGAAGCTTTCCAGTATTTAGAGCATGCATGGTAGCTATAACCGTGGCTTACATTGGTTTCGTATTTGCGAATCCAGATTATCAGATAGCAAAGTATGATCTTACTGTTGTTGAAAATCGTGCCTATGAAGATAAATATGCCAAGATTGATGAATATGGATCAGTTACTGACTATATTTTAAGTAGCCTTTCTACTGATGCAGCTCCTGCTCTTGTAAACGATGAAAATCTTCTCCACAAGTTTGATTTACACATTACAAGCAGGGATAAATACGCTAAGAAAAACTATGAGGGCTTTAGAAAGTATAATTTCTCTTATGCAAGAGCACAGAAGTTGTTTGGAAAATAGAGGAGAATTCTCATGACTAAAGGTAGAATAGTAATGATAGTAGTCCTTACTATGCTTGCATATTTCATATTATTTATTTCCTTAAAATGGTTAATGCATACTCCAAGTTATTATTTTAGTTCAGGGTATTTAGATGGACCTCAATTAGCAAAGGCTATTTATCTTCTTGATTTAGAAGATGTCTATGTTACTGAATTATATAATGATGCAGGAGGTTTTCATGGAGATGGTATAGAGCTTTATTCTGTGGATTATGATGAAAAAAAGATTAATATAAGCACATGGAGTGAGATACCTGATGAAGAATATGAAAATCATATTAGATTTTGTTTATCAGAAGATAATAAAGATTTAAATGATTATCTTATGAATATCAGTACTGGAAAATACTATCTTGCTGATATGAACCCAAATGATAATTATAGCGAGAATTATGTACTTGGTATCTATGATGGTAGTTTGGATAAAATTTATATTTTAATAGTAAACACTTAAAATATTTAAAAAAGTAATGTTTTATATAACATAATATGTGCTATTATAGTTTTAGAATTCACGGGAGGTGGTTGTGATGGCAGACAATAATAAAGAAGCAACTTTCGTAGTACATATTAATAAATGCGAGAATGAGAGCTGGCAGGGGCAGGTTACATGGGCAGATCGCGATGAGAAGATTAATTTTCGTAGCGCAATGGAGCTCATGAACATTATGGATGCCGCTTTGGATTCAGAAGAGTAAAAAAATGGGTTTCGCCTTTTTAGCGAAACCCATTTTTTTATTTCATATTTTTATTTTCTTGTAACTTCATGGCTCTTACTTTAAGTGGAAGTCCCCAAAGTGTTATGAAGCCTTCAGCGTCGTGGTGGTCATAAAGATCTCCTGTTGTGAAGCTTGCAAGACTCTCAGAGTAAAGTGAGTAAGGTGATGTTGTACCAGCTTTGATGATATTTCCCTTGTAGAGCTTGAATTTAACTTCACCTGTAACATATTCCTGTGTAGATTTTACAAAAGCCTGAATTGCATCACAGAGTGGTGTGAACCATTTTCCTTCGTAGCAAACCTGGGCAAGCTTGTTACCCATTTCCTTTTTCATTTCCATTGTCGCGCGGTCGAGACAAAGCTCTTCAAGCTGAGCATGTGCCTCCATGAGGATAGTGCCACCTGGTGTCTCATATACGCCACGAGACTTCATACCAACAACACGGTTCTCTACAATATCAACGATTCCAATACCATTTCTTCCGCCAATCTCATTGAGCTCTTTGATGATATCGGATACCTTCATCTGCTTTCCATTTACAGAAGTTGGAACACCCTTTTCGAAAGTCATTGTTACGTACTCAGCTTTATCTGGAGCTTTCTCTGGTGGAGTAGTAAGTACAAGAAGGTGATCATAGTTTGGCTCCTGTGAAGGATCTTCAAGCTCAAGACCTTCATGACTGATGTGCCAAAGGTTTCTGTCACGGCTGTAAGACTGATCTGTTGAGAATGGAAGGTCAATTCCGTGAGCCTTACAGTAATCAATTTCGTCCTGACGAGACTGGAGCTTCCATTTATCATTTCTCCAAGGAGCTATTACCTTAATATCTGGAGCAAGCGCCTTAATACCAAGCTCGAAACGAATCTGATCATTTCCTTTACCAGTTGCACCGTGGCAGATTGCTACAGCACCTTCTTTTCTGGCAATTTCAACAAGCTTAGCGGCAATTCCTGGACGAGCCATAGCTGTACCAAGAAGATATTTATTCTCGTAAATAGCACCAGCCTGTACGCAAGGTACAATGTAGTTATCACAGAAGTCATCAACAATATCTTCTATATAAAGTTTAGAAGCACCAGAGGCCTTAGCTCTCTCTGAGAGACCATCTAATTCTTCGCCCTGTCCACAATCGATGCAACAACAAATAACTTCATATCCATAATTCTCTTTGAGCCATGGAATGATAGCAGTGGTATCAAGACCACCTGAGTAAGCAAGTACAACTTTTTCCTGTGCCATAATGTTTCTCCTTTATAGAAATTAATTTTAATTCGCTTGAATTTGAACAAATCATACACCACTTAATTTGATATTTCAAGTGGAAATTTATGCATAATTAGAGAATAAAAATGAATTATGTTAAAAATATACTTGATTTAGTCGATATATAGATGTATATTTATGCAAAATTATTTTATAAAATTTCACTGTAGTACTTTACTTTGTGAAAGTGAAGTACTACAATCATATTAAATTATTCCAAGTCATATTGGAAGTATAAAATTACTCAAATTTAGAAAAGGAATGGACAGCTATGATTAAGGTAGGAATTATTGGTGCTACCGGTTATGCGGGAGCAGAAATTGTTAGGTTGTTATACAGTCATCCAGAGGCAGAAATCGTTTGGTACGGTTCCAGATCATATGTAGATGAGCGATTTGCTTCTATATATAAAAATATGTTCACCTTGGTTGAGGATAAATGCCTCGATGATAATATCGTTGAATTATCAAAGCAGGTAGATGTTATTTTCACAGCTACACCACAGGGGTACTTAGCAGGAGTTCTTACTGAAGAGATTCTTAGTAACTGTAAGCTGATTGATCTTTCTGCGGATTATCGTATAAAGGATGTTGCTACATACGAAAAATGGTATGGCCTCGAACATAAGTCACCACAGTTTATAGAAGAAGCTGTTTATGGCCTTTGTGAGATTAATAGAGATAAGGAAAAGGGGGCAAGACTTATTGCAAATCCTGGTTGCTATACTACCTGTTCAATTCTTACCGCATATCCGTTAGTGAAGTCAGGACTTATTGATCCATCCACACTTATTGTAGATGCGAAGTCAGGAACTTCGGGTGCGGGACGAGGAGCAAAGCTTCCTAATCTTTACTGCGAGGTTAATGAGAGCATTAAGGCATACGGTGTTACCTCTCATCGTCATACACCTGAAATTGAAGAACAGCTTGGATATGCCTGTGGTCAGGAGATTATGATTAATTTCACTCCGCATCTGGTTCCTATGAATAGAGGAATCCTTGTTACAGAGTATGCCAGCCTTGTTAAAAAGGATGGAATACTTCCTACAAAGGAAGAGGTAATGAAAGCATATCATGATGCCTATGATAATGAATTCTTTGTTCGAGTTCTTGAATATGGTGAGTGCCCTGAAACAAAGTGGGTTGAGGGCAGCAACTTCGTAGATGTGAGCTGCAAGATAGATGAGAGAACAGGCCGAATCGTTATGATGGGAGCACTTGATAATCTTGTTAAGGGTGCTGCAGGACAGGCAGTTCAGAACATGAATATTATTTTCGGACTTGATGAAAAGATGGGACTTGATTTTGCACCAATGTTCCCATAGGTTTTTGTTTTTCATCAGAAAAACAAAAAACGGACAATAGCAACATTTATCTGAAAGAGAAATGTTGTCCTGCAAAGCAGGATTATTGTGGGCTTTTCCTTATAGCCCACAATAACTCATAGGCATGTAGGCATTTAGATAGGAGTTTTATTATGGTTACAACAAATGAAAGCATTAACGTCACTTTAGATTTAGGGGTACATATGAATTACACTATCAGAACTATGGAGGAAAGCGATTATGATGAGGTTTATCAGCTTTGGACTACAATCCATGGCTTTGCCATGCGAAGTCTTGACGACTCTAGGGAAGGTGTAACCCGAGTGCTTAAGAGGAACCCTGGGCTTTCAGTGGTAGCAGTTTCAGATAATAAAATTGTTGGTTCCATTTTAGTTGGACATGATGGAAGACGAGCATGCTTTTATCATGTTTGTGTTCATGAGGATTATCGTAAACACGGTATTGGAAAAGCTATGGCTTCTGAAGCAATGATTAGATTGAAGGAAGAGGGAATTAATAAGATTCAGCTGGTGGCTTTTAAAGAAAATAAGCTTGGTAATGGCTTTTGGCAGGCTGAACAATGGATAATGCGTGATGATTTAAATGTTTATGATTTCGTATTAAACGAAGCAAATATTACAGCATTTAATAAATAGGAGAATTTTATGAAAGAGATAAAGGGTGGTATC
The DNA here is from genome assembly GCF_900115215.1 of Pseudobutyrivibrio sp. UC1225. Taxonomy (NCBI): domain Bacteria; kingdom Bacillati; phylum Bacillota; class Clostridia; order Lachnospirales; family Lachnospiraceae; genus Pseudobutyrivibrio; species Pseudobutyrivibrio sp. UC1225. The sequence goes on along the minus strand of NZ_FOVQ01000001.1, from coordinate 388,371 downwards.
ACAGCCGCAAAAGGGTTTAAGGCAGCCAGCACAGCGGCTGGCATTAAATATCAGGGACGTACTGATATGGCAATGGTTTATTCAGAGGTTCCATGTGTCAGCGCAGGGACTTTTACAACAAATGTTGTTAAGGCAGCCTGTGTTCAGTGGGATATGAATATCGTAAAAGCGAATAAGCCACTTCAGGCTGTAGTAATAAATTCTGGTATAGCAAATGCCTGTACTGGTCAGGAAGGTTTTGATGCCTGTGAAGCTACAGCAAAGGGAGTAGAAAAGACTTTAGGCGTAAACTTTGATTCAGTGGCAGTTGCATCAACTGGTGTTATTGGAATGCAGCTTCCAGTAGATAAGCTGGTGGCTGGTGTTGAGGCAATGGCACCTGACCTTGATGAAAGTCTTGAGGCAGGAACTGCAGCATCAAAAGCTATTATGACTACAGATACAGTTAATAAAGAAATTGCTGTTGAGTTTCAAGTAGGAGGAGTTACAGCCACTCTTGGTGGTATGAGCAAGGGCTCAGGAATGATTCATCCTAATATGTGTACCATGCTTGCATTTCTTGGTACGGATGTAGCTATTGAGAAAACTCTTCTTCAGAAGGCAGTAAGTGAGGTGGTTGCCGACAGTTTTAACATGATTACTGTTGATGGCGATACTTCTACAAATGATACTTTACTTTGCATGGCAAATGGTTTGGCTGGTAATGAGATAATCAGTAGCGAAGATGCCGATTACGAAAGCTTTAAGGAAGCCCTTAACTTCATATGTACGAATCTTGCTAAGAGAATGGCAGCCGATGGAGAGGGCGCAAGCAAGCTTTTTGAAGCAAAGGTGGTAAATGCAAAATCTGTGGCAGATGCAAAGACATTAGCACGAGCTATCGTGGGTTCAAATCTCTCTAAAGCAGCTATCTTTGGATGTGATGCAAACTTTGGTCGTTTTCTTTGTGCTATGGGTTATTCTGGAGCAGATTTTGACCAGAACGATGTGGAGTTGTATTTCAAAAGCGTTAATGGCGAACTGAAGGTTTTTGATAAGGGTACACCTATTGTTTTTGATGAAGATAAAGCTTTAGAGATTATGAAAGCGGATGCGGTTACAGTTTACGTTGATATGCATGAAGGAGACGCTGAGGCAACAGCCTGGGGCTGCGACCTCACATACGATTACGTAAAAATAAATGCAGATTATCGTAGTTAAGTATAACTTTTAAATGAGCAGTAGCTAACAAGCTCATATATTAGTGAAGCTTACATGTAGTAAGCGGAACTAATCATATGGCTTGTTAGTGTAACTGCGGATTGGAGGATTTATGGATAGCAGTATGCAGCCAATATTGGATAAGGCCCAGGTTTTGATTGAGGCATTACCTTATATTCAGCGTTTTAATCGAAAGATTATGATTGTAAAGTATGGCGGAAGTGCCATGGTTGATGAGGAATTAAAAAAGCAGGTCATTCAGGATGTTACTTTGCTTAAGCTTGTAGGTTTTAAGCCTATTATTGTACATGGCGGTGGCAAGGAAATTAGCAAATGGGTAGAGAAGAATGGCATTAAGCCAGAGTTTATCAATGGTCTTAGAAAGACAGATGAAGCTACCATGGAAATTGCTGAAATGGTTTTGAATAAGGTTAATAAGTCACTTGTTCAGAACGTTCAATCTCTTGGAGTAAATGCTATCGGTGTATCTGGAAAAGACGGTGGTCTTTTAAAGGTAGATAAGAAGCTTTCAGATGGTCAGGATATTGGTTTTGTTGGTGAGATTAAAGAGGTTAATCCAAAGATTCTCGAGGATCTTCTCGAGAAGGATTTTCTTCCTATCGTATGTCCTATAGGAATGGACGACAATTATGAAACCTATAATATTAACGCAGATGATGCTGCCTGTGCCATTGCAAAGGCTTTAAATGCAGAAAAGCTTGCCTTCCTTACAGATATCGAAGGAGTATATAAGGATAAGGACGACCCATCAACACTTATTTCTGAGATGACCGTTGATGAGGCAAGAGCTCTTATCGGAGATGGTTATATCGGTGGTGGTATGCTTCCTAAGCTCACCAATTGTATAGATGCCATCGAGCAGGGTGTTAACAGAGTCCATATTTTGGATGGAAGAATTGCCCATTGTCTGTTGCTAGAATTCTTCACTAATAAAGGTATTGGAACAGCTATTATCGGAAATAAGGACACGAGGTATTACGATGAATAAAAAGGAATACATTGAAAAAGCAGAAAATAATTTACTACATGTATATAATCGTTTTCCTGTAATTTTTGATTATGGCAAGGGTGTACATCTATATGATGAGCTGGACCAAGAATACCTTGATTTTGCATCAGGAATTGGTGTAATGGCCTTTGGTTACGGAAATGAAGATTATGAGGATGCGCTTATCACACAGCTTAAGAGAATTACTCATACTTCAAATCTTTACTATCATATTCCAATGATTGAGGCTGCGGAAAAGCTTTCAAAGGCTTCTGGAATGGACAAGGTTTTCTTTACAAATTCTGGAGCGGAAGCAATTGAAGGCGCGCTCAAAACTGCAAAAAAATATGCTTATACAAGAAGAGGTCAGGGAGACTATGAGATAATCGCCATGGAAAATAGTTTTCATGGACGTACGGTGGGCTCACTTTCGGTGACAGGAACAGAGCATTATAGAGAGCCTTTTTATCCATTAATGTCTGGAGTGAAATTCGCCACCTTTAATGATTTTGGTTCGGTGCTTGCTAATCTTACTGATAAAACCTGTGCAATCATCATGGAAACCGTTCAGGGAGAAGGTGGATTATATCCAGCTGATAAAGAGTTTCTTCAGAAGGTACGTCAGCTTTGTGATGATGAGGGTATACTTCTTATTTTAGATGAGGTGCAGTGCGGAATGGGACGTACTGGAAGTATGTACGCTTTCCAGCAATATGGCATCAAGCCAGATATTTTAACCACAGCAAAAGCACTTGGAAATGGTGTTCCAGTAGGAGCCTTTTGTGTAACAGATAAAGTGGCTGAGCAGTCCTTGGTTCCAGGGGATCATGGCACTACCTATGGAGGAAATCCACTTTGCGCCACAGCAGTTTCGCAAGTATTTGATATGTTCCAGGAATATAAGCTTACAGAACACGTACAGAAGATAGCTTCTTATCTGGAAGAGGTTTTGGATGTTTTTGTAAACAAATATGACTTTATAACTGAAAGAAGAGGAATTGGTTTGATGCAGGGACTTGTTCTTACAATTCCAGTTAAGGATGTGGTTTCCAGAGCACTTCTAGAGGAGCATCTTGTTGTTCTTTCGGCTGGAAAAGATGTTCTTAGACTTCTTCCTCCTCTTGTAATTACAGAGCAGGATGTTGATGAATTCAAGGAAAAACTAGAAAAAGTTTTTGATTTTTTCCTTTAAATTCGAGATTTTTTGGCACATGAGAAAAAAGTTATGAAAAAAGTCGTGAAATAATAACGTAAAAGTATTGTAATATTTAAAAATATTGGCTACAATGTACAAGTGATACTGACATTTCCTATGTAAAATTTTTTTATTTTAGATAGGAGATTGCATGAAAAAATATATATTTCTTGTGCTTTGTAGCCTTTTGATGTTCACTGGCTGCGGGCACGAATCATATTTTCAATCCACAGAATTGGTGGAAAACACAGAGGAACAGGATGAGATATCCAGTGATATTCCAGAGGTTGTTTCTCAGATTATTTGTGTTCAGGTTGCTGGCGCAGTTGTAAAGCCAGGAGTCTATGAATTACCATCCAATTCCAGGGTCTATGCGGCAATAGATGCTGCAGGTGGTTTGTTGGATTCGGCAGACGATTCTGATATTAATCAAGCTTCGCTTCTTGAGGACGGGCAGAAGATATATGTCTATTCTAAAGAAGAAAGGGCAGAGCTTTTATTATCGGAAGAGGAATCTGATGACGATGGACTAATCAATTTGAATACTGCCACAGAAGCAGAGCTTATGACACTTCCGGGCATCGGACAGTCAAAGGCATCTCAGATAATTTCTTATAGAAATGCAAATGGTAATTTTGCTTCTATAGAAGATATTAAGAATGTATCTGGGATAGGTGATGGTATTTTCAAACAAATTAATTCACTAATAAAAATTTAGTAAATCGAGGATAATTATGGCTAAGAAAGTATTGGTTGTAGACGACGAGAAGCTTATTGTGAAAGGAATCAGATTTTCATTGGAGCAGGACGGCATGGAAGTTGACTGCGCTTATGACGGACAGGAGGCGTTAGATCTTGCCACTGCAAATCATTACGATATGATTCTGTTGGATGTTATGCTTCCAAAGCTCGACGGATTTGAAGTTTGTCAGAGCATCAGAGAATTTTCAACAGTGCCTATCGTTATGCTCACCGCAAAGGGTGATGACATGGACAAGATTCTTGGATTGGAGTATGGCGCTGACGACTATATTACAAAGCCATTTAACATTCTTGAGGTTAAGGCAAGAATTAAGGCCATTATGCGTAGAGCATCTCTTGGTATGGCAGCATCAGCTGAGCATAAGAATGAAGAGAATATTATCGAAAATGGTGATTTAGTTCTCGATAAGAGCAATAGAAGACTTACTATTCTTGGAGAAGAGTACAATCTTACTTCAAAGGAATTTGATATGCTGTTACTCTTAGTGACAAATCCTAAAAAGGTATTTTCGCGTGAGGATTTATTACATACGATTTGGGGTACAGATTATCCTGGCGATGAGCGTACAGTTGATGTACATGTTCGTAGACTTAGAGAGAAAATCGAACCAAATCCAAAGGAGCCTAAGTACGTTCGTACTAAATGGGGAGTAGGCTACTATTATCAGTAAATCCTTAGGATTATCTTATAAAGAGAGTTTTATTAATGAAAAATAAATTTAGCTTTTCTGCTTTTCATAGTTTAGGATTTAAAATTGCACTTATAATATTGTTAATAGGCATCATTCCATTTTTGGTTTGTGTGCCTATTTCATTGAGGGCATATAAATCAGTCTCTATTCATACTGATGCCACAAATCTTATGGCCCAAGCTGCTCAGTACAATAGCCAGTTAGTTACAAGTGGATATATTCTTGGTGAAGAAAATACCGAGCTAGACACTGAACTAAAGGCTATTGCCGACAGCTACAATGGTCGAATTCTTATTGTTAATTCAGCATTAAAGGTAGTTAAAGATTCGTATTCCGTAGATATTGGTAAGACAGTTATTTGGGAAAATATCATTCATTCTATGCAGGGAGATTCTCTGTATTATTATGACGAAGATACAAAATATCTTATCGTATCAGTTCCATTATCAAATTCAGATAATGATATAGTGGGTACATTGGTTATTAATAAATCAATGGATTATATTGATACAAATTTGGATAATTATGTTTCCTATGCTCTTATTGGCTCCGTAATAATTGTTTCTCTATCGATAATTATTGCTGTTGTATCAGCGATTTATTTTTCGCGTCCAATGACAAAGCTTTCTGATTCTTTGGATGCCATTATTCGTGAGTATTCAAATGAGCTTCCAGATAATAAGTCCTTCCTTGAGCTTGAGATTATTTCTGAGAAGTTTAATGAAGTATTTAAGAAGCTTCAGGCTATCGACCAGTCTCGACAGGAATTTGTATCGAACGTGTCTCATGAGCTTAAAACTCCACTTACTTCTATGAAGGTGTTAGCGGATTCTCTTAATGGTTCTGAGGATGTTCCTATTGAGATGTATAGAGAATTCATGGTTGATATAGGCGACGAAATCGATCGAGAGACTAAGATTATTAATGATTTGCTTAGTCTTGTTCGTATGGATAAAAGTGGTGCTCAGCTTAATGTTTCAGCATTAAATATTAATGAGCTTATTGAGCATATTCTTAAGCGCCTTAAACCTATTGCTGAAAAGGCAGGAATCGAAGTAGTATTTGAATCCTTCAGACCTGTTGTTGCCGAGGTGGATGAGGTTAAGTTTACTCTTGTGGTTACTAATCTTGTTGAGAATGCAATTAAGTACAATGACGAGGGTGGCTGGGTTCATATTTCCTTGAATTCGGATCATCAATTCTTCTATATTAAGGTAGAAGATAATGGACTTGGAATTCCTGAGGATTCTGTAGATCATATCTTCGAGAGATTTTACAGAGCAGACAAATCTCATTCAAGGGAGATTGGTGGAACGGGCCTTGGCCTGGCTATCACAAAGAGCGCCATTGCTATGCATAATGGCGAGGTAAAGGTGCGCTCAAAGCTTGGTGAAGGTTCTACCTTTGATGTGCGTATCCCTCTGAATTACATTGAAAAGGAGGTGCGCTAATGAATAAGATGAAGAGACTCTTAGGATTCATACTTGTTTGTTCATTGATGCTTTCCTTGATTGGATGTAGCAAAGGCTCTGGAGAATATGATTCTAAGATTTACTACGTAAATACGGATAAGACCAGCATTACAGCTGTGGATTACGATATTAAGGCGACAGATACCGAGCATCAGATAGCTGAAGTTATAGAGATGCTTGGAAAGGATACTGAAGAAATAGGATATATTACAACCATCCCTTCAGGTCTTGATTTGAAACGCTGGGAACTCAACGATGGCACCTTAGAACTCTATTTTGTAGGTGATTATGATTCGTTGGATATGTATACTGAGGTTTTGGTTAGGGCAGCTATTGTAAAATCACTGGTACAGATAAAAAAGGTTAAATCTGTTTCTTTTTACATTAACAATTCGCCATTGGTAGATTCCAGCGGTGAAGCTGTTGGAGCAATGACGGCAGATACCTTTATAGAAGATTTTGGAGAGGAAACTGATTCACTGTTATCCACAACCCTTACCTTGTATTTTGCAAGTGCAGATGGAATGTCTGTTGTTGCAGAGAACAGACAGGTGTATTACAGCCGTAATGTTTCCATCGAGAAGCTTGTTATGGAACAGCTTTTAAAGGGACCTGATGACAATAGACTTTTATCTGCATTGCCAACGGGCACAAAGCTTAATTCTATCTCGGTATCAGAAGATGGTGTTTGTATTGCCAATTTCGATGCCACTTTAGAGACTGCAATTGCTGGCGTTACTGAGAATGTTACTCTATATTCAATAGTTAATTCTCTTACTGAATTGGATAGTATCAAGCAGGTTCAGATTTTGGTAAATGGTGAAACACCTCGTTTATCTAATGTGGATGTTGATTTGTCTGGCGCAGTACCTAGAAACGATACGATTATTAATTTTACTTCTTTAGATGAAGAAGATACTTACATAGAAGAAGATGAGTATTACTCTGAGGACGAGGATGTCCCTGAAGAAGAGGATACTACACAGGAATAACAGGAGGTTATATGTTACAAGGTCGTGTGCTTTGTAAGATTTCCTTGTTGATTATTCTTATTATTTCAATTAGTGCATATGCCCCCTGGGATTTTATGGGGGTATATGATAAGGCTGAGGCTGCTGCTCTTATAGAAGAAGGGCAGCAGATCAAGGCCGAAGGATATATATATCACAAGGAAGTTAAAAAGGACAAAGTTCTTTATTATGTAAAAAACGCTTCTGCAACCACTGGAAGCGAATCACTTTCAAAAACATCTTTTATTTTTAAATTAGAATCGGACATAATTCCCAATTATTCAAAACTTAATATTGTTGGTAAGATGAAGCATTTTTCAGTTGCAACAAATGATGGCATCTTTGATATGAAGAATTACTATAATTCGCTGGGGCTTTATTTTGAAATCACGGATATAGATTTTTATGATTATCAATGCGGATTATTTGTTGGTAATGATTATGCTTATAGATTTAGACAGCATATCTCATCGGTATACGAACAGTCCCTTCCTGGCGAAGAAGCAGGTTTTTTATCCAGCGTGGTTATTGGTGAAAAGAGCGGATTGAATACGGATTTAAAATCTCTTTTTCAGAATGTTGGTATAGCTCATATTTTGGCAGTTTCAGGTCTACATGTTTCTGTAATTTGCATGGCGTTATATAAGTTTCTTCGAAGGAGAGGTTTTGGATTCCTTGCTTGCGGATTATCAGCCGGAGCAATTGCTGTGGTGTATGGATTTATTACTGGCGGAAGTGTATCTTCTATCAGAGCTATTGGAATGTTTCTTGTTTATCTTATGGCTCAGATAACTGGAGAATGCTACGACATGCCAACAGCGATGGCTGTTATGGCTGACTTTTTGATAATTGATAATCCTTTATATATCAAGAATGGAAGTTTTATTTTTTCCTTTGGAGCAATCCTTTCAATTTATTATTTTGTTTTGCCGTTGAATAACGCATTTACGAATTATTATGTTTATCAAAGAAAGTCAAAAAAGTCACATGAAAAGTTTTATGAGGGACTGTCTCTGCTACAAAAGGCGATTATGTATGTTCTCAATAGTCTGGTATTTTCCTTTGGAATGTTTGTTGCAATGTTGCCTCTTGTTACACAGCTATATAATCAGACACCTTTATATTCAGTACTTTTGAATTTACTGGTACTACCATTAATGCCATTGTTGTTAGGAACTGGTATTATAGCAGGTTTTGTGGGACTACTATTTATGCCAGCTGCTAAAGTACTTTTATTTGCTTGTCATTTCATAATTTATTTTTATGAGTGTATTTCTGATTTTGCCCAGGGATTGCCATTTTCAAATGTAGTGGTTGGAACTAAGAGTATATGTTTTGTTGCGGCATATTATATGGCGCTATTATTTATTGTTTATGGTTTGGATATCTGTTTAAAAGTTTCTGGATCCAAAAGTCATAAATTTCGTGGGAAAAGGTTCTTGCTCAAAAGTTCTTTGCTTATTTTGCTTGCCTTTTTATGGCTGGCACCTACGCGTGGCTCTTTCGAAATTGATATTCTTGATGTTGGACAGGGAGATGGAATCTACATTAATTCAGGAGATGGAGTTCGATTTTTTATCGATGGAGGTAGTACTTCGACCGAGGAAATTGGTCAGTACACACTTTTACCGTTTTTGAAATATAAAGGAGCTGGTTCAATTGATTATTGGTTTGTATCTCATATGGATGAAGACCATGTTTCAGGAGTGATTGAATTACTAGAACAGGGATACAGAATAGATAATATTGTGTTGTCAGCAGAGATTCCTGAGGGAGAGACTTTGAAGCAGCTACTGACATTGGCTGAGCTTAATAGGACAAACATAATCTATATGAAGCAGGGGGACGTCTGTGGAAGCAAACACCTGTCATTCACCTGCGTTTATCCATATGAGGGAATGGTTTCTGATGATGTAAACGCTTTATCATTGTGTTTGCTTATGAATTATGACAGGAATTTAGATGGTCACTATGAATATAATGCTTTCTTTGGTGGTGATATAGCTGCTGAGCAGGAGCAGGCAATTGCTGACGCAGGTCTTGTTGGACATGTTAATTTCTTGAAAGTTAGCCATCATGGTAGTCGCTTTAGCTCGGATTCTTCATTTTTAAAAGTGCTATCACCAGATGTAGCTGTTATCAGCTGTGCAAAAGTAAATCGCTATGGCCATCCTTCTGCTGAAGCGATAGCGCGTCTGGAGACCGCGGCAGGGCATATCTATTATACGATGAATTCTGGACGCGTGAGGGTGGATAAAGCAGGGGTGGATGAATATATATCTGAGAAATAAATGATTTGTTCCATGTTTGAAATATAAGCTTTAGCAGGATTTCCTGCCTTTGTCATGAAAAAGGACATAGACAGGAATAGAAAAACATTCTATAGGGAACATTTTGGACTGGCTTCTGATAAGGATTATTCAGAAACAAATTTGGAAAAGCTATTAAGATATGAAAAGTCAGGGCTTGTTTTAGGAGATAATTTAATAGTTTCTTTTGAATCGGCTGGAATCAGCTTTGATGTTAAATTGATTGAAGAGAAAATCAAGACTTATCTTTTATAATGTATTAGAATATTATAGTGTGTAAACTGGTTGAAAAGAGGCGAGAATAATGGGCTCAAGAAAGATGAGCAAAGGAAGAGAAAACAGACGAAAAGAAAGAAGAAGTAAAAGGCGTAAAAGATTATTTACCCTTATTATGGAATTGTTGATTCTTGGCGGATTAGTATTCGGAGGATATAAATACTTTTTTCATAGAGACAGGCTTGAGATAGCCGAGAATATTCAACTTCCAGATTGGATTGATGTGCAGTACATAGATGAGGGGAATCCATCGCGAACAGGACTTAGGTTAGATGGAATCAATAATATAGTAATTCATTATGTGGGAAATCCAGGAACAACCGCACAGCAGAATAGAGATTTTTATAATCACGAGGATTCGGATGTTTGCTCACATTTTGTGGTGGGGATAGATGGTGAGATAATCAACTGTGTTCCACTTTATGAGCGTTCTTCAGCAAGTAATCATCGAAACCATGACACTATTTCTATAGAGGTTTGTCATCCTGATGAATCAGGAAAGTTTACTGAGGCTTCCTATGATTCTCTGATTAAATTAACAGACTGGCTTCTAAAGGAGTTTGGTATGAAGCCTGAGGACGTGATAAGACACTATGATGTTACAGGAAAAGAGTGTCCTATATATTATGTGAAAAATCCTGATGCTTGGGAGCAGTTTCTTGCTGATTTATAAGAAAGATTAAGATGACAAGATGGTAAAAGCATCACTATTGTATTAGAATACTTTAGTGATGTTTTTTAATAAAAAAAGTTGAAAGGACTATAAATGACACTTACAACTCTTTGCTATTTAATTAAAGATAACAAGTATCTAATGCTTCATCGCACCAAGAAGGAGCATGATATTAATTCTGGAAAATATATTGGTGTGGGAGGTCATATCGAAGAAGGAGAATCTCCACTTGATTGCATCAAAAGAGAAGTAAAAGAGGAGACCGGTCTTACACTTAACAGTGCAAAAATGCGAGGTCATATTACCTTTGTTATGGGAGATGAGACTGAGTATGCACACCTATTTACCAGTGATGACTTCACAGGCACCATTACAGATTCCTGTGATGAGGGAGAACTTACCTGGGTAGATATTGATAAGGTGATGGATTTAAATCTCTGGGAGGGAGATAGAACTTTCCTAAAACTATTAAATGATAGACAAGATTATTTTTCATTAAAGCTAGTTTATGATAAAGAAGACAATTTGATAGAGACAGTAATGGAGGAATGATAAATGAAAAAGAGACGTAGAAGACAAAGAAGAGCAATTTCTATTGCGGTTATCGTAATTGCGATAATAATGATTATTGGCTTTGCTGGATATGTATTCTTACAAAAGAATAATAATCAGAAAGAGACAACAGGGATTAATACTCCAGCAGCTTCAACGACAGAGACGAAAAAATCTGACGAAGCTGGGCCAGCAAAAGAAACATCAGATAATAACTATGAAAACCTCATAAACGGCACAGGTAAACTTAGCTTTGATTACTACAAAAAGAACGTATATCTCGACAACGAATACCAGTCTTATCAGGACGAGTTTGTTAGTAAGCTTTCAAAGGATGATTACACAATCTCTGAGCTTGTAGAAGATATGAACGCAATCTTCAGCAACCCTGATAATTACTATGCCGAAGGAAAAGTTGAATCAGTAGAATACGCTTATCTTGATTGCGGAAATGATGGAAATAAGGAGATGGTTCTTAGATTCACTTGTCCAATAGTAGAGGAAGCTTCAAGCATCGAGTTTATTCTTAAGGAAATGGATGAAAAAATCCAGGTTGTGTACTCATATTGCTGCTGGTCAAGAAGCGAAACCTCAATTAATTATCAGGGCTTCATCAGTGGTGGAGGCAGCAATGGAGCCAGCAACCATGGTTATGATTGTGGAATAATAAAGGCTGACGGTTCTTATTCTTATGGATATTATGAGGAAGAGGAATACGATTTATCAATGCTGGCTTACAGATATGGTGTAGAAGATTTAGATCCCTCAAGCCTTTCTGGAAATATTGTAGTTTACTCGCTTCAGACCGAGAAAAGCACAGCAGATAAAATGGCTCCTATCGTATTTTCGTATTTAGTATATGATGACAACTATAATGAAATTACAGACATTCCGAATCTATACACAGATAGTGACTATCAGAGACTTATAGATACTATACCTGATGCTCAGTTTATTCCTTATGATGAATTCCAGTCAAAGATTAATGCCAAGCTTGATTCAATTGGGGCGACTCAGGAAGTTATTGGTAGTAATCAGCTTCAGTATAGTAAAATCAACCTTTAATCTTGTAGAATTACAATATTTATGGTAGGATATACCACAGAAAAGCGATGACAGAAACAGTAGTATTTGCGGAAGCTAAGAGAGAGGACGCCTAGGCTGGAAGCGTCTAGTGGAAGCTTATATGAACACCATTCTCGAGCTGAGCGCGAAAGCATTTGCGTAAGCGTCTCCGGGTAGTTCCGTTAAAGACAAAATGAGTGAAACACTAAGGTGGAACCGTGTGAAATGTATATTCGCACCCTTAGGATTGGTTAGATGCCAGTTCTATGGGTGCTTTTTTGTTTTACACCCTTAGTACCAGTAGTTATTTACATTTTTCATTCATTAGTAAAAGGAGAAAAACAATGGTTAATTTCAAAGAAGATGAGTCATTAAATACTCTAAATCACTCATGTGCTCACATGATGGCACAGGCTGTAAAACATCTTTATCCAAACGCTAAGTTTTGGGTTGGTCCGGTAGTAGAGGAAGGCTTCTATTACGATATGGATCTTGGTGATGTTATGCTTACAGATGAGGACGTTGCTAAAATCGAAAAGGAAATGAAGAAGGTAGCAAAGTCTGGTTGCAAGATATACAGAAGAGAAATCTCTAAGGCTGAGGCTCTTGAGATGTTTAAGGATGACCCATACAAGATTGACTTAATTAATAACATGGATGAGGACACTCAGACAATTTCTTGCTACGATCAGGGCGATTTCACTGATCTTTGCCGTGGACCTCACGTAGATAATGTTAAGCTTTGCCGTTACTTCAAGCTTATTAAGCACTCTGGTGCTTACTGGAAGGGTGATGCCGAGAATCAGGTTCTTAACCGTGTTTACGGTGTTTGCTTCCCAACACAGGAGCAGCTTGATGAGCACCTTGCACTTCTTGAGGAGGCTAAGGAGCGTGATCACAGAAAGATTGGTAAGGATATGCAGCTTTTCATGGCTGATGATTTAATCGGTCGTGGACTTCCAATGTACCTTCCAAACGGTTACACAATCTGGACAGAGCTTGAGAATTACATCCGCAACAAGGAGCGCAAGCTTGGTTACCTTCACGTAATGACACCTTGCGTTGGTACAGTTCAGCTTTACCAGACATCTGGTCACTGGGATCACTACAAGGAGAATATGTTCCCTGCTATGGAAGTTGAGGGAGAGAACTTTGTTCTTCGTCCTATGAACTGCCCACACCACATGAGAATTTTTGCAAACCGTCCACATTCATACAAGGAGCTTCCTATCCGTATCGCTGAGATCGCTCATGATTTCCGTTTCGAGTCATCAGGAACTCTTAAGGGTATCGAGAGAGGACGTCACTTCTGCCAGAACGATTCACATATCTTCTGTACACAGGAGCAGATTAAGTCTGAGGTTAAGAGTGTATGCGACCTTATCTTCAGCACATACGAGGATTTCGGTATTACAGATTACAGATGCGTTCTTTCACTTCGTGACCCAGCAGATACAAAGAAGTATCACCAGGATGATGAGATGTGGAACACAGCAGAGCAGGCTCTTCGTGAGACTCTTCAGGAAATCGGTATTGAGTTCACAGAGGAGATTGGCGAGGCTGCATTCTACGGACCAAAGCTTGATGTTAACGTTAAGCCAGCTATCGGTAATGAGATTACACTTTCTACCTGCCAGCTTGATTTCTGCCTCCCAGCTAAGTTTGATCTTACTTACACAGATGCAGATTCTAACAAGCAGACACCAGTAGTAATTCACAGAGCTATCCTTGGCTCGCTTGATAGATTTATGGCATACATTCTTGAGGAGACAAAGGGTAACCTTCCTACATGGCTTGCACCTACACAGGTTAAGGTTCTTCCTGTAAAGAATGATGATGCAGATCTTAATGCATACTCACAGAAGCTTGTAGATGCGCTTGCAGATGCAGATGTTCGTGTTGAGTTTGATACACGTTCAGAGAAGCTTGGTTACAAGATGCGTGAAGCTCAGATTCAGAAGGTTCCTTACCTTGCAGTACTTGGCAAGAACGAGGAGGCTGAGGGTACTGTATCTTACAGACTTCACGGTGAGCAGGGCACTACAACAGTTAAGTTTGATGAGTTTGTAGAGCTTATTGTAAATGAGATTAAGACAAAAGGTCGTAAATAAAAATGAATAAGAAATGTACGCTTTGCCCTAGAAACTGTGGGGTAGACCGTGATGAAGCACTTGGTGTTTGTCAGGTTTCATCCACTGTAAAAGTGGCAAGAGCTGCCCTTCACTTTTGGGAGGAGCCATGCATTTCTGGTGAAAATGGTAGTGGAGCGGTATTCTTCAGTGGATGTCCGCTCCACTGTGTTTTTTGTCAGAATGAAGAGATTAGCCATGGCAAGGTAGGTAAGGAAATTACAACTGAAGAACTGGCGAATATTTACCTGGATTTACAAAGACAGGGTGCTAATAATATCAATCTTGTAACAGGAACTCACTACATTCCATCTATTGTGGAGTCGGTAAAAATTGCACGAGACAAGGGCTTGCAGATTCCAATAATTTACAATACTAGTGGCTATGAGACTGAAGAAAGTTTAAAGCTTCTGGATGGTATCGTAAATGCGTATCTACCTGATTTTAAATATTGGGACGATGTGTTGGCTTCTCAATATTCTCACGCAAAAGATTATCCTGATGTGGTAAAATCTGCTATAGTAGAAATGGTGAGACAGGTGGGAGAACCTAAGTTTAATGAAGATGGATTTATTCAGTCTGGAGTTATAGTAAGACAGCTTCTTCTTCCAGGTCACACTAAGGATTCTAAAGCTATACTTAAATATTTGTATGAAACCTATGGAAATCGTATATACGTTAGTCTGATGAGCCAGTATACGCCAATGCCTCATATAGCAGAAAAGTATCCTGAGCTTAATAGAAGAGTGACAAAACGAGAATACGAAGCTGTTGTGGATTATGCCTTAAATCTTGGAATAGAAAATGCTTTTATCCAGGATAGAAAGGTTGCGAAGGAAAGCTTTATTCCTAAATTTGGTAATGAAATTATATAGTGAAGGTGGTAGGTGATGATTTTAATTAACAACATGATAACTAGAACTAAAAACAAAGTCTTAACTTATTCAGTACTTGCTTTATTACTAATATTATTTATTATGCCAACAGGCACGGTAAGAGCCGCTGAGCTAGGAGGCAGCACACAGGAAACAACCGCAAGTGAAGAAGTAGTGTTTGATGCAGCCTTTTATGCTACTCAGTATCCTGATGTAGTATCAATCATAGGAAATGATGAGCAGATGCTTTATTGGCATTATGTTAATTATGGCAAAGCAGAAGGAAGATTTCCAAACGCCCAAGAGGCCGCAAAAGCTGTAACTGCCACCGTGCCTTTGGCTGTACCAGTAGTAGGTACAGAGACTTTGGCGGATGGCGCTTATGACATTCTTGCTATCGGTAATTCCATTACAGTACACCCTATGTGCAGTTATTGGTGGGGACCATGGGGAATGGCAGCATCAAGCATTGATAAAGATTATATCCACAGATTGCAGAATGGCCTTATGGAAAAATATGGGACTGTTAACTTAGATATTGTTCCAGTTCAAAGTTGGGAAACAAGCTATTCTCGTTCAAAACAGCTAAAAAAATTCGATGAAAAGCTTGCAAAAAGCTACGATTTAGTAATCATTCAGCTGGGTGAGAATGTTAGCGATATGAGCACCTTCAAAAAGGATTTTAACAAGCTTGTAGATTATGTAAAAACATCTCAGCCTGATGCAAAAATAGTTGTAATAGGCGATTTCTGGTACAGAAGCGGAAGAGATGCTGCTAAGAAGGATGTGGCTATCAAGCAAGGTTGTGATTTTGTTGATTTATCTGAAATAAGAGGAGTTAAAAAATACCTTCCAGAAAAAGGCTCAAAGGTACTTGGTTACGACGGAAAGTATCATACTATTACAAAAGCCTCAGTTTTAAAGCATCCAAATGATTTGGGAATGGAATATATTGCAAATAAAATTTTAGAGAAGTTACAGATTTTGAATTAAAAATATTTAGAAAAGGAGAAATCATATGAGAAAAAAACTTATTAGTGGATTATTAACAGGAATTATGGCGTTGTCGCTAGTCGCTTGTGGAGGTGCATCAGAATCTGAATCAGCTTCTGAGAGTGCGGCAGGTTCTTCTGATAAGGTTTGGAAAATTGCAACAGACACATCTTTCAAGCCATTCGAGTACACAGATGATAATGGTGATTTCGTAGGAATCGATATGGATATCCTGGCTGCAGTTGCAGAGGATCAGGGCTTCAAATATGAGGTTCAGGTACTTGGTTGGGACGCTTCAATCGCAGCTTGTCAGGCAGGTCAGGCGGATGGCATGATTGCTGGAGCATCTATTACAGATGAGAGAAAGGAATCTGGATGGATTTTCTCTGATGGATATTATGATGCAAACCAGAGCATGGCTGTAGAAGCTTCTTCAGATATTAAGGGCTTTGAGGATTTATCTGGAAAGTCTGTAGCTGTAAAGACTGGTACAATGTCAGCAGCTTATGCTGAGAGTCTTGCAGGTGACTATGGTTTCACAGTTACTTACTTTGAGGATTCACCAACAATGTATCAGGCAGTTGTAGGTGGACAGGTTGTAGCTTGTTTTGATGATACCCCTATCATGGCTTCAAATATTAAGGACACAGGCATTGCTATGAAGATAGTAGATGGTACTGGAAATGATCCAGCAGCTTATGGCTTTGCTATTTTCAACTCAGACAATCAGGAGTTAGTTGATATGTTTAACGCTGGTCTTAAGAATATTAAGTCTAATGGAAAATACGATGAGATAATTGCCAAATATCTCGGAGAGTAGACTTTGATTATGGGTAGGGTTATAATAAACCCTGCCCATATTATTTTTATAGAAAGGTTAGTTTTTATGTTTAAAATTATTACAGTATACGGTCCTATGCTTTTGATTGCGTTGGGACGCACACTGCTTTTGGCATTACTTGGATTGTTTTTTGCCTGCATTATTGGAATGCTTTTTGGAATAATGGGAGTTGTGAAAAATAGAGTTTGCAATGTCATTTCGCAGATCTTTGTAGATGTAATTCGAGGGGTGCCGCTTATTGTTTTGGCATTTTTCATCTATTTTGGTATTCCATATTTCTTTAATACAATAATAGGTGGATTCTCAATGAATCTTACTGCACTTCAGGCAGGAACAGCTTGTCTTGCTCTTAATTGTGGTGCCTATATGGCAGAGATTATTAGAGCAGGTATTCAGTCAGTTGATATTGGTCAGATGGAGGCAGCTCGTTCTCTTGGTTTGACATATGGTCAGGCTATGAGAAAAGTAGTATTACCACAGGCTATTAGAACAATGATTCCTACTTTTATTAATCAGTTCATCATTACTCTTAAGGATACATCCATCCTTTCAGTAATTGGATTCCCAGAACTTGTTAATACGGCTAAAAATGTTCAGGCGAATACATTTATGTCTTTCCAAACATGGGCAATCGTTGGAATTATGTATTTGATTGTCATTACAATCCTTTCACGCAGTGCAAAGGTTGTTGAAAGGAGGTTAAGCGTTGGTAGATAAGAATGAAGTAAAAATCAGTGTTAAGAATTTAAAGAAGACTTTTGGAGATTTAGAGGTACTGAAGGATATCAGTACTGATGTATATAAAGGTGAGGTACTTTGTATTATTGGACCTTCAGGTTCAGGTAAGTCTACTTTTTTAAGATGTCTTAATAAGCTTGAAAAGCCTACAGGGGGCAGTATCATTATTAATAATGAGGATATCGTTGATAAAAAGGTTAATATCAATAAGGTTCGCGAGAATATTGGTATGGTATTCCAACATTTCAATCTTTTTAACAACCTTAACATTTTAGATAATCTTACCTTAGCGCCTGTACAGTTAAAGAAGTGTTCTAAGGAAGAAGCTCAGGAGCGCGCAAAGAAAATGCTTGCCAGAGTTGGCTTAGCAGAAAAGGCTGGCAGCTTCCCAAATCAGCTTTCAGGTGGTCAGAAGCAGCGTGTTGCTATTGCCAGAGCGCTTTGTATGCAGCCAGATATAATGCTTTTTGATGAGCCTACTTCAGCCCTCGATCCAGAAATGGTTGGCGAGGTTTTACAGGTAATGAAGGATTTGGCAGCCGAAGGAATGACAATGGTTATTGTTACACACGAGATGGGATTCGCCAGAGAAGTAGCTGATAGAGTCATTTTTATGGATGGTGGCTATATTATCGAGGAAGGTACTCCACAGGAGGTTCTTGGGGCACCTAAGGAAGCTAGAACAATAGATTTCTTGAATAAAGTATTATAAAAGGGATAAGAGAAGGGTATGAAAAATATAATTACAATTAGCCGTCAGTTTGGTGCTGGCGGAAGCACAATTGGTACGAGGGTGGCAGAGGAATTAGGCTACTACTATTGCGATAAAGATATGATTGTAAGAGCGGCTATAGAAAGTGGTAGTCTTACTCCAGACGAAGTTCGCTTTTACGATGAGAGAGTTCCTAAGCAATTTGGCTTTGGTCAGAGTCTATTTGATTTCTATAATAAGCCTCTTGATGAAAAGCTTTTCAGAGCCCAATCTGAAGCTATCAAAAAGGTTGCAGAAAAAGGCAATTGTGTTATTGTTGGTCGAAATGCAAATATCATATTAAAAGAATTTGATAGAACTCTTCATGTATTCATTTCTGCATCTGAGCACTTCAGAATTAACAGAATGATGGAAAAGATGCCAGAGATGCCAGAGGAAAAAGTAATAGAGCGAATTCATGCTGTTGATAAAGCTCGAAAAAAATATTGTAAGTATTATACTGATACAGAATTTGGTAATGCAGCATATTATGATTTATGCGTGAAAAGCTCCACCCTTGGAATTGATAATTGCGTCAAGTTGATATGCGACACTGCAAAAAATTAATGAATACTTTTATGTATATAAATGATAGGATATACTTTTATCTATGAGACGAATAGATGAAGACATTCAAAACGGACAATTTCAAAATTTATATTTGCTCTATGGCGAGGAGGAATATCTTAAGCTTCAGTACAAAAATAAACTGATTGCAGCTCTTGTTAATGAGGGTGATAACATGAATTTCTCCAAGTATACAGATACAGGTATTAATGTTAATCAGGTAATAGACCAAGCCGAGACTATGCCATTTTTTGCAGAGCATAGAGTGATTCTTATAGAGAATAGTGGCTTTGGTAAGAAGATGCCTGAGGAGCTTGGCAATTATCTTTCTACTATTCCAGATTTTACTGTTTTTATTTTTGTGGAGCCTACAGCTGACAAGCGAGGTAAGCTATATAAGGCTGCAAAGGCTGCAGGTCGAGACATAGAAATTAATATGCCAAATGAGACCGTGCTTGCCAAGTGGGTTGGAGGTATGCTAAAAGAATCAGGCAAACAGATGAAGAAGGATGCCTGGGAACAGTTTCGTGATATGACAGATAGCAGCATGGATAATATGAAACGTGAGATGGATAAGCTTATCACTTATGTTGGTGACAATCCACAGATCACTGTCGAGGATGTTAGAGCTATCTGCATTCCACAGATTGAGACAAAGATCTTTGATATGATTAATTCCATTGCGGTTAAGGATTTACCTAAGACTATGGACTTATATCAGGATATGCTTTCAGCCAAAGAACCTCCAATGCGAATTCTCTATATGATAGTTCGTCAGTTTAGACAGCTGTCGGTTATTAGAGAATTAAAGGAATTGGGAGATAATACTGCTACTATATCTCGTAAAATAGGTATGCAGGATTATATTGTTCGTAAAAACGAAGCACTCATTAGGAATCTTGGATCCAAGGAAATTAAATGTCTTCTTAAAGATGCTGCTACCTTTGAGCAGCAGGTAAAGACTGGACTGTTGGATGAAAATCTGGCTGTAGAAATGATAATAATGAAATATGCAGGTAAATAGTAAAAGCTGAGGTTTTGAACCCTCAGCTTTTTTTATTTTATACAAGTTTTATCTTTTCCAGTCGTTTTTGCCTCGTAAAGAGCTGCATCCGCTCTTCAGAGATTTCTTTCTGTACCTCACTAAGACATATTGAGATTTTTTCGATGTTAGAAACTTCGTAGGTAAACTGTTTCATTACTTGTCCTCTGCACACAATTCGCACACTACTACTTGATATAATACTATAAAAGTATGAAAGCTTAGTGAATATTGGGATGGGATAAGATTCTATCTGCTATAATAAGGCTATGGCTGAGAAGAAAAAAACATTATCTATTTCAGAAGTTAATAAAGACACAACCCTGTCTGTTGTAGCTACACTTGATGGTAAAAAGCTGGAGCTACCGGTGGATTATGCAAAAGTTTCTCCGCAAGAGCTTGCTGAGATTAAAGAGCATTATGGTAACCTTGTTATTCCTCTGGAAGATGTGGTGAAACAATGGCAGGAGCAGTTGTTTGAGGTTTCTTTTAAGGGCCATTTGTCTAAGCTTGAGCTTTTGGCAATAAATACTGAGGGTGTGTATCATTGGGATAATATAAAGATATACAAGGTTAAACTGACTACAGGATTATCTGTAAATCTTCTTAAGGTAAAATTGCTTGAGGGAGAAAAGTTTAATAGAAGACGAGGTGTTAGAATTGCCTTGGACAAAAGTATGGATATTCAGCAAAATGGCGAGATTTTGAGAGTTATAGTTAGAGATCTTTCATACTGCGGTCTTGGCTTTATTGAGCCTGGCGAGTCAAAAGTAAAACTTGGAGTACCATTTATACTGTTTCTTATGGAAGATACAGATGATGGCGAAAAGCTTATTGGAAAATTTACAGGTAAGGTTATTAATCAAAGAGAGCTACCTGCTGGGGGAATTTTTAGTGGGTGTGTTCTTTCTGCTGATCATTCATCTTTTCTTCAGCGATATATTGCTATGAAGCAGATGGAGCAGCTTAGTGGCAAAAAAATGAATGCTACCATTCAGAAAAATGCCACTGGTGATAATTGGAAAAACAAGATTGTTGATTCTCTAGTGGAGAGCTTGGATGAGTGATGAAAAAAAACAGCAACTTCATATTTCAGAGGTAAGACCAGAGGATAGCATTTCTGTTACAGCTATGATGGATGGTAAGAAGGTAGATATATCCTGCACTTATGCGCAGCTTACTGATGAGCAAACAGAATTTCTTAATGTTAATTATGGGAATCATTATTTACCGGTAGAGCTTATTACAATGGAGGTAAATGGCGAAGAAATTCCAGTGACTTTTCAAGGGCAGAATTCTGTGCTTCAGGTAGTTGTGGTGAATCCTGATGGTGTATTTAAGTTTGAAAATATACTTATACGAAAAACTACGTTACCAGGAGAAAAGACCTTTCATTTAATAAATGCTGTATCAACGATTGGTATACGTTTTAATAGAAGACGTGGTGTTAGAGTTAATGTTGATACACGTATGGAATTGGAACAGGGAGAGGAGAAGTTTATTATACTGGTTCGTGAAATATCTTATTGCGGATTTAGTTTTATTAATCTATCTCAAAATGATGTAGATACCAATCGACCATTTGTACTTAATTTGATAGAAAGAGATGGAGATAAATCCTTCTCTTATGGAAAATTTATAGGAAAGGTTCATAGAACTGAAGAAGTAAAGGGCGGGAGCACC
Organism: Pseudobutyrivibrio sp. UC1225; assembly: GCF_900115215.1. Taxonomy (NCBI): domain Bacteria; kingdom Bacillati; phylum Bacillota; class Clostridia; order Lachnospirales; family Lachnospiraceae; genus Pseudobutyrivibrio; species Pseudobutyrivibrio sp. UC1225. The sequence goes on along the minus strand of NZ_FOVQ01000001.1, from coordinate 366,537 downwards.
ATTTATGGTTGTGTCCTAGCTGATAAGCATGCTGATCAGCTTCAAAAATATGTTGCGATGAAGCAACTTGAATTTCTTACCGGAAAAAAGGCATTTGCAGAGGATATTCAAAAAACTTCTAATTCTGACAGATGGAGAGCTGAAGTTGCAGATGCTTTAGGTAATACCTTAATAGATAATGATGAAGATGGTACAACTGAAAATGTAAATTAGAAGAAGCCCTATTGAAATAGGGCTTCTGTTAATGTTTTGTATTCATTTAGATTGTTTGATTTTCTAATTTTCTTGATTGCTTTGGCATCATCTGGAAAGTTAGATTCCCAGTAGACTAAGAATTCTTTCATTCGGTGTAAAACAGGTTTTTCGCCAGAAAGAATTTCAATATATTGTGCGAGCAAATCATTATGGAATAATTTGAATTTATTAAGGTCCAAAGGTGTAGTCTCTTGGCCGTTTTTATAGGTGATAGCAAGCTCAGGATTGGATATAAGGCCTCTGCCAATCATAATTGCATTAATACCAGCATACTTTGAAAAAGTGTTTTCTATATCATCTTTTGTCTTGATTTCACCGTTAAATACTAAATGTGCTTTTGAATGTTCTAAGGCATATTCAAAGAACTCTGGATGAATAGGCTCTCTATAAAATTCCATTTGTACACGAGGATGAATAGTAAGCTCTGAAATAGGATACTTGTTATAGATATCTAGTATTTCATAAAATTCCTCAGGTTCCAGTTTGCCTAATCGTGTTTTTATGGATATCTGGACATCATCTTTCAAACCTGCAAAAATTTCATCAAGCATTTTATCAAGATCTTCAGTATAGTAGAGAAGACCGGAGCCTTTTTTCTTTGCTACAACAGTACCGGATGGGCATCCAAGGTTAAAGTTAATTTCTTTAAAGCCAAGCGCGGCTATTTCGTGAACAGCCCATAGAAAGTGCTCAGCATTGTTGGTTAAAAGCTGAGGAACAGTTGTATTAATATCATTTTTTTCTGGATCGATATCTTTGAACTCCCTGGTTGTGAATTTAAAAGTAGAGTTAGGGGATATAAAAGGAGTGTAGTACTTATCAATTCCGCCGTAGCATTTATTAAAGGTGTTTCTAAATATACTATCGGTGACGCCCTCGAGAGGAGCGAGGTATATATTTTTTTTATTATCCATAGTTACTCCTAAAAAATAAAGCACTGGTTGACGGGACCAGTGCTCTAATAAAAATTCTTATCTTAAATTAAGCAAGTGTGTTTACAAGCTTTGAAAGACGAGATACCTTACGGCTAACAGTGTTGTCATGATAAACACCCTTTGAACCAGCCATCTCGATAACCTTGATAGCAGCCTTAAGCTCTGACTCAGCAAGTGCCTTGTCCTTAGCCTCAACAGCAGCCTCAACACGCTTAACGTATGTCTTAACCTCTGATCTGATTGCCTTATTGCGCTCTGTTCTAACAGCTGTTACCTGAACACGCTTCTTAGCAGACTTAATATTTGCCATGTGTTGCTACACCTCCAATTTGTATAAAAATTAAATGTTCTAATTAAAATACGTTGTAGCCGGACACGGACAGTTCAACGCATACTCGAATATAATAGTGAATAAATGTCAGTTTGTCAATAGAATTTGGCTATTTATCTAATAAAAATTTTGATAAAACCTGATTACTTACATCAATACCAATATCTGTTAAATATAAACGACCTTCTTTGGCTTCCATAAAGCCTTGATTGCGAAGTGCAGTAATAATTGGGCCGTAAATTGCCTCGATATCTATGCCAAACATCTGGAAGAAATCAGAACGGGCAACACCGTCTATTTTGCGTAAGCCCAAAAACATAAATTCTTCCATGGCATCTTTCTTTGAAAGCTGTTCCTCTGAATCAAAATATGGAGAAGACAATTCTGCGGATGGAATAGTGCCATTCTCAATGGCTTCTGAAATCTCAACATATTTGTATATATCTCTAAGATTAGTAGTGCGTACATTATCAAAAAGAGAAGCAGAACCAAGACCTACACCAAGATAAGGAACTCTATCCCAGTATCCTACATTATGGCGACAAATCTTACCATTTCGCGCATAGTTAGAGATTTCGTAGCGTTTATATCCCTTATTCTCAAGATAGTCCATTGTAAACTTATATAGGCGGTATGCCTCCTCATCAGTAGGTAATTCTTCAGTCTCCATGCCAGCCTGTTGTTTAACAGCATCAAATCTGTATTTTTCGTAGAAGGGTGTACCCTTTTCTATGATGAGAGAGTAGGCTGATATATGTTCTGGACGAAGCATCGTAACTGCATTAAGAGTCTTTTCCAATTTGGCAACATTTTGATGAGGCAGGCCGGTCATAATGTCAACGTTGACGTTATCAAATCCAGCTTTACGAACCAAATCAAATGTATGTAAGAATCGATTGTAATCGTGAATACGACCTAATTCCTTAAGTTCATCATCGTTTGCAGATTGAAGACCGATGCTTAGACGGTTGATACCTATTGAACGGTATACATTAAGCTTTTCTGCTGAAAGTGTACCGGGATTACATTCAACCGATATTTCTGCCAAAGGATCAATTTTGAAGCATTCCTTAACAGTGGTGATAATAGCATCCATCAAATCCTCTGAGAGCCATGATGGTGTGCCACCACCCACATAAATAGTGGAAATAATACAGTTTGGATGAGTGGCTGCAACGTATTTTATCTCAGTGCACAAAGCAGCGGTATAACGCCGCTGCATTTTTTCATCGAAAACCCCAGAAAGGAAATCGCAATATAAACATTTTTTTACGCAAAATGGTATATGTATGTACAGTTCGATAGGATTCATTTTAGTCCTCGTCAAGCTTAAGAACGCTCATGAAGGCTGCCTGTGGAATTTCTACATTGCCAACCTGACGCATTCTCTTTTTTCCTTCCTTCTGTTTTTCAAGAAGTTTTTTCTTTCGTGAAATATCGCCACCATAACACTTGGCAAGAACGTCCTTGCGCATAGCTTTAACTGTTTCACGAGCAATAACCTTTGAGCCAACAGCTGCCTGAATAGGAATCTCGAACAAGTGACGTGGAATTTCATCTTTAAGCTTTTCGCACATTTTTCTTCCTCGCTCGTAAGCTGTTCCCGAGAAGACGATGAAGGAAAGTGCATCAACTTCTTCTTTATTAATGAGGATATCAAGCTTAACAAGCTCAGATTTCTGATATCCCTTCATTTCGTAATCAAAGGAAGCATAACCACGTGAACGGCTCTTTAAAGCATCAAAGAAATCGTAGATGATTTCGTTAAGTGGAAGAGTATATTTGATAAGGGCACGTGTTTCCTCAATATACTCCATGCTTATGTACTGACCGCGGCGCTCCTGACAAAGATCCATAATAGCACCTATGAATTCGCTGGTAACCATGATTTCGGCATCAACCATAGGCTCTTCCATGTAATCAATTTCTGATGGATCTGGAAGATTGCTTGGGTTTGTAAGTTCAATCATGGTACCGTCAGTTTTATGTACTCGGTAAACTACTGATGGAGCAGTAGTAACAAGATCAAGATTATACTCACGCTCTAAACGTTCCTGAATGATTTCCAAATGAAGAAGACCAAGGAAACCACATCTAAATCCGAAGCCGAGTGCAATAGAAGTCTCAGGCTCAAACTGAAGTGCAGCATCGTTAAGCTGAAGCTTCTCAAGAGCATCTCTTAAGTCTGGATATTTTGCACCATCAGCTGGATACAATCCACAGTAAACCATAGGGTTAACTTTCTTATAGCCTGGAAGAGGCTCGGCTGCTGGACGATTAACGTGTGTGATAGTATCACCGACGCGAGTATCACGTACGTTTTTGATAGAAGCTGTCATGTAACCAACCATACCAGCAGGAAGCTCATCACAAGGAATGAACTGACCAGCGCCAAAGTAGCCAACTTCAACAACGTCGAATTCAGCATTTGTTGCCATCATGCGAACTTTATCGCCAACCTTAAGAGTACCTTCTTTAACTCGGCAGAATACGATAACACCCTTGTAAGGATCGTAAAGGGAGTCGAAGATAAGTGCCTGAAGAGGAGCTTTTACATCCCCCTTAGGTGCTGGAAGCTGATGAACTATTGCTTCAAGTACATCGTGAATATTAAGACCTGTCTTAGCGGAAATCTGAGGAGCATCCTGAGCCTCAAGACCGATAATGTCCTCAATTTCTTCTATAACATGTTCTGGATCTGCAGATGGTAAGTCAATCTTATTGATAACAGGGATAACATCAAGGTCGTGATCTAATGCAAGATAAACATTTGCAAGAGTCTGAGCCTCGATACCCTGAGCTGCATCTACAACAAGAATAGCCCCATCGCAAGCTGCAAGGGAGCGGGAAACTTCATAATTAAAATCTACGTGACCAGGAGTGTCGATAAGATTAAAGATATACTCCTGACCATCATCGGCTTTGTAAATAATACGGACGGCCTGAGACTTGATTGTGATTCCACGCTCACGCTCAAGGTCCATATTATCAAGAACCTGTGCCTGCATCTCTCTGTCGGTAAGAGTTCCAGTCATCTGTATAATACGATCAGCAAGAGTAGACTTGCCGTGATCGATATGTGCTACTATACAAAAATTTCTAATTTTACTCTGATCCATAAATTCCTCTTCTTATTTAATATTCTTAGCTTTGACTAGTTTATCATGTTTGGCTTTATTTATCTATTTATAAATCTAAAAAAAATCTAAAGTCAGTTGACAAAAGGATAGGGTAGGTGTAAATTAACATCAGAAAATGATTAGCACTCCAATTTGATGAGTGCTAACAATCAAAGGCGGTTGTGAGTGAGGTGAATGTATGGCAGATACAGAGCTTGATGAGAGAAAAGTTAAGATTCTAAATGCTATTATCAAAAATTATTTAGAAACAGGAGAGCCAGTTGGTTCACGTACCATTTCTAAATATACAGATTTAAATCTAAGCTCGGCTACCATTCGTAATGAGATGTCAGATCTTGAGGATTTAGGATATATCGTTCAGCCTCACACATCTGCAGGACGAATTCCTTCTGACAAGGGTTACAGATTTTATGTTAACAATCTGATAGCTTCCAAAGATAAAGAAGTTTCAGATATGAAGGAATGGATGATTGAACGAGAAGAGAAGATGGAGACTCTTCTTAAAAACGTGGCAAAGGTTTTGGCTACTAATACACAGTATGCTACATTGATTTCTGCTCCATCAGTTGTTTCGAACAGATTGAAGTTCGTACAGCTTTCAGCAGTTGATGAAAATCAGTTGCTTTCTGTTGTAGTTATGGATGGAAATATTGTAAAGAATAAAATCATTCAAATTGACAAGCCACTTGATAATGAGACATTACTTAAGCTAAATATGCTTTTGAACACAAATCTTAATGGTCTAGCCGTTGATCAGATTAATCTAGCGCTTATTACCAGATTAAAGGATCAGGCGGGAATTCATGATGAGATAGTTTCTCAGGTACTTGATACTGTAGCAGAGACCATTACAGAAGATGAAGATTTACAGGTTTACACCTCGGGTGCGACTAACATCTTCAAATACCCAGAGCTTTCAGATTCAAAGAAAGCATCTGAGCTTTTAGATACCTTCGAAGAAAAGCAGTCGTTGATAGAGCTTCTCGCAGAGAATGCTTCTGATGAGGAGACAGGCATTCAGGTATACATCGGTGATGAATCACCAATATCTACCATGAAGGATTGCTCAATTGTTACAGCAACATACGAACTTGGAGACGGAGTTAAAGGAACAATTGGTATTGTAGGTCCAAAACGAATGGATTACGAAAATGTTGTTGATAATATAAAAAGTCTCAAGGGACAGCTTGATAAGCTGCTCCGTAATGAGAAGAAAAATGATAGTTAGGAGATTTCTTAATGGCAGAGAATAAAATGGAAGAGTTTTCTACAGAAGAAGCAGTTAAGGAAGCTGTAGAGAACGCTGAAGAAATGAAAGAGGAAGCTGCGGCTGAGAATACAGAAGAGGCAGCTGAGGCTAAGGGTTCTGAGAAAGAATCTAAGAAGGGCTTCAAGAAAAAGGAAAAGAAAAAAGACAAAAGAGACGAGCAAATCGAACAGCTTAATGACAGAGTAATGCGTCAGATGGCAGAATTTGAAAACTTCAGACGCAGAACTGAAGTTGAAAAGTCTCAGATGTTTGCAACAGGTGCAAAGAGCATCGTAGAAAAGATTCTTCCTGTAGTAGATAACTTCGAAAGAGGTCTTGCTACAGTTGAGGAAGGAGCAGATCCATTTGCAGATGGAATGCTCATGATATATAAGCAATTACTTACAACTCTTGATGAGGCAGGAGTTAAGCCAATCGAGGCTGTAGGACAGGAATTCAATCCAGATTTCCACAACGCAGTAATGCATGTTGAGGATGAGGAAGTTGGCGAGAACATCGTCGTAGAAGAATTCCAGAAGGGCTATATGTACAATGACACTGTAGTCCGTCATTCAATGGTAAAGGTAGCAAACTAAGGAAATTATTTAGGAGGATATAAATCATGGGAAAGATTATTGGTATCGATTTAGGAACAACTAACAGCTGTGTTGCTGTTATGGAAGGTGGAAAGCCTACTGTTATCGCAAATACAGAGGGTGCTAGAACAACACCATCTATCGTAGCATTTACAAAGACAGGTGAGAGACTTGTTGGTGAGCCAGCAAAGCGTCAGGCTGTTACAAACGCTGAGAAGACTATCGCTTCTATCAAGAGAGATATGGGCACAGATAATGGTCGTATCATCGACGATAAGAAGTACTCTCCACAGCAGATTTCAGCTATGATTCTTCAGAAGCTTAAGAGCGATGCTGAGAGCTACTTAAATGAGAAGGTTACAGAGGCAGTTATCACTGTTCCTGCATACTTCAACGATGCTCAGCGTCAGGCTACAAAGGATGCTGGTAAGATTGCAGGTCTTGATGTAAAGCGTATCATCAACGAGCCTACAGCAGCTGCACTTGCTTATGGTCTTGATAACGAGCAGGAGCAGAAGATTATGGTATACGATCTTGGTGGTGGTACATTTGATGTATCTATCATCGAAATCGGTGATGGCGTTATTGAGGTTCTCGCTACAGCTGGTAACAACAGACTTGGTGGTGATGACTTTGATCAGAAGATTACAGATTGGATGCTTGCTGAGTTTAAGGCAGCTGAAGGCGTAGATCTTTCTACAGATAAGATGGCACTTCAGAGACTTAAGGAAGCAGCAGAGAAGGCTAAGAAGGAGCTTTCTTCAGCAACAACTACAAACATCAATCTTCCATTCATCACAGCTACAGCAGAAGGTCCAAAGCATTTTGATATGAACCTTACACGTGCTAAGTTTGATGAGCTTACACATGATTTAGTAGAGGCTACAGCAGGCCCTGTAAATCAGGCTCTTAAGGATGCAGGTCTTAATGCATCAGAGCTTTCAAAGGTACTTCTTGTTGGTGGTTCTACAAGAATCCCAGCAGTTCAGGATAAGGTAAAGGCTCTTACAGGTCACGAGCCAAGCAAGACTCTTAACCCAGATGAGTGCGTAGCTATCGGTGCTTCAATCCAGGGTGGTAAGCTCGCTGGCGATGCTGGTGCAGGCGATATCCTTCTTCTTGATGTAACACCACTTTCACTTTCTATCGAGACAATGGGTGGTATTGCTACAAGACTTATCGAGAGAAACACAACTATCCCTACAAAGAAGAGCCAGATTTTCTCTACAGCAGCTGATAATCAGACAGCAGTAGATATCAACGTAGTACAGGGTGAGCGTCAGTTCGCTAAGGATAACAAGTCACTTGGACAGTTCAGACTCGATGGTATCCCACCAGCAATGAGAGGTGTACCACAGATCGAGGTTACATTCGATATCGATGCAAACGGTATTGTAAACGTATCTGCTAAGGATCTTGGAACAGGTAAGGAGCAACACATTACAATTACAGCTGGTTCTAACATGTCTGATGATGATATCGAGAAGGCAGTTAAGGAAGCTGCTGAGTTCGAGGCTCAGGATAAGAAGCGTAAGGAAGCTGTTGATACAAGAAACGATGTTGAGAGCTTTGTATTCCAGACAAAGAAGGCTCTTGATGAGGTAGGCGACAAGATTGACGCAGCTGATAAGGCAGCAGTAGAGGCTGATATCGAAGCAGCTCAGAAGCTTCTTGATCAGTACACAACTCCAGAAGAGATGTCTGATTCACAGATTGGTGAGCTTAAGGCAGCTCAGGAGAAGCTTACAGAGTCAGCTCAGAAGGTATTCGCAAAGATGTATGAGCAGTCACAGGCAGCTCAGGGTGCAGCTGGTGCAGGCCCAGATATGAGCCAGTTCACAGGTGCAGGCGCTGGAGCAGGTGCAAACACAGGCGCAGCTAACGATGACGTTGTAGACGCTGACTTTAAGGAAGTGTAATAGATGGCAGAACAAAAACGTGATTACTATGAGGTCCTTGGTGTTTCCAAGACAGCCTCAGAAAGCGAGCTCAAAAGTGCATACAGAAAGCTTGCAAAGAAATATCACCCAGATATGAATCCAGGTGATGCTGAAGCTGAAAAGAAATTTAAGGAAGCCTCAGAAGCCTATGCGATTCTTTCTGATCCAGATAAGAGACGTCAGTACGACCAGTTTGGTCATGCAGCCTTTGAAAATGGCGGAGGCGGAGCCGGTGGTTTCGATTTCTCAGGTATGGATTTTGGCGATATTTTTGGCGATATTTTCGGAAGCTTCTTTGGTGGCGGCGGAAGAAGTGCATCTAATGGTCCTATGCGTGGTGCAAACCTTCGTGCAGCTGTTCACATCACATTTGAAGAGGCAGCCTTTGGTTGCGAGAAGCAGATAGAGATTACACTTAAGGAAGAGTGTGCCGCATGCCACGGTTCAGGTGCAAAGCCTGGTACAAGCAAGCGCACATGTACTAAGTGTGGCGGTAAGGGACGTGTAATGGTTACACAGCAGTCCCTCTTTGGAATGGTTCAGAACGTTACTACTTGTCCAGATTGTCATGGTACAGGTGAAGTTATTGATACTCCATGTCCAGATTGTAACGGTACAGGTTATGTATCTCGCAGAAAGAAGATTGCTGTATCTATTCCTGCAGGTATTGATAATGGTCAAAGCGTACGCATTCGTGAAAAGGGTGAGCCAGGAAGAAATGGTGGTCCTAGAGGCGATTTACTTGTAGAGGTTATCGTTTCCAGTCATCCTACATTCCATCGTCGTGATTATGATATTTATTCAGAGGCTCCAATTTCATTTGCTCAGGCAGCACTTGGTGGAGAGGTTATCATCGAGACGCTTGATGGAAAGGTTTCATACGAGGTTAAGCCTGGTACTCAGACAAATACTCAGATTCGCTTAAAGGGAAAAGGAATCCCATCACTTAGAAATAAAGCAGTGAGAGGTGACCATTACGTTACACTTGTTGTTCAGGTTCCTACATCTCTTTCTAAGGACGCAAAGGATGCACTTAGAAAGTTTGATGAGCTTACAGGAAACACTACAACAGGTGGTCCTAAGACTGTTAAGACAGAAAAGAAACGCAAGGGATTTGCTGATAAGATTAAAGATGCAATAGATGATCTATAAAATATTTGGCTAGTAGTCTACACAGACTACTAGCTTTTTTAATAGTCGAATTTGCAAGAATTTTGGTGGTTAAGCTTGATTATGAAAACTGAAATATTATAAAATAGTTTCCATAGGGGAATGAATAATTTGAAATATAATAATTGAATTAACCGGAGGGGATTATGATTCAGGAAAGTATTAAAAAATTAGTTCAGTATGGAATTAATAAGGGGCTTACACCTGAATGTGAGCGTATCTATACTACAAATCTTTTATTAGAATGTCTGAAGGAAGATGAGTATACTGACCCAGATTGTGATTTATCAGACATTGTTCTTGAGGAGGTTCTTGCAGATCTTTTGGAGGAAGCAGTTAAGAGCGGTATCATAGAAGACTCTATTACATATAGAGATTTATTTGATACAAAGCTGATGAACTGCCTTTGCCCAAGACCATCACAGGTTATTAACGAGTTTAATAGTATTTATAAGAATAAAGGCGCTAAAGATGCTACTGATTATTTCTATAATCTTAGTAAAGCATCGGATTATATTCGCACATACAGAGTAAAGAAGGATTTGAAATGGACCACTGAGACTGATTACGGTACATTGGATATCACTATCAATCTTTCTAAGCCAGAAAAGGATCCTAAGGCTATTGCTGCTGCAAAGAATGCAAAGCAGTCTGCTTATCCAAAGTGTCAGCTTTGTATGGAAAATGAGGGCTATGCAGGTCGTGCAAATCATCCTGCACGTGAGAATCACAGAATTATTCCTATCACTATCAACGATAGCAAGTGGGGATTCCAGTACAGCCCATACGTATATTATAACGAGCATTGTATCGTTTTTAATGGAGAACATACTCCAATGAAAATCGAGCGTGCCACATTTGTAAAGCTGTTTGATTTTGTAAAGCTTTTCCCACATTATTTCCTTGGAAGTAATGCAGACCTTCCTATTGTAGGCGGTTCAATTCTTAGCCATGATCATTTCCAGGGCGGATGCTATACATTTGCTATGGAGAAGGCACCTATCATTAAGGAATTCTCTGTAAATGGATATGAAGATGTTAAGGCAGGCATTGTTAAATGGCCGCTATCAGTAATTCGTCTTCAGTGCGAGGATGAAAAGAGAATTATTGATTTAGCTGAACATATTCTTAATGCTTGGCGGGGCTACACAGATGAAGCAGCATTTATCTTTGCTGAGACAGATGGAGAGAAGCACAATACTATTACACCTATTGCAAGAAAGCGTGGAGATTTATTTGAGCTTGATTTAGCTCTTAGAAATAATATCACTACCGAGGAGCATCCTCTTGGTGTTTATCATCCACATGCTCACCTTCATCATATAAAGAAGGAGAATATCGGACTTATTGAGGTAATGGGACTTGCAGTTCTTCCTAGTCGTCTCAAGGGTGAGATGGAACAGCTTGCGGATTACATTGTTAATGGCAAGGACCTTAGAAGCAATGAGGTACTTGAAAAGCATGCTGATTGGGTAGAAGAGTTCTCTAAGAATTATGAACACATAGCTGCTAGCAATGTAAAAGAAATCCTTGAACAGGAAATTGGTAAGGTCTTCTGTGAAGTACTAGAGTGCGCAGGTGTATACAAGTGCAATGAAGAAGGACTTGCAGCATTTATGAGATTTGTTGATACATTATAATATTGTTTTTTAGCTCTTTGATGGGAGACCATCAAGGAGCTTTTTTCATTTAATCTTTTTTTGAAATTCATTTTACCTTCACTTAACAATCACTTTCCCCCATTAGATTATAGCCATAGCAACAAATCACACAGAAAGGAACCAAAGCATGGCTGAGATTCAAAAAGTATTTAACAGATACGAAAAGAAATTTCTACTAGATGAAAATACTTATCTTAAATTTAAGAAAGATTTGGATGAATATATGGAGGAAGATAATTACGGAATCCATACCATTAGGAATATATATTACGATACTCCAACAGATGAACTGATTAGAACATCAATTGAGGGACCTAAGTACAAAGAGAAATTTAGAGTTCGCTGTTACGGAAAGCCATCCTACGATAGTATGTGTTTTCTGGAAATAAAGAAAAAATACAAGGGTCTGGTTAATAAGAGGCGAGTAGCAATTCCAATGGAAGAAGCTGAAAGCTACCTGATTGATGGAGTTTTACCAACGAATCCAAATCAGATTTTTAGAGAGATAGATTATTTCTTTAGTCATTATCCTCTAGAACCTAAAAGATACATAGCTTATGACAGACTGGCATTATTTGGAAAAGAGGATTCAGAATTTCGAGTTACTTTTGATATGAACATTAGAAGCAGGGATTACAACCTGACCTTGTACAGTGATGAAGATAATGAATATTTGCTAGAACCGGGGCAGAGATTAATGGAAGTAAAAATATCTGATGCAATGCCACTTTGGTTTGCCAGACTACTATCAAAGTATCAGATATATCCAACATCATTTTCAAAATATGGAAATTTTTATAAGAAGCAATTAAAGGAAGCGTAAGAAAAGGAGTAAATTTAAAATATGGAATCGATTTTGTCAGCAATTCAAAGTACAAATGTGGAGACAACATTTACAATCGCAGACGCATTAATGGATGCAGGTCTTGCGGCAATTTTAGGACTTATTATTTCATTTACGTATATTAAAACAGGAAAGAACTCAAAGAATTTTGCAAGAACACTTATTATTTTACCTAGTTTGGTTTGCCTTGTAATGTTGGCAGTTAATGGAAACTTCGGAACAAGTCTTGCAGTTGTTGGAGCCTTTTCACTGGTTCGATTTAGATCACTTCAGGGAAGCTCCCGGGACATAGGGTTCATTTTCTTTACAATGACAGTAGGTATTATTTGTGCAATTGGAGAATTGCCGCTGGCACTTTTGGTAACAGCATTTATTTGTGCAATTCATATGGTTCTTTTCTATACAAACTTTGCGGCAAATGATGTGGATGAAAAGGACCTTAGGGTAACAATTCCAGAAAATCTTGATTATAGCGATATATTCGATGATATTTTTGAGAGATATACAAAGAGCTATAAGCAGGTAGCAGTAAAGACTACAAATATGGGCTCTATGTATGAAATCAATTATAGGGTAAAATTAAATGATGAAAAGCAGGAAAAATCATTCATCGATGAAATCCGAATGAGAAACGGAAATCTTACAGTTGTATGTGGTCGTTGTGATATGAACGAAGCAGAGGAATTATAATATGAAAAATAAAATTGTAATTAGTATTTTAGGTTTATTACTTGTTGGTTCTCTGGTTGGCTGCAGTATTAATAAAACTAATACAGCTACTTCAGCAAAATCAGAGGAACAGACAGAAACTACAGTCACCACAGAAGAGGTATCTTCGGATACAGCTTATAGTGATGCTGCATCTGCATCAGCTGCTTATAAGGAACTGACTATTAAAACCGATTGGGATAGTAAAGCTACTGTTACATTTTCATCTGAAGGAATGACTATAGATGGAAGTGGATGCTCTAATGAGGATGGTGTTTTATATATCACAGAGGGCGGTGCCTACACACTGACAGGCGCTAGTGAAAATGCATCCATTCTTATAAATACAGATGAAAATGTAAAGCTGATACTCAATGGTGTTGAATTAAAGAGTGCAAAAGGCCCAGTGATTTATGGCCAGCAGGTTAAAAATCTGTATATAGAAACAGCAGCTGGCACTACAAATTCCATAGAGGATGCCTCTGAATACGAAACAGATTCTGAGGGAAACGATATTGGTAAAGCTGCTATTTCTTGCAACGATGATTTAATCTTTTTAGGAGAGGGAACTCTTAATGTAACAGGAAATTATAAGCATAGCATTGCCTGCGATGACAAGCTTTATATAGAATCTGGAACAATCAATGTCGTTTCAAATGTGAAGGATGGAATTCGTGCCAATGACCTTTTGAGCATAGACGGAGGAACTGTTAACGTCACTAGTGAAAACGAGGGTATCGAGTCAAAGAGCTTGATATTCATAAATGGAGGCGATTTAACTGTAGATTCTGTAGATGATGGTATTAACGCCAGCTGCTATATAGAAATCAATGGAGGAACAGTTACTGTTAAAAGCACTAATAATGATGCTATAGATAGTAACGGCGGTTTTGATGGTTGCCTTACCATAAATGATGGCGTTGTTAATGCTACTGGAGCTGGAATGCCTGATGGCGCCTTAGATGCAGATGAATCTTCTGTAATCATTAATGGAGGAAAAGTGACAGCTACAGGCGGTTGCAATAGTCCAATCATCGAAAACGGTGGAGATAATATTATAACTGGCGAGACATTCTCAGGCGGAGGAATGGGTGGCCAAGGTGGACCAGGTGGTCAGAAAGGTCAGGGCGGCCCAGGACAGAAGGGGGGTTTTGATCCTAATAACCTTCCAGAGGATTTTGATCCTGAGAACAGACCAGAGCCACCAGAAAATGGTGAAAAAACAGAAGCGCCAGAAGGTGGCACTGATAACGAACAGAATGATGATTCATTATAAGAATCAACTACTTGAAAAAAATAGAAATTGGTATAAAATAATTAAGGACTGCGGATTTTTGCAGTCCTTAGTTTATTTTTGATATTGAGAGGAAATATAAATGAGTAAAGTAAGAACACGTTTCGCACCATCACCAACTGGTCGTATGCACGTTGGTAATCTTCGTACAGCTCTTTATGCATATTTAGTAGCAAAGCACGAGGGAGGAGATTTCCTTCTTAGAATAGAAGATACAGATCAGGAGCGTCTTGTAGAGGGCGCTGTTGATATTATCTACAGAACACTTGCAGCTACAGGCCTTATCCACGACGAAGGTCCTGATAAGGACAAGGGTGTTGGCCCATACGTTCAGTCAGAACGTCAGGCAGCTGGTATCTACCTTGAGTACGCAAAGCAGCTTATCGAAAAAGGAGAAGCATATTACTGCTTCTGTGATGATGAGCGTCTTGCAGAGTGCAAGCAGGTTATCGGAGATAAGGAGATTCACATTTATGATAAGCACTGCCTTGGTCTTTCAAAGGAGGAGGTAGAGGCTAATCTTGCAGCTGGAAAGCCTTATGTTATTCGTCAGAACAATCCTCGTACAGGTACAACTACATTTGTAGATGAGCTTTACGGAGAGATTACAGTAGATAATGCAGAGCTTGATGATATGATTCTTATCAAGTCTGATGGATATCCTACATACAACTTTGCTAACGTAGTAGATGATCACCTTATGGGCATCACACACGTTGTTCGTGGTAATGAGTATATTTCATCATCACCTAAGTACAATCGTCTCTATGAGGCTTTTGGATGGGAAGTACCTAAGTACATTCACTGTCCACTTATTACAAATGAGGAGCACCAGAAGCTTTCTAAGCGTTCAGGTCACTCTTCTTACGAAGACCTTATCGAGCAGGGCTTCCTTACAGAGGCAGTTGTCAACTTCGTAGCTCTCCTTGGATGGTCTCCAGAGAATGATAACGAGATATTCTCACTTGAGGAGCTTGTAAAGGAGTTCGATTATCATCGTATTTCAAAGTCACCTGCAGTATTCGACATCACAAAGCTTAAGTGGATGAATGGCGAGTACATGAAGGCTATGGACTTTGATAAGTTCTACGAGATGGCCGAGCCATACCTCAAGGAATACATTAAGGGCGATTACGACCTTAAGAAGATTGCAAAGATGGTTCAGACTCGTATTGAGGTATTCCCAGACATCAAGGATCACGTTGATTTCTTTGATGCTGTTCCAGAGTATGACAGTGCAATGTATACTCACAAGAAGATGAAGACAAACGAAGAGTCATCACTTGCTGTTCTTAAGGAGCTTTTACCAGTTCTTGAGGCTCAGGATGATTATTCTAATGATGCTCTTTACGCACTTCTTTCAGGATTTGCTACAGAGCACGAATATAAAAATGGATACGTTCTCTGGCCAGTACGTACAGCTGTTTCAGGTAAGCAGATGACTCCTGGCGGTGCAACAGAGTTGATGGAGATTCTTGGTAAGGAAGAATCTATCAAGCGTATCAAGGCAGCTATTGAAAAGTTGTCATAATAGGGTTCAAATTTAATTAGTTGGTTGATCTTGAATATTGGGCATAGAGGAGTTTTATGAATCTTAATGCCACACAAAGGCAGGCTGTTCTCCATAAGGAAGGACCCTGCCTTGTTATAGCAGGCCCAGGTAGCGGTAAAACCGCCGTTTTGACACAAAGGGTGAGAGAGCTTATTAATTCAGGTATACCAGCAGAACAGGTTTTGGTAATTACTTTTACCAAAGCTGCAGCGATAGAAATGAAGGAACGTTTCGAAGGTTTATCAGAGGAGAAAGCTCCCGTGACCTTTGGAACGTTCCATTCTTTATTTTGGGGAATAATACAAAAGGAACTTGGATATAAAAATTCTGACATAATAATGGGCCAGATGCGGGAAAGAATTTGGAGGGAAGCTCTTCATTTTGCAAAAGACGACGAGAAGGAGGCCAAGAAGAAGTATCAGCAGCTTAAGGATAAATATCATGTGGTAGATTTTGACGATATGCTTACAAAAGCCTACAAGTTATTCATTCTAAAGCCTGAGGTTTTGAAAAAATGGCAAAGCAGATTTTCTTATTTCCTTGTAGATGAGATGCAGGATATGAATGACCTTCAGTTTAAGCTTATTACCATGTTATCTGCCAGGACTAATAATTTATTCTGTGTAGGTGATGATGACCAGTCAATTTATGGTTTTAGAGGTGCTAATCCTAAAATTATGCAGGATTTTATGGAAATATATCCCAAGGCCCAGAAGATTATTCTTGATTATAACTATAGAAATCCAGTCAACCTTGTGGAAGCTGCAGGAAGGTTAATTAGCGTTAACAAAAACAGATTTAGTAAGGATATCAAAAGCACTGCACCTGAAGGGAATATATTGGTGGAAGAGCATTTTTCACCCGAGGAGGAAGCCAAAGCTATTATTGAACAGCTTATAAGCCTTAAAGATACGGGATACGACTATGATAAAATTGCTATCTTGTATCGTAATCATTCTGATGCCAGATATGTGGTGGATAAGCTTGTGAACGCCAGTATACCTTTTTATCTTAAGGAGCAGATGCCTAATATATATTCGCACTTTATCATTAATGATATAGAGACATATTTTCAAATTTCTATAGGGAATATCACTAAAGCACGAATACTTGGTATACTAAATCGACCTAACAGATTTCTTCACAGGCAGTCCTTGGAAAAAGGGTCTTCTAAGAAGGCAATGTTGGATTTTTACCGTACAAGTCCATATAATTACAGAACTGTAGAAGCTTTATGGACTGATATTGAGCTTATATCAAAAATGTCCCCAGTAGCCGCCATTAGTTACATTAGAAAGGCTATGGGCTATGATACTTTTTTGGTAGAAGAAGCTGTTAAAAAACAGGTAGAGGTGGCAGAGTATTACGAGATTTTGGATTTCCTGACGGAGGTTTTTAGGGAAAGCAGGACAATACGACAGGCTATAGATAAGCTTAATATACTCAGGCTGAAAATAGATTACGAGAATAAAAATATGAATGTCGATAAAACTGGAAAGGTAGGGTTATATACACTTCATTCCAGTAAGGGTCTTGAGTTTGAAAACGTTTTTATAATTTCTGCAAATGATGGGATTATCCCTTCCAATAAAGTGGAGAGTCGAGAGGATATGGAAGGAGAGAGGCGTCTATTTTATGTAGGGATTACCCGTAGTAAAAAGAACCTTTATATATCATATACAAATAAAAAAAATCGGGACAAGTCCCGATTTTTAGATGAAATGAAGTTGTGATATTACTCACCGAAATCCTCATCACAGATTTCATCGAAGCGCTTTGAAACAGCTTCGTATTCTTCATCAGATTCAATGTTGTCAAGGGATGGAGCACCTGTCTCATCTTCGAAATAGCGATAGATGAACACTTCTCCGTCCTCGTTTGGCTCACCATTCTTATCAAGTGGAAGCAATACGATATAATCCTGATCATTAACATCAAATATTGTAAGGATTTCACATGTAACCTCTGAACCGTCATCTAAATTCAAAGTAACTACTACATCATCATCCTCGTTATCAACTGGGAAAACCTGATTCTCGTCCATCTTATACTCCTTTTAAGATAATATTTGTTTAAGAACTGCCCTTATGATATAATTCATCAATGGCGATGTCTAGTAATTTTTGATATTTCAGCCAATAATTACACAACATGCAAGAAAATGGGGCTTAATCATGAACATTTCAAGAGGAGATTTTGGGGAATATGGTCCACGAATTAGTGGAAGAGATGCAGTTACCTTCACATTTGCTGTGAAGCCTTCTGCGGAGAAAATCTCCATCATTTTATTCGATAAATCCACATATAAACAATTATCTTTAATAGAGCTTTCTAAGGATTATGCTGTTGGTGCTGTATATTCAGTACTGGTAACAGGTATTAATCCTGATGAGATATGTTATCTTCTGAAGGAAGATAAAAAAGCTTACGTCGATCCATATGCTACAGCTATTGTTGGGCGTGACCTATGGGCTGATGTTACAGGTAGAGAAAAGCATCAGTTCAAAGTTTATTCTGGTATTTCCCATATCGAAAAGGATTGGAAGGACACAAAAGTTCAGATTGAGCCTACTGATATGGTTTTATATAAGCTTCATTTAAGAGGCTTTACCGCTGGTTTTAATATGTCAGAATCTAAGGTGGGTACCTACAAAGGCTTGACATCTAAGATTTCTTATCTTAAAAAGCTTGGTATTACGAGCGTTGAAATCATGCCTCTGTATGATTTTGAGGAATTATTCCTAGAGACAAAGGGCGTCATTTCTCCAAAGGGAAAAATGACAGATGTATTAGAATACACAGGAAAGACTAATTACTGGGGCTTTGGCTTAGCTAATTATTTTGCACCTAAGGCATCATATTTTGGTGGTGCAGGCAAAGCCTGTGACTCTATGAGAAATCTGATTAGTACACTGCATGCCAATGGCATGGAAGCTATTATGGAGTTCTCCTTTGCTCTTGAGGTTAGTCCACAGGTATATATCGATTGCTTAAAGTACTATGTAAAATATTTCCATATAGATGGCTTCCATATTGTTGGCTGTAATGCACCTATTGAGCGTATTGCTGCAGAGCCATTTTTGGCAGAAACAAAAATCTTTTATGAATACATTCCAGAGGAGATTCTTTGTCAGGAGTCAGGTAAGAAGCATTTGTTTATCTACAATGATTCCTTTATGAACGTCACAAGACAGATTCAGAATCATATGAATGGAAGTATGGTTCAGTTTGCAAATCATATGCGTAGACAGAATGGCTCATATGGTTTTGTGAATTATATGGCTAATGTTAATGGTTTTTCCCTTTGGGATTCTTACTCTTACGGTGAGAAGCACAACATGGGTAACGGTGAAGAAAACCGTGATGGTACCAATAATAATTATTCCTTTAATTACGGTATTGAGGGAAAGACCACTAATAAAATAATTAATGCAAATCGTTTTAGAGAAATGAGAAATGCTTTTACAGCTCTTTTCATGTCTCAAAGCGTTCCACTTATTGTTGCTGCAGATGAAACGGCAGCTACACATGAGGGTAATAACAACCCATATTGTCAGGATAACAAGATTGGCTACACTATGTTTGCCAAGAACAAATCCAAGAACACTTTGCAAACATTCGTTATGGAACTTGTAGCTTTTAGAAAGCATCACAAGTGTCTTAGAGGCGAAACTCCATTTTACATGAATGATTACAAACATCTTGGTCTTCCTGATATGTCGTTTCACGGCTCAGAACCTTGGATGATGAGCATTGGCGAAGAGCAGAAGGCTCTTGGCGTTCTTTATAATGGCGCTTATGCTAACGAAAAGGAAGATGTTTTTGTATGCTATAACTTCCACTATGACAGTGTTGATATGGCACTTCCTCTTTTAGCGCCAGGAAAGCGATGGCGCCTTTGCTTTAATACGGCTGAGTTTGATGATAAGAGTGATTTTTCACCTAAACCAATTCATGATCAGCAATCAATAAAAGTACCTGGTAATTCCATTACAGTTCTTGTTGGAATGAAGCCAGAAAAGAAATAAGGCTAGGAGTTTTTCATGAAGGCTTGGGAACATTTTAAAACAATTACTCATCATAGACATTTAGTTATGAAGGGGTGCTTTGCTGTAGGTTTATACAAGCAGGGGCTTCTACATGATTTATCTAAATATTCATGGACAGAATTTTCTGTTGGCGCTAAATACTATCAGGGCTTCAAAAGTCCTAATAATGCTGAGAGAGAAGCTACAGGAGTATCTCTGGCATGGCTTCATCACAAAGGCCGCAATAAACATCATCTAGAATACTGGATTGATTACGGTATAGGTGAAGGTGAACACGGTTGTATGACTGGAATGGAAATGCCAGTTAAATATGTAGTTGAAATGTATTGTGACAGAGTTGCTGCCTGCAAGACTTATCAGAAGGATGCATACACAAACAGAAGTGCCCTCGAATACTATGAAAAAGGTAAAGGAAAGTACATGATGCATGCTAATACTGCAAAGCTGTTGGAGAATATGCTTACTTATCTTGCAGAACACGGCGAGGCAGCTACTAACGACTACATCAGACGAGAAATATTAAAGAATAAAAAGTAATTTCGGAGATAATAATTATGGAAAAAGAGAAAAAAGTATTATATTCAGGAATGCAGGCTACAGGCAAGCTTACTATTGGCAATTATATTGGAGCCCTTAAAAACTGGGTTAATTTACATGAAGAGTACGACTGTTTCTTTGGTGTAATGGATTTACATTCACTTACAGTTAGACAGAATCCTACAGAATTCAGACAGAATGCCAGACGTATCTATACACAGTACGTGGCAGCAGGTCTTGATCCTAAGAAAAACTGCATCTATTTCCAGTCACATGTACCAGCTCATGCTGAGCTTGGATGGGTTCTTGATTGCTTCACTTACATGGGTGAGCTCAACCGCATGACTCAGTTCAAGGATAAGTCTGCAAAGCACGCTGACAATATTAATGCAGGTTTATTTACATATCCAGCCCTTATGGCTGCTGATATCCTTTTATATCAGGCAGACCTTGTTCCAATTGGAGCTGATCAGAAGCAGCACCTTGAGATTTGTCGTGATGTTGCAGAAAGATTTAATAACATTTATGGTGATGTATTTACCATCCCAGAGGGTTACTTCCCAAAGACTGGAGCAAGAATCATGTCACTCGCTGAGCCTACAAAGAAGATGTCTAAGTCTGATGAGAACACAAATGCAACCATCTACCTTGTAGATGACAGAGATACAATTATCCGTAAGTTCAAGAAGGCTGTTACAGATTCTGATGCAGAGGTTCGTTATGATACAGAAAACAAGCCAGGCGTTTCAAATCTTATGGAAATCTATGGCGTTGTTACAGGCAAGACTATGGATGAGATTGCCAAAGAGTTCGAGGGCAAGGGCTATGGCGACTTTAAGCTTGCTGTTGGTGAGTCAGTAGCAGATATGCTTGATCCATTCCACCAGCGTTGTGCTGAGTTAGAAAAAGACAAGACATTTATTGACGAATGCATTAAGGAGAACGCTGAAAAGGCTTCTTATTTTGCAAATAAGACTCTTCGTAAGGTTCATAAGAAACTTGGACTTACAGAAAGAATCCGATAGTTATAAAAGAATTGATTTGAAGACAGGAGTGTGCTAATATAACTCCTGTCTTTTTTCTATCATCTAAACATAATCCCACAGGAGATTAATTGTATAGTATTGTAAAAACCGCTACCATTTTTGGTATCGATTCTAAAATTATATCTGTTGAAGCAGATATATCTGAGGGTATGCCTATGTTTGATATGGTTGGCTACCTTTCCTCGGAGGTGAAAGAGGCGAGAGAGCGTGTAAGGGCAGCCTTAAAAAATGAAGGTTACACGTTGCCTATTAAAAGAATCACCGTTAATTTATCACCAGCAAGTATTAGAAAAACAGGAGCAGGTTTTGATTTACCTATCGCAGTTGCCATATTATCGGCTATAGGCATAATTAATTGCGAAAGGCTAGAGAATATATGCATATGTGGAGAAATCGCCTTAGACGGCAAAATACAGCCTGTAAATGGTGTGTTATCCATGGTGATCGAAGCAAAAAGAAACAATTTGGATATTGTTATTGTTCCTGAAGAGAATTTGATGGAAGCAAGACTGGTTCCAGATATCATCACAATCGGTGTAAAACAGCTGCGAGATGTTATTAATTTATTGAATCAGAATGAATTCTATATGGAGGAACTTAGTTTTGAATTTCCACAAAAGCTTCAAGAGGAAGCCTTTGATTTTTCGATGATTAATGGACAGCAGGCTCTAAGACGTGCCTGTGAGGTGGCTATTTCTGGAATGCATAACCTTCTTATGGTTGGGCCTCCAGGGGCAGGAAAATCCATGATTTCAAAATGTATTCCCACAATTCTTCCAACAATGGATGCTGAGGAGCAAATGGAGTTGTCAAAGATTTATTCTGTTTCAGGGATGTTTGATGAACGCCTTGGATTAATAAAAAACAGACCTTTTAGAAGTCCTCATCACACTATTTCAGCTCAGGGCTTGGTGGGGGGAGGACATATTCCAAAGCCAGGGGAAATATCACTGGCCCATGGTGGAGTTCTCTTTTTAGATGAGCTTACAGAATTTAGTAAGTCCACGCTTGAGATACTCAGACAGCCATTAGAGGATAAAAAGGTTAATATAGCAAGAGCCCAGGGAAGCTTTACCTTCCCTGCAGATTTTGTGCTGGTAGCAGCCATGAATCCATGTTCCTGCGGTTATTATCCTGATTTGAATCGATGCCATTGTACGAGAATGTCTATTCAACGATATTTAAATAAGGTTTCTCAACCACTTCTGGATAGGATAGATATTTGCGCTGAGGCGCCTACTTTGAATTTTGGAATGTTAAATAACAAGCAGGATAATGAATCTTCTGCAGATATAAGGACTCGTGTAATTAAAGCTCATGAAATTCAAAAGAATAGATATGCTGACTATGGATTTAGATTTAACAGTCAGATTCCAAGCAATTTGATTGAGAAGTTTTGTCAGCTGGATGAAGAAGAACTAAATTACATGGAAGCTATGTATGAAAAGTATTCATTGACTGCAAGAACTTATCATAAAGTCCTTAAGGTGGCCAGAACAATTGCTGATATGGCAGGAAGTGAACAAATTAAACTTATTCACCTTCAAGAGGCTATCTTGTATCGAGGATTAGATAAGAAATATTGGGAGGAGGGTTAGTATGAATGAGATAGTTTACCAGTACTGGTTTCTTTCTAATGAGGATATTTCTTACAGCAAGAAAGTAAAGCTAATTGATTATTTTTATGATTCCTATAATCTTTATACGTCGCAAAAATCAGCGCTACTTAACAGTGGTTTGCTTGATGAAAAAACAATAGATAAATTCCTGTTTAACAGGTCCAAATATGATTTGCAAAAGGAATATGAAAAATTTACTCACACACCTTTTTCATTTTCTACTGTTGAAGGAAAAGCTTTTCCAGAAAAACTAATGAATATTTACGATACACCTTATGGTTTTTATTATCTTGGTAACCTTCCTGATTTTAGTAACTGTGTTTCTATTGTTGGGGCAAGACGTTGTAGTGCCTATGGCAAAAAAATAGCTCACGAACTGGGAAGAGAGTTGGGAAAAGCTGGCTTTACTGTAATTAGCGGAATGGCAAGGGGCGTTGATTCATATGGGCATAAGGGGTGTCTAGAGGGGGGAGGTAATACCGTTGCAGTGCTTGGCTGTGGCTGTGATGTTATTTATCCTCCTGAGAATCATTTATTATATGAAGAGATAGCAAAAAATGGAGCTGTCCTTTCGGAATATCAGCTGGGGACAAATCCTGTAGCTATGAATTTCCCTAGAAGAAACCGTATAGTTTCAGCCTTATCAAATATCGTGATTGTAGTAGAAGCAAGGGAAAAGTCAGGATCTTTGATAACCGCTGATTTTGCTCTTGAACAGGGAAAAGATATTTATGTTGTCCCGGGCAGGGTTGGAGATTCATTATCTTCAGGATGTAATAAACTTATATCGCAAGGCGCAGGTGTTATTTGGGACATTAATCAGTTTATTAATGAAATTTCTGATTTATGCGGTAAAACACCTGAGAATATTGTAGTGAAGAAAAAGAAGAGCATGATGGATTTAGAGCCAGAACTTCTTCAGGTATACAATTATTTTGATTTATATCCCAAGAGCTTATCTACAGTTTTAGAGGAATCTGGAATGGATTATCTTCAGCTTTTATCGCAGGTTTTAGCCTTAGAACGCAAAGGCCTGCTAGCAGAGGCCTTCAAAAATAATTATATAAAACAAGGGTAATTTGGTATCGGTTTTTGTAACGAAGATTTGAATGTTCTGTCAATAATTAAAGTTTTTCTTGAAAATAGAAATTTAATGTTGTATAGTGAGTAACGTTTCAATATAATATTGGAGCGAAACTAGAATATGGAGATGGAGTTTCTATGGCAAAAAATCTGGTTATCGTAGAGTCGCCAGCAAAGGTGCATACCATTAAGAAGTTTTTAGGAAGCAATTATGAGGTAATGGCTTCTCAGGGACATGTTAGGGATATGCCAAAGTCTCAGCTGGGATTTGATCCTGAAAATGATTTTGAACCTAAATATATAACTATTAGAGGAAAGGGCGAGTTACTTGCAGCGCTTCGTAAGGAAGTGAAGAAGGCAGACAAAATCTTTCTCGCAACTGATCCCGACCGTGAGGGAGAAGCTATTTCTTGGCATCTTACTCACGCACTTAATTTACAGGACAAAAAGGTATATCGTATTACCTTTAATGAAATTACAAAAACTGCTGTCAAAAATTCACTTAAGAATCCACGTGAAATTGATATGGATTTAGTTGATGCGCAGCAGGCACGTCGCATGCTTGACAGAATGGTTGGATATGAGATTTCCCCCCTTCTTTGGGCAAAGGTTAAGAGAGGCCTTTCAGCAGGACGTGTTCAGTCTGTTGCACTTAGAATTATTTGTGACAGAGAAAAAGAAATTGAACAATTTATTCCTCAGGAATATTACACACTTGATGTGCTTTTAGATACAGCAGGTGCAAAGAAGCCTATCGTTGCCAAGTATTATGGCGATAAGACAGGTAAGAAGGATATCTCTGATAAGGAAAGTCTTGATAAGATTATGGCAGAGCTTAAGGGCGCTGATTTCAAGATTGCTTCTATCAAGAGAGGTACTCGTGAGAAGAAGGCACCACTTCCTTTCACAACATCTACTATGCAACAGGAAGCCTCAAAGGCTTTGAATTTCTCAATTCAGAAGACTATGAGTGTTGCCCAGCAGCTCTATGAAGGTGTCAGTGTTAAGGGACATGGTACAGTGGGTCTTATTACATACTTACGTACAGATTCTACACGTGTTTCTGATGAAGCTAAGGCAGCTGCAGAAGATTTCATTTCTGCAAACTACGGAGATAAGTATTTATCTGAGACAGCAGGAAGCTCAAAGAAGAACACAGGTAAGGTTCAGGATGCGCATGAAGCTATTCGTCCTGCAAATATCGAACTTATTCCATCTGAGATTAAGGACAGCCTTACACGCGATCAATATAGATTGTACCAGCTTGTATGGAAGCGTTTTGTAGCCAGCCAGATGGCAAACGCTCTTTATGATACAGTATCACTTAGCGTTTCAGCTAAGGACCAAGTGTTTACAGCATCTGAATCATCAATCAACTTTGATGGTTTTATGATGATTTATACAGCTGCGGATGATGAAGAAGATTCTAAGACTCATCCACTTGCAAAGCTTACAGAGGATACAAAGCTTTCCTTTAACAGCTTTGAGGAGAAGCAGCATTTTACCCAGCCATCGCCACATTTTACTGAGGCATCATTGGTTAAAACTTTAGAGGAGCTTGGAATTGGAAGACCTAGTACATATTCGCCTACAATTACCACTCTTTTAAAGAGACATTATATTACAAAGGAAGCTAAGAACCTTTTCGTTACAGAGCTTGGTGAGGTAGTTAACTCTATCATGGTTGATTCCTTCCCAATTATTGTTGACGACAAGTTCACTGCTAATTTAGAGCTTCTTTTGGACGGCGTTGAAGAGGGCACAGTTGAATGGAAGTCAGTTGTCAGAAATTTCTATCCAGATTTGGAGAAGGCAGTTAAGATTGCCGAGGAAGAGTTGGCAAAGGTTGAAATTCACGACGAGGTTACTGATGTTATCTGCGAGGAATGCGGAAGAAACATGGTAATCAAGTTTGGACCTCACGGAAAGTTCCTGGCATGTCCTGGTTTCCCTGAGTGTCGAAATACAAAGCCATTTTTGGAGAAGATTGGAGTTCCTTGTCCAAAATGCGGCGGAGATGTTGTAATTAGAAAATCTCAAAAGGGCAGAAAGTTCTTTGGCTGTGCTAATCACCCAGAGTGTGATTTTATCAGCTGGTCAAAGCCAACAACTGTTAAATGTCCAAAGTGTGGCACTTATATGGTAGAGAAGGGCAATAAGCTTGTTTGTGGCAACGATGAGTGTAGATTTGTCCAGAGTCAAAATTAATATTTGAATAGTTAAAATATTCTGAAATTAATTGAAATTTAATGCATTCAGTGCTATAATTTGAACAATTCAGATTTGACTTTAGAAGTCAGGGGAAACAGATGCTTATGAAAGGTTTGCATTTTGTTTTATTTAGGAGGAATATATTTAAATGAGTGTACAGTTATTAGACAAGACTAGAAAGATTGGAAAGCTTCTTCATAACAACAATTCTTCAAAGGTTGTTTTTAATGATATCTGTTCTGTATTGACAGAGATTCTTGATTCTTCTGTACTTGTTATTTCTAAGAAGGGTAAGGTTCTTGGTCTATCTCACCTTCCAAACACAACAGAAATCGGTGAGCTTATTGTTGATGAAGTTGGTGGTTTCATTGATCCACTTTTAAATGAGAGATTACTTTCTATTCTTTCAACTAAGGAAAATGTAAATCTTAAAACTCTTGGCTTTGAAAAGTCTGATATTGATATGTATTCTGCAATTATCGCTCCTATTGATATTGCTGGAGAGCGTCTTGGAACACTTTTCGTTTACAGATTCGACAAGCAGTACGATATCGACGATATCATTCTTACAGAGTATGGTACAACAGTAGTTGGTCTTGAGATGATGCGTTCGGTTAACGAAGAGTCAGCTGAGGAGAATCGTAAGCTCCAGGTAGTTAAGAGTGCTATTTCAACACTTTCTTACTCAGAGCTTGAAGCAATCATTCACATCTTTGATGAATTAGATGGTAACGAAGGGGTGTTGGTTGCATCAAAAATTGCCGATAGAGTAGGTATAACAAGATCAGTTATCGTTAATGCTCTTCGTAAGTTTGAGTCAGCAGGTGTTATCGAGTCTCGTTCATCAGGTATGAAGGGTACATACATTAAGGTTCTCAACGATGTAGTATTTGATGAGCTTGAGGAAATCAAGAAAAACAAATAATAAATAATTCATTAGCTTCATATAAAATGGATTTGTGTTTTAAAAGGACTTAGAGATATCTTTAAGTCCTTTTTTGTATATTTAGTTATATTACACAACTTTTACACAATAATGTATTATCATAAATAATATTCTAATAACTAGAGTTACAAACTTGATAATTACACTACTAATTGTGCTTAATATTGACGATATACACAATATAGTGTAAAAGGTGTTTGAAATTTCAGAAAACTTTCAATATAATGAAGTTAAAGTAATCTAGGAGGTGTGTAGGTATGATTATGTCAGATGCTTTTTCTTACGTAAATGCGCTTGATTGTGCTGCCGACGCTAGCTGGCGTAGACAGACTCTTATCCTGAATAATTTAGCTAACGAAGATACTCCTGGATATAAGAGAAAAGATATAGAATTTGCAAGTGTCTTGAAAAAGGAATTGTTGGGAACCCATGAAAGGACTCTGGACAGAGCTGTTAATAAGCTTGATGATAATGGCAACCATGTTGACGGCTTTGAGTACACTGATTATGAGAACTTCTCTTACAGACTGGATGGAAATAATGTAGATCCAGACACTGAGAATGTTGAGCTTGCATCAGAAACACTTCGCTATCAGGCGTACACCACAAGCATATCAAACGAATTCGAAAGATTTTCAATTGTTTGTAACAAGTAGTATGTTTGATTAGGAGGTGCCTATGGGATTATTTCAACCTTTTGATATCTGTGCTACAGGAATGACTGCTCAGCGATTTCGTATGGATATTATTGCTGAGAATATTGCAAATGTAAGTACGACAAGAACTGAGAATGGCGGTCCTTACAGAAGAAAAATAGTTACCTTCAAAGAGAAGGAGTATCATGCTGGAATTCCAAATTTTAGGAATATCTTAAATGAAAAGACCATGCACTATTATGGCAATGGCGTAAAGGTTAGCAAGGTATCTGAAGACACTGAAACAGATTTTATTATGGAATACGACCCATCTCATCCAGACGCAGATGAGAATGGTTATGTTAGATACCCTAATGTTAATACAGTTACAGAGATGACAAATCTTATTGATGCAAGCCGTTCCTATGAAGCAAATGTAACAGCTTTTAATGCTATTAAATCTATGGCAGGATATGGAATTCAGATTGGTCAGCGATAATTGATTGTAGTAGATAACGGGGGATGCATATGGATATTTCTTCACTTCAGAGTTTATATGGTGGCACACCTGTTAAGGACACAAGAACGCCTAAGGTGGACGCCACAACTGGTTTCCAGAGTATGCTGGATTCAGTTATGAATTTATTAGAGGATACAAATTCTCTGCAAAAGCAGGTAAATAAAGCGCAGGTGGCATTTCAGCTAGGAGAAACTGATAACACCCACGATTTAATGATTGCAGAAAAGAAGGCAAACACTGCATTGCAGTACACTGTAGCTGTTAGAGATCGAATCTTAGAATCTTATCAGCAAATTATGCAGATGCAAGTATAGCATGCTTTTTTTAACAGCTTGCCTGTTATAAAAAAGTATGCTCAAGAAGTGCCCCATTCGCGGAGCGAATTATAATGGCACTTTTTCCTTGGAAGAACAGGTGCTTTAGCACCGAGAGATTATTATGGTAATTTTGGAGAATGGTATTTTGGTTGCATATATGTAGGGGAGAGAGTCTATGCCAGAACAAATTCAGGCTATTCTTAATCGATTTCTTGAGTGGTGGAGAAAGTTTACGAAACGGCAGCAGGTATTGATTATTTCAATCACTGCTGTTGTTATTGTGTCTTTTGCTATTTTAGCCTTTGTTATCACAAGGCCTACCATGATGCAGCTGGTAGTATGCGAGGATGGTAAACAGGCCGCCGCTGTTAAAGAACTACTGGAGAACGAAAAGATTAACTATGAGACATCTCCAGATGGTTTTACCTTCTATATTGACGAGAAGGATGAAGGTCGTGCTAACGTTCTTCTTGGTTCCAATGAAATCCCGACATCTAAATATTCTGTAGATAATGTTTTTGACGGTGGCTTTTCAGCCACTGAAGCAGACAAACAGAAGAAATATAAAAAGTATCTAGAAGAGCAGTTCGCAACAGATCTTGAAGCTTTTGAGATGATTGATAAGGCAAGGGTTACTCTAAATATTCCTGAGGATGATGGTACCCTTATAGCACAAAATCAGCCTGGATGGTCTTCTGTAATTCTTACCTTAAATTCGCCTATTACAGATGAAACAATTGAAGGTTTAGCCAGACATTTGGCTACAAACCTAGCTAATGAAACAACCGATAACATCACAATCATGGATACAGAAGGAAATCTATTGTATCCAAATGCAAAAGCTGGTACAGCAGGGGCATCTGCTTCTGCTAATCAGGATGCCAGAGATAAAGCCAGAGAAGAGATTGTAAAACGTGTTCAGACTGTTCTTGAAGGAACAAACCTTTACGATGCTGTTTCTGTTGGTGTTAATCTTTCAATGAGCTTTGATGAAAACAGCTACGTTCATTATGACTATTCAGTTGATGAAGGTCGTACCGAGGGTTATCTTGATTGGGAAAAGGGCTCCAGCTCCAGCTCAACAGGCGGTAGTGGTGGTGTTCCAGGAACAGATTCAAACGATGATGATACTACCTACGTAATCGAGGATGAAAATGTATCATCTGCTTCCACAGAAGATTTTGAGAAGGATTATCTTCCAGATGAGAAGATAACCACTCATAAGGACGAAATCGGAAAGCAAAGCTTAGAGGATTCTTCTATTTCAGTTACCTGTAAGAAATTTGCTATCTACAATGAAGACAAGATGGAGAAGGATGGAACCCTTGAAGAAGCAGGGCAGACCTTTGACGAATTTGTAAAAGCAAATTCAAATCCTGTTCAACAGGAGGTTTCAGATGACATCGTAGAGGTAGTAGCAAGAACAACAGGTTTCCCTACTGCTAACGTTAAGGTTGTGGCATACGAGATTCCAATGTTCCAGTACTCTGAAGGTCCACCTATTTCGGTTTCAGACATTGTTCAGATTGTTCTTGCACTTCTCATCTTCGCAATGCTCGGCTTTGTTGTATTTAGAAGTCTTAAGACTGAAGAAGAGGAGCCTGTGGAACAGGAGCTTACAATTGATGATCTTATTGCTTCTACTGCTCAGGAAGAGGAAGAGGAGCTTGAAGATATTGGATACACAGAGAAATCTGAAGCCCGCATACTTATTGAAAAGTTTGTGGATGAGAAACCGGAGGCTGTTGCTCAGCTTCTGAGAAATTGGCTAAACGAGGATTGGGGATAAGGTTATGGCAACTGAAGACATGAATGGCGTTCAAAAAGCCGCTATACTTTTAATCGCCCTAGGACCAGAGAAATCAGCTCAGATATTTAAGCATCTCAAGGAAGAGGAAATCGAGGAACTTACACTGGAGATTGCCAATACGAGAAGTATTTCTCCTGCGCTCAAGGAAGAGGTTATCGAAGAATTTTATCAGGTATGTCTTGCTCAGCAGTACATCGCAGAAGGTGGTATTGGTTACGCTAAGGAGCTTCTTGAGAAGGCTCTTGGTGATGACCGTGCTCAGGATGTCATTACAAAGCTGACAGCATCATTGCAGGTTCGTCCTTTCGAGTTTATTCGAAAGACAGAGCCTTCTCAGGTGCTGAACTTCATACAGGAGGAGCATCCACAGACAATTGCGATGATTTTGTCTTATCTGTCTGCTGGCCAGGCATCACTTATCATTGGAGCGTTGCCACCAGAAAAGCAGGCTGATGTTGCCAAGCGTATTGCGCTTATGGATAGAACCAGCCCAGAGGTTATAAAAGAGGTCGAGAGAGTTCTCGAGAGAAAGCTTTCATCTCTTATCAATCAGGATTACACTATCGCCGGCGGCGTAGATGCGGTAGTTAATATCCTTAATACAGTTGACCGTGGTACTGAAAAACGTATCATGGAGTCTCTTGAAATTGAAGAGCCAGAGCTTGCTGAGGAAATCAGAAAGAAGATGTTCGTATTCGAGGATATCCTTCTTTTGGACGACAGAGCTATTCAGCGTGTTCTTAGAGACGTTGACAACTCAGATCTTGGCGTTGCACTTAAGGGAGCTAATGATGAGGTTCAGGCCGCAATCTTTAAGAATTTGTCTTCTCGTCTTGCAGCTATGATTAAGGAAGACATGGAATTCATGGGTCCTGTTCGTATGAAGGATGTTGAAGAAGCTCAGCAGAAGATAGTAGGTATTATCAGAAAGCTTGAGGATTCTGCAGAGATCGTAATTTCTAGAGGAGGCGGAGATGAGCTCATTGTCTAGTAACAATGTCATCTATGGGTTTCTTGTGAAACCAAATGAACCAGACGAAGAAACTGGCGAAACAGGTGAACTCGTAATCGATTCCAATGCTTTGGCAAAGGAGCTTATTCTTAAGCAGGAAAAGGCATACAAAGCCAGGCTTTTAGAAGAAGAGCGTGAGCGTCGTTTAGAAGCCATGCGTGAATCAGGCGCTGAAATTCCTGAGGGAGTAGATCCAGATGAATTCTTAGGCTTGGCTGACTCTATCATGCAGGAAGAGGAAGAAGAGCCTGAGGATTTTGGCCCTGCCAGAGAAGAGATTATAGCAGCAGCTCAGGAAGAGGCTCAGAGAATTATAGAGGATGCAAATGCGCAGGCCGAGGAGATTTTAAATGCTGCTCAGCTTAATGCTGATGCTATGCGAAATCTTGCTCGCCAGGATGGAGAAAAAGAGGGCTATAACGAAGGTACACAAAGGGCAGCCCTTGAACTTCAGGAATCACAGAATAATATGCAGGCAGAAATTCAGCGTATTGAAAATGATTATATGCAAAAGCAAATTGATATGTCACATGAAATCGTTGAAATGTGTCTGCCTGTGTTTGAGCATGTATTTGCTGCAGAGCTTTCAGGCAAAAAGGATGTGTTATATCATCTTTTAGACCACTGCATTATGAAAATTGAGCGCACAGGCCAGATGCAAATCAAGGTTAGTGATGCAAATGCAGAATTTTTAAAGGGAAAGAAGGAAGAAATTCAAGGTAAAGTTGGAACTGAAGTGGGACTCGATATAATTGCAGACCCACTTTTGAATGATAGTCAGTGTATT
Source organism: Pseudobutyrivibrio sp. UC1225 (assembly GCF_900115215.1). Classification (NCBI taxonomy): domain Bacteria; kingdom Bacillati; phylum Bacillota; class Clostridia; order Lachnospirales; family Lachnospiraceae; genus Pseudobutyrivibrio; species Pseudobutyrivibrio sp. UC1225. The sequence continues at coordinate 334,290 of NZ_FOVQ01000001.1, read as the reverse complement.
ATTGAGACAGATGGCGGTATTTTTGATTGTAGCATTGATACAGAGTTAGATAATCTTATCAGGGAAATTAGAGCCCTAAGCTAGGAGGCACAGTGGACCAGGGATTATTGATGCAGCTGACAGAGAAGGATTACTTTAAATCTCTTGGGAAGGTTGTAAAGGTTGTAGGACTTACAATTGAATCAGTGGGACCAGAGGCTAAGCTTCGCGATTTGTGTGAAATAATCGTGGAGGGCTCTGATCAGCGTATTAAAGCAGAGGTTGTCGGATTCAAAGACAAACGTCTGCTTTTGATGCCTTATGAGAACGTGGAAGGTATAGGCGTTGGATGCATGGTTGAAAACACTGGACATCCCCTTGGTGTTAATGTTGGAGACCAGCTTCTTGGACATCTTGTAGATGGCCTTGGTGTTCCTTCGGATGTGGATGATCTTACAGATTTTGAGAACCTTATAGAGTATCCAGCCGAAGCTGACCCTCCAGATCCTATGGCAAGAGTCATAATCAAAGAGCCATTGTCCCTTGGTGTGAAGGCTGTAGATGGTCTTATTACTGTTGGTAAGGGCCAGAGAATTGGAATTTTTGCAGGCTCAGGTGTAGGTAAATCTACCTTAATGGGTATGTTTGCCAGAAATACAAAGGCTCAGATTAACGTTATTGCTCTTATTGGAGAGCGTGGACGTGAGGTTCGTGAATTCGTAGAAAACGACTTAGGTCCAGAAGGTATGGCAAGATCTGTTGTGGTTTGTGCTACTTCAGATAAACCTGCTCTTATTAGAAAAAAGGCAGCCCTTACAGCAACTGCAATAGCTGAATACTTTAGAGACCAGGGCAAAGATGTACTTCTCATGATGGATTCACTTACCCGTTTTTCGATGGCGCAGCGTGAGATAGGATTGGCATCGGGCGAGCCTCCAGTAACAAGAGGATATCCGCCATCAGTATATTCTGAGATGCCACGTCTTTTGGAGCGCGCAGGTAATTCTGCAGTAGGTTCCATCACAGGTCTTTATACTGTCCTTGTAGATGGTGATGATTTCAATGAGCCTATCACTGATACAGCCAGATCTATTTTAGATGGTCACATAGTTCTTAATAGAAAGTTGGCACAAAAAAATCATTATCCTGCTATTGATGTATTGCAGTCCATTTCCAGAGTTATGTCAGCAGTGGCAACACCAGAGCATAAGGCTATTGCAGGCAAGCTGAAAAATGTCCTTGCAACCTATCAGGAAGCAGAGGATTTGATAAATATTGGAGCTTATAAAAATGGCTCAAACAAAGCGATTGATTACGCTATCAAGAAGATTGATGCAGTAAATGAGTTCTTACTTCAGGCTACCCATGATAAGTTTGATTATGACGAGATTATTGGGCAGATGACAGCAATCTTCGATGATTAGAGGTGGTTCTAATGGCAAAATTTGTTTATCGAATGCAAAATATTCTTGAATTAAAACAGAAGATAGAGGAGCAGGAGAAGGCAAATTTTGGTATGGCTACAGCGCGTTTTAATCAGGAACAGGATAAGCTTAGAAAGTTAATGATTAAGCAGGCAGATTATGAAAGACAGCTAAAGGAATTGTCTGTAGGAAATATCGATATAAAAGCCATCAAAACCTGTAAAAGCGCTATTACATCCATGAAGGTAGCGCTTCGAGATCAAATGATCGAGGTTTCTAAGGCGCAAAAGGCAATGGAAAATGCCAGAAAAAAGCTTAATGCAGTTATGATGGAACGAAAAATGCATGAGAAGCTTAGAGAACATGCCTTTGAAGAATTTTTAGATGAGTTAGACCGTGAGGAAAGTAAAATCACGGATGAGTTGGTTAGTTACACGTATTTTAACACAGAAAAAGAGGATGAGTAAGTTATGGCAGATGAAGCACAGGCACCTGAAGAGGTAGCAGCACCAGCACCTGATACTGGTAACGAAAAGGCTGACAAGAAGGCCGAAAAAGAGGCAAAAAAAGAAGCGAAAAAGGCCGAGAAGGAACGCCGTAAAGAAGCCAAAAAGAATGGTGAAGTATTGCCAGAGGATGAGGAACGTCTAGGAATAGGCGGCGGAATCATCATGGCTTTTGTTGTGTTGCTTATCATTATGATTTGGCTGGTTATTTTTGCCTTTTTAGTAAAGATGGATGTTGGTGGATTTGGCTCATCAATTCTATTTCCAGTGCTGAAGGATGTGCCTTATGTTAATCAGATTTTACCAGGTATCGAGGAATATTTGCCTCAGGAGGAAGAAGATAATCCTTATTCACAGTATGATACTGTGGAGAAGGCAATAGAGCGCATAAAAGAGCTTGAAACAGAGATTGAAGAACTAAAAACCAAGGGTAATGAAAATAGTGATTATATAACAGAATTAGAAGCTGCCTCGGCGGAATTGGCAGAGTATAAAGCTAACGAAGCAGCTTTTGAAGAATTAAAAGAAAAATTCTATGAAGAGGTTGTTTTTTCGGATAATGCACCCGATATAAATGAATATAAGACGTATTATGAATCCATCGAGCCAGATAACGCTGCAGCTATCTATAAGCAGGTTGTTTCACAGCTCCAGACAGACCAGGAAATCGAAGATTACGTTAAGACTTACACAAGCATGAAGGCAAAAAATGCAGCGGCAATCTTTGATGAAATGAGTGATGATTACGACTTGGTATGTGAAATCCTTCAGGCTATGGATGCAAGTACCCGTTCTAGTATTCTTTCAGCAATGGATGCAAAAAATGCAGCAATACTTACAAAGATGATGGAGCCTTAATCCTAACAATACGTTTTATAGCAACTTGAAAACAGAATATGTGAAAGGAGGGGTTACATGACAAGTAGCAATGTTTCCAATTTGCTGGTTCAGGTAAGTCAGATTGATGTTTCTGTAACATCAGACAAAGCATCGGCTAACGTTGATGCAGGCTTATTTGAAAAGACATTGAAGGGCGTTGCTAACAAAGTCCAAAGTGTAAACTCAGACGTGAATTCTGCACTTCCTGAGAAACAGCCAGATAAAAAGACTGTTTCGGTAGACAGTTCTACAACAAATAAGAAGTCTGTTCAACAGGAAGAAAAACCACTGCCGGAAAAATCAGAGGTAGCAGAAAAAATTGAGGCGGTAGTAGAGGAAGTCAAGGAAATAATAGAAGACCAACTCGATGTGACCGAGGAAGACATCGAGAAGGCAATGGAAAACCTAGGGCTAACCTTTATTGATCTTCTTAATCCACAGAGTCTTGCACAGCTTGTATCAGAACTTACTGGGGAGACGGAGTCAATTACTCTCGTATTAAGTGATGATTTTGCTGAGATTTTGGACAAAGCAACAGATCTTTCAAACCAGCTATTTGAAGAAACGAATAATTCCTTTATTCAGCTTAAAGAACTGGTTTCACAGAACGATTCAACCTTAATCCAGGCGGAGGAAACGATAGAAATAGCTTCTGATGTTGAAGTGCCTGAAGTATCGGATCAGGATAAGGTGATAGATGTGAAGGATACTACTACAGATGATAAACAACCTGTAATTCAGCTTGTACAGGAAGACGTAAAACCTGTTGAAAAACAGGAAGCTCCTGTTGTTGAAGAAGCAACTGCTACAGTAGAGACAGAAAAGGTATTTAAACCTGTAGAAGAAAACACTAATGAGAAGGATAACCAGTCTCAGGGTGAAGAAAAGGAAGAGATGACTCAGAGCACTTTTAAGATGCCTGAGAAAACACACAACGAATCTCACATTGTAAGAGAAGATGGAATTCTTCCACCACAGCAGAACAATCAACTACAGTTTATAGCTGAAGACACAGCGGTTTCACTTCCAACAGGTGAAACAGTAAAGGCAGAAGATATTGTTAGTCAGTTGGTTGAACAGGCGAAGGTAATGACAGATTCAGAATCTACCACCATGGAGATGACCTTGAATCCTGAAGGATTAGGAAAAATTTACCTGGAGGTTACACAGAAGGGTAGCGAAATTACAGCAAAGATTTTTACCGAAAATGACGCTGTAAAGGCAGCTCTTGAAAGTCAGATGGCAGCTCTTAGAACAGAAATGAATCAAAGCTCGACAAAGGTTACTTCTATTGAGGTTTCCGTAGGAACTCATGAGTTCGAAAGAAATCTTGATGAGAATGGACGAGAAGGTTCAAATAATCAGGAGCAGAATTCAGGAAATTCCTCAAGAAGAAATAGCAGAATTGACTTAAATAATCTCGATGAATTAACAGGATTAATGACAGAGGAGGATATTCTGATAGCTCAGATGATGAAGGATAATGGTGGTACCTTAGATTTCATGGCCTAAAAATGGCCGACCCATTGAAAGGAGATATTTGATGGCAGATTCATTATTAGTTGGTGCCGTAAAAAATGGTGAATATACCAAAACACAGGCATCACAGGATGCTGCAAAGGCCAATCAAACTGTTTCTACTTCAAAAACTGAGGAAAAACGTGACACTGGATACAACAAAGATATGTTTTTACAGCTTCTTGTAGCTGAAATGCAGTATCAGGATCCATTACAGCCAAGCGATAATAGTCAGTATGTTGCGCAGCTTGCTTCATTTACTCAGGTAGAAGCAATGCAGTCGCTTCAGCAGAACATGGAGACTATCCAGAGTAACAGTATTGTTGGAAAGATTGTAGCACTTAATATTGATGGACAGGAAGTAACCGGAAAGGTTGATTTTGTTCAAAAGGATGACAAAAAAGGAATGATGCTTTCCGTTGACGGCAAGCTTTATGAAATGTCCAAAATGATATCTGTAGTTGATACAGATTATTACAACGCAAAATACATTGCAAAGCTTCTTACAGATGCAATCAAAAAGCTTCCTGAAGCAGCACAGGTTACTGTTAGGGATGGTGAGGTTATCGGTGAAGCAGCTAGCATTTACAATGCTATGGACGAATATGATCGTAGCTTCGTAGATGAAAAGCTCTTAAAGAAGTATAATGAAGTGCTAGCACAGTATACAAAGCTTATGCAGGCAGATAGTGAAGCTGAAAAGGCTGCAAAGGAAGAGGAGCCTGAGGAAGAAGAAAAGGTTGAGGCAGTTGAAAAAACTGAGGATACTGTAGAACAGGCTGAGGCAGTAGCTGAGAAATCAGCAGATACAACTATTAAGACTGAAGAGACAGACAGCAGCTCAGAAGAGACAGAAGAACTTGATGTAAGCGATGCAACAGAGGTTTAGTTTAGGAGGCATATATGAGTAATTTAAATATTAATCCAAATTTTACCTCCATCGAGAAGGTAGCTGGAACCTATCTCAATCCAGCAGCCGAGTCCAGGCCACTTGGTAATTTAAACGGCGCAAGCTTTGAGGATATTTTTAAGCAGAAGCTTCAAAGTGCATCTGAATTAAAGTTTTCAAAGCATGCAGCACAAAGGCTTGATGACAGAAATATTGAGCTCACGGAGGAGCAATCCCACAGACTGGAAGAAGGAGTCATGAAGGCTTCTGAAAAAGGGATTACTGATTCTCTAGTGTTAGTTGATACTTTAGCTTTTATAGTTAACGTACCAAATCAAACCGTAGTTACGGCTATGGACCAGACTGAATCAGATGAGAACATTTTTACAAATATTGATGGTGCTGTTATAGTTTAGCTGGACCTTATGGAAGCTAAGTCGTGGACTGACAGAAGCGACAAACAGACACCCTCAATTGTTCGTGTATTAGTTGAGGAGGTCATTTAGTTATGATGAGATCACTTTTCTCTGGTGTAGCAGGTCTTAAGACACACCAGACCAAGATGGACGTTATCGGTAATAATATCGCTAACGTTAACACTGTTGCATTCAAATCTTCTGCAACAACTTTCTCTGATATCATGTATCAAACTACACAACAGGCATCCGGTGCAACAGCAACCCGTGGTGGTACTAACGCTAAGCAGATAGGTCTTGGTGTTACTAATGGTGCCACAAAGGTTTCTATTACATCTGCAGGTGCAGCACAGTCTACAGGTGATGCTCTTGATATCAGACTTACAGATGCTAATTCAACAAACTTCTTTATCGTTAACAACGGTTCCCAGAACTTATTTACAAGAGCGGGTTCCTTCTACATTGATGGAAATGGTAACCTTGCTATGACTACAACTGGATACCTTGTAATGGGATGGCAGGTAGACCCTGACGACCCTTCAAACATTATTAAAGATACAGTTTCGGCTCTTAGAGTTATGAGAACTGAAAACCTTACATCTGCACCAGAGGCAACAACTGCCGCAAATTTCGCAGGTGTAATTGATAAGAATGACAGCCAGTTTGAAAGTACTGGTGGTTATGTAAGAACCTTTACACTTTATGATAATCTTGGTTATGCATATACTGCCAAGTTTTCTATTAAGAAAGTTGATGGCACAATGGGTAGATACACTATTGAGCTTACAAATGTTCTGGATCAAGACAACCATGATGTATTAGCTGATTATATTAGCAACGGTGGTAAACTTGAAGACATTTTTGGTACAAATGGTATCACCACAAAAGAATACAATTTCTCATCTGCTGTTAAATGGGATGACAATGTAACTAATGTAGATGGTACTTCTACAGGTGGATATGTATTTACAGATTCAAGTGTTTCTCCTGCTGTAAAATATTTAATTGATAAGAATAGTGAGAATCCTCCTTCATTTGTATTAAAGGAACTGGATTCAGACGGTAACCTTACTGGTACATCACTAGCCTATGATGCAAGTAAGCATGGATTCCCATATACAAACGCTGAAGGTGATGAAGTTGTTATTACTTTAACTCAACTTTTGGGTGTCCCTACAAGTGATTTGACAGATATTAAAGACGGCGGTGTTGATTTAAACGGTTTTGATCCTTCTACCAAGGCAACTACTTCTCCAGCTATCAAGGTTAGCTTCAATACAGTTAACTATGGTATTCAGTTTGATACACAGGAAGGTACACTGCTTTCGGTAGGTAATGATGGCGGAACAAAATTAATGTTTAATGCACATTTACTTGGACCTAATAGAAGTGATGAAGATCCAATTAATGAGGAACTTCAGAACAATGCCATGTCTGACATTGAAATCGAATTTGCAAGTCTTTTGAACTACGATAACAAGGGTACATCTACCGTTGTTGCAAATCGTGGTATTCCTGATGGTTCTTCAATGAGAGGCGAAGGTAAGAAGCTTGGTACAATGACAGGTCTTTCTGTTCAGAATGATGGTAAGATTTTCGGTTCCTACAGTAATGGTAATACAGTTCTTTTAGGACAGATTGCAGTAGCACAGTTCGCTAATGCATCAGGTCTTGAGGAGAAGGGCGACAACTGTTACGATACAACCCTTAACTCAGGTGAGTTCGATGGTATTGGTATCGATATTTCAGCTGATGGTTCCTCTATGAATACTGGACAGCTGGAAATGGCCAATGTAGACCTTTCAAGTGAGTTTACAGACATGATTACTACACAACGTGGTTTCCAGGCAAATTCACGTATTATCACTGTATCAGATACCATGCTTGAAGAGTTAATCAACCTTAAGAGATAATTTATAGACATATTTTGGAAGAGAGGGCAATAGCCCTCTCTTTCTAAATTTTTTATAAAAATCTGAAAAATTTGTGAATATTCTATATTTAGTGGTTTGGACATAAAAATTACACAATAATATGCGACCATTTTCATAAGAAAAGTAGACAATAATGTACAAATCTAGTAAAATAATCACAAAAGTGTATACCGAGTAATTCTATACAGATTTTTCTGGATTTTCGCATTAGAGGCTAGTTTCTAATATCATTTACAAGGTGGTGAGAGTTTGGATATAGCTTCACTTATCGGCTTAGGACTTGGTGTCGTAATGGTTATTTTCGGTATCGTTTCATCAGGTGGTGTAGCCGCAATGGCAAATTTCATAGACGTTCCATCAGTAATCATTACTATCGGTGGGTCTTTGTCTGCATGTATCACCTGTAATAAGATGCCGGACTTCATTGCTGGTCTTAAGGGTATTGGTATAGCTATAAAAGAACCTCCTGTTGGAAACGCGGCAGACACTATAGGTAACATTATAAACTTGGCTAATATTTCTCGTAAAGAGGGTATTCTTGCTCTTGAGGAGGCGGCTCACAGCATTGAGGATGAGTTCTTAAAAAAAGGAATCAACCTTGTAGTTGATGGTACTGATCCAGAACTTGTTAGAGCTATTCTTGAAACTGATATGAGCTGTCTTGAAGACAGACACAAAAAGGTTATTGCTTTCTATGGTAAATGGGGTGAGATGGGACCTGCCTGGGGAATGATTGGAACCCTTGTTGGTCTTGTAAATATGCTACAGAACCTTTCAGATGCATCCACCATCGGACCTAATATGGCGGTTGCTTTGCTTACAACATTATACGGTTCACTGATTGCCAATTGGTACACTGGTCCAGTTGGAACAAAACTAGGTGTTGATAATGCACTTGAAATTATGATGAAGTCAATAACCGTGGAAGGTCTTCTTTCAATTCAGGCCGGTGAAAACCCACGTGTTATAGAAGAAAAACTTAAATCATTCCTTCCACCTTCTGCTAGAGAAGGCATCGGCAGCGGCGATGGAGGAGGTGAGGGCTAATGGCAAAGAAGCAAAAGCAAGAAGAAGCTCCTGCTGGGTCTCCTGCCTGGATGGCCACTTTCTCCGACTTAATGAATCTGCTACTTTGTTTCTTCGTTTTGCTTTTCTCTATGAGTAGTACTGATACAGCAAAATTCGAGGAAGTAATAGCAAGTATTCAGTCCAGCTTTAGTATTTTCTCTTCCGGTGGTAGTTCCATTGGAGAAGGGCATATGATTTCATCTGGTATTAGCCAGTTGGAAATGTTTGATGATTATTTCAAAAGTGTAACTGATGGCGAGGATGATGATTACGAGCATCAGGGAGCCTCTGATCAGAAAGTAGAAGGCGAACAATCAGAAGATGGGGCAAACACTGAAAACGGTTCCCAGACAGAACAAGGACAAAACCCTGGAGATACTTCAAGTCAGGAACAAAATGTTTCAGAAAATGAGGCCGAAGCTAAGGATATGTCCGTTGCTCAGGCAAAGAAGGCGTTAGAAAAGGCTGGTGTATCTGAAAGCGAACAAATCGCTGAGGAGATTGAAGAACAGCTCAGACTACATGGTCTTCAGGACCAGGTCGAAGTAGATTTTAATGCCGAGTATGTAATGATTACCATCAATGGTGCATTACTTTTTAACTCAGGTAAAGCTGTCCTTACTGAGGACGCAAATGCAATTATAGATAATTTGTCAAAGATTTTGGCTGATTATACAGATAACATTATAGAGGTTGAGGGTCATACGGATAATGTTCCGATGCACTCAGGAACTTACGAGAACAATGATGTTCTTTCAATGTACAGAGCGTTATATGTTGCTGACAGGATTAGATCAAAGACAAACATTAATCCTGCACATATAAAATCCGCTGGTCGTGGTGAATATGTTCCGATAGCAGATAACAGCACTGCTGAAGGAAGAGCAAGGAACAGAAGAGTAGAAATTAAGATATTTAATAAATATTCATCAGATTTTGGAGCAGACTCCATTGTGAATGAGTAGAAAGGGGACCGAGCATGAAAAAGAATTTGATTACGGTAGTTATTCTTGCTCTTGTTGTGGTAAATCTTGTTCTTACTGCGGTTCTTACAATTACAATTATTCCAGAGACCCAAAAGGCAAATGAACTTATTACAAAGGTGTGCTCAGCAATTGATCTTGATTTGGTGGCTGGCGATACAGCTGGTTCCTTAGCTATCAATGTTGAGAACATGGTTGATTATCCTGTTAATTCGGGTTCTACCCAGACTATTAACCTTAAGGATGATGGCGACGGTGAAGCTCATTATGCTGTGCTTGCTGTTTCTCTTTCAATGGATAATCAAAATGAGGATTATGCTAAGTTTGCTGCAGATGGTACATTGACACCATATGACAATATCCTGAATGATACGATTAAGACTGTAGTTGCTGGACATACAATAGATGAAATGAGAAATAATGAAGAGGGTGTAAAAGAGGAAATCCTCGAAGCCATCCAGTCATTGTTTAAGTCATCCTTCATAGTAAGAGTAAACTTCTCAAGTGCTACTTACCAATAGCACTGATGAAAAATTTTCGGGATGAATGGTGGTGAGAAAGCTTGGGTGACGTTCTTTCACAAAACGAAATAGATAATCTGCTTCACGCGTTGACAAGTGGTGAGCTTGATGCTGAAGAGATTAAAAACAACAAAGAAAAGCCTGTAAAGAACTATGATTTTGCCAGACCATCAAAGTTCTCAAAAGAGCATCTTCGTACAATGGAGATTATCTTCGAACATTATGGTCGATTGCTTTCTACTAATCTGCCAATCTTCTTACGAAAGAATATACAGATTGAGGTTATGAACTCCGAAGCAGTTACCTACATGGAGTTTTCAAATTCTCTATCAAACCCGGTTCTTTTAGGTGTAGTTGATTTTTCTCCGTTGGAGGGAAATATTATCGTAGAAATGGCATCCAATCTTGGATTTGCCATGGTAGACAGAATGTTAGGAGGAGTAGGAGAGCCTCTTGATAAAGTAAGAGATTTCTCTGAGATAGAGCTTTTGCTCATTGAAAGAATTATGACCTCCTGCATAGAGCTCTTAAGAGAGCCTTGGGAGAACGTTTTGGATGTTCACCCAAGACTTGAGCGAATTGAGACAAACTCACAGTTTGCTCAGATTATATCGCCGTCAGAAATGATAGCGATTGTCACCTTGAATATCAAGATAGGTGATGTGGAAGGCCTTATGAATATTTGTCTTCCATTTATTACTTTAGAGCCAGTTATGGACAAATTGAACACAAAGTTCTGGTATAGTAGTCAAAAGGAGAAAACGGGAACCAGTTTTTCAGACTCTGTTGAAGCTCTTATTAGTAAGGCAAAGATACCTGTAAAAGCCGTACTTGGCAACAGTGTTATTACAGTAGCTGATTTCTCTCAACTCCAGGTAGGCGATATAGTAAAGCTAGATACAAAGGTTGACGAAGAACTGGATGTTTTTGTGGGCGACATTAGGAAATTCGCTGCCCTTCCAGGTGCTTCAGGAAAAGAATACGCAGTAAGAGTAACACAAATCATAAGAGAGGAGTAGCGAATGGGCGACGGTGTATTATCACAGGATGAGATTAATGCACTACTTAGTGGTGGCATTCCCGATGCTGCGCCAGCAGATGATGGTGGCGGAGGATCCGGCGGAGGAGCTGGAGAACTCTCAAGTGAGGAGATTGATACTATTGGCGAGGTTGCCAATATCAGCATGGGTAGTGCAGCAACATCATTGTTTGCACTTGTAAATATTAAAGTAGAGATTTCTACTCCTGTTGTTACAGAAACAAACTGGGATGAGTTAGCTTCCCAATATACGGACAAATGTGTAGTTGTTCGTATTGGATATACAAAAGGTATTGACGGTAGTAACGTTCTTGTTTTAAAAGAAAACGATGTTAAGGTTATTACCGATTTGATGATGGGTGGTGACGGAACCAACACCGATGGTGAAATTACCGAGCTTCATCTGTCAGCGATATCAGAAGCCATGAACCAGATGATGGGTGCGTCAGCGACCTCCCTTTCATCTATGCTTGGTATGATGGTTGATATTTCCCCACCAACAGCAACCCTTACAGATTTGACTGCTATTAGTGGTGGTGAGATAGATTCTTTCCTTGAGAGCAATTTCGTTAGAATTGCTTTCAAGATGGAAATTGGAGATTTAGTTGATTCAGAAATGATGCAGCTGTATCCAATTTCTCTAGCAAAAGAAATGTGTAATGCGGTGCAGAACACAATGGAGAATGATTCCAAGTCTACAGTGGACAGTGGAGTTGCTCCAGAACCAGCACCAGCTGCAGCACCTCCTCCTGAGGCTGCTCCACAAGCAGCGGCGCCTCCTCCACAGGCGGCAGCGCCACCTCCTCAGATGGATCCAAATATGATGGCTGGCCAGCAAATGCCACCATACATGTATATGCCGCAGCCAACAATCAATGTTCAGCCTGCGCAGTTCACACCATTTGGACCAGGTTTTTCTGCACAGTTTGCTCAGGAAAACATCGATTTGATTTTAGATGTACCACTTGATGTTACTGTTGAATTAGGTCGAACCAATAAGACAATCCAAGATATTTTGGATTTTGCTCCTGGTACTATCATCGAGCTAAATAAAATAGCTGGTGAACCAATAGATGTACTTGTTAATGGCAAGTACGTGGCCAAAGGTGAAGTAGTAGTAATTGAAGAATCCTTTGGAGTACGTATTACAGAAATCATCAAAGAATAAATACATATTTAAGGAGATGAAGACATGGCAAAAAACATTTTAATCTGTGACGATGCTGCTTTCATGAGAATGATGATCAAGGACATTCTCACAAAGAATGGCTACAATGTAGTCGGCGAAGCTGAGAACGGCAAGATTGCTGTTGATAAGTATGCCGAGCTTACACCAGACCTTGTTCTTCTGGATATCACAATGCCAGAGATGGACGGTATCGGTGCGTTAAAGGCCATCAAGGAGAAGGATCCAAACGCTTGCGTTATCATGTGTTCTGCTATGGGTCAGCAGGCCATGGTTATCGAGGCTATCCAGTCTGGTGCAAAAGACTTTATCGTTAAGCCATTCCAGGCAGAGAGAGTTCTCGAAGCTGTTAAGAAGGTAATTGGATAATTATGCTTTTTCTTTCTTCTGCTGGTGAGAGTTTCTTTCAGTTAATATTTATATTAATTGTATTTGTTGGTGTTCTTGCCGTTACTTTCTATGTAACCAAATGGATTGCCGGCTATCAGAAGACTCAGGGCTTCAACAAAAACCTTGAAATTGTTGAAGTTTTAAAAATCTCCAGCAATAAATATGTTCAAATTATAAGAGCCGGTCAGGATCGATATTTCTTGATTGCTGTAGGCAAGGATGAGGTTGTTCCTCTTGGGGAAATATCATCCGACCAGCTTAAAGAAATCGAAGAGGGAGAAATGAAGGCTATAACGCCCGTCGATTTCAAAAGCGTATTGGACAAATTCTCAAAGAAGAAATAACATCGTTGGGGCAGTTTATGTTATGGATAAAATCAAAAAGGTGTATTTAGTCTTCAGTATTATTTTTGCAACTGTAGTTGTTTGCTATACCCTTATTTCTACTGGGATTACAGTTCATGCAACAGAATATGACGGAACCCAGTATGGGGCTGCAAATGGGACTTACGGTGCAACTGAAAACGCACCAAATGCGTCGGATGAAGTTGTTGGCGAAAGGAATGGTTTTACATTAACGTTCAATGGCGAGGATGGAAATTTTTCTTCCACCCTTAGGATGTTATTGGTTTTAACAATCCTTACTCTATCGCCATCAATTCTCATAATGTTAACTTCCTTTACCAGATGCGTCATTGTTCTACACTTTGTGCGTGCTGCTATTGGAACTAACACAGCGCCTCCAAATCAGGTATTGATTGGTTTGGCGTTGTTTTTAACATTATTCATTATGTCTCCAGTATTGACTCAAATCAAAACCGAGGCGATTGACCCATTTGATGCAGGGGAGATTACTCAGCAGGAAGCAATTGATGCAGCTATAACTCCTGTTAGAGAATTTATGTATCCTCAAATTCAAACTAAGGATTTAAATCTGTTCTGTGATATAGCTGGTATCACATACGAAGATAACAAGTATGAGGATGTTCCTTTTACAGTTATCGTGCCGGCGTTTATATTATCAGAGCTTAGGACAGCCTTTATTATAGGCTTTATGATTTACATTCCATTTATTGTTATTGATATGGTAGTAGCATCAGTACTTATGTCAATGGGTATGATGATGCTTCCACCTACTACGATTTCACTACCGTTTAAGATATTGTTATTCGTATTGGTAGATGGTTGGGATCTTGTTATTGGTGGATTGGTGAAGACTTTCTATTAACACTTTACCTATTCACCCGGGGGCTTTAGGAGAGGGTAGTTATGACTGAAGGACAGGTATTAGATATCATTAGAGATGCGGTTTATATGCTTCTGATTACATCTCTACCACTTTTGCTGGTATCCCTTACTATAGGTTTGATTATCAGTATTTTTCAAACAGTCACATCTATTCAGGAGCAGACTCTTACCTTTATTCCAAAGATTGTAGGGGTTTTTGCGGCTCTTCTATTTTTCGGTCCATGGATGCTAACAGTGTTAACGGAATATATCACTGAATTGTGGGCAAATTTTAGTATTTATCTGGGCTAGAAATGAATGTTTAGTATACATTTTACATTAGAAAACTTTGAATATTTCTTGTTGATACTTACACGCATATCCATGTTCGTAGTAGTAGCACCCTTTTTTAGCATCAGCAATACACCTGCAAGGGTGAAGGTCGGCTTTGCGGCACTTGTTTCCCTTCTTTTGTATTTTGTGGTTGATTTTAGTGCGCTTAACTATTCTACAGTAGTTGGATATGCTTTTTTAGTTACGAAGGAAGCCTTGACTGGTTTGATAATTGGGTTTTCAACATATTGCTGCAACTTCATTATTCTTTTGGCTGGAAATATGATTGATATGAATATAGGTCTTTCAATGGCCCAGGAATACGACCCAACACTTCGTACTGAATCCAGTGTTACTGGTTCTTTGTACAACAATTTCCTTATGATTCTTCTGATTCTATCAGGGATGCATAGATATATTTTTAAAACCTTTTGTGATGCTTTTACATTGATTCCAATTGGGGGAACTATTTTTAAGTGGGATTCACTATTTGTATCTACTTTGAAGTTTATGGGAGATGTTTTTGTTATTGCCTTTAGAATCATCCTTCCAGTTTTTGCGGTAATAATGATATTGAATACCATTCTTGGAATTATGGTAAAAGTGGCACCACAGATTCATATGTTCTCTGTTGGTGCTCAACTAAAAATTATTGTAGGATTTACGGTTTTATTTTTGACGATTTTCCTTTTACCTGATGTTGCGGCCTTTATTTTCAAGGAAATGAAAACAATGCTTACTTTATACATTCAGGGGTTGCATTAATGACAGAGACGAAAGAACTTCTTTTTCCCTATGATTTGCAGTTCTTTGCAGATGGAGAGGGTGGAGAGAAAACTGAACAGCCTACCAGTAAGAAGCTTTCCGATGCTAGAAACGAAGGCAAGGTTGCCAAAAGTAAGGAGATGGTAAATGGAATAGCGCTTCTTGGATTTTTCTTTGCTCTAAGTGTTTTCCTGGGTTTTGCAGGCGTTCGCTTTGAAGAGATTTTTGCGTGGATTTATTCCATTATTCCTGATGTTGTTTCTTATAACGGAAGCGGTCTTACGGTACATACCATAACCGGTATTTTTAGAATTCTTCTTGTGAAAATGCTTATAATCCTGCTCCCATTCTTTATTATTGGTTTCATAACAGGATTTGTAACCAATCTGATACAGGTAGGATGGAAGCTTACTTTGAAGCCACTACAGCCTAAGCTTAGCAAATTCAATCCAGTCAGTGGTTTTAAACGTATTTTTTCAAAGGATTCTATTATGAATCTTTTGATGGCACTGGCAAAGATATTCTTGGTTTGTTATATAGCATATATTTCTATTCGCGATCAGGCTGGTAATTTATTCATTCTTTATGATATAGGGCTTAATGCAGCCCTCAGTTTGATATTTAAGTTAATTTGTGAAATAGGAATAAAAATCAGTATCGTATATATAATCCTGGGCCTTATTGATTACGCTTATCAAAAGTGGAAATTTACTAATGATATGAAGATGACCAAGCAAGAGGTAAAGGATGAATACAAGAATACTGAAGGAGATCCTAAGATTAAAGGAAAACAACGTCAGAAGATGATGGAGACATCTCAGCGCAGAATGATGAAAAATGTTCCGCAGGCTGATGTTGTTATTACAAACCCTACCCATATTGCAGTAGCAATTTTATATGACAATACCAAGGATGAAGCTCCTAGGGTTATAGCAAAGGGTGAGGATTATCTTGCGAAGAAGATTAAGGACACTGCCGCAGAAAACGGTGTTCCAATTGTTGAAAACAAGCCGTTGGCACGAGCTTTATATGCAACGGTTGATATTGATCAGACTATCCCACCGGAGCTTTATCAGGCTGTAGCCGAGATTTTGGCTGTGGTATACACAGAAAGAAATAAAGTTGTTTAAAATCTAAAGAAAGGGGGAGATGAGTAATGGACATAGCTGCATCTGTAAAGAAAACTGATGTTGGAATAGCCTTGTATTTGCTTGCCGCAGTTGCCTTCTTTATTATTCCAATTCCAAATTTTTTACTGGATATAATGATTGCTTTCAATATATCCATTGCTCTTATTGTCCTTATGAACGTTTTGTTTGTGCAGGAAGTTCTGGACATGTCCTTCTTCCCAACCTTATTACTTTTTACCACTATTTTTAGAATTTCTCTAAACGTTTCTTCGACAAAGCTTATTCTTTCAAGTGGTGACCCAGGAAACGTTGTAAGAACCTTTGGTACATTCGTTGGTGGTAATAATCTTATTATTGGTGGAATTATTTTCCTTATTCTGATTATCATTCAGTTTATGGTAATCAATAAAGGTTCTGAGCGTGTAGCTGAGGTTTCAGCACGATTCACACTGGATGCTATGCCTGGTAAACAGATGGCCATTGACGCGGATTTGAATACCGGAGCTATTGATGATCAGGAAGCAAAACGAAGAAGAGATAAGATTCAGGAAGAATCAGCATTCTTCGGAGCTATGGACGGTGCTACCAAGTACGTTAAAGGAGATGCCACTGCAGGTCTTATTATTACAGTTGTTAATATGGCTGGTGGTACTGCTCTTGGAATGATTAATCAGGGCTTGCCATTTGCTGAGGCAATTCAGCAGTTTGGTATCCTTACAATAGGTGATGGCCTGGTTTCTCAGATTCCTTCACTGCTTATTTCGTTATCAACAGGTATCCTTGTAACAAAGGGCTCAAAGGCAGCAGATTTCTCAGGTACTTTGGTTAAGCAGCTCTTTGGTTTACCAAAGGTTTTGTATATTGTTGCAGCTTCAATGGCAGTTTTGGCATTCACACCTCTTAATACTGTTTTATTCCTAGGTTTTGCTGCAGCTTTTGGTGTTTCTGGATATTCAATGTCAAAGACTCTTGGCGAGGAAGAGATAGAACAGGAGGTAGCTGCAGAGGAAACAGAAGCAGAGGAAATTCGAAAGCCGGAAAATGTTGTTTCGCTGTTGCAGGTTGATCCGATTGAGCTGGAGTTTGGTTATGGAATCATCCCTCTTGCAGACGTTAATCAGGGAGGAGATTTGCTGGATCGAGTCGTTATGATTCGCCGTCAGATAGCCTTGGAACTTGGTACTGTTGTTCCGATCATTCGACTTCGAGATAACATTCAGCTGAACCCTAATCAATATATTATAAAGATAAAGGGAATTCAGGTTACAGAAGGCGAGATACTATTTGACCATTACATGGCCATGAATCCAGGCTATGTTGAGGAAGAAATCACTGGTATTCCTACCTTTGAACCATCCTTCCATCTCCCGGCTATCTGGATTACAGAGAGTCAGCGTGAGAGGGCAGAATCCTTAGGTTACACAGTTGTAGATCCTCCTTCAATAATTGCTACACACCTTACTGAGATTATTAGAAGCCATATTGCCGAGCTTCTTACAAGACAGGATGTTCAGAATCTTGTGGACAATCTCAAGGAATCAAATCCTGTTATTGTTGATGAGCTTATACCTAAGCTCCTTGGATTGGGAGATGTACAGAAGGTATTACAGAATCTGTTATCAGAGGGTATTTCTATTAGAGATTTGCTTTCTATTTTTGAAGTACTGGCTGATCATGCTACAACAACTCATGACACTGATGTTTTGACAGAGTATGTTCGTCAGGGCTTGAAGAGAGCTATTTCAGGCAGATATTTTGCACCTAATGAAGTTACGCAGGTTATCACGGTTGATCCGAAGGTGGAACAGGATATTATGGCATCTATTAAACAGACTGAACAGGGTGCATATCTGACATTAGACCCAGAGAGAATAAAAGCAATTATAGCTTCTCTTGAGGATGAGATTAAAAAGATTGAGGACATGGGAAGAACACCTATTGTCGTTACATCTCCTATCGTAAGAATGTACTTCAAGAGCATGACTCAGGACTATATAAAAGATTTAATTGTTGTTTCCTATAATGAGATTGATTCTAATGTAGAACTTTCATCGGTGGGAATGGTTACAGGGTGAATTAAATGGTTATTAACAAGTACACTGGAAAAACTGAAGAAGAGGCAATGTCAAAAGTTCGAGAGGAGCTTGGCGATGCTGCAGTTATCATGAATGTTAAGGTTATCAAGCCAAAGGGACTTGGAAGCTTCTTTAAGAGTAGCACTTATGAAGTGACAGCTGCAGTAGAGGATGATGGCTTTTCAAAAGAAGCTTTGGATTTTGCAACTGTAGCTTCAGAAAAAGTGGAGAATAATGGCGAAGAAAAGATTGGTACTTTTGATGCTGTTGCAGACGATGCCCTTATTTTAAAGGATGCATTTTCCGCAGTAAATGAAGTGTTAGAGAAACAGGAGGGAGATACTATGACTTCTAATCAAGTTGAATTTGAACCTCTTTCTGGCTCGGCACCAAGAGCAAAACTAATCGAACCTACATATTCGAAGCCAGCCTTTGTTAAGGCTCCGATAAAATCTGAGCCTGAGGAAGAAACTACTGTTGGAAGGTCTCCGGTGGAGATGCCAATAGAGGCTACTCACAGCGAAAAGCTTTCTATTGATAACGATAACCATGTATTTGTTAAGATGCTTTATAACGTCCTTTTGGACAACGAGGTTCAGGAGAAATACATAAATCAGGTTTTGGATGATATGGATAAGGTATTACAGACCAGTCATTCCCTTGATAATCTTTTGTCCTCTGTATATCAGAAAATGGTATTAAAGCTTGGAACACCAACTAGAATAGTTGCAGGAGAAAAGAAACCTAAGGTTATTTTCTTTATTGGTCCAACAGGTGTAGGCAAAACTACTACAATCGCCAAAATTGCTTCCAAGTTTAAGGTTGAGGAGGGCAAGAAGGTTGGCCTAATTACAGCAGATACCTTTAGAATGGCTGCTGCAAACCAGCTTCAGACCTACGCTAATATTCTTGGCGTTCCTCTAAATGTTATTTATTCTGCCGATGAGCTGTTAGATACAGTAAAAAGACAGAACAGAGAGAATCAGGATTTAGACGTTATTTTGGTAGATACCATAGGGTTCTCTCACAAAAATCAGGACCAGAAGAACGATACCAAGAAGCTTATTAGTGCCTTGGGAGAATTCTATGATAGCGAGGTTTATCTTGTTTTATCAGCAACAACAAAACACAAGGATTTAGTAGAGATTGCAGACACCTATATGGAATTCACCAAATTCAACTTAATCTTTACCAAGCTTGATGAGACAAAGTGTCTTGGTAATATTTTTAATTTAAAACAATATACTGGTGCACAGCTTTCCTACATAACTACGGGGCAGAATGTGCCAGACGATATCGAGATTGTTAATGCCCAGAAGCTGGTTAAACAGTTATTGGGAGGAAACTAAATGGATCAGGCGGAAAATTTACGAAATGTAATAAAGGCACAGAGCGTTAGAAATATCGAGAACACCAAGGTTATTACAATAACCTCAGGCAAGGGAGGCGTTGGTAAATCCAATATGGCCGTTAATCTTGCTGTGCAGCTTTCGCAGATGGGGAAAAAGGTGATTATCCTTGATGCGGATTTTGGCCTTGCCAATGTGGAGGTAATGTTTGGAACTCTGCCAAAATACAATTTATCTGATGTAATTTTTAATGGCAGAAGTATTAGAGATATTATTTCTACAGGGCCAATGGGGATTGGTTTTATATCAGGTGGCTCTGGTGTAGTGGGATTAAATAATCTAAATCGTGAACAAATTACGTTTTTAGTGCATAATCTATCACTTTTAAACGACTTATGTGATATTCTTATAATAGATACTGGTGCGGGCGTTTCGGACCAGGTGCTGGAGTTCGTTCTTGCCTCCCCGGAGGTTATATTAGTTTCAACTCCAGAACCAAGCTCGCTTACCGATTCCTACTCCTTAATGAAAGCTATGTGTAAGAGCACAAAGTATGTTAAGGATGGAACCAACGTACATTTAGTTGCTAATAAGGTAAACAGTGAGGCTGAAGGAAAAGCTGTTTACATGAAGATGCAATCTGTAGTGAAGAAATTTTTGGGTGGAGATTTAGATTATTTAGGATACATTCCTTATGACGGCAATTTAGAAAAGGCTGTGAGGAACCAAAAGGTAGTGTCTCTGGATTATCCTACCAGTAAGGCATCCAAAAGCTTTGAAGGTATCGCATCGAAGCTTCTTCAGAAAGATGAAAACACTCATTATAAGTGGGGTGTTTCACATATTTTCAGTGCACTTTTAAGAGATAGGGCTTGAGTATGGAAATATTCGATCTGAGACCTGGCACACCGATTGAATTTACAATTGCCAGCACAAATTCTGATGTTGAAAACAACATAGATGAGGATAGAAGTGCTTATATCTCCAGCGTCTTTGGTGTTACCAAGAACAAGGATATAGTATTTCATATTCCTACGAGAAAGGGACATACAGTCACTATACCGATGAATGTTCCTTTTCATGCTGTCTTCAATACTAAAGCTGGAATGTTTCAGCTTACTGGCGAGATTACAAAAAGAGGTCGATTAGAGAATTTTCCGGTATATGTTTTTGAGCCTTCTACCGAGCTTAAAAAGGTTCAAAGAAGAGATTATTATCGATTTGATTGCTTAATAGCAGTTAAGATATTACCTATTCCTGAGGATGTTGCATATTTACCTAATATGGTTTTGGTAGAACGTGATTTGGAAAAATATGGTAATACCTACGGTGAACCAGTTGATGGAAATATCGTGGATATAAGTGGTGGTGGCGCTAAAATTCGTGCTAAGAAAGATATTCAGACCGACAAATTTATGTATGTTTCTTTCAAACTGAAATCTAATACCGTATCTGAACGCATAAATGTAGTTGCGAAAATGATTAAAAATGAATTCAAACAGGATATAGGACTATATGAACATAGAATAGAATTCCTGTTTAAAGAGGCAGAAGATAGGGAGACAATTATTAAGTACATTTTTGACGAGGAGCGACGCTTAAGAAAGAAGGATCAAGGGTAAAGAATGTATAAGATTTTGGTTGTTGATGATTCTGCACTTATGCGAAGGGTTATCTGTGATATTATCAACGCAGATAGTGATTTTCGTGTAGTCGACGTTAGTGCAGACGGCGAAGATGCTTACAATAAAATAAAGAACAATCCATATGATCTTGTGGTACTTGATATGGTTCTTCCTAAGCTACAGGGCGTCGATTTACTTGCCAAGCTTTACAATGAGAAGATACCGTTTAATGCTGTTCTTGTTAGTTCTATTTTGAAGGAGGATACAGAAAGTACCATAAGGGCTTTGGAGTATGGTGCTTTAGACTTTGTAGTAAAGCCTATCAGATCAGGCAGCGATACCAGGGATGTATTTGGTCGACAGTTGGTTACGGCGTTGCATAATGCAACTAAGCAATCAAGCTTTAGACAGATATCTGCCAGAAGAAGTACAAGCGATGCTACAAAGGCTATTGAGGAATCTAGGCGCTCTACCTTGGAGCGTATGGAGAATGTGAAAAAGAGCCTTCAGGCTACCAAAAGTGGAAGCAGTATTGCGCAAACTTCTTCTACGCCAGCGAGACCTGCGGCTCCAACACCGGTTGAGAGAAAGCCAGCTACTGCACCTCCACCGGCTCCAGTAGCTTCTCCAGGTGGTGATAAGAAACCTCCTGTAAAACCTGTAGGTACAGGGGTCAGAACAAAAAAGATTATTGCTCTGGCGTGTTCTACTGGAGGTCCTCAAGCATTACATACATTCGTTCCAATGCTACCAGCAACTTTATCTGTTCCGCTTGTTTTGGTTCAGCATATGCCAGAGGGATTTACAGCATCTCTTGCAGCTCGTCTGGATCAGATATCAGCGGTAAATGTTAAGGAAGCCGAAAATGGAGAGTACTTTAAGCCTGGATGGGTTTATATTACGCCGGGTGGTAAGCACATGGAAATCTGCGAAGACGGAAGTCATGCGGCTTATTGTCATTTGGATGACAGCCCACCTGTAAACAGCTTAAAACCTTGTGCAGATGTTATGTACAGGTCTCTAAGCAAATCTAGTTTTGATGAGATAATATGTGTTGTTCTTACAGGAATGGGAGCAGATGGATCTGAAGGAATTAAATACTTGAATCAATACAAAAAGACTTACGTAATTTCGCAAGAAGCTTCCACATGTGTTGTATATGGAATGCCGAAAGCGGTGGAGCAAGGGGGGTTGTCCAATGAAGTTGCTCCACTTAAATCAGTTGCTAATTCAATTGTAAAAAGGTTGTAGAAAACTGGAGGTCATGAGTTATGGATGTAAGTCAGTATCTGGATATCTTTATTGATGAGACAAGTGGTCATATTCAGAGCCTTTCCGATAACATTATGGAATTGGAAAAGGAGCCTGATAATAAGGATGTTGTAAATGAAATATTCCGAGCAGCTCACTCCTTAAAAGGTATGGCTGGTACTATGGGATTCAAGAGAATGCAGCGTCTTACCCATGATATGGAAAACGTTTTCCAGGAAGTTCGAAATGATAACGTTAAGGTTAATTCTGCACTTATTGATATTCTCTTTAAGTGTCTTGATGCTATCGAAACTTACCTTGAAACAGTTAAAGCCACATCAAACGAAGGTGAAGAAGAGAACGAAGCTTTAATTAAGCTTTTAAATGATTACCTTGCAGGTGGCGGTTCAGGTGAAGGCGGTGGCGATGCTGCAGCACCTGCTGAAGCTCCAGCAGAGGGTGGCGCAGAAGGTGGCGGAGAGGCTGCACCTGCTGCAGACGCAGCTGATGGCCCGCTTTATAAGAAGATTCCTGTTGATCCTGAGCTTTGTGAGAAGCTTAAAGGCGAGAAGCAGCTCTATGGATTTACAGTTCATATCAGCAAGGAGTGCTTGCTTAAGGCAGCAAGAGCTTTCCTTGTATTTAAGGCTGTTGAAGACTTTGGTCAGATTATGGCCTTCGACCCAAGCTCTGGAGATATTGAGGATGAAAATTTTGAGTTTGATTTCTCATTTATTCTTTCTTCAGAGTCCGAGCTCGATCCTATCATTGAGTCTATTAAGACTGTATCAGAAATAGATTCAGTTGAAGCTGATAAGGTTACACCAGAGATGTATGAAAAGAAGGAAGGGGCTCCTGAACCTGAGGCTGCAGCACCAGCTCCAGAGGCTGCACCAGCACCTGCGGCAGCAACACCAGCACCTGTACCTTCAGCAGCTCCAGCTCCAGCAGCAAAGGCAGCAGGCGGAAAGACTAACCAGCCAGCGAATAAGCCTGTTACTTCCCGTACAATTCGTGTAGATATTGAAAAGCTGGATGCACTTATGAATCAGGTATCCGAGCTTATTATTGCAAAGAACTCACTTGCTTCTCAGAGTAATGGCTCTGGTGAGATTGACAGCCAGACATTACATGAGAATATTGAATACCTTGAGAGAATTACAACAAACCTTCACGAATCAGTTATGAAGGTTCGAATGGTTCCTATCGAATCCGTTGTAGCTAAGTTCCCTCGAATGATTCGAGATTTGGACAGAAAGCTCAACAAACCAATGGAACTTATTATGACTGGTGAGGACACAGAGCTTGACCGTACTGTAGTAGATCAGCTTGGTGATCCACTTCAGCATTTGCTTAGAAATTCTGCTGACCACGGTATCGAGTCTCCTGAAGACAGACGTGCTGCTGGAAAACCAGAAAAGGGAACAATTTTCCTTAACGCTTTCCAGGAAGGCAACAATGTCATCATTGAGGTTGGAGACGATGGTGGCGGTATTAATACTGACAAGGTTAGAGATAAAGCTGTTGAAAGAGGTCTTGTAACGCCTGAAGAAGCTGAGAATCTTACTCAGAAGGAAATTATAGACTTCCTGTTTATGCCATCCTTCTCAATGGCTAAACAGATTACAGATATCTCTGGTCGAGGCGTAGGTCTTGACGTTGTTAAGAGTAATATTGAGGCCCTTGGTGGTGATGTTACAGTTAAATCTGTGATGGGTGAAGGTTCTACCTTTACAGTAAGACTTCCACTTACACTTGCTATCATTCAGGCGCTCATGGTTGAAATTAGAGATGAGAAGTATGCGATTGCGCTTGCTTCTATTATGAACATTGAAAATATTCCTAAGTCAGAAATCAAGTATGTAGAGTCCAAGGAGGTTATTCACCTTAGAGGACAGGTTATTCCACTTATTCATTTGGATAACCTTCTTGATTGTGAACCAAAGGAAGATACAGAAGATACAATGACAGTTGTTATCTGTAAGAAGGGTGATACTCTTGGTGGTATTATCGTTGATAATCTTATTGGACAGCTGGAAATCGTTATCAAATCTCTTGGTAAGCTGGATAACAACAAGCTCATTAGTGGTGCTACTATCCTTGGTGATGGTGAAATCGCTATGATTCTTGATGTTAATGCTGTCATTTAATAGGAGGTGAGACCATGTCAGATATAACTATGTATGATGTAGTTGAAAAAGAAAAAAAGCAATACATTGTTGTTAAAATTGGTGGCGAGCACTATGGTATCGACATTTCCTATATTGATAACATCGTTAGACTTAGTAAGATTACCAGAGTGCCAAAAGCACCTTCTTACTACCGTGGAGTAATTAATCTTCGTGGTGAGGTTGTTCCTGTAATGAGTCTTAGGCGCCGAATGGATTTGGATGATGACGAGTTTACTGATGCATCTCGTATTATCATTCTTAAGCTTGATGGTGGCGGACTTATGGGCGTTATTGTTGATGAGGTAAAGGAGGTTCTCTCATTATCAGAGGATGATATTGAGGCACCATCTTCAACATTGAAGAGTAAGAATTCCTTTATTAATGGCGTAGGAAAAAATGGGGACGAGCTCATTTCTATCTTCGAAATTAGTTCTATTATAGGAGAGAATGAGGCTTCTTAACGGGAGGTTATATGCTCACACTTAATGAAGTAAATGAAAAATATTTTGATGTCCTCAAGGAAATAGGTAATATTGGCGCTGGTAATGCAACAACGGCCATCGCCAATATGCTTGGCCTTAGGATTGATATGAGTGTTCCAGAGGTCGCATTTCTTCCTGTTGAAGAATTAGGTGGCGCAATTGGAGCTGAAGACGAAATTATTGTTGGTATCATGCTTGGTGTTGAAGCTGATATAGATGGTTCCATGATGTTTTTAATGGATATGCAGTCAGCCCATCATGTAGTAAATATGCTTATGATGCGCGACCCTGATTACTCAGAACCATTCAATGAAATGGATTTATCTGCAATTAAAGAAGTTGGAAATATTATTGCAGGTTCGTATTTGTCAGCTTTATCAGGATTGACAAACCTTACAATTTTACCATCAGTACCATTTGTTGCAGTTGATATGGCAGCAGCTATTCTTTCAGTTCCTGCTGTTCAGTTTGGTATTTTTGGTGATAATGCTCTTATGATTAATACAGAATTCTCTGATGATTTAGGAATCAAAGGACATTTTATATTAATGCCAGAAGAAGATTCTTATGCGAAGATATTAACCGCGCTTGGTGTATCAATATAAGGAGAGTGAATGTATGGGGCAGATGATTAAAGTCGGCATGGCTGATCTTAAAATATGTAAAGCTCCTGATGCACTGACGACCATTGGTTTGGGCTCGTGTATTGGTATTGCAATCTATGACCCATCTACAAAAATCAGTGGTTTGGCGCACATTATGCTACCTGACAGTACTGCAATCAGAAACAATACAAATATTGCTAAGTTTGCAGATACTGGTATTCAAAAGCTTTATGATGACATGATTAAAGCTGGAGCAAACAAAGCTCGAATGGTAGCTAAAATCGCCGGTGGTGCTAAGATGTTCGAAATGCCAGGTGCGTCCACATCAATTAACGTTGGTGATCGTAACGCTGAGGCGAGCCGTCAAAAGCTTAAAGAACTTGGAGTTAAGCTTGTTGCGGAGGATTGCGGCCTAAATTATGGTCGTACTGTAGAACTGTACAGTGAGACAGGAGAATACTATATTAAGGCAGTTGGCAAAGAGCTAAAAATTATTTAGAATAATATTTGGAGGCACAGATGAACACAAAGCCTATACCTATTATAATTACGTTGGCTGCAGCGTTTATTTCGTGTGTTATTTCTATTATTCAAAGGGTTGAACTTTCGGTCTTTGTATCAAGACTGTTAATTGTTGTTATCATTTTTCTGTTTATGGGCACGGTAATCAAAATGATTCTTGATTATGCCTTCAGAGAATTGGAACCGGCTGAGTCTCTTGATGAGGAGCCTCAGGATATTAGCAGTGTGCTGGCCGAAGATGAAATCGAAGAAGAAGATCAAATGAATTCCGAGGATGTTGCGTCTGGACCAGAGGAGGGGTTATAGAACTGATTCAGACTTGATTTAAGGGGGCATTAATGAAGGCGAGTGACAAGGAAAAGCTTTGGGACAAATACAAAGTTAGTCCTACTCCCGAGATTAGGGAGCAATTAATACTTGAATATGCGCCGCTTGTTAAGATAGTTGCTGGCAGACTCTGCATGTATTTGGGAAATACAGTTGAGTATGAAGATTTGTGTAGCTACGGTATTTTTGGACTTATTGATGCTATAGATAAATTCGATTTGGCCAAGGATGTTAAGTTTGAAACCTATGCAAGTCTTAGAATCCGCGGTTCTATTTTGGACCAGATTCGCAAGATGGACTGGATTCCTCGTACAATACGCCAAAGACAGAGGATGATTGATGATGCAATCAAGGCGGTTGAAGCTCGCACGGGTCATAGTGCCACCGATGAAGATATAGCTGCTGAGCTTAAAATTTCTTCGGACGAATTTTCTAAGTGGCAGTCTCAGCTAAATGTCACTAATGTAGTATCACTGAACGAATTTGTGGAAGCTGGAAATGAGCCTGTTATGGAGGCGGAACATAACTCTCACTTTATTCAGCCAGAAGACAACATTTCTAAAAAGGAGCTTACTGAAAAACTTCAGGAAGCCTTAGATATGCTTACCGAAAAGGAAAAGCAGGTTATACTTTTATATTATTACGAAGATTTGACTTTAAAAGAAATTAGCGCAGCTCTTGAGGTTTCGGAATCGAGAGTTTCGCAGCTTCATACCAAGGCTCTTCAAAAAATGCGAAAGGTTCTTGGTGAATACATGGGTATTTTAACTAATCAGTAGTTTTTGTAGTTCTGTTAATTGAATGATTGATTTATGGTGTATGATCTTTAGGGAGGGTATGTTATGTCGATAAGTCCAATCAATTTTAATGGAATGATCCAAAATACAAATGAGCTAAGTCATACCAAGGCTCAGGAGGATCAAAAGCCCATGCTGGAACAGCAGAATCTCACCCACACGGTAGAAAAACAGCAAGAACAGCAGGCAAAGCAGGTTAATGACCTGTACAAGTCAAACAGGGAAGAGGACAGTTACGAACGAGAAGGAAATGGTAAGGGCTACGAAGGAAACAAAGACAAAAAAGGCATAAAAAAAGGTAAAAAAGACAAAAAAATGCCTGATGGAAGTGTTTCTGAGAAGCATACAACATCCTTTGATATGAGGATTTAAGAGGGGAGACTATAATGACTATACTTGAAATTGTGCTCCTAATTATCGGGTTGGGCCTGTGTATTGGGAGCTTTTTTGTGTCTGAAAGATTATCTGAGAAGGATCGAGAGAATCTTACGAAGCTCACAAAAGAACAAATCGAAGAAATTATAAAAGATAAGATGGCTGATGCCAGAGTTGAGACAGAAGACAAGCTTTCTGCCACGATAGACTCTGCCATGGAAGAGCTGGATAGACGTACTGATAAAGAGACTAATGAGAAAATCCTTGAAATCTCACAGTATTCAGATACAGTTCTGGAATCTGTAGATAAATCTCATAAAGAAGTGACTTTCATGTACTCAATGCTTAATGAAAAGCATCAGGCCATGGTCGAAATGACAAAGAAACTATCTGAGCTTCAGGATACCCTTGTTGCTCTGGATTCTTCCGTTGCCAGAAAGCTTGATATGCTTAAGGATAAGGAACTTGAGATTGAGGAAGAGATGAAGAAGCTTGCCGAGGAGCGAGAAGCGCTTCTTGCTGCAAAGGAGGAGGAAAAAGAGCGTAAGGAAGAGGAGTCAAAGACTATTTCCTTCACCGAGGCGCTTGCTCAAAAGTTTTCAGAGGAGAATCAGCCAATTAAGGCTAATGATAATATGCAAATCCTTGCAATGGCGGATGAAGGATTGTCTGACGTAGAAATAGCAAAAAAACTTGGACGTGGTCTTGGTGAAGTTAAGTTTGTTATTGGTTTATATCAGGAGGGGAGATAATGAGGTTTAAGTACTATCTTAGAGGAATTGGTATTGGCGTTACGTTAGCAACATTACTTTTAACTATAAGCTTTTATTTTGGAAGAGACTTTCTATATAATAAGTCTCTGACAGATGAAGAGATTATAGAGAAGGCTTCAGCTCTTGGCATGGTAATGCCAGAGGGGACAGAGGAAGAAGCTATTGTAGCTGAAGAGGAAATTTCTTCTGAGGTTGTGGAGGAAGCCCCTGTTGTTACTGAAGAAGTTACTTCAGTCGGGGAAGAAGAGATTTCTGCCGAGTCTTCCGTAGAGCAAACAGTTGAAGATAGCACAGCTGCTTCAGAGGATGAGGTTATCACCTATGTTCCATTTACTGTTCGTGCAGGAGAGTCTTCAGAAGTGATTTGCTCTCACTTAAAGAAAGCAGGACTTATTGATGATTCTGAGGAATTCAACAAATATCTTAATAAATGCAAGGTGGATAATTTGATTCAAAATGGAACCTTTTATGTAAAGCAGGGAAGCACCTATGATGATTTGGTGGCAGTCCTTGTAAATAAAGATGTTAGAACAACAACGCCCCCAAAGAATTGATAGTTGCAATAATTGCAAAATTATGGTAAATTCTAAGGGCTGTTGAAAATACACGCATAAGGACTGACATTGGTTCCCAACCTATCGTAGGCCGGGTGTTTGTCAGGTGGAATTATGCGGAAGAAACAAACCAGGAGGTATTAAAATGAGTGTTATTTCAATGAAGCAGTTACTTGAGGCAGGTGTTCACTTCGGACACCAGACACGTAGATGGAACCCTAAGATGGCTCCTTATATCTACACAGAGCGTAATGGTATCCACATTATCGACCTTCAGAAGTCTGTAGGTATGGTAGACGATGCTTATGATGTTATCTTTGACATCGCTCAGCAGGGTGGTAACATCCTTTTCGTTGGTACAAAGAAGCAGGCTCAGGACGCTATCGCATCTGAGGCAGAGCGTTGCGGTATGTACTATGTAAACGAGAGATGGCTCGGTGGTATGCTCACAAACTTTAAGACAGTTCAGACAAGAATCGCTCGTCTTAAGGAAATCGAGAAGATGGAGGCAGATGGTACATTCGATCTTCTTCCAAAGAAGGAAGTTACTCAGCTCAAGAAGGAGCAGGAGAAGCTTACAAAGGTTCTTGGTGGTATTAAGGAAATGAACAGAATTCCTGATGCTATCTTCATTATCGATCCTAAGAAGGAGCACATCTGTGTTCAGGAAGCACACGCACTTGGTATTCCACTTGTAGGTGTTTGTGACACTAACTGTGATCCAGATGAGCTTGATTATGTAATCCCTGGTAACGATGATGCTATCCGTGCAGTAAAGCTTATCGTTGCAAAGATGGCAGACGCTGTTATCGAAGCAAAGCAGGGTGAAATGAATGAGGTTGCTGAGGAAGCAACAGCAGAAGAGGAGGCATAATAATATGGCAGCTATTACAGCAGCAATGGTAAAGGACCTTCGCGAGCAGTCTGGCGCAGGTATGATGGATTGTAAGAAGGCACTCGCTGAGTGCGATGGTGATATGGATGCGGCTTTCGAGCTTCTTCGTAAGAACGGTGCAGCTAAGGCTGAGAAGAAGGCATCTCGTATCGCTGCAGAGGGTATCTGCAAGGTAGTAGTAGAAGGCAATACAGCAGTTGTTCTTGAGGTTAACTCAGAGACTGACTTCGTTGCTAAGAACGAGAAGTTCCAGACATACGTAGAGAAGGTTGCTACTCAGATTCTTAAGTCTGATGTTAATACAATTGATGAGCTTCTTGCACAGCCATGGGCTGAGGATTCATCTAAGACAGTTAACGATGTTCACGTAGAGATGGTTGCTACAATCGGTGAGAAGCTTTCTCTTAGAAGATTTGAAAAGGTTACATCTGATGGATTCGTAGTATCTTATACACACGGTGGTGGACGTATCGGCGTTATCGTAGATATGGCTGGCGCTGAGTCAGATGCAGCTAAGGAGGCAGCTACAAATCTTGCTATGCAGATTGCAGCTCTTAATCCTAAGTATGTTAGCCGTGATGAGGTTTCTGCTGAGTACATCGCTCACGAGAAGGAAATCCTTCTTGCTCAGATCATGAACGATCCTAAGGAGTCTCAGAAGCCTGAGAAGGTTATCAACGGAATGATCGAAGGTCGTGTATCTAAGGAGCTTAAGGAAATCTGTCTTCTTGATCAGGTTTACGTTAAGGCTGAGGATGGAAAGCAGACAGTTGCTAAGTACTTAGAGGAAGTTTCTAAGGCTACAGGTTCTGCACTTTCAATCAAGAGATTCGTTCGTTTTGAGACTGGTGAAGGTCTTGAGAAGAAGAACGAAGACTTCGCTGCTGAGGTTGCAGCTCAGATGAACGCTTAATTAGTTCACAAATATGCTTTTTAAAAGGGTCTACATTTAGTAGACCCTTTCTTTTTTATCCTTTATCTTGTAAATTGGTTGTGATAAAATAAAAGAGAAATTTTAAGGGGAGGGAGTTATAACCTTGGATATTGCAAATGATGGGCTCGAGAAGCAGCGCGCAAAGCGTAAGCGTGTAGCTCGAATGAAAAAGATGATAGTTTATACAATTATCAGCTTTATGCTTCTCACTTTAATTGTAATGACTATCCTTATTTTTGAAGTTATTTCTCTTCAAAGACAAATTGATTCCATTTCAGCTAAAATTGCTGTCTCTAATACTGTTGATGATGCTGACGAGATGGTAGATGATAGCTTCTTGGACAATGTTTATCTTGTAGATAACATGGATAATATTGCAGAAGAAGGTGACATACCTATGGTGTATCTTACCTTTGATGATGGTCCTAGTGAAAACACTGAGACTATATTAGATATTCTTGATGATTATAATGTTAAGGCTACTTTCTTCGTTGTAGGACAGGATATTGATACTTACGGTGATGCCTACAGACGTATAGTAGAGGATGGGCATACTATTGGTATGCATTCTTATAGCCATAACTATTCTAAAATCTATCAGTCTGAAGATTCTTTTATTGCAGATTATGACAAGATTCACGATTTAATATTAGACACTACTGGTGTTGATACAAAATTATACAGATTCCCAGGTGGAAGCAGTAATAAAGTTAGCAATACAAGTATGTCTGTTTTTATTAATTATTTGAACTCTATCGGGGTCAAATATTATGATTGGAACATTGCCTCTGGAGATGCTACTTCACAGGCTTTTACAGCAGATGAACTTATTGATAATGTTATGAGTGATGTGGTAAAATACAAGACGTCTGTAGTATTGCTACATGATGGCGCAAACAAAAAGGCAACGGTTGAAGCGTTACCTAGACTTATCGAGTCTCTTAATGATGCGGGAGCTATGATTTTACCAATTACAGATGAAACAGAAATAATACAACACGTAAGTGTTGTTCAATAAAGAATATGTTATGGAGGATTTATAAATGGGTTTCTTTAAAGATTTCAAAGAAGACTTTAATGATGCAGTTAATGAGCTAGTACCAGGTGGCGAAGACACTGCAGCTACTGAGGAGGTCATGGTTAACACTCTCGATGGCGATATTGATGTCGAGTCTGAGCTCAATAAGCTTGATGGCCTTCTTGAGCAGGTTTCTAAAAAGGTTGATGAGCCTGCTACAAAGGCAACAGAGACTGTTCCTGCAAAAGAGCAGTCAGCAGAGAAGAAGTCATTCTTCTCAGACACAAAAAATGATTCAAAGGTGGAGGCATCAAAGACAATGGGAGTTATGGAAAATGGTTCTGACGCAAAGAACGTTGCTTCAGACGAAAATGCAGTTATTACTGGTGGTATGAAGATTACAGGTAACGTTGAATCTATCGGTTCTATCGAGGTTCAGGGTGAAATCGTTGGTGATGTTACATGTAATGGTAAGCTTGTTATCGCAGGTAAGGTTACAGGAAATTCTTCTTCAGCTGAGTTCTTTGCTGACGCTGCAAAGATTGAAGGAGAGGTTGTTACTACTGGAACAGCTAAGATTGGTGTTGGTTCAGTAATTATTGGAAATATCACAGCTACATCAGCAGTTATCGCTGGTGCTGTTAAGGGTGATATTGATGTTAACGGACCTGTTGTTGTTGATACATCAGCAGTTGTTATGGGTAACATCAAGTCTCGTTCAGTTCAGATTAATAATGGTGCTGTTATCGAAGGCTTCTGTTCACAGAGCTACGCAGATGTTGATGTAAACAGCGTATTTAATATCTAATTTGTCGAGACAAAATATATAAAGGAAATAAAAGAATAAATGAAAAGAGTAGTATTAAAGCTTAGTGGAGAAGCACTTTCTGGGGATAAGGGTTTTGGATTTGATGAAGCTACTTGCTTAATGGTCGCTCGTCAGGTTAAGAAGCTTGTTGATGATGGCGTTCAGGTTGGCGTTGTTATTGGAGGCGGAAATTTCTGGAGAGGACGTACTTCTGAAAATATCGACAGAACAAAAGCTGATCAGATTGGAATGCTTGCTACAGTTATGAACTGTATTTATGTCTCTGAGATTTTCAGAACTGTTGGTATGAAGACACAGGTTCTCACTCCATTTGAGTGTGGAAATGTATCAAAGCTTTATTCTAAGGATAGAGCAAATAAGTATTTTGAGAGAGGAATGGTTGTATTCTTTGCAGGTGGTTTAGGACATCCATATTTCTCTACAGATACACCTACTGTTCTTAGAGCAGTTGAGATCGAAGCTGATTGCATTCTTTTAGCAAAATCTATCGATGGCGTATATGATAGCGATCCAGCTAAGAATCCTAATGCTAAGCGTTATGATGAGATTAGCATTCAGGATGTTATCGATCAGAAGCTTCAGGTAGTTGATATGACAGCATCAATAATCGCTATGGAGCAGAAAATGCCTATGTATGTATTCTCACTTAATGAGGAGGATTCTATCGTAAAGGCAATTTCAGGCAAATTTAATGGTACGGTTGTAACCGTATAAGGAGGGCTAATGGATAATATACTTTCTGTATACGAAGAAAAAATGACAAAGAGCTACAATAATCTTGAAAGTGAGTTCACAACTATCAGAGCAGGTCGTGCTAACCCACATATCCTGGATAAGATTACTGTTGATTATTATGGAGCACCAACTCCACTTCAGCAGGTAGCAAATATTTCAGTTCCAGAGCCAAGACTTATTCAGATTCAGCCATGGGAAGCTTCTCTTGTTAAAGAGATTGAAAAGGCTATCAACATGTCTGATATCGGAATTAATCCTACAAATGATGGCAAGCTTATTCGTCTTGTATTCCCTGAGCTTACAGAGGAACGTCGTAAGGAAATCGCCAAGGATGTTAAGAAGCACGGCGAGGATGCAAAGGTTGCTATTAGAAATATCAGAAGAGATGCTATTGATCATTTAAAGAAGCACTCAAAGGATGAGGGCGTTTCAGAGGATGAAATCAAGGATCTTGAAGATAAGTGTCAGAAGATGACAGATAAGTTTATTGCTGAGGTTGATAAGGCTGTTGAGGCAAAGACTAAAGAGATTATGACTGTCTAAGAGATATTATTAAATTAATTTTTACAGGGCACAATTTGTGCCCTGTTTCATTATTTTTATAAAAAATGGAGGCACTATGAACGTACCAGAGCATATAGCCATTATTCTTGATGGAAATGGGAGATGGGCAAAATCAAAGGGGATGCCTCGTACTTACGGGCATACAGTAGGTGCGAAAAATGTTGAGACCATATGTAGAGCAGCTCACGATTTAGGGGTTAAATATGTGACAATGTATGCGTTCTCTACAGAAAACTGGTCAAGACCTGATGATGAAGTAAAAGCTTTAATGAAGCTTCTCGGAGAATATATTAAGACTTGCATGAGAACAGCAAAGAAGGATAACCTTCGTGTTCGCTTTATTGGAGATTTAACAAGACTTGATGAAAAGCTTCGCAAAGCCATTGATGAGCTTACAGAGTATTCATCACAGTTCACAGGACTTACACTTACAATTGCTATAAATTACGGTAGTAGAGATGAGATGACAAGAGCTATCAGAAAGGTGGCGTCTGACGTAAAAGATGGTAAAATAGATGTTGAAAGCATTGATGAATCGCTTTTTGGAAGTTATTTAGATACAAAAGATATTCCTGATCCAGATTTTATGATTCGTACATCAGGAGAGCAACGTTTATCAAACTATCTTCTATGGCAGCTTGCTTATGCGGAGTTTTATTTTACACCTGTGGCATGGCCAGAGTTTACTCCTGATGAGTTAAAGAAAGCTATAGAAGAATATGACAAAAGAAATCGTCGTTTTGGCGGAATTTAGAGAGGATTTTAAATGTTTATCACACGACTTATTAGTGGAATAGTACTTGTAATTTTAGCTTTGCTATTTATTTGTACCGGTGGAGATTTACTTCTTGGAGTAATGCTTGCATTATCTCTTATTGGAATGTTCGAGCTGTATCGTATATTTGATATTGAAAAGAAGCCCCTTGGCTTTTTAGGATATGCGGCTTGTGTTGCATATTATTTGAATTTGAAACTTAATTTTTCACCAGATAATATGGCAATCATGCTTGTATTTCTTATTTGTTTATTAGGAGTGTTCGTATTTGCGTATCCTAAATACCATACACATCAGATTATGGCAGCCTTCTTTGGTCTTTTTTATGTTGGAGTGATGCTTTCATTCCTTTATCAGACAAGAATGCTTCCTAATGGTCAGTTTATAGTATGGCTTATTTTCCTTTGCTCATGGGGATGCGATACATCAGCATACTGTGTAGGCGTACTCTTTGGAAAGCACAAGATGTCACCACTTCTTTCACCAAAGAAGTCCATTGAAGGAGCAGTAGGTGGAGTGGTAGGATCTATGCTCTTTACAGCGCTTTACTGTTTTATTATTGATAATATTTTCAGATTAGAGGATTTCCCAATTATTCCTCTTGTTGTTTTTGCAGGAATTGGCGCACTCATATCTATGGTGGGTGATCTTGCTGCATCGGCTATTAAGCGTAATTTTGATATAAAAGATTATGGAAAGCTTATTCCAGGTCACGGTGGAGTTTTAGATCGTTTTGACAGTGTTATTATTACTGCACCAATTATATTTTTCTTAGCATATTACATTTTATAGAGGTAGACACACATGGCAAAGAATATATCAATTCTTGGTTCTACAGGTTCAATTGGTACACAGACATTAGACATCGTTTCTCAGAATCCTGATGATTTAAATGTTGTGGCTATGTCCTGTGGTAGTAATCTGGATCTTTTTGAAAGTCAGATTAGAAAATATGAGCCTACGCTTGTTTCTGTTGGAACAGAAGAGTTGGCAAAGGATTTAAAGACTAGACTTTCTGATATTACAATAGATATTCATTATGGTATGGAAGGTCTTATTGCAGTTGCTACTGCAGAAGAGGCTGATACAGTTGTTACTGCAGTTGTAGGTATGGTTGGTGTTCAGCCAACAATCGCAGCTATCAATGCAGGCAAGGATATCGCTCTTGCAAACAAAGAAACACTTGTTACAGCTGGTCATATTATTATGCCGCTGGCAAAGGAAAAAGGTGTTTCTATTCTCCCAGTGGATAGTGAGCATAGTGCTATTTTCCAGTCGCTTAATGGTGAGAGACATAATAAGATTTCTAAGATTCTTCTTACAGCCTCAGGTGGACCATTTAGAGGTCGTACACTTGATGACTTAGAAAACGTTACCTTAGAAGATGCCCTTAAGCATCCTAACTGGTCAATGGGAGCAAAAATCACAATTGATTCTGCTACCATGATTAATAAAGGTCTTGAGGTTATGGAAGCTAAATGGCTTTTTGGTGTTAACCTTAATCAGGTAGAAGTAGTGGTTCATCCTCAAAGTATTCTTCACTCAGCAGTAGAATTTATGGATGGTGCAGTTATTGGGCAGATGGGTACACCTGATATGCGTCTTCCAATTCTTTATGCATTATTCTATCCAAATCGTAAGACTTTGTATTCAGAGCCATTAGATTTATTTAAAGTTGGTACTCTTACTTTTGAGAGACCTGATATGGAAACCTTCTATGGTCTTGCTCTTGCTTATGACGCTATGGATGCTGGTGGCAATGTGCCTACAGTTTTCAATGCAGCCAATGAAAGAGCAGTTGCCAAGTTCTTAAAGAATAAGATTAAGTTCTTGGAGATTCCAGAGATTGTTTCTGAGGCTATGATTAATGTAGACTTTATTCAGAATCCTACTATTGAGCAGGTTCTTGAGACAGAACAGATGACTTACGATTACATAGAGAGCAGGTGGTAGTTATTCTTAAGATAATACTTGCAATACTGATTTTTAGTTTCATAATTATTTTTCACGAGTTAGGACATTTCTTATTTGCAAAGAAATGTGGTGTAAAGGTTAACGAATTTACTCTTGGTCTTGGACCAACACTTTTTAGTTGGGGAAAGGGTGAGACTAAGTATTGTTTGAAAGCACTTCCCTTCGGCGGTAGCTGTGTAATGGAAGGTGAAGATGAAGAAAGCGATAGCGACAGAGCCTTTAGTAAAAAAGGTAAATGGGAGAGATTCCAGATTGTTTTTGGAGGCCCACTGTTTAACTTTATTTTAGCGTATATGCTTTCGGTTATTTACATTGCATCTGTTGGTGTTAATGACACAACTATTACAGATGTAATGCCTGGATATGCTGCTGCAGAAGCAGGCATAGAAGCAGGAGACAAGATTATCAGCTTAGGTGGATATAATGTTCACTTTTATAGCGAGATTAGTATTTATACTTTTCTTCATGCTAATGCTGATTCTATTGATGTTGTTTATGAACGTGATAATCAAAGATATTCCACCACTCTTGTACCAAAGTATGATGAAGAAGCAGGTCGTAAGCTTATAGGTATTCAGAAAGCAAATGAATACGTTAAGGTATCACCTGTTGGAGTATTACAGTATGCAGCTTACGAGATGAAATATCAAATCTACGTTACGATTAGTAGTTTGAAGATGTTGTTTACAGGAGAGCTTTCTGTTAATCAGGTTTCAGGACCTGTTGGAGTGGTTACTACTATTTCTGACGTTTATGATCAGTCAGTGACTAGTGGAATGTTCTATGTATTTGTTAACTTACTTTCAATAGCTATATTACTTTCTGCGAACCTTGGTGTAATGAATTTGCTTCCATTCCCAGCTCTTGACGGTGGTCGTATTGTGCTCATCTTATTTGAGGCTATTCGCGGAAAGAAGATGAAGCCAGAGATTGAAAATGGAATTAACCTGGTTGGTTTTGCATTATTGATGCTTTTGATGATTGTTGTCATGTACAATGATATTTTAAAACTTATGTAATAGGAGATTTTTGTATGGATACAAAAGTTGTACATATTGGAAATAAAGTAATCGGTGGAGGTAATCCAATTCTCATCCAGTCTATGTGTAATACAAAGACTCAGGATGTGGCTGCTACAGTAGCACAGATTCATGAGCTTGAAAAAGCTGGATGCGATATTATCCGTGTTGCATGTCCAGACATGGATGCAGCTAAAGCTATAGGAGAGATTAAAAAACAGATTAGTATCCCTCTTGTTGCAGACATTCATTTTGATTACAGACTTGCAATTGCTGCTATTGAAAATGGTGCTGACAAGATTCGTATTAATCCAGGTAATATTGGAAGTACTGATCGTATTAAGGCTGTAGTTGATGCTGCAAAAGCAAAGAATATTCCTATTCGTGTAGGCGTTAATTCAGGTTCCCTTGAAAAGGAGCTTGTTGAAAAATATGGTGGTGTTACAGCAGAAGGACTTGTAGAGTCAGCTCTTGATAAGGTAAAGATTATCGAAGATTTAGGATATGATAATCTTGTTATCAGTATTAAGTCTTCTAATGTTATGATGTGCGTTAAGGCGCATGAGCTTATTGCAGACAAGACTAATCATCCACTTCATGTAGGAATTACTGAGGCGGGTACACTTAGAGCTGGTAACATTAAGAGCGCCGCAGGACTTGCAATGATTCTATCGCAGGGTATCGGTGATACAATTCGAGTTTCACTTACAGGTGCACCTGTAGAAGAAATAAAGACTGCTAAGCTTATTCTTCGTACACTTGGTCTTAGACAGGGTGGTATCGAGGTTGTATCTTGCCCTACATGCGGTCGTACACAGATTGATTTGATTGGACTTGCAAATAAGGTTGAGACAATGGTAGAAGAGTTCTCAGATCTCAACATTAAAGTTGCGGTTATGGGTTGTGTAGTTAACGGACCAGGAGAAGCAAAGGAAGCAGACCTTGGTGTAGCTGGTGGTATCGGAGAAGGACTTCTTATCAAGCATGGCGAAGTGGTTCGCAAAATGCCTGAGGGAGAGCTCCTTAATGCGTTACGTGAAGAGTTGATTAATTGGCCTCGTTAGGCTTAAGTTCGGAGATATGTTATGGATCAAATGGGATTTTATGAAGTATTCCCAAATATGAATGCAGATAACGATTTGTCTACTGCCCTTAGTGATGCAACAATCACTAAGGTCAGTACGGGTCGTTCAAAAGACGATATTCGTATATACGTTACTTTCAATACACTTATTCCTAAGCGCCGTATTTGGAAATTAGAAAAGTCTATTAAGAAACAATTCTTTGCAAACAACGGTGTTTCCATTCGAATTTTGGAGGACTTTGATTTATCAAGTCAGTACACTCCAAAGAATTTAATTTCATCTTATAATGACAGTATTTTAGAAGAGCTGGAAGCAAGAAGCGCTCTTCTTTTTAACATATATAAAAAAGCAGACTTAGATATTACAGAAGACGGAAATGTTAAGGTTACCATCGAGGACACAGTCATTGGCAGAGAAAAGGAGCATGAATTATTTGATTTGCTCCATAATATTTTGTGCAATCGTTGTCATATGGATGGTAAGATTTTCTTCGAATATAAGGAACCTGTAAAAAGCAAATATCTTGAAAATGCTGAACGTGAAATAGAGCAGAGGATTGCTTCAATTAGTGCTAAGACTGCCGCTGTAGAAGAATCTGAAGAACAGCCAGCAGAGGAAAAAACAGAAGATAAAACGAATAATAAGAACAAAGAAAAAGATAATAATTCTGAAAATCAAGAACCAGAGAAGAAATTCGTGCGTCCTCTTACAAAATCAGATGACCCAGATATCATTATGGGTTCAGAGATTGCTGAAGATGCCACTACGATGGAAGATATTAATGGAGAACTTCTTGGTTCTATTGTAATAAAAGGTCAGCTTAACGCCCTTGAATTTAGAGAGACTAAAAAGGGTGGTTATTTTGGTACAGGTACTATGACCGACTTTACAGATTCTATCTCAATAAAATTCTGGTTTAGTGATGCTGATCAGGGTAGAGAGCTTGAGTCTAAGCTTAAAGTTGGTGGCTTTTATAAGGTTCAGGGTAAGTTAGATGAGGATACCTTCTCTAAGGAGCTTACCGTTGGTAGAATCACTTGTATCCAAAAGATAAAAGATTTTAGAGTTGTACGTCAGGATACAGCAGTGGAGAAACGTGTAGAGCTTCACTGCCATACAAAGATGTCTGAGTTCGATGGTGTCTCTGAAATCACTGACATTATTTCACGTGCCAAAGACTGGGGACACAAAGCCCTTGCTATTACCGACCATGGTGTAGTGCAGGCTTTCTGTGACGCAGATCACATGAAAGGTCTTGGAGATTTCAAGGTTATTTATGGCTGTGAGATTTACCTTGTAGATGATACCAAGCGTCCTGTTACAAATGACAAGGGACAGTCTCTTCATGATGAGTTTGTAGTATTTGATATTGAGACGACTGGTTTTAATCCTCGAACCTGTAAGATTATAGAAATAGGTGCAGTAAAGTTTAAGGATGGTCAAATTGTAGATCATTTCTCTGAATTTATTAATCCTAAGGTGCCAATACCTTATAGAATTACAGAACTCACATCTATTACAGATGAAATGGTACTAGATGCTCCTACAATAGATGTTATTTTGCCTAAGTTCATGGATTTCTGTAAGGGTAGCGTTTTAGTTGCTCATAATGCAGGCTTTGATACAGGTTTTATTAGATATAATTGTAAACAGTTAGGGCTTGCGTATGATTACACTCATGTAGACACTGTAGAAATCGCTCGATATTTACATCCTAATAATGCTAAATTCAATCTTGATGCTGTTTGTAAATTGGAAAAGGTAGTAAATGAGCATCATCATAGAGCGGTAGCTGATGCAGAGGTTACTGCAAAGATTTTTGAAAAGTTTATTGTTAAACTTGAAAATGAAAATATACATACTCTTGCTGAGCTGAATGAAAAAGCAAAACCTACTGCTGAGCAAATCAAAAAGATGAAAGCTCATCATTGTATTGTCTTAGCAAAGAATGACTTGGGCCGTATTAATCTTTACAGACTCGTTTCAGAGTCTCATTTATATTATTATAGCCGTTATCCAAGAGTACCAAAGACTTTACTTACAGAATGTCGAGAAGGTTTGATTATCGGTTCTGCCTGCGAGGCTGGTGAATTATATGGAGCTATTGTAGATGGCAGAGATGATTCAGAGATAGCCAGAATTGCTAACTATTATGATTATCTTGAGATTCAACCTGTTGGAAATAATGACTTCATGATTCGTTCTGATAAGTACGAGGATATTAATTCTGTAACTGATTTACAGAATATAAACAAGCAAATTGTTGATTTGGGCGAGGAGTTTAATAAGCCTGTTGTTGCTACTTGTGATGTTCATTTCCTAGATCCACAGGACGAGGTATATCGACGTATCATTATGGCTAACAAGGGCTTTGATGATGCGGATCAGCAGGCGCCACTTTATCTTCATTCTACAGATGAGATGCTTGATGAATTCTCATACCTTGGTCTTGCCAAGGCACATGAGGTAGTTATCGAAAATACGAATATGATTGCGGATATGTGTGAGTACATTCATCCGGTTCGTCCAGATAAATGTCCACCTGTTATTGAGCATTCTGAAGAGGATTTACGTCGTATTTGTGAGACAAGAGCCCATGAAGTATATGGTCCTGAGCTTCCAGAGATAGTATCAGCTCGTCTTGAGCGTGAGCTTAATTCAATCATTGGTAATGGATATTCCGTTATGTACATTATTGCTCAAAAGCTTGTATGGAAATCAAACGAGGATGGTTATTTGGTAGGTTCCCGTGGTTCCGTAGGTTCTTCTTTTGCAGCTACAATGGCAGGAATCACTGAGGTTAATCCACTACCACCTCATTACAGATGTCCAAACTGTTTCTACGTAGATTTTGATGGTCCAGAAGTACAGGAAATTGTTAATCAGGGACTTTCAGGCGTAGATATGCCAGATAAGATTTGCCCGAAGTGTGGCAAGCCTTTGGCAAAGGATGGTTTTGATATTCCTTTCGAAACCTTCCTTGGTTTTAAGGGTGATAAGGAGCCTGATATCGATTTGAACTTCTCAAATGAATATCAGTCAAAGGCTCATAAATATACAGAGGTTATCTTCGGCGAAGGGCAAACCTTCAAGGCTGGTACTGTTTCTACACTTGCCGATAAGAACGCCGTTGGATATGTTCTTAAGTATTTTGATAAGCGAGATATTAGAAAACGTCGTGCAGAAAATGAGCGAATTGCTAAGGGTGTTGAAGGTGTTAAGTCCACTACAGGTCAGCATCCGGGTGGTGTAGTAGTTCTTCCGAATGGTGAGGATATATATTCCTTTACACCTGTTCAGCATCCTGCTAACAAGGATACTGACATTGTTACAACTCACTTTGATTACCATAAAATCGATGCCAATCTTCTTAAGCTTGATATTTTAGGACACCTTGATCCTACCATGATTAAGCGATTGGAGGACTTAACTGGAATTGACGCTACAACAATTCCTTTTGATGATAAGGATGTAATGTCACTGTTCCAAAGCACTAAAGCTCTTGGGATTACACCTGAGGACATTATGGGAACTCCACTTGGTACACTAGGTATTCCAGAGTTCGGTACTGATTTTGCCATGCAGATGCTTGTTGAGGCTAAACCTCAATATTTCACAGACTTGGTTCGTATCGCCGGTCTTGCTCATGGTACCGATGTATGGCTGGGAAATGCTCAGGATCTGATTCTTAGCGGAACAGCAACCATCACAGAAGCTATCTGTACTCGAGATGATATTATGGTTTATTTGATTCATAAGGGTCTTGATCCTGCTGAGTCATTTACAATCATGGAGCGAGTTCGTAAGGGTATTGTTGCTAAAGGTAAATGTGACGAGTGGCCTACATATAAGGAGCATATGCAGGAGCATGGTGTTCCAGACTGGTATATTGAATCCTGTGAGAAGATTAAGTATATGTTCCCTAAGGCTCATGCTGCCGCTTACGTTATGATGGCTTGGAGAGTAGCATATTGTAAGATTAATTATCCACTTGCTTATTATGCAGCCTTCTTCTCAATCAGAGCCGGTGGTTTTGATTATGAGAAATGTTGTCAGGGTAAGGCAAGATGTGAAGCGGAAATTAAGGCCCTAAAGGCTCAGTCTGATTTATCTGCTACAGATAAAGATGTATTAATTGCACTTCGTCTTGTTCAGGAAATGTATGCCCGTGGTTTTGATTTTTTACCTATGGACCTATACCAATCTGACTCAAGATACTTTAAAATAGTAGATGGAAAGATACTTCCACCATTTAATTCACTTCCAGGAATGGGTGATAAGGCTGCTGAGCAGTTGCAGATTGCAGCTTCTCAGGGAAAGTTTCTTTCTTTGGATGATATAAAAGACAGAGGTAAGGTTTCACAGACTATTATCGATAAGATGGTAGAACTTGGAGTTATCAAGGATTTGCCTCAGTCAAATCAGCTTTCTATTTTTGATTTTACTTAATGCGTATTGATTAGGCTTTTGGCCTGGGAGGGCAGTAGAATGAAGATAGTTAGACGAATCATTATTGCTATAGTTGCACTTGGGATTATTGCAGGTGCTGCTTATTACAAGTACATTAATTCTATTACCTACTTTAATGATGCAGGTACTAATGGTAACACCATTGGAAATCTATATGGTAATGGTTTGTTTTGCGAGACAGATGGTGTTGTATATTTTGCAAACCCTACAGACTACAATCGTATCTATAAGATGAATCCGGATGAGTCTGATATTGAGATAGTAGCTAATGATAGTGTTTATTTCCTTAATGCGGATTCACATTATGTTTATTATAGTCGTCAGCAAAACAGGGATAATTCCCAATTTGGCTTTTTAAATGTTAATGTAAACAGCCTTTGCCGATTAACTAAGCGCAATAAGAAGGTAATGATTCTGGATGAAGCTGATTGCAACGCCTGTGCATTGGCAGGTAATAATATTATTTATTTACGATTTGATGACGAATTATTAACCACGAATCTTAATACTGTTAAAATTGATGGAACTGA
This sequence comes from Pseudobutyrivibrio sp. UC1225, assembly GCF_900115215.1. Classification (NCBI taxonomy): domain Bacteria; kingdom Bacillati; phylum Bacillota; class Clostridia; order Lachnospirales; family Lachnospiraceae; genus Pseudobutyrivibrio; species Pseudobutyrivibrio sp. UC1225. The sequence continues at coordinate 290,370 of NZ_FOVQ01000001.1, read as the reverse complement.
AGGGCAGCAGCTTAGTAAGCTTGCTATTGATCCTAGATGCGTTGTAGGTGAGAAACTCTATTTTTCTGGAGTTGAAAATGATCATAATCTGCATAGTATGAATATTTATTCTAAAGATATTGCATACGCATCAGCCTTTAATCTGTGGATGCCGATAATTGAGAAGAGTAATCTTTATTTTATTGATTTAGATAGCAAACATAGAATTTGTAAAGCTGCTCTTGGAAGTACAGATAAGACTGTGCTTACGTCTTATCCAGCTCAAAGCTATAACATTGATGGATTATATTTGTACTATCAAAGTATGAAGGGAAATCCTGATGGATTATATAGAGTAGATATGGCCAGTGGTGCAGAAGAGCTAATAGCGGAAGGCCAATTCAACAATATTAATATTACTAGCAAGTATGTTTATTTTGCTGATTATTTTTCTGGAGAGATTTATCATTGTCCAGTTCGTGGTAACGCTGTATCAAAATTTGATCCACCTATTTTACCACTTGATGACTGATATTAACCTAGCACAAACGAAGGAGCAACATGAGAGACTTAAATGACATCAGAGTAGAGATTGATCAGGTAGATAAAGAAATTCTTAATTTATTTACACACAGAATGGAATTAGCCTGTCAGGTAGCAGAGTACAAAATAGCTACCGGGAAAAAAGTATACGACAAAGTCAGAGAGGATGAAAAGCTGGAAAAGCTTTCTTCCTATGTTGAGGATGGCTTTAGTCAGCAGGCGGTAAAAGAATTATATACTCAGATAATGTCTATAAGTCGAAAGAAACAGTTTTCTATTCTTAGAGCTAATGGAATTAACTTCGATAGTGGATTTCAACAGGTAGATGATTTTGATTTTTCAGAAGCAACAGTTTGCTTTCAGGGTGTTCAGGGTGCCTATTCCCAGCTTGCTATGCTTGCATTCTTTGATGATGAGATGAAAAGCAGTTTTCATGTGGATTTATGGCGTGATGCTATGGATGCTATAAGCAGTGGTGAAGCAGATTATGCAGTGCTTCCTATTGAGAATAGCCTGGCTGGCTCAATAGAAGAGAATTTCGATTTACTATCCGAATACAATGTTGCCATAATCGGAGAGCAGATATTAAAGGTTGACCATGCGCTCCTTGGAGTTAAGGGGGCAAAGATTTCTGATATTAAAACAGTTTATTCTCACCCAAAGGCCATTGCTCAGTGTGACGAATATATTCGCACCAAGCATATAGATTGGGATGTTAAAAACCTTAGAAACACTGCCATGAGTGCACAAAAAATTAAAGATGATGGAGATATCACTCAGGCTGCTATTGGAAGTACATATAATGCTTTCCTTTATGATTTAGATATTTTAGAGGAAGCTATTCAGGATGATAAAAATAACGAGACACGTTTTGTCATTGTCTCAAAAGATAAAAAATATCGAAAGAATGCAGACAAGATTAGTTTATGTCTTGAGATTTCTCATACACCAGGAAGTCTTTACAGGATTCTTTCGAATCTTATGTTTAATGGAATAAATATGAATAGAATAGAATCTCGTCCAATTAAGGGGGTTAATTGGCAGTATAGATTCTTTATAGATATTGATGGCAATCTTAATGATGAGGCGGTTAGAAATGCTTTAACTGGTCTCAAGGAGGAGTGTGTAAGTCTCAGGGTTTTGGGAAATTACTAATATATTTAAGGGGTTTTTTATGAAGCTTTTTGCAAGTATTTACATTGGGTCCTATGAGACTACAATGAAGATTTTTGAGATAGGTAAGCAGCAGAAAAAGGTTAAGACCATAGATACTATTAAGGCGCAGTCTGATATTATTAGGGACGTGCTAAACTATAGTCGTATTTTGCCTGAAACCACAGAAAAACTTTGTAAAGTTTTAAATGATATGCGAAGAGCTATTGATGGCTATAAGGTAGATGCTTTTTCTGTAGTTGCTGGCCCTAATATCAGACAGGCGGAAAATTCTCTTATTGTTCTTGAACAAATAAAAGTCCAAACCGGATTTTCAGTCAAAGTAATTTCTAATTCCGAGCAGAGATTTTTGGGTTACCAAGCGGTTGCTGCCACTGATGATTTTGAAGAACTGATTAGTGATTCGGCAGTTCTTGTGGATATCGGTGGAGTTTCTCTTCAGATTACTTTATTTTCAAAAGGAAAAATTATCACTACCCAACATCTTTCCATGGGTACAGTTTCCCTTAGCGAAAACATTAAGAAGATAGGAATAGTAGTCTCATCCTTAGATCAGATTTATGAGATGATTTATAAGGAACTGGAAGTCTTCAAAACCATGTTCCTCAGAGATATTCAACCTAAATACATGATTCTTCTTGGTAGCCAGATAAGTTGCGCTATAGAAAATGCTATCGGATTTACGAATCAGCTTACAAAGGTAGAAGATTATATTGTCAAAACTCTGGCTGAAACACTTATGCCTAAAAATGTCGTAGCACCAGGTGTTTCTGTATGTGATGGAATGGCATACCATTTTTGCTATAACAAAAAATGGCTTGTGGCTACACACGACTTTGACAATGACATTATTACGGCTGCATGGTCCATTGCAAAAAGATATGATAGCTATCAGCCTCATCTGAAAGCTTTATACAAGCTGTCAGGAGAAATTTTTGACGCTATGAAAAAATATCATGGATTGGGCAAACGTCAAAGAGTTCTCATGCAGGCTATTGCTATATTGCATGACTGTGGTAAATATATTTCTCTTGCTGATGCGTCTGATTGTTCCTATACAATCATAATGTCATCTGAAATCCTTGGACTTAGCCATAAGGAAAGGGAGATTATAGCTACAACGGTTGCTTTTAACAGAAAACCTGTGGAACCTTATGAGAATCTTTCAGATAGATTTTCTACTGAGGAATACTTATTAATATTAAAGCTGCTTGCTATTCTTAAGGTGGCAAATGCCCTTGATCGTTCTCATAAGCAGAAGATTAAAAATGTATCAATGCGTGTAAAAGATAAGGAGCTGGTTATATCAATTGAAGCTAATAGCTCCCTTGCCTTAGAAAAGGGCTTGTTTAAAAAGAATGCAGATTTCTTTCAGGAAATTTTCTCTATAAAACCTGTACTTAAAGAGAATAAGTAGTTTTAGGAGGACTCATGGCAAAGGTAAACATTTCTGATGCAAAATATTATGATAATCGAGAATTAAGCTGGCTGAAATTTGAAAGACGTGTTTTAAATGAGGCGACCAACAAAGAGTTGCCTATTTTAGAGCGCCTTAAATTTGTCAGCATTACATCCTCTAATTTGGATGAGTTCTTTATGGTCAGAGTTGCATCACTTAAGGATATGGAGCATGCTGGCTACACGAAACCTGACATTGCCGGAATGACTCCTACACAGCAGCTTATTGCCATTAATGAGAAGACTCGTGAGCTTGTAGATTTTCAATATCTTACTTTCAATAAATCCCTTACTCCTATTCTTAAGGAAAAAGGGATTATTATCTATGAAAAATATGAGGATTTGAATCAGGAACAATTGAAGTTTATTGATTCTTTCTTTATGAGTCAGGTGTATCCAGTACTTACTCCAATGGCCTTTGATGCTTCCCGTCCATTTCCTCTTATTAGAAATAAGTCCCTTAATATTGCAGCTCTAATTGAAAAGAAAAAGGATTCAGTTGGAGCAGGAGCAGAAAGTGATGATGTAGAGTTTGCCACAGTTCAGGTGCCTTCAGTTTTACCTCGAATTGTACGACTTCCTTCAGATGATAAAGTGAATGATTGCTTTATTCTGTTGGAACAGATTATTGAGCGCAATATGGGAAAGCTGTTTCTTAATTATAATGTGGTTGCAGCATCGCCATACCGTATTATGAGAAATGCTGATTTTTCCATTGATGAAGAGGGAGCTGAGGATTTGCTTATTGAAATTGAAAAGCAAATAAAATCTCGTCAGTGGGGAGAAGTTATCCGTCTTGAGGTGGAGGCTTCTATAAATAAAAAGCTTCTTGCAATATTAAAAAAGAATCTTGGTGTTAACGAGATTGATATATATAAGATTAAAGGACCTATAGATCTCACTTTTTTGATGAAGTTATATGGTATAGAAGGACACAGTGATTTGAGACTTCCGGCCTTCAAACCTCAGGATAATCCTAGACTAAGACCAGGAGATAAGATATTTGATGAAATAAAAAAAGGAGATATCCTTTTGCATCATCCATATCAAACCTTTGACCCTGTTGTTGATTTTATTGCTCAGGCTGCTTTTGATCCGCAGGTTCTTGCTATTAAACAAACACTTTACAGAGTAAGTGGTAATTCTCCAATTATAGCAAGTCTTGCTCACGCAGCTGAAAATGGTAAACAGGTAACAGTACTTGTAGAGCTTAAGGCGAGATTTGATGAGGAAAATAATATTATTTGGGCTAAAAAGCTTGAAAAGGCCGGCTGTCATGTTATTTATGGTCTTGTAGGTCTTAAGACTCACTGTAAGATAGCTCTTGTTGTTCGCCGTGAAGAAGATGGTATCAGAAGATATGTACATCTTGGAACTGGTAACTATAATGATTCTACTGCTAAGCTTTATACAGACTGCGGTATGCTTACATGTCGTGAGTCTTACGGAGAAGATGCTACGGCTGTATTTAATATGCTTTCAGGTTATTCTGAGCCAGCCAGCTGGAATAAGTTGGTCTTAGCACCTTTATGGCTAAGAAATACATTTGTCCGCCTTATTGAAAGAGAAATAGATAATGCAAAAAATGGCAGAGAAGCCATTATTCTTGCTAAGATGAATTCGCTTTGTGATAAGGAAATTATTGAAAAGCTTTATGAAGCAAGCAATGCTGGTGTGAAGATTCATCTTATTATTCGTGGAATATGTTGTCTTAGAACAGCTATACCCGGCGTAAGCGAAAATATACATGTTTCTTCAATTGTTGGTACCTATCTGGAACATGCCCGTATCTTCTATTTCTATAATAATGGTCTTGAAGATATTTATATGGGTAGTGCCGACTGGATGCCTAGAAATCTTGACCGCCGTGTTGAGATTATGTTTCCAGTTGAAGATGAAATATTAAAATCTCAGGTTAAACATATTCTTGATGTTCAACTAGGTGATACTCTTAAAGCTTATGAGATGACAGGAGATGGAACCTATGTTAGAATAAAACCTCCGAGAGGTAAAAAGCCCGTGGGAGCGCAGGATACCTTCTGTAAGGAAGCAAAAAGGAATAATGAGCCAGAGATAGATTTCTTTAAAAAGAGGACTTTTGTTCCTATTCTGGCTAATGAGGTTTTTGATGAATAAGAAATTATTAGCCGTTGATATGGACGGTACACTTTTTAATGATGATAAGACTATTTCTAAGGAAAATTTAGAGGCAATCACAAAACTATTAGATGCAGGACATGCTTTTGCATTTAATACTGGTAGACCAAATCATGCTTTAAAAGAAATTTTATCTATATATGATGAATTCAAAAGAGATGATGTTTATATTTTAGGCCATCAGGGCATTATCGGTACTAAAATGATTAGCGATGAAACTCTTTTCAGTGACTGCATGGATGACAAAGATGCAATTGAGGTCATTTCAGAAGTCTTAAGATGTGGTTTTACTGTAGTTACCTTTGATGCTTCTCATATTTATACCTTTAATGATAACTGGTTCATTGAAAGCTACAAGAAACTTTCAGGTGAACAGCTTGTATATTTATCTAATATAGACGAGCTTAAAGGAAAAAATATCACAAAGCTTATTGCTATTGATTATGATCATCCAGAAGCACTTCAGGCCTTTAAAGATGATCATGCAGAGGTTTATGATGACAGATTTGAGAGCTTCTTTTCGCATTATGCGTTTCTTGAATATGTAAAGAAGGGCTCTGGAAAAGGCGATGGAGTTAAAAAACTTGCCGCTCGCCTTAATATATCAATATCTGATGTAGTTGCTGTTGGTGATGAACGTAATGACATCAGTATGGTAGAAGTTGCAGGTGTTGGTGTAGCCATGACGAATGGAAGAGAGGAGCTTAAGGCTGTTGCTGATTATGTAACTGAAAATGATAATAATAATGCTGGTGTAGCAGAAGTAATTTATAAATATTTTCTTTAATATCAAAGAAACTGTTGACGTCAGCGGAATTCTATGTTAAATTACCTATGTTGTGAAAACAAAGTAGAGTATCCACTCTCACCTTAGCACATAAGTGACTCGGGTTTATACTTCACACAAACCTTGTTTGTGATGATTTATGGTGGATATTCTGTATCCACTATTTTTTTTATTTATTGGAGGTAGTACCATTAGCGATTTAATGATTAATGAGCAGATTCGCGACAAAGAAGTTCGTGTAATCAGCTCCGATGGGGAACAGCTTGGCATTATGTCAGCAAAGGAAGCTCAGAAGCTTGCAGATGACGAGGGCTTAGATCTCGTTAAGATTTCACCAAAAGCAAATCCACCAGTGTGCAAGATTGTAGATTACGGTAAGTACCGCTACGAGCAGGCACGTAAGGAAAAGGAAGCTAAGAAGAAGCAGCACGTTGTTGAGGTTAAAGAGATTCGTATGTCTCCAAACATCGATGCTAATGATATGAACACTAAGGTAAATGCAGCAAAGAAATTCATCTCTAAGGGTGATAAGGTTAAGGTAACACTTCGTTTCCGTGGCCGTGAGATGGCTCACATGCAGTCAAGCAAGCATATACTTGATGATTTTGCTGAGGCACTTGCTGATGTTGCAGTAGTGGAAAAGGCACCAAAGATTGAAGGCCGTTCTATGAGCCTGGTGCTTACAGAAAAGAAATCGTAATACAGGAGGAAAATTATCATGCCAAAGATGAAGACAAGAAGAGCAGCTGCAAAGCGCTTTAAGGTAACAGGAACAGGAAAGCTTAAGAGAAATAAGGCTTACAAGCGTCACATCTTAACCAAGAAGACAACAAAGAACAAGAGAAATCTTCGTCACGCTACAATTGTAGATGCTACAAACGTAAAGAACATGAAGAAAGTACTTCCATATCTCTAAAATTGATTTGGAACAGTTATTTATTTGGTTAGGAGGAATTTAAAATGGCAAGAGTTAAAGGCGGATTAAACGCTAAGAAAAGACATAATAGAACATTAAAGTTAGCAAAGGGTTACAGAGGCGCTAGAAGCAAGCAGTATCGTGTTGCAAAGCAGTCAGTTATGCGTGCCCTTACATCTTCATATGCAGGAAGAAAGCAGAAGAAGAGACAGTTCAGACAGCTTTGGATCGCTCGTATCAATGCTGCAGCTCGTATCAATGGACTTTCATATTCTAAGTTCATGTACGGTCTTAAGCTCGCTGGTGTTGAGATGAACAGAAAGATGCTCGCTGAGCTCGCTGTTAACGATGCAGAAGGTTTTGCAAAGCTCGTAGAGGTTGCAAAGGAAAAGGTTGCAGCTTAATATTTTGGGATGATAAGAGTCTTGGATTTATTCCAGGACTCTTTTTTGTTATGTTTTCATAAAGACACTTTATGATTTTTGTCTATTATCACAACAAAAGCCATTGAATATGCGCTTATATATATAAAAATGACTCTTTTTTTATTTCATTGTTTCTGTTATTCTTGAACATGGTTAACATAATTAGTTTAACTGAAGGAGGATATATATTATGGCAATTTTAGTTACAGGTGGAGCAGGCTTCATTGGTAGCCACACATGCGTTGAGCTCCAGCAGGCGGGTTATGACGTTGTAGTTTATGATAATCTTTCAAATGCGTCAGAGAAGTCTTTGGAAAGAGTTGAGGCTATTACTGGAAAGCCAGTTAAGTTTTACAAGGGAGATATCTTAGATAGAGATAGATTAAACGAGGTGTTTGAAAAAGAACAGCTCGATTCATGTATTCATTTCGCAGGTCTTAAGGCTGTAGGCGAGTCAGTTGTTAAGCCTTGGGAATATTATGAGAATAATATTGCTGGTACACTTACTCTTGTTGATGTTATGAGACAGCATGGCTGCAAGAACATTATTTTCTCATCATCTGCTACAGTTTATGGAGATCCAGCTGAGATACCTATCACAGAGAACTGTCCTAAGGGACAGTGTACAAACCCATACGGATGGACAAAGTCTATGCTTGAGCAGATTCTTTCTGATATGCAGAAGGCTGATCCGGAATGGAATGTAGTTCTTCTTCGTTACTTCAATCCAATTGGAGCGCATCCATCAGGAACAATGGGAGAGAATCCAAACGGTATTCCAAACAACCTTATGCCTTACATTACACAGGTGGCTGTAGGAAAGCTTCCTGAGCTTGGCGTATTTGGAAATGATTATGATACTCCAGATGGTACAGGCGTACGTGATTACATTCACGTTGTTGACCTTGCTAAGGGACATGTTAAGGCTCTTAAGAAGATTGAGGAGAATGCTGGTCTTAAGATTTATAATCTTGGTACAGGTGTAGGTTACTCAGTTCTTGATATTGTTAAGAACTTTGAGGCTGCCAACGACATTAAGATTCCTTATTCTATTAAGCCACGCCGTGCAGGCGATATTGCTACATGCTATTCAGATGCTACAAAGGCAAAAGAAGAGCTTGGATGGACAGCAGAGTATGGTATCAAGGAAATGTGTGCTGATTCATGGAGATGGCAGAAGAACAATCCTAATGGATACGCAGACTAAAAAATAAATTAAAAAAAGTGTTGACATAAGTCAATCTACATAGTATTATATGTCTTGTCGCTGAGGCAACAAGCCTTGCGACAGACAATATGGTTCCTTGGTCAAGCGGTTAAGACGTCGCCCTCTCACGGCGAAAACAGCGGTTCGATTCCGCTAGGAACTGCGAAAGTAAAGCACTCAGTTTTCTGAGTGCTTTTTTGTTATATGTTTACTAAATCAAACTTTCTATTAAATTCATTGGGAAAGGTCATTCCTGTTTTTTCAGTTAAAATTGTTCTATAAATATCAGCTGCGAAAATATCGTGACTATCAATCTCGTCGGTAGGACTTGTAAGGAGTGGGGAGATTCCATTTTCTTTGACAGCTCCAAGATATTCTGCTCCCTTTTTGCTGAAACCTAGCATTCTTAAATAATTAATATATCCGGAAGCTTTTGCTTCTTCAAAATCATCTTGAGTTATATTTAACAAAATATGGCATAATACTCTGCTGATTCGAGAGTAAGCAATATTTTTGGTTTTTAATAAATCGCAGAATTGACTAAATGAAATATAATCCTTTAAATTGTTTTTTATTCTGTCAGCGAGATCAAAAGAGCAATCAAGATATTTTTCATATTCTTTTTCTGTAATCAATTTATAGTGCAGGATTGATGAAATATCATCACTGCATACAGGTTTAAATTTTTCATAGATTGCTTTGGTCTCCTCAGGAACAGCTACAACAAGTTCTGTTTCTTTTAAATGAGCTCTTATGGCTGAAGCGGAGCTAATTTCTCCTGTGAGAGCTAATTCATTATATCCATTTCCCTGTCTTTTGATTATAGCTATATTAAGTGGAAGTTTATTCTCGGCTATATAACGGCAATATTCTAATCCCAGGATGTTGTTAGGGTTAGATATTAGTTCTGATGGTATATGCTTTTCTAAGGCTTTTGAACGGGCTGTAGCGTAGCTGTCTCCTAAGGCTATAGATGCGCTTATTTCATTGTCTAATTCACCGGATTTTTCAAATTCTACAAGTTTATTGGCAGCTTCTTTAAATAGATTTATATCATCTGATTCTGCTCCGAATAAAATTGTATCTACAATACCTGTATTTGCTAGAAGTTGAACGCTGGCTGCAGCGAATTCTCTTGCAGATGCGGTAGAGAAGATAGTAGGGATTTCAAACACGATATCAGCACCAGAAATAAGGGCTGCGTGTGCTCTTGTGTATTTATCGAAGCAGGCAATTTCTCCGCGCTGAGTAAAGCTGCCAGACATGGCAACAACAACAGCATCTGCCTTCAAAACATTTTTTGCATAATCTATCTGAAGTTTATGACCGTTATGGAACGGATTGTATTCTGCAACAATGCCTATAATCATTAGGTTTCCTCCTGATGAAAATATATATTAATATGATACACGTATTATATGGAATTCTCAAATAAACCTCACCATTGTTTTTCTTTAAAAACCTGTGTTTATTTCTGTTTTTTTCATATCTTTGTGCTATAATAAAATGTCGTTTGAACAAACATTAAAGAAAGATTAAAAATATATCAGAAAGGAAATAGCTATTATGAAGATTTTAGTTATCAACTGTGGTAGTTCATCTCTTAAGTATCAGGTAATTGATTCAGAGAGTGAGCAGGTACTTTGCAAAGGACTTTGTGAGAGAATTGGTATCGACGGACGTATCGTATACCAGAAGGAAGGTCTTGATAAGGAAATCACAGACATTCCTATGCCTACACATAAGGAGGCTGTTGCATCTGTTATTGATGCAATCACAAATGCTAAGACAGGTGCTATCGCATCCCTTGATGAGATTGATGCTGTTGGACACAGAGTCGTACACGGTGGTGAGAAGTTTGCAGCTTCTGCACTTATTACAGATGAAATGATTAAGGTTGTAGAAGAGTGTAATGATCTTGCTCCACTTCACAACCCAGCAAATATTATTGGTATTAACGCATGCCGCGAGCTTATGCCAGGCAAGCCACAGGTAGGTGTATTCGATACAGCTTTCCATCAGTCAATGCCACAGGAAGCTTACATGTACGCTGTACCTTATAAGTATTACGAGCAGTATGGTGTTCGTCGTTATGGTTTCCACGGAACATCACACAGCTATGTATCAAAGAGAGTTTGCGAGTTTGCAAACGCTGACATCAACAATTCTAAGATTATCGTTTGCCACATCGGTAACGGTGCATCTTGCTGTGCAGTATTAAATGGAAAGTCTGTTGATACATCAATGGGTCTTTCTCCACTTGAGGGTCTTGTTATGGGTACTCGTTCAGGTGATATCGATCCTTCAGCTGTTGAATATATGGCTAAGAAGGAAGGCCTTGATTTTGCAGGCGTTATGAACGTACTTAACAAGGAGTCAGGTGCTCTTGGTATTTCTGGTATTTCATCAGATTTTAGAGATCTTATCGCTGCTTCAGGAGAGGGCAATAAGAGAGCAAAGCTTGCTATGGATATGATTGCTTATCGTATCGCTAAGTATGTAGGTGCTTATGCAGCTGCTATGAACGGTGTAGATATGATTTGCTTCACAGCAGGTCTTGGCGAGAACAATGCCGGCCTTCGTCAGGCAGTTTGTGATCACCTTGGATTCATGGGCGTTGAGCTTGATGCTTCAAGAAACGATGGTCCTTCAGAGGATAAGCTTATCTCTTCAGATTCTTCAAAGGTTAAGGTATTTGTTATCCCTACAAATGAAGAGGTTATGATTGCAAGAGATACAGCAGCTATCGTATCTGGAAAATAATTATTAAATTACGTCATAAATTTTGCAGAAAATGTTTGACAACTATATTTCTGCTATGTATAATTGACAAAGTGTGGATAGGAGATATTTATGAAGATTTCTATTAAGGATATTACTTCATTAACTGATCAAAATAAGAAGTTCGCAGGTTCCTGCGATATAAAAGATTTTTCTTATCTTGGCAGTGATTTTTCTATCAATCACATAGAGCCATTTGAAGTAGTTTTATCTATGATTGGAAATGGTAAGCTTCATATCACATTTAATACTGAAAGTACTATTTCAGGAGCGTGTGACAGATGCTTAACAGAAGTTACTTTTAAGGTTCCTGTTTCCGTTGATGAGACCATTCAGGTCACTGATGGAGAAGTGGTTCCTGATGAAGAGCTTGGTCCTTATTCATTTATTGATGAGGAGGACATCCTTGTAGATGAGCTAATTTTAAACGAGATCTTAGTGAATTTCCCGGCAAAGATATTGTGCCAGGATGACTGCAAGGGCATTTGCCCAGTTTGCGGAAAGAATCGTAACATTGAGGCCTGTGGCTGCGATGATACAGTTTTAGATCCTAGAATGGCACAATTTTTAGATGTCTTTAATAGCTTTAAGGAGGTGAAATAGCATGTCTATTTGTCCAAAGAACAAATCTTCTAAGGGAAGAAGAGATAAAAGAAGAGCAAATTGGAAGATGAGCAACCCTACTCTTGTTAAGTGCAGCAAGTGCGGCGAGCTTATGGTACCACACAGAGTTTGCAAGAACTGTGGTTCATACAACAAAAAAGAAATCATTACTGTAGAATAATTTACGTATTGAGTCGCCCCTCGTTAATCGAGGGGCTTTCTTTTTGGCGTCATTTCAAGTATACTTTTAACAGTATGTAAGAAAGGGAATGTTATGGGCGATTATACAGTTGTAGCGCTTGATGCCATGGGTGGAGACAATGCACCTTCAGAGATGGTAAAAGGCGCTGTAGATGCGGTAAATCTTAATAATGAAGTTAAGGTAATTCTTGTTGGAAAGGAAGATGTGATTAAGTCTGAATTACAGGCTTATCAGTATCCAACAGAACAGATTGAAATAAAGAATGCCACTGAAGTTATCGAAACAGCAGAGCATCCTGTTATGGCTATTAAGCGTAAGAAGGATTCTTCTATGGTAGTAGGCCTTCATCTTGTAAAAGATGGAGTGGCAGATGCCTTTGTTTCTGCTGGTAATTCAGGTGCACTTCTCACAGGTGGACTTGGTATTGTTGGTCGTATTCGTGGCATTGAGAGAGCACCTTTTGGAGCACTTTTCCCAGTTAAGACAGGAGTTGCGCTTCTTGCTGATTCAGGAGCCAATGTTGACTGTCGTGCCAGCCATCTTGTTCAGTTTGCCAAGATGGGCAGCATCTACATGGAAAAGGTAGTAGGTATTAATAATCCTCGTGTTGCCATTGTAAATGTTGGCGCAGAAGAGGAAAAAGGTAATGCTCTTGTAAAAGAGACTATGCCACTATTAAAAGAATGCAAGGATATAAATTTCATTGGAAGTATAGAAGCCAGAGAGATTCCAAACGGTTACGCAGATGTTATTGTTTGCGACGGCTTCGTTGGAAATGTAATTTTAAAGCTTTATGAAGGCTTGGCAGGTACTCTTGTTTCTATTATTAAGGGTGGTCTTATGAGCACACTTCGCTCGAAGATTGGCGCAGCACTTGCTCTTCCAGCTCTTAAGAAGACTTTAAAGAGCTTTGATGCTACTCAGTATGGCGGAGCTCCACTTCTTGGTTTAAAGGGGCTTGTAGTTAAGACTCACGGTAGTGCTAAGGCAGGCGAAGTAAAGAACACTATTTTCCAGTGTATTGCTTTTAAGGAGCAGAAGATTAACGAGCATATCCAGAATAATATAGTTATAGAGAAAAAGGAGGACTAGAAAATGGAATTCGATTTACTTAAGGAGATTATTGCAGAGGTATTAAATGTAGATACAGCTGAGATTAAGCCAGAGACAACATTTGTTGATGATTTAGGTGCTGATTCCCTTGATGTATTCCAGATTATCATGGGCGTTGAGGAGAAGCTTAACATCGAGGTTGATACAGATGCAGCTGAGAAGCTTTCAACTGTTGGTGATGCTGTAGAGCTTATTAAGAAGACTGTAGCAGAAAAGTAATTTAAAAAGTTCAAAGCATCCAGCTTTGGCTGGATGCTTTATTTTACTCATATACAGGAGGTATTATTTTGAAGGATTTAAAAGAGTTTCAAAAGACTATCGGATATGAGTTTAGAGACGAAAGCTTATTACGTCAGGCACTTACACACAGTTCTTACGCTAACGAACACCATATGAAGAAACTCTCTGATAACGAGAGACTTGAGTTCCTTGGTGATGCAGTGCTTGAGATAGTATCGAGTGAGTTTTTGTATCTAAATTACACCGATTTAAACGAGGGAAAGCTTTCAAGGCTTAGAGCCAGCATTGTATGCGAGCCAACCCTTGCTTATATCTGCAAGGAGATTAATCTTGGAGATTATGTTCTCCTTTCTAAAGGTGAGGATATGACAGGTGGACGCAATCGTAAGTCTATTTTGTCAGATGCCTTCGAGGCTACTATTGGTGCCATCTTTTTAGATGGTGGTATGGAGCCAGCATCTAAGTATATCCATCGTTTTGTATTAAATGATATTGAACACAAGCAGTTGTTCTACGATAGCAAGACCCGTTTGCAGGAGGTTGTTCAGGCTAATTTCAAGGAGGCTCTTACTTATGAGCTGATTTCAGAATCAGGCCCAGACCATGCAAAGCAGTTTGAGGTTCGCGCTATGGTAGGCACTCGTGTCCTTGGCACAGGCGTAGGCAGCACAAAAAAGGCAGCCGAGCAGGAAGCTGCCTACGAAGGCCTCATGCGTCTACACAAGGAAGATTCTATAAAGATAATTTAGGCTATTAGATGAGCTGGTAGATATCAATCTCTGAGTGTTGCTGTAGGAGACGTGTTAGTCGACGAAAGCAATATCTCAGGATTGAGATCGTAACCAGCGGATTTTATTAGGGGAGTAGAGAAAAATTTCAGGGAGAAAAAAATGTATTTAAAAAGTATAGAATTATATGGATTTAAGTCTTTTGCGCATAAGATGAAGTTTGAATTCCATAATGGAATCACCGGTATCGTTGGTCCTAATGGTTCCGGAAAATCAAACGTTGCTGATGCAGTTAGATGGGTTCTTGGTGAACAGTCTGCAAAGCAGCTTCGTGGTGCTTCTATGCAGGATGTTATCTTTGCAGGTACAGAGGCAAGAAAGCCACTTTCATACGCTTATGTTGCACTTACCATGGACAATTCTGACCATGTGCTTCCAGTAGATTATGAAGAGGTTACAATTGCGAGACGAGTTTATCGTTCAGGTGAGAGCGAATACCTTTTAAATGGTACACCATGCCGTCTTAAGGATGTTGCTGAGCTTTTCTATGATACTGGTGTAGGTAAGGAAGGTTATTCTATTATCGGACAGGGCCAGATTGAAAAGATTCTTTCTGGTAAGCCAGAAGATAGACGAGAGCTTTTTGATGAAGCTGTTGGTATCGTTAAATATAAAAAGAGAAAAGCAGCGTCTGTTAAGAAGCTTGAAAATGAGCGTGAGAATCTGGTTCGTGTAAATGATATTTTATCAGAACAGGAAAGAAGAATTGGGCCACTTGAGAAGCAGTCAGAGGATGCTAAAAAATATCTTAAGTTCAAAGAGGATTTAAAGAAGCTTGATGTTAATGCCTTCCTTTTAGAGGTTGACAGGCTCAACACAAATCTTGAAGAAGTCGAGAAGAACTCTAAGATTGCAAATGAACAGCTTGAGGCAAGCAAGGCTTCACAAGAAGATATTCGTGTCAAATACGATGCCTTAGAGCAGGAAATCACAGAACTTGATGAAAAGATTGAAAGCTTAAAGCAACAGCAGTCTGACTCTACACTTCTCAAAGGAAAGCTTGAAAACGAGATTGCCCTTTTAGAGGAAAAGATTCGCTCAGCTAATGCTACAGATGAAAGCCTTTCAGCTCGTGTAGCTGAAATTGAAGCTGACAAGAAAGATAAAGAGGAACAGGTTGCTGGATTTAAGTCAGAAAAGGAATCCCTTGATAAGACTTTAGAAGAAGCTGTAGAACGTCTCAATGCTGTTAAGAGCAACTATTCTGATTTACAGAATGCAATTGTTGCAAATAATGAAAAGATTGATGCTGATAATAAAGCTATTATGGAGCTCCTTAATAATAGAGCTTCTATTAAGTCTAAGGAGCAGCGTCTTGAGACAATGCTCGAGCAGACAAATATTCGCAAGGCGAAGCTTACTCAGCGTCTTTTAGAGAGAAAGACTCGTGAGGAAGATTTGGATTCTGCTGTTGCAGCTGCAGAAGAAGAATTTAAAAATGCTCAGAGCTTACTTTTAGAGCTTCAGGATAAGGATAAAGAGCTTTCTGAAAAAGCTGCAGAATGGAAAGAAAAGAATCGTAAGAATTTTGCAGATTTACAGGCCAAGAAGGATGAGTTCGCAAGAGTTCAGACACGACTTGAGTCTGTTAAGAATATTGCTGAGCGTTATGAGGGATATGGTAATTCTACTCGTAAGGTAATGGAGCAGAAGGGTAAGATTAAGGGCATCGAAGGTGTTGTTTCTGATCTTATCCATGTAGAAAAGAAATATGAGATGGCCATCGAGACAGCTCTTGGTGGAAACATCCAGAATATTGTTACAGCTGACGAGGCTTGTGCTAAGGAGCTTATTCGCTTCCTTAAGGATAATAAGCTTGGCCGTGCCACCTTCCTTCCGCTTACATCTGTAGACGGACGTGGAAACTTCAAGAAGACAGAGGTTCTTAATGAAAAAGGTGTACTTGGTCTTGCTTCTGAACTTGTTACCTGCGACAGCAAATTCGATGGCGTTGTGGCTTACTTACTTGGAAGAGTTGTTGTTACTGATAATATTGATTCAGCTATTGCCATTGCAAAGAAGAACAACTATAGCATTCATATTGTTACAGTAGATGGCGAGTATCTTGCTCCAGGTGGTTCCATGACTGGTGGTCATTTCAAGAACAAGTCAAATCTTCTTGGAAGAAACCGTGAAATCGAGGAGCTTGAGGAGAAGCTTGATGTTCTCTCTAAGGAAATGGATGATCTGAAGAAGCGAGCTGATGACATTGAGACAGCAGCTGGTCTTCTTGAAGCTGATAGAGAGGATAACACGGCAAAACTTAACGAAGCAGCTATTGCTCTTAATACAGCAAAGCTCGGATTAGATCGTGCTAACGAGCAGAAGAAGGAAAGTCTTACTGCTTATGAAGGCCTTTCAAAGGAAAGCGAAGAGCTTGAGGCACAGCTTACTGAAATTGCTGCAGGTAAGAAAGAGATTGATTTCGAAAAGAAAGAATCTGAGGATAAAGAGGCTGAGCTTAAGGCTGAAATCCAGAAGCTTTCTGATGAAGTTGATGAGAAGACTTACATGGAGACATCTGTTAACAGAACCATGTCTGAGGTTCTCATTGAAGAGGCTAACGCTAGAAGCAATGTTGATTTCGTTCAGCAGAATATCGACCGTGTTATATCAGAAATTGAAAAATGCGACAGCGATATTGCTTCTGTCAAGGAAAATGCTAAATCTTCAAAGGATGAAATAGAGACTAATACAAAGCGTATAGAAGAGATTAAGGCTACAATCTCTGCATCTGATGATTCCTTTGGTCAGCTTGAGACTGAAATCAAAGAGAATGTTGTGAAGCGTGATAATCTTAATAATTCTCACAAGAATTTCTTCGAACAGCGTCAGGAGATTTCTGACAGAATCTCTGAATTGGATAAGGAAATCTATCGTCTTGATTCTCAGAAAGAGAAGATTAACGATTCTATTTCTTATCAGAATAATTATATGTGGAATGAGTATGAGCTTACTTACCACAATGCAGAAGAGATGAAGGATCCTGAACTTAATGATCTTGATCAGATGAAGAAGGATGCTAATAAGATTAAGAACTCTATACGTGCAATGGGCAATGTTAATGTTAATGCTATCGAAGAGTTCAAGGAGCTTTCTGAAAGATACAACTTCCTTAAGGGGCAGCATGATGATCTTGTTGAGGCAGAGGCTTCTCTTATTCGTATCATTGAAGAGCTTGATGAGGGAATGAGAAAGCAGTTTGCTGAAGGCTTTAAGGATATTCAGGTACAGTTTGATAAGGCTTTCAAGGAGCTTTTTGGAGGTGGTCATGGTACCTTAGAGCTTGTTGACAGTGAGGATCTTCTTGAGACAGGTATTATTATTAATGCCCAACCACCTGGAAAGAAACTTATCAATATGATGCAGATGTCCGGTGGTGAGAAGTCACTTACAGCTATTGCATTGTTATTTGCAATTCAGAATCTTAAGCCATCACCATTCTGTCTTCTTGACGAGATTGAAGCGGCTCTTGATGATGCAAACGTAGACAGATTTGCAAATTACTTACATAAGCTCACAAAGAATACTCAGTTTATTGTTATCACACACCGTCGTGGTACAATGAACGCTGCTGACAGACTTTTCGGTATTACAATGCAGGAAAAGGGTGTATCAGCACTTGTATCAGTAAATCTTATAGAATCACAGTTGGATGATTAGTTATGGCAGAAAAAATACCATTTTGGAAACGTCTCGTTAAGGGACTTACAAAGACAAGAGATAATTTTATAAAATCCATGGATTATATTTTTAATGGATTTTCAAACATCGATGAGGACTTCTACGAGGAATTGGAAGAAGTCCTTATCATGGGCGATATTGGTGTGCGTACCACAGAAACTATTCTTGATGATCTTAAGGATGCAGTTAAGAAAGAGCACATCAAAGAGCCTGCAGAGTGTAAGGAATTTCTTATTAATGAAATCAAGGAGCAGATGTCTTTAGATGAGACAAGTTTTGATTTCGAAAAGAAGACATCTGTTGTGCTGGTTATTGGTGTAAATGGCGTAGGAAAGACTACTACTATTGGAAAGCTTGCTGGAAAGCTTAAGGCTAACGGTAAGAAAGTTATGGTAGCAGGCGCCGACACCTTTAGAGCAGCAGCTTCTGACCAGCTAAAGGAATGGGCAGACAGAGCAAACGTTGATTTTGTAGGAGGACCAGAAGGTTCGGACCCAGCAGCGGTAGTTTATGATGCGGTTCATGCTGCAAAGGCCCGTGGTATTGATGTACTTTTAGTAGATACAGCAGGTCGTCTCCATAATAAGAAAAACCTTATGAATGAGCTCTCTAAGATTAACAGCACCATCACTAAGGAATTTCCAGAAGCTTATAGAGAGACACTTATTGTTCTTGACGGAACAACAGGTCAAAATGCTCTCGTTCAGGCTAAGGAATTTTCTGAGGTTACAGATATTTCTGGTATTGTTCTTACAAAACTTGATGGAACAGCAAAAGGAGGTATTGCAATTGCAATACAATCTGAGTTAAAATTACCGGTAAAATACATTGGTGTTGGAGAAACAATAGACGACTTAGAAAAGTTCAACGCAGACGAATTTGTTAATGCTTTGTTCTACGCTGAACAGTAAGCGTCAGTAAGGGAGAAAAAATGCTTACTTTAGACAAATTTGAAGAGGCCTCAAAGATTGTCACAGAGGTCACACACGAGACAAAACTTATTTACAGTGACTATTTCAGCGAGAAATCTGGTAACGATGTATATCTGAAGCCAGAAAATATGCAGCTAACAGGAGCTTACAAGCTTCGCGGTGCATATTACAAGATTAGTACTCTCACAGATGAGGAGAGAGCAAAAGGACTTATTACAGCATCAGCTGGTAATCATGCTCAGGGTGTTGCTTACGCAGCTCAAAAATATGGTGTCAAGGCTACAATTGTAATGCCTACTACCACACCTCTTATCAAGGTTAACCGCACAAAGAGCTACGGTGCGGAAGTAGTTCTTTATGGTGATGTTTATGATGAGGCATGTGATTATGCATATAAGCTTGCAGATGAGCACGGCTACACATTCATTCATCCTTTTGATGATTTGGCTGTAGCTACAGGACAGGGTACTATTGCAATGGAAATTTTTAAAGAGCTTCCACTTGTAGAGTACATTTTAGTTCCAGTTGGTGGTGGCGGTCTTGCTACCGGTGTTTCTACACTTGCAAAGCTTCTTAATCCAAAGATTAAAGTAATAGGTGTTGAGCCTAGCGGAGCAGCTTCTTTACAGGCTTCCTTTGATAAAGGAGCAGTTACAACACTTCCTTCTGTAAATACTATTGCAGATGGTACTGCGGTTAAGACTCCAGGTTCAAATATATTCCCATATCTTCAAGAGAATATCGATGAGATTATCACAGTTGATGATGATGAGCTTATCGTAGCCTTCCTTGATATGGTTGAAAATCATAAGATGATTGCTGAAAACTCAGGCCTTCTTACAGTTGCAGCTTTAAATCATCTTAATATTAAAGGTAAGAGAGTAGTTTCTGTTATCTCTGGTGGTAATATGGATGTTATTACCATGTCTTCTGTTGTTCAGCAGGGGCTTATCTTCAGAGATAGAATTTTCACAGTATCTGTACTTCTTCCTGATAAGCCAGGTATGCTTGCAAAGGTTTCTCAGGTTATTGCTGATAATCAGGGTAATGTAATCAAGCTTGAGCATAATCAGTTTGTTACTACAAACCGTTCAGCTGCTGTTGAGCTTCGCATTACACTTGAAGCATTTGGAACAGATCACAAGGGACAGATTATCAAGGCTCTTGATGAAGGCGGATACAAACCTAAGATTGTTAGAACTTCACTTTAATTTTTTTAAGTGTCAAGTAAAAGTACTTGACACTTATTTGTTTATATAGTATATTAATCTGCGGTGATAAAGGAGAGTCATGGAAGATAAGATTAAATCAGGATATTTATATGATTTCTACGGCGAATTGCTCACAGAGCGCCAGCGTAGCGTATATGAGATGAGTATCAATGATGATTTGTCTTTATCTGAAATTGCTGACACTTTATCAATATCTCGACAGGCAGTTCATGATATCATCAAAAGATGTGATCATCAGCTTCAGGAGTATGAAGATAAGCTCCATTTAGTTGATAAATTCATGAACATCAGGGGAGATGTTTTGAAGATTAACAAGCTTACATCTTCAGAGCCTGGCAAAGATACTTTAGCTGAGATTTCCCGTTTATCGACATTGATTTTAGAGGAATTATAATATATGGCTTTTGACTCACTTTCAGAGAAGCTTCAAGGAGTATTTAAAAATCTCCGTAGCAAGGGTCGACTTTCAGAGGCAGATGTTAAGGCTGCTTTAAAAGAAGTAAAGATGGCATTGCTTGAAGCGGATGTTAATTTCAAAGTTGTAAAACAGTTTACTAACACTGTCACAGAAAGAGCTATTGGTTCAGATGTTATGAACGGCTTAAATCCTGGACAGATGGTTATAAAGATTGTAAACGAAGAGCTTGTTAATCTTATGGGCTCAGAGGTTACAGATATTACTTATGGCACAGGCGGAGCTATTACCACTATCATGATGGTTGGTCTTCAGGGTGCCGGTAAAACTACCACTACAGCAAAGCTTGCCGGAAAGGTTAAGCAGCGTGGAAAGAAGCCACTTTTGGTTGCCTGCGATATTTACAGACCAGCCGCTATTGAGCAGTTACAGATCAATGGTAAAAAGCAGGACGTAGAGGTTTTCTCCTTGGGAGACAAGGAAAAGCCTGTAAAGATTGCAAAAGAGGCTATGGATTATGCTAAGAAGAACGGTTTTGATGTAGTCATTTTCGATACAGCAGGTCGTCTTCATATAGATGAGGATATGATGAATGAGCTCGCAGCTATTAAGAGCAATATCGACATCCTCAACACTATTTTAGTAGTTGATGCCATGACAGGTCAGGATGCAGTTAATGTATCTCAGACCTTTGATGAAAAGATTGGTATCGATGGCGTTATCATCACAAAGCTTGATGGTGATACACGAGGCGGTGCAGCCCTTTCTATCAAGGCTGTTACAGGAAAGCCTATTTTATTCGCTGGTATGGGTGAAAAGCTTTCAGATTTAGAGCAGTTCCATCCAGACCGTATGGCAAGCCGAATCCTTGGAATGGGAGATGTTTTATCACTCATAGAAAAGGCTGAGGCAGAAATCGATAAGGATGCAGCTCTTGCACTTACAAAGAAAGTTAAGAAAGCGTCATTTGATTTCAATGATTATCTCACTTCAATGGAGCAGATGAAGAAGCTTGGGGGGCTCACCTCAATTCTTGGTATGATGCCAGGTATGAATGCTTCTCAGATGGCACAGCTTGAAAATGCAGTGGATGATAAAAAGCTTGCTCACATAGAAGCTATCATCCTTTCTATGACTCCGGCAGAGCGTGAGAATCCAAAATTACTAAATCCTAGCAGAAAGCACAGAATTGCTGCTGGAGCTGGTTTAGATATAGCAGAGGTTAATCGCTTCATTAAACAGTTTGAGCAATCAAAGAAAATGATGAAGCAAATGCCGAATATGATGGGAAAAGGACGACGTGGAATGCGTTTTCCATTTTAACCGTTAGTAATTTATTAATTTATTGTTTTATTTAACAGGAGGAATTAAAAATGGCAGTAAAGATTAGATTAAAGAGAATGGGTCAGAAGAAGAGACCAATCTACAGAATCGTAGTAGCAGACGCTAGAGCACCACGTGATGGTAGAAACATCGATGAGATCGGTACATATGATCCAAATCAGGAGCCAGCTGAGGTAACAGTTGATACAGAGGCAGCTAAGAAGTGGATTGCTAATGGTGCAAAGCCAACTGAGACAGTTGCAAGACTTTTCAAGCAGGCTGGTGTTCAGTAATCATTCACAATCGAAAGGTAGAGGAATATAGTGATGAAAGAATTAGTTGAAGTAATTGCTAAGTCACTTGTAGACAATCCAGAAGAGGTTGTTGTTTCCGAGAAAGAAGACGCTAAGTCAATTGTTGTTGAGCTTCGCGTTGCACCTTCAGATATGGGAAAGGTTATTGGAAAACAGGGTAGAATCGCAAAGGCTATACGTGCGGTTGTTAAGGCTGCAGCCTCAAAGATTGACAAGAAGGTTATTGTTGACATTGTAGATGTTAACTAAATCAAATATGGACCCGAAGCAATTTGGGTCCATATATTTTGACAATATTGTTTATTTAGGGATACAATACTCTAACACTTTAGTCCATAAAAGCGATAAACTGTTAAACAAACCCCGTAAATTCACAGTTTCTTCACTTTTTGTATTTTTATTCACTGGTGTGAATAAAAATTGCTATTGAATACTTTAAAGTAATAAACTACAATAGCTTCTATGAACAAGGGCGTTCTTAAACCTTGTTTTTTTGTTACCTATAATGTCCGCGTGGCACTTACATATGTTTTTTAGTTATGTTGTTTAACAAGTATAAAGATGATTACAAACAGGTACAAAGTATTGGCCTGGATGGCAAATTACGTACCGTTACATTTTACGAAGGAAGCTATTTCGAACTTCCTTATGATGAAAAACAGTTCAATAAATACAAGCTTGTATGCGCTGGCTTTTCACTTTTGTTTATACTTATATTTTTAGGAGCTGGTCTTATTAATCCAGATTCATCAAAAACAGCCTGGATTGTATTTCCGTATTTCTTCTTGTTCCTTCCTATAGGATTTAATCTTCTTGGTACTTTTAATCTATTAGGTCAAAAGTGCAGAATGGAAAAGGCAGGATATGAAGAAAGCATAATAAGATTAAAGAAGAGCTCTATGGCCATTTTAATATTGGCAGCTATAAATATAATTTTGGATTTAATATTTATATGTATAAATCATAATATAAATTTTGTTATAGAATTTTCTTATATTGCGATATTACTTTTGCTTATAGCCTCAGTTGTTGCATTTGGTGTAAAATATGACAAAATGTTTGGAGGGGTAATTAGGAACTCCAATTAAAAAGTTAATTTGCTCCCGGGAATATATTAAGGGTGTAAATATAAATAATAGGAGGAATTCTTATGAAAAAGAAAAAGATTGTTTCGCTTCTTCTTGTAGCTACAATGGCACTTTCTATGGTTGCTTGTGGCAAGAAGGCAGACGATGCTGGAAAATCAGAATCCGGCGCAAGCAATGGCTCTGACACTCCACTTGTTATCGGTTGGGATGCTATGAGCCAGAAATTCAGCCCATTCTTCGCTGAATCACATCCAGATATGTATTTGGATGATAAGTGTGTACAGATTGGTCTTCTTGGAGTAGACCGTGCTGGTCAGTATATCTTAGAAGGTATCGATGGCTATAAGGCTGAGTACAATGGTACAGAGTACACATATTACACACCATCTAATATCAAGGTTAACGAGAATGAAGATGGCTCAGTTACTTATGATATTGAGATTAGAGATGATTTAAAGTTCTCTGATGGAGAGCCTGTTACTATCGATGATGTTATCTTTTCATTCTATGTAGTATCAGATCCTACATATGATGGACCTTCTACATTTGCTTCACTTCCTGTAAAGGGAATGGAAGAGTATAGAAGCGGTGTTTCTACACTTTCTACTCTTATTGCTGAGGCAGGTAAGGACAACACAGATTTCACTAACTTCACAGAAGAGCAGCAGAAGGCTTTCTGGGATGCAGTTGAGACAAAGGGTGCTGAGTTCACTCAGTCAATCGTTGATTATATGGTAGAAAATGCTGGTGTTGCAGAAGGAGATGTAACAGCTGCAGCTGCAGGTTGGGGCTTTGAGCTTCCAGCTGGTGCTACTACAGAGGATTTCTTCCTTGCAATTGGTGAGCAGTATGGTTGGAATTTTGCTTCTATGGATAAGGAAGCAGCTTCAGTTACAATCGCTGATTCATTCCCAGCAGATGTAGTTGCAATGTCTACAACAGGTGTTGAGACTGGTGAGTCTGCAGATCATATCGAAGGTATTGTTAAGACTGGTGATTACTCAATGCAGATTACTGTAGAAGAGTTCTCTGCTCCAGCTATCGAAAAGCTTGGTACTGCAATTGCTCCATTACACTACTATGGTGACAAGTCACTTTATGACTATGATAACAACAAGTTTGGTTTCCCTAAGAACGATCTTTCAATTGTAAGAGAAAAGACTACTAAGCCACTTGGTGCTGGTCCTTACAAGTTTGTAGAGTATAAGAACAAGGTTGCTTATCTTGAAGCAAATGAAAATTATTTCCTTGGTGCTCCAAAGATTAAGTATCTTCAGTTTAAGGAGACACAGGAGGCTGATAAGATTCCTGGTGTACTTCAGGGAACAATCGATTTAGCTGAGCCTTCAATGTCTAAGGCAGCAGCAGAGCAGATTGCTGGTGAGAACTCTAATGGAGAGCTGGCTGGTGATGTTCTTACAGCTACACTTGCTGATAACCTCGGTTATGGTTACATCGGTATGTGTGCAAAGAATGTTAAGGTTGGTAATGATCAGGGTTCAGAGGAATCTAAGAATCTTCGTAAGGCTATCGCAACAGTTATTGCTGCATACCGTGATGTAGTTATTGATTCATACTATGGAGATGCAGCTGAAGTAATTCAGTATCCTATCTCTAATTCTTCTTGGGCAGCTCCACAGAAGTCTGACCCAGATTATGAAATTGCATTCTCTAAGGATGTAAATGGTGATCCAATTTATACAGATGGTATGTCAGATGATGAGAAGTACGAGGCAGCTCTTAATGCAGCACTTGGTTACTTCGAGGCAGCTGGTTATACAGTTACAGATGGTAAGCTTACAGCAGCTCCAGCTGGTGCAAAGCTTTCATACGAGGCTATGATTCCTGGTGGTGGAAACGGTGATCATCCAGCATTTGGAATTCTTACAGGTGCTAAGGAATCACTTGCAAAGATTGGTTTTGAACTTGTAATTAACGATCTTTCAGATTCTTCAGTTCTTTGGGATGCTCTTAATGCAAAGACTGCAGAAATGTGGTGTGCAGCTTGGGGTGCTACTCCAGATCCTGATATGTATCAGGTATACCACAGCAAGGGTGGTACAACTCACTATGAGGTAAACGAGCCAGAGCTTGATGCTCTTATCGAAGATGCTAGAACTAGCGATGATCAGTCTTACAGAAAGGCTGTTTATAAGGAATGTCTTGATTATATTGTAGATTATGCAGTAGAAATTCCTACATACCAGAGACAGAATGCAGTTCTTTACTCATCAGAGAGAGTTAATATTGATTCTCTTGTAAAGGATCCAACACCATTCTGGATTTGGATGGATGATCTTGCTACACTTGAGATGAAGTAATTTAAGTATTCTTTATTTCCTAGGGCTTGTGTATAATAGCCCTAGGAAATATTTTGCTTAATTTTTTGATTAAAACTACCTTTAATAAACTCAAATAATAAAGGTATTTTATGATGGGATGAGTTATTGAATTTGGTAAAGGGCATTAGTCCTTTATTTGTCTCACCATAAAATATCTTTATTTATGAAATAAAGGGGAATAATAAGAAAGGAATTTTAGTGTCATGAAGAAATTTGTGATCAGACGATTATTATTATCAATCGTTATCTTGTTCTTCGTATCGATGATTATCTATGCAATCATGAGATGCATGCCTACATCTTTCGTAGAACAGAAAGCTATGGCTCTTTCACAGAAGCCAGGAGCAAAGAGCTATCAGGAGTGGCTCGATCAATTAAACGCAGCCTATGGTTTGGACGTAGGTATTGTACAGGGATATCTTAAATGGTTTGTTAAGCTTATTACTCAGCGTGATTTTGGTGATAGCTGGTACTTCAACATGCCAGTACTTGAGAAGTTTTCTAGTGTAATTTGGTATTCATTTGCACTTTCACTTGCTTCATTTATCCTTGAGATTTGTATAGCAATTCCTCTTGGTGTTATTGCAGCAAGAAAGCAGTATTCTGGTGCAGACTATGCCATTACAGTATTTGCTCTTATCGGTATTTCACTTCCAAGCTTTTTCTTTGCAACTGTTCTTAAGTGGATTTTTGCTGTAAAGCTTAATATTTTTGATTTATATGGTATTGTAGGTCGAAATTACATGAACCTTTCTACCGGTGGAAAGATTCTTGATATGGCATATCATCTTGTGCTTCCTGCAATTACACTTACTATTGTTAGCGTTGGTTCATTGATGCGTTACACACGTACAAATATGCTTGAGGTACTTAATGCAGATTATATTCGTACAGCTCGTGCAAAGGGTCTTCCTGAAAGCAGAGTAGTAAATTACCACGCATTTAGAAACATTCTTATTCCAATTATCACCTTGCTTGGTGGAACTTTGCCTGGTCTTTTTGGTGGTGCTATGATTACTGAGACATTGTTCCAGATTCCAGGAATTGGATACACATCATATCAGTGCATTATTCAGGGTGATATTCCTTTTGTAATGTTCTATATGTTATTCTTTGCAATGCTTATTCTTTTGGGCAACCTTATTGCTGATATTCTTTATGCAGTAGTTGACCCACGAGTAAGAGTTAATTAAGGAGGAAAGTAACGTGAGTGAAGAAAAGAATGTAAATAATAGCGAAGAGCTTGCGCTTGATGATGCTAACCGCGTTCAGGTACTTTCTCCTGGAATGATGGTTGCAAAGCGTTTCTTTAGAAACAAGCTTGCAATTACAGGTCTTGTTATTATTATTTGTATGTTTTTATTTGCCTTTTTAGGTGGTGTTGTTGTTCCTTATTCTCAGAGTGAGGTTTTCTATACATCTGAGGAGATGAAAAAGGATTATGCTGGCGCAACAGAGATTACTGAGTACCAGGTTTTTGCAAATGACGGTGTTGAGCTTCCAAAGGATATTAGCTCAAAGCTTATCCGTGCACTTGTTAAAAAAGAGCCTACAATCGAGACTCGTGATGGTTCTACATTCGCTCTTAATGAGTTAAATAATGATATATTTGAAATTGCCAGTGCTGATGGAAGCAAGAGCCTTGCTTATGTATGCAAGCTTCAGGCTTATGCTCCTGAAGGTGGCTTAGTAGAGTCTGGTCTTACAGCTGCTATGGTTGCTGCAAGAGCTAATGGCGAAACAAGCTTTGATTATAACGGTGAGTCATACACAGTAGAGGAGCATGGCTCTGGTACAATGGTTAGAAACGCTTCAGGAGAAGATGTTGCCTATGTTACATCTTACAGTATCAATGCTGTAGAAAATGGTGTTGCTATTTCTATTGATTTCAGAGAGGCAGTTGTTAAAGCAATCGCTGATAATGCTGAATCATTTGATTTTAATGATGAGGAATATCAGGTGGCAAATACAAATGGTCAGTATGAGATTACTAAATATAAGAATACAAGCGTAATTAATCAGTTCGAACGTCCTTCTTCAAAGCACTGGGTTGGTACAGATGCAAATGGTATGGATCTTCTTGCGCGTCTTATGTATGGTGGTAGAATTTCCCTTCTTATTGGTTTCGTAGTAGTAGCAATCGAGCTTTGCCTTGGTATTATTGTAGGTGGTTTCGCTGGTTACTTTGGAGGTTGGGTAGATACACTTCTTATGAGACTTGTAGATATTATTTACTGCGTACCTTCAATGCCACTTTACCTTATCATCGGTTCAATCATGGACTTCTACAAGGTAGGCGCTGGTGTGCGTATTTTCTACCTGTGTATCCTTATGGGTCTCATCGGATGGGTAGGTATTGCCCGTATCATTAGAGGACAAATTTTATCACTCAGAGAGCAGGAATTTATGACAGCTTGCGAGGCTTGTGGTATCAGCATTAAGAGACGTGTGTTCAAGCACCTTATTCCTAATGTAATTCCACAGCTTGTAGTATTTGCTTCAATGGATATCGGTTCAGTTATCCTTGCTGAGTCAACACTTTCATTCCTTGGACTTGGTGTTAAGTACCCAGCAGCTTCTTGGGGAAATATTATCAATGCAGTTAACGATTCATATGTAATGACAAACTACTTATTCGTATGGATTCCAGCTGGTATTCTTATTCTACTTACAGTACTTGCATTTAACTTTATTGGTGACGGCCTTCGTGATGCTTTCGATCCAAAGATGAAGAGATAATAGAGGTGATAACATGGCAAAGAAAAATGTAAATTATATATCAGCCAAGGAATCCCGTAAGATTTCAAAAGAGAATCGAAAGATTACAAAGGAATTCGAGGCTAAGAGAAATAGAAAGCATATTCCAGAAGAGGAATATATTACAAAGATGAAGAACACAGAGAACTGCGTTGAGTTTGATGATGTTCATACATACTTCTTTACTGATATCGGAACAGTAAAGGCTGTAGATGGTGTTTCATTTAACGTACCACAGGGTAAGACTGTTGGTATCGTAGGTGAGTCAGGCTGTGGTAAGTCAGTTACATCACTTTCTATGCTTCAGCTTGTACAGCGTCCACAGGGGCAGACAGTTTCAGGTGAAATTCGTTTCAACTCTGGTGACGAGTGTGTCAATGTTGTAAATGCCCCAGCATCTAAGATGCAGGAGCTTCGTGGAAACAAGATGGCTATGATTTTCCAGGAGCCAATGACAGCACTTAATCCTGTATTCAGAGTAGGTGCTCAGATTGATGAGGTTATCAAGCTTCACCGTCCAGAGATGACAGATGATGAAGTAAAGGCTCGTACAATCGAGATGCTTGGTATGGTTGGTATCGCCAACAAGGAAGGCGTTTATAGCATGTACCCACATGAGCTTTCAGGTGGTATGAGACAGCGTATCTGTATCGCTATGGCTCTTGCCTGCGAGCCAAAGCTTATCGTAGCTGATGAGCCTACAACAGCTCTTGATGTTACTATTCAGGCACAGATTCTTGACCTTCTTCGTGATCTTAAGGACAGAATCAACAGCTCAATCATGCTCATCACTCACGACTTAGGTGTTGTTGCTGAGATGGCTGATTATGTAGTTGTTATGTATGCTGGTCGTGTAGTTGAAAAGGGTACAGCAAGAGAAATCTTCAAGGACCCACGTCATCCTTACACAATTGGTCTTATGAAGTCTAAGCCAGTTGTTGGACAGAAGGTAGATGAGCTTTACTCGATCCCTGGTTCTGTTCCAAACCCAGTTAACATGCCAGATTATTGCTATTTTAAAGATAGATGTGATATGTGTATGGAATGCTGCAATGGCGAGTTCCCTGAGGAATACTATATCTCAGATACACACATGGTAAGATGTTACAGATGCAAAGAGGAGGGTGAGAGACATGAGTAACGAGAAAGATTATATCTTAGAAGTCAATCACCTCAAGAAATACTTCCCTATAAAGGGTGGCTTCTTTGGCGGTGTAACAGGAAATGTAAAGGCTGTAGATGACGTTTCATTTAAAATCGAAAGAGGTACTACAATGGGTCTCGTAGGTGAGTCTGGTTGTGGTAAATCTACTACAGGTCGTACAATCCTTCGTCTTTTAGAGAAGACTGACGGTGAGGTTATCTTCAATGGCGAGGATGTAAATGCTAAGAGCAAAAAGGAACTTAGAGAACTTCGTACAAAGATGCAGATTGTTTTCCAGGATCCTTATTCATCACTTTCACCACGTCTTCCAATCGGTGAGATTATTGGCGAGGCAGTTAGAGAGCATGGTCTTGTTCCTGCTGCTGAATACGATGAATACATCTCAAAGATTATGAAGGAGTGCGGTCTTCAGGAGCACCATAAGGATAGATATCCTCATGAGTTCTCAGGTGGACAGAGACAGCGTGTATGTATCGCTCGTGCACTTGCGCTTAATCCTGATTTTATCGTATGTGATGAGCCAGTATCTGCTCTTGATGTTTCTATTCAGGCGCAGGTAATTAACCTTCTTAGAAAGCTTCAGAAGGATAGAGGCCTTACATACTTATTCATTTCACATGACCTTTCTGTTGTAGAGCATATCTCTGATACAGTTGGTGTTATGTACCTTGGCGGACTTGTTGAGACAGGTAAGACAGAGGATATTTTTGCAAATCCTCTTCATCCTTATACAAAGGCACTTTTCTCAGCTATCCCAATGCCTGACCCAGACCTTAAGAAGGATAGAGTAATTCTTGAAGGAGATATTCCATCCCCTGCTAATCCTCCTAAGGGATGTAAGTTCCATACAAGATGTTCAGAGTGCATGGGCATTTGTAAGGAAGTTGCTCCAGAGCCAAAGGATATGGGTAACGGACATGTTGTAAGATGTCACTTATATGATGATAAATAATTATGAATGATTTTGGATATTTAAGAACGATTATATCTTCTGATTCATCAGAAGTATTACAGCATGCTTTCAAGTCTCTCAGCAATGAGGGACTTGAAGTCTATGTGCAGGATTTAAAAAATCGCTTTTATTTAGCTAATGAAAATC
Organism: Pseudobutyrivibrio sp. UC1225; assembly: GCF_900115215.1. Classification (NCBI taxonomy): domain Bacteria; kingdom Bacillati; phylum Bacillota; class Clostridia; order Lachnospirales; family Lachnospiraceae; genus Pseudobutyrivibrio; species Pseudobutyrivibrio sp. UC1225. Next base: position 259,647 of record NZ_FOVQ01000001.1, on the reverse strand, counting down.
TTGTTCACAAGAGTAGTGTATTACTTGTTCCTGCTGCAGATTGGGATTTTGCAGTTGAAATTCTTACTAGTGTTGGGCTTGAAAAATACCTTACAGAATGTATAATTCCTGAGGGAGCAAAATCTGAATTGGATATTGCTGTAGAAAAGTATTACAAAAAGCGAAAATGGACTTATATCGAAGCAGGTGTTATTATCGTGGTAGCACTTTTATATTTTTTAATTAAGATTTTTACTAATTAGGAGGCATATTTGGAAGAATTATTTCAGGTTGGTTCAATTACACAGACTCATGGTATTAAAGGAGAGGTAAAGGTATTTCCTCTTACAGATGATATTTCCCGTTTTAAGGGTATGAAGCATCTTTTGTTAGATGGCGGCAAAGATGGCTATATAGAGCTTGAAGTAGAAAACGCCCGTCCACAGAAGAATCTTGTTATTCTTAAGTTTAAGGGAATTGATAATATCAATGATATCGAAAAATATAAGGGCAAGGGTCTTTACGTCACAAAGGAAAATCGTGTAGCTCTTAAAAAGGATGAATATTTCATCGCAGATTTAATTGGCTGTGAGGTATATACAGATGAAAATCCTGATGAGAAGTTTGGTGAGATATCTGACGTAATGGAGACAGGTGCTAATGATGTCTATGACATTGAGCTTGTAAATGGAGGAAATGTTCTTCTTCCCGCTATCAAGGACTGTATCTTGAAGGTAGATGTGGATGCACGTCGAGTAGATATACATTTATTGAAGGGATTGATGGATTAGCATGAAGTATTATATTTTAACCCTTTTCCCAGAAATGATAGAGGATGCCTTGAATACCAGTATTTTAGGTCGTGCCAAGAATGCTGGTGCAATATCTTTTGAGGCAGTTAACATTCGAGATTACACTCTTGATAAGCATAAAAAAGTAGATGATTATCCTTATGGCGGTGGTGCAGGCATGGTTATGCAGGCTCAGCCTATTTATGATGCCTATAAGGCTATCTGTGAGAAGGCAGGTCATAAGGTTCATTGTATTTACCTTACTCCCCAGGGGCAGCTTTTTAAGCAGCAGAACGCTAAAGAGCTTGCGCTCAAAGAAGATATTTGCTTATTATGTGGCCACTATGAAGGCATTGATGAGCGTGTATTAGAGGAAATAGTAGATGAGTACTATTCAATTGGCGATTATGTACTTACAGGTGGTGAGCTTCCATCCCTTGTAATGATAGATGCAATATCTCGTATGGTACCAGGTGTTCTTACAAATTCTGAGTCAGGAGAGGATGAATCATTAGAGAACAACTTATTGGAATATCCTCAGTATTCCCGCCCAGAGACATGGAATGATAGAAAGGTTCCACCAATTTTACTTTCTGGTGACCATGCAAAGGTAGATGCCTGGAGAAAAGAGCAGTCAATCCTTAGAACTAAAGAAAGACGTCCAGATTTATATGAGAAATATTTAGAATCTAATGTTGATAAATAGCACAATCCGTGTTATTATACTAGAGTTGCTAAAAGAAGAGATGGTCCTCTGATATGCAATAGGGCATTTCAAGAACGTCGCGAGTTTAGGAGGAAATAAAATGAACGCAAACGAGATTATTAGAAACATCGAAGCTGCTGAGCTTAAGGCAGAGCTTCCTGAGTTCCAGGTTGGAGACACAGTTAAGGTTTACGGTCGTATCGTTGAGGGTAACCGTACTCGTACACAGGTTTTCGAGGGTACAGTTATTAAGAGACAGGGCGGCAGCAACCGTGAGACATTCACAGTTCGTAAGTCATCAAACGGTGTTGGTGTAGAGAAGACTTGGCCACTTCACAGCCCTAACGTTGAGAAGATCGAAGTAGTTCGTAAGGGTAAGGTTCGTAGAGCTAAGCTTTACTACCTCAGAGATCTTACAGGTAAGAAGGCAAAGGTTAAGGAGAGAATCTAATCTCGAAATTCATGGAACAGTCACTAAATGTGGCTGTTCTTTTACTTTTAAGGACTTTTAATGGAAATTATACTCAAAGTGCGGTATATTTATACTAAAGATTAAAAAGGGATATTGTATGTTTTCATCAGATAAAGGATTTTTAAAAGGTAGATTATTTAAGAAAAAAGACGGTCTTAACTTTAGGAGAAGACGTAGAAAGATAGATTTTGATAAGGTTAGATATATTCTAATCTTTGCTTTGGAATTGGCTCTTGTTATTGCCTTAGCTTATGGCGTGGTAATTTCTTTCGGAAAACAGGTAGAATGTGCTAATGCATCTATGGAACCTACCTACCAAACATCCGATATATTACTTGTAAATACTATTGCTTACAAGTTTTCTAAGCCTCAGCAATCAGATGTCATTGCATTCAAGCCAAAATCTAATGTAAACGCCAGTTATAGTGTAAAAAGAGTAATCGCAACTCCTGGAGACACTATATACATTAATAATGGCCGTATTTATATAAATGATGAGCTTTACAAAGAAAATCTTGAAGTAGAGCGAATTGAGAATCCTGGTATTGCTGCTGCACCAATTACTCTTATGGAGGATCAGTATTTTGTTCTTGGAGACAACCGTAATTCTTCCGAGGATTCAAGATACGAAAGTGTGGGCTTTGTTGCCAGTGAAGATATTTTAGGAAGGGTATGGATGAAATATCCATTCTAGAGGTGATTTATGGAATTTCAATGGTATCCAGGGCATATGACGAAAGCAAAGCGTCAGATGCAGGAAGATATTAAACTTATAGATTTAGTAATAGAGGTTATTGATGCTCGTTGTCCAGTTTCCAGCCGTAATCCCGATATTAACGGCCTTGCAAACGGAAAGCTTAGACTTATTCTTTTGAATAAATCTGATTTAGCAGACAAGAGCGTCAATCAAAAATGGAAAGAATACTTTAAAGCACAGGGATTCTACTGCGTAGAGCTTGATTCCCGTGACAGAAAAAACATGAAGGGTGTGCAAGCTACATTAGATGAAGTTTGCGCAGCTAAATTTGAGAGAGACAGAAAACGTGGTATTAAGAATAGACCTGTAAGAGCCATGGTAGTTGGTATTCCAAATGTAGGAAAGTCTACATTTATCAATTCCTTTGCCGGAAGAGCAGTTGCTAAAACTGGAAACAAGCCAGGTGTTACAAAGGGTAAACAATGGATTAAGCTTAATAAATCAGTAGAGCTTTTGGATACTCCAGGTATTCTTTGGCCAAAGTTCGAAGATAATACAGTTGGACTTCACTTAGCATTTATTGGTTCTATTAACGATGCAATAATTGAGACTAGAGAGCTTTCTTTAGAGCTTGCAGATTTCCTTAAGGAGAATTATCCAGGAATACTTAACAAGCGCTATGAGATTAATGAGGATGCTGTTAATCATGAAATCATCTCTGAAATTGCTGCAAAAAGAAACTTTGTAAAGAAGGGTTCGGAGCTTGATTTTGACAAAGCAGCAGCAGTATTGATTGACGAATTCAGAAATGGAAGCTTAGGAAATATATCACTTGAAAGGCCGTAAAAATGAACAACGTAATTGACTTTAACGAAGAAGAACAGATTAAAAAGGATATTGAAAGAGCTAGACGTAATGTAGATAACTCTCCTTCTGAGACAAAACCTTCAAGAAGCAAAGGTGAAGTTTTTGAAGAGGAAGAAGAGCCTATTACAAAGGGTGTTATTGTTAGAGAGATACTCAGCGTAATCATAAACGTACTGGTTTGTTTTTTAGTTGTATTTTTGATTACACAGTTTATCGGTCAGAGAACTGTTGTTAGTGGTTCTTCTATGGAAGATACACTTACAGATGGCGACAATCTTATTGTAGATAAAATTAGCTACAGAATTCATGATCCAGAGCGTTTTGATGTGGTTGTATTCCCATATAAGTACGAGGAGGATACATACTATATCAAAAGAGTTATAGGTCTCCCAGGAGAATGGGTTTATATTGATGGTTCTGGAAATATCTATATAAATGATGAGCTCCTTGAGGAAAGCTATGGTACTGAGACTATCTTAAATGCTGGTTTAGCAAATACAGATATTCTCCTTGGACCAGATGAGTATTTCGTTCTTGGTGATAATCGTAACAACAGTACAGATTCAAGATTTGAAGCTGTTGGAAATATAAAGGGAGATGATATTGTTGGCAAGGCTTGGCTTAGGGTTTATCCTTTTAAAGACTTTGGTCTTGTAGACAATATTGAATAATCATGAGCGAAAAGAAGATTACTGATATTCAAAAGGAATTCAAAGCGGCGGATATTGATATTCTTCCTGATTTTATTCAGGAATATATCGATGATGGAAGACCTGGCGTTTCTAAGATTATTGGTCAGGCTCAAAAAAAGATGGAAAAGTTACGTCTCGAAAAGGAGCGTATCGAACGTCTTAAAGAATTCGAATACAAATATTGGGAGCAGTATGATTTCATCGGTGGTATAGATGAAGTTGGAAGAGGTCCTCTTGCAGGTCCTGTTGTTACTGCTTGCGTTATTTTACCTAAGGACTGTGACATACTTTACATCAATGATTCGAAAAAGCTTTCTGCTGCAAAACGTGAAGAGCTTTACGAAGAGATTATGGAAAAGGCAGTTTCCGTTAGTATAGGTGCTGCATCAGAAGCTCGAATTGATGAAATCAATATTCTTCAGGCTACTTACGAAGCAATGAGACAGGCCATTGAAGAAAGCAAGGTTGAACCTCAAATGCTTCTTAATGATGCGGTAACAATACCACAGGTAAAAATACCACAGGTTCCTATTATCAAAGGTGATGCTAAATCAATTTCTATCGGTGCTGCCAGCATTATTGCTAAGGTTACCAGAGATAGAATGATGGTTGAGTACGATAGTATTTATCCTGAATATCATTTTGCAAATAACAAGGGATATGGTTCAGCAGAGCATATTGAAGCTTTGAAAAAATATGGTCCATGTCCTATACATAGAAGATCTTTTATAGGAAACTTTGTTTAAGTTTGCAGGGGTGAGTTATGAACATCAATACTGGGCTTAATCCATATGGTAACGGCTACAATATTAACGCTGCCGATACCACAAAGATGAGCCAGAGTCAGTCTCTTACAGGTTCTGTTACAGACAACCTAAAGGAGGGAGAGATTTTCGAAGGCTCTGTCAATTCTGTTGATAATGGCAAGGTTACTATTGGGCTTGCCAATGGTCAAACTATGACTGCACGTCTGGATTCTGGCGTTAGTCTTGTGCCCGGTCAGTCTGTTTTCTTTCAGGTAAAGAGTAACGACGGGAATTTAGTTCAAATTCGTCCCGTTTCTTTGAATAGCCTTGATGCTAATCCCACACTTCTTAAGGCTCTTGATATGGCGAATATTTCTGTTAATGAAAGGACCATAAATATGGTCAATTCTTTGATGCAGAATTCCCTTTCAATTAATCCTGAAAATTTGACAGTTATGAATAGAGCTATGCTTAATAATCCTCAGGTGGAACCTCAGACCCTTGTCACCATGGCAAAATATGGGCTTGAACTTACGCCTGAGAATATTTCCATGTTCCAAAACTATGCCAATGATAAAGCTGCTCTAGCTAATAATTTTGATATAATTTCTGATATGCTTCCTGAATTGATGACTTCTGACGAGGTCTCTACCAGTGACGTTATCAGTTTAAACAACCAGTTAAGAGATATATTTATTGATGGTGCTGAAGAAGCATCTACACCAAGCATAGCAACCCAGGGGCAGTTTAGTGAAGAACAGGCTGTACAGCAAACAAATCAGGAAGCCATGCAGGTACAGAATTTCAGCAACAGTGGAAATGAAGGTATAAATCCTCAAGTGATTGGTGCACAGCAGAATTCTGTAGTGACAGAAAACTTAAATCAGCTTCAGGGACAGGTTATTGCTGAAGTTGTGGCTGATGAGCAGGCTGCTGAAGGCGCTGAAATTGCCAAAGAAGCAAATACTCAGCAACAAGCTCAGGTTGTAGCAGAGCAGACAAAAAATGCTGTTATACAGGAGAATATTGGTACACAGACGCTAAATAGTTTTGCCGGTGAAAAACAGATTGCTTCCTTTAATACAATACTAAGCACAATGCCTGATTTTCCTAAGGATAATCTTGAGATTTTCGGAGAGGACGGCACATTAAAGGCAGATGCCAATATAAAAGAGGTCTTTCGCGAAATATCGGATTATTTAAATGAGCATCCAGATATTCCAAAAGAGACATTAAATGATATAATAAAGGCTCCGCTTTATAAGGGGCTACTCAAAAATCTAATTGCTGACAGTTTCACTATGGAGCCAAAGGATGTAACCAAGGCAGGTCAGCTATCAAAGTTATATGAGAGAGTTCTTAAGCAGACAGAAGCATTAGAAAAGCTTATGTCCAGCTTTAACAATAAAGCTGCTGAGACTATTAAGAATCAGACTACAGAAATAAAACAGAATATCAATTTCATGAATAATGCTAATGAAATGTATAACTTTGTGCAGATTCCTCTGAAAATGTACAATCAAAATACAGATAGCATGTTATATGTTCGTCAGAACAAAAAAAGCAGTTATGAAGAAGGTGAGGAAATCACAGCATTTCTTCACTTTGATATGGAGTATTTAGGGCCTACAGACGTTTTCATAGCTTTAAAAGAGATGAAGGTAGGTTGTAAATGGAATCTTGCTGATGAGTCTGCGTTAAAGCTTATAGAGGACAATATTGATATTCTAACTGAAAGGCTTGCCGCAAAAGGCTTTACATGTACCTCAGAGATGACTTGTGGTCAGCCAAAGACAAGCTTTGTGGAGGATTTCTTAGGAGCACCTCCAATAGAAACAGAAAATACAAATAAAGATGGTATAGTTCATAGATACAGCTTTGATATGAGAGCATAATAATCGTGAGGACTTATTATGGCTGGAGAAAAGGAAAAAACATTCGACAAAAATAAAACAGCGGTTGCACTTTCCTATGAAGCTGGAGATGCTGCGCCTAAAATCCTTGCTTCCGGTAAGGGATATGTGGCAGAGCAGATTATCGAGGAGGCTAAAAAGGCAGATGTTCCTTTTTATCAGGACAACGAGCTTGCTCAGACTTTGAGTAAGTTAAACATTGGTGATGCCATTCCTCCGGAGTTGTATGAGGTTGTTGCGGAGATTTTAGTCTTTGTAAACGACATGGAAAAGCTTAAAGCTAAGCTTGGAAGATAAAGATATATGAATAATAGAAGACAGGGAAATGATTTCGAAGGCCTTGCTGCAGATTATCTAAAACGCAATGGTATGTGGCTTCTGGAACAGAATTATTACTGTAAAATGGGCGAGATAGATATTGTCGCAAAGGATGGAGAATATCTTGTTTTTGTAGAAGTGAAATATCGCAAAAACAAAAGGGCTGGCTCTGCCGCCGAAGCTGTAAACTTCAATAAAATGAGAAAAATCTCACGATGTGCTGACGTTTATATGATGCAACATAGAGTGAGTGGAAATACAAGTGTCAGGTTTGATGTAGTAGCAATTGAGGAAGGACATTTAACGCATTATAAAAATGCATTTGAGTATATACCAATATGTTAAATTCAAGTCATAAAATTAAACAGGTAATGGAAGGCTCACCAGCACATTTAGCTGGGCTTGTACCTGGAGATATTATTACAAAAATAAATAATGTAGAGCTGGTAGATATCTTTGATTATCATTATTATTCTGATGATGCAGATATCACGGTTGAGCTTCTTCATGAAGATGGCAGCACAGGTGTTGTTATCGTGAAGAAGGAAGAAGGCGAGGACCTTGGCGTCATTTTCTGTAACGGTCTTATGGATGATTATAAATCCTGCTCTAATAAGTGTGCATTCTGCTTTATTGATCAGATGCCACCTGGTATGAGAGAAACTCTTTATTTTAAGGATGATGACACTCGTCTATCATTCTTACAGGGTAACTATGTCACTCTTACAAACATGAAGATGGCTGATTTGGATAGAATTATTGCATATAAGCTTGGACCTATTAATATTTCTGTTCATGCCACAAATCCAGAGCTTAGAATGAAGCTTTTACATAATCGATTTGCCGGAGATATACTGGATAAGATTAGAAAGCTTTATGAAGCTGAGATTCCTATGAATGCTCAGGTAGTTTCATGTCCAGGATTGAATGACGGGCCAGAGCTTGATAGAACAATTGGAGATTTACTTCAATTTGCACCAGTAATGAGTTCAATGTCGGTTGTTCCTGTAGGTATTACAAAGTTTAGAGATGGGCTTTTCCCACTGAGAACCTACACTGCTGAGGAAGCAGGAGCTGTCATTGACCAAATTGAAAAGTGGCAGAAGATTGCCATGGAAAAGGTGGGAAACCACTTCGTTCAGGCTTCAGATGAATGGTACATTTTAGCAGGTCGTCCTCTTCCTGAGGCAGACAGATATGATGGCTTTATTCAGCTGGAAAATGGTGTAGGAATGCTTCGTCTTTTAAAGGAGGAAGTATTAGATGCTTTAGAGGATATTAAGAAGCCATTCTTCATGAAGCGTCGCAAGGTTACCATTGCCACAGGAAAACTTGCAGCACCATTTATGCAGGAGCTTGGAGATATAATTACTGAAAAGTTTAATAAAGTTTCAGTAGAGGTTGTGCCTATCACTAATGATTTCTTCGGAGAGGAAATTACTGTTTCAGGTCTTATCACAGGACAGGATCTTATTGCACAGCTTAAGGACAGAGATTTAGGAGATAATCTTCTTTTATCATGCACAATGCTTCGTGCACAGGAAGAGGTTTTCCTTGATGATATAACACTTTCAGAGCTGGAGTCAGCTTTACAAGTGAAGACCCGTATTGTACAATCAGACGGGCGTGATTTAGTTTACGCGATAATCGGACGTTAATTCAGAAAAGAGGTAATATATGTCAAGACCAGTAGTAGCTATTGTAGGTCGTCCAAATGTTGGAAAATCTACTTTATTTAATGCTCTTGCAGGAGAAAGAATATCTATTGTAAAAGATACTCCTGGTGTTACAAGAGATCGTATATATGCAGATGTTTCATGGCTGAACTATGATTTCACCATGATTGATACAGGTGGTATTGAGCCAGATTCAAAGGATATTATTCTTTCACAGATGCGTGAGCAGGCTCAGATTGCCATCGATACAGCTGATGTTATCATTTTCCTTGTTGACGTTAAGCAGGGATTACAGGATAGTGATTCAAAGGTTGCAGATATGCTTAGACGTAGTCATAAGCCAGTTATTCTTGTTGTAAACAAAGTAGATAGCTTTGAGCGTGATATGGCTGATGTTTACGAGTTCTATAATCTTGGAATTGGTGATCCAGTTCCAGTTTCAGCTTCAAGTCGTCTTGGTTTTGGTGATATGCTTGATAAGGTTGTGGAATACTTCCCTGAGCAGACTGGCGAGGAGAAAGAGGATGACACTCCAAAGATTGCCGTTATTGGTAAGCCAAACGTAGGAAAGTCATCACTTATTAATAAGCTTTGTGGTGAGGAGCGAGTTATTGTTTCTGATATTGCAGGTACTACAAGAGATGCTGTGGATACTAGAGTTCGCTACAATCACAAGGATTATATTTTCATTGATACAGCAGGTCTTCGTCGTAAGAGCAAAATCAAAGAAGATCTTGAAAGATATTCCATTGTTCGTGCCGTTGCTTCTGTAGAAAAGGCTGATGTTGTTATTATTATGATTGATGCTACAGAAGGTGTTACAGAGCAGGATGCAAAGATTGCTGGTATTGCTCATGAGCGTGGAAAGGGTATAATTATTTGTGTAAACAAGTGGGATGCCATTGAAAAGAATGATAAGACCATGAAAGAGCACGAGACAAAGATTCGTCAGATTCTTTCATTTATGCCTTATGCATCTATCCTTTTCATTTCTGTAAAGAGCGGACAGCGTCTTGGTAAGATTTACGAGACTATTGATGCTGTTATTGAGAACAATTCAATGCGTATTGCCACTGGTGTACTTAATGAAATTGTTAGTGAGGCAGTTGCTCTTCAGCAGCCACCTACAGATAAGGGTAAGAGACTTAAGATTTTCTATACAACTCAGGTTGCTGTTAAGCCACCAACTTTCGTTATTTTCGTAAATGAGAAGTACCTGATGCACTTCTCATATGTACGATACCTTGAGAACCGAATCAGAGATGCATTTGGCTTCGAAGGAACATCTCTGAAATTTATAATTAGAGAGAGAAAGGAAAACGAATAATGATTATTGGGAGAATTATTGCTGTATTAATTGGTTACTGCTTTGGCATGATTTTGATGGGGTATTTTATTGGAAAGTCAAAGCACATTGATCTTACAAAAGTAGGCAGCGGTAATGTAGGGTCTACAAACACAATGCGTAATCTTGGAGTTCCTGCCGGTCTTATTACTTTACTTTGGGACTGTTTTAAATGTGTAGTTGCATGTTTTGTTGTTTGGCTTACTTATCACAGATTTTTTGATGATGTAAGCATCTACATGGTTTATGCAGGCCTTGGTACAGTTTTAGGACATGATTTTCCTTGTTACATGCATTTTAAGGGCGGTAAGGGTGTAGCTTCTACACTCGGATTTATCATTGCCTTATTCCCTATGGGACTTCCAATTCCAGCGTGTATTTTCATTGCTCTTGTGGCACTTACACGCTACGTATCACTTGGCTCAATTATTGGATGTTTATCCTTTGCAGTTGAAATGCTTGTTGGAGCTTATTTCGGATTAGTACCATTTAAAGGATCAGAGCTTGTAGAAGTACTTGTAATTTGTTGCTTCGTTTCAGGTCTCGCAATCGTGCTTCACCACGCCAACATCAAGCGTTTAATTAATGGAAATGAAAATAAGTTCTCTTTTCATCCAGAGACAAGAGCGTGAGTATTACATCATAAAATGAAAATAACAAGCTAGTAGTAAACAAGCTCTAAGGTTATTGAACGAAACATGTTAGTTGAGTGAAATAACACTTAGGCTTGTTTGCGTAACTAGCGTAAGACTTTGATAGACTAGAGGTATTTTATGGCTAGAATTAGTGTTTTAGGTGCAGGCAGCTGGGGCATTGCCCTGGCTGTTATGCTTAATAAGAATGGACATGAGGTAAAGGTTTGGTCGCATAGACAGTCTCAGGTAGACCAGATGAATGACACTCATACCAGCGATAAGATTAAGGGAGTAAAGCTTCCTGAATCTATGATTTTTACAGCAGATATTGAGGATGCTGCAAAGACAGCTGATGTAGTTCTTATGGCAGTTCCTTCAAAGGCAACCAGAGAGACGGCTGAAAAAATCAAACCATATGTTAATGATAATCAGATATTTATTACTGTAACAAAGGGTATCGAAGAGGAGACACTTTACACTCAGACAGAAATTTTAGAGGATGTCTTAGGATGCGAAAAACGTATATGCGTATTATCTGGCCCAAGCCATGCAGAGGAAGTAGTAGTTTTTAAACCTACTCTTGTTGTTGCAGGCTCTACTGACAGACAGACTTCTCTTTTTGTTCAGAATCTTTTCATGAATAAATACTTTAGAGTATATTCCTCACCAGATGTAAAGGGTATCGAGGTTGGTGCAGCTCTTAAGAATGTCATTGCACTTGCTGCTGGTATGTCTGATGGACTAGGCTTTGGTGATAATGCAAAAGCAGCACTTATTACACGTGGTATCAAGGAGATATCCGCACTTGCTGTAGCTATGGGCGGACAGGCTGAGACTTTGGCCGGTCTTACTGGTGTTGGTGATCTTATTGTAACTTGCTCATCAATGCATTCTCGAAATAGAATGGCAGGCTTTTATATTGGACAGGGAATGTCTAAGGATGATGCAATGGAAAAGGTTGCAATGGTTGTAGAAGGCGTTTATTCTGCAAAGGCAGCAAAGAAGCTTGCTGAAAAATATAATATAGAAATGCCAATCGTTGATGTCGTTAATGCTGTTTTATTTGATGGAATGGCTGCGAAGGATGCAGTTTATGAATTAATGACACGTTCAAAGAAGGACGAAACTTCAGATATGGAATGGTAAGAAAAAAGGTAACTAACGTCATCAAGTTGGTTACCTTTTTTTATTTTCTTTAAATATGTAATTACTTGTTAAACAGATTGATTTTCTATTATTTCAAAGCCTAATTTCATAGCTTTATCAGGAATATCAGGTTTGTTTATTTTATTTAGTAAGAAGGTGGCACCTTCAATTCCGCATTCTCTGTAATAGAAATGTACTGTAGTGAGACTAGGAGAAAGGATGGAAGATGGCTTGCTTTCCCCAAAGCCGGCAACAGCAATTTCGCCAGGAATCTTTATTTTATTTTCGTTTAGGTATTTGATAGCACCTAAAGCTATAGTATCTGTAGCGCACAAAATAGCATCAATATTTTTATTCTGGCAAAGTAGAGCCTTAGCATTTTCATAGCCATTATCCATGTAGAATGAGCCGGTCTTGATGAGCTTGGCAGGAAGCTTGATATTGTGTTTTTCCAGGGCATCAAGAAAGCCTTTCCTTCTATTTACACCTACAGCAATATCTTTTTCAGTAACACCAATGTAGCCAATATTTTTATGACCTTTATTTATGATGTAATCTGCTAATTCGTATGCTGCTGTGTAATCATCATGGAATATACAGGTGGAAATATCAGTCTGTTGTCCTAAGACTACATATGGGATTGTAAGGTCTTTTAGGGCTTTTTTATGCTTAGGTGTAAGTGTAGTTCCAAGGAGGATGATGCCATCAACAATGTTCTGTTTGAATGTATTAATAAATTCTATTTCCTTTTCATCATGGTTATCTGTGTTGGCCAAAAGCATTTTATAGTCCTTTTCATTAAGGACCTCGCCAATACCAGCCACAACCTGTGAAATGGAATCCGAATCAATCTTAGGGATAATAACCCCGATAATCTTGGTTTTCTTGGTTCTGAGAGTTTGAGCCTGGGTAGATGGAATATATCCAGTCTCATCTATTACTTTAGCGATTGCCTGGCGCTTTTCCTCACTTAGGTATCCATTGTTTAGGTATCTGGAAACTGTTGCTGGGGATACGCCTGCAAGTTTTGCTATTTGATTAATATTCATGGGTTTCTCCTAAAATATTATTGAAATCGTTTTCACTAATATTATATTTGTTAGACAGGTCTAAATCAATTTTTGTAAGGATAATTAGGCTTTTATAGATTATTTTGTGAAAAACATATAAAAAATATGTGAAATCGTTATCACACATTACTAATAGGAATTTTGCCTTACTAGTTATATAATGTCACCAAGATGTGAAATCGATTTCATAAGTGATATTAATCGATTTTATCGTATATTCATTAAAGGAAAAACAGAAAGGGAAAAACATGGATTACAGATCGTGTGCAAGCCAGATCTACGAACAGATTGGCGGAAAAGATAATTTAATCTCAGCTGCACATTGTGCAACTAGACTTAGATTAGTAATTGCTGACAACAGCAAGGTTAATGTACCAGCATTAGAGGAGATAGATGGAGTTAAGGGTGTATTTGATGCATCAGGTCAGCTTCAGCTTATCATCGGTACAGGTACAGTTAATAAGGTATATGACGAGTTTATTGATATAGCCGGTATCGAGGCATCTACAAAGGAAGAGCTTAAGCAGGTTGCTGCAAGCAAGGCACCATGGTGGAAGCGAGCTATCAAGACTCTTGGCGATATCTTTATCCCAATTATTCCAGCTATTGTTGCAACTGGACTTTTAAACGGTTTACTTGGTGGCCTTGTGCAGATTTGGCCATCAATGGCAGATTCATATTTCTATAATCTTGTAAATATGTTCTCAAATACTGCACTTACATTCTTACCAATCCTTATAGCTATTTCAGCAGCTAAGATTTTTGGTGGAAATATCTATCTTGGCGCAGTAATTGGTATGATTATGATTCATCCTAGTCTTGTTAATGCTTGGACAGTAGCAAGCGGTGCTGAGACAACTACACTTTGGTCTTGGTTTGGTGCTTGGAACATTGCAAATGTTGGTTATCAGGGACACGTTATTCCTATCATTCTTTCTGTTTGGTTAATGTGTACTATCGAAAAGAAATTACATAAGATTGTTCCAGAAATGTTTGATCTTTTTGTAACACCACTTTGTTCAGTACTTATTGCAGGTTTCATCGCTATGACATTCGTTGGACCTATTTTTGCTCAGATTGAGACATGGGTTCTTTCAGGAGCTAAGGCACTTATCACTATTCCATTTGGTGTTGGTGCATTCCTTATGGGTGGTTTTTATGCTCCAACAGTACTTGCTGGTGCTCACCACATGTACAATGCAATCGAGATGATGATGCTTTCTGATAATGGTATGAATATCTGGATGCCTATCGCTACAGCAGCTAATGTAGCACAGGGTGCAGCTGCTCTTGCAGTATCATTAAAGACTAAAAACAATAAGACAAAGGCTATGGCCCTTCCAGCTTCACTTTCAGCTTTCATGGGTATTACAGAACCAGCTATCTTCGGTGTTAATATTCGTTACGGAAAGCCATTTATCGCAGGTATGATTGGTGGTGCCGCAGGTGCTTGTGTAGCATCTATCATGGGTGTTTATGCTACAGCAAACGGTATTACAGGTTTATTTGGACTTCTTATCGTAACTGATTGTTTACCAGGATATTTACTTACATTTGCAGTTGCATCTGTTGTAGCTTTTGCAGCATCTTGGATTCTTTATAATGATGAGGAGAAGACTCCTTCTGTTGTTGTTGAGACAAAGTCTGAAGTAAATGTAGATGCAGATTCAGTATATGCTCCTCTTAAGGGAGAGATTATTCCTCTTACAGAGGCTCCTGATAAGGTATTCGCAAGCGAGGCACTTGGAAAGGGCGTTGCAATTAATCCAGCAGAGGGTAAGGTTGTTGCTCCTTTCAATGGAACTGTTGCTATGCTTTATGATACAAAGCATGCTATTGGTCTTGTAAGTGATGATGGCATTGAGGTTCTTATTCACATCGGTCTTGATACCGTTAAATTAAATGGAGAACACTTTAAAGCACACGTTGCTCAGGGTGACAAGGTTGCTTGTGGACAGACTCTTGTAACATTTGATATGGATGCTATTACAAAGGCTGGTTACCCACTTGTTACACCAGTTATTGTTTCTAACACACAGAAGTTTGCTGAGGTTAGTACAATCAAGACAGGTAACACTGATTTCAGTGAGAAGGTTTTAAAAGTAACAAAATAAAAGGTGTTTATTAGATGAGTATAAAAGAAAAAAAGTATTTAACTCCTAGATTTCATCTTTTTCCTATTTCAGGCTGGCTTAATGACCCTAATGGTCTTTGCCAGCTTGATGGTGTACATCACATATTTTTCCAGTATTCACCAGATGATCCTAAGGGCGGTGAAAAGGACTGGGGGCATTACTCCACAAAGGATTTCATTAATTATGAGTTCACAGGAGTATTCATGAAGCCTGATAGGCCTGAGGATGCAAGTGGTGTTTATTCAGGATGCGCTTACGTGGAAGATAATAAAATGTATATTTATTACACAGGTAACGTTAAGCATCCAGGAGATTATGACTATATCCTTGAAGGAAGAGAGAGTAATACCATTTTAGTAACTAGCGAGGACGGAATAGATGCTAGCGAAAAAAGAGTATTACTGAGAAGTGAGGATTATCCAGATAATCTTACTCTTCATGTTCGAGACCCTAAGGTTTGGTATCAGGATGACTATTACTACATGACTCTTGGGGCAAGAAAAAAGAGTGATGAAGGATGCGTTATTTTATTTAAATCCAAGGATAAGATTAATTGGAAATTTAGTCATTTTATAGAGTTTGAAAAATTTGGTTATATGTGGGAATGTCCTGACTTATTTTATGTAGATGGCAAACAGTTCTTGTCAGTATCTCCTCAGGGCTTGGAGGCGAAAGAGTATTCTTTCCAAAATATTTACCAGGCTGGTTATTTTAATGCAAAAAAGGATTTATTGGCTGATGGCAAGGGCTTAGGCGAATTTACAGAATGGGATTATGGTTTTGATTTTTACGCTCCACAGACATATGTAGACGAAAAGAAAAGAACCATCCTAATTGCCTGGATGGGTATGCCTGATGCGGAATATGGTCATGATATTTCAATAGATGATGGATGGCAGCATATGTTGTCATTGCCAAGGGAATTAGTCTATGATAGCAATTCCGGGAAATTGCTTCAGCAGCCTGTTGCTGAAATCATGGATTTAAGAGAAGAAAAAATTGATATCAAAAACATTGCTGACGTTGATTCATATGAATTAAATCTATCAGAGTTTGGACTGGACGATTTTTCTATTCAGTTTAACAAAGGTTTTGATGTTAAATACAATAAGCTTACAAATGACTTGGTATTCTCATTTAGTGATGAGATGCTAGGAAGCAATAGAACTAGCAGAAAGCTTAAGTTAGCTGACGGTGAGAAAATAGAAAACATGAAGATTTATGTAGATACATGTAGTATAGAAATCTTTATTAATGATGGTCTTTATACCTTCACTACAAAATGTTTTAAGCCTAAGGATGCCAAGAATTCAATTACTATAGACGGAAGCATTGATAATATAGAAGCCTATAGTCTTAATGCTTTTAATGTAGTACAAAGATAGTTTATCAATCTATTTTAGTAGGTCTAGGATGACATGTAAAAGAGATGGGAAAAATATTCCCATCTCTTATTTTATATTTATTATTACGTATTCAGACCTAACACCAGTCTTAAATTTTAGAGCCCAATCCGATATACCAGAGGTAACGATAAAATCAGTATTGTTAATATTCGTATATCCGTAGGTGAAATCATTGGCACCAACAAGCACTCCAATATGACGTATTGGAATCATCTGGCCTCCATGAGTATGTCCCGAGACAACTAAATCTGCTTTAGAGTTGGATTCTGCATTATAATCATTTGGTTCATGATCCATAACAATTATGTATTTATCATCGGGGATGTCTAGAAGTAAATCAGCAATTGTCTTTCTGATATCTCCATTAACATTTTTATCTAACCTTCCAACAAGATAAAAGTTATTATCTATAAGCTCATACTGGTCTGCTAATATGTGAATTCCATTTTCTAATAGACTTTTTTCTAAATCTTCTGCAGAAAAATCTCTATGATTAAAATAGCCTTCATCGTGATTGCCATAGGAATACCAGACTCCGTATTTAAGGTTCATTTCACCTAAAGCCTTGCAAGCTTTTTCCATATCAAGCCTTTTTGTGCCATCATCTACAAAATCTCCAGCTATTAAAAGAATATCCGGATTTTGATTCTCTATAGTCTTTAAGTGTTTGGCAAAGCCATCGCCATCAAAGATGGTGCCAATATGAGAATCTGCAATCATAGCGACTGTTATAGGCTCAATATTTTTAGTAGTAGATAGATTATAGTCTTTCTCCACAACAGAAACGCAAAGATAGTAGCCTGTTCCAAGATACAGGATAGAAGTAAATATAGCTAGCCATCCCTGCCAATGAATTGAAGTCGGCAGGTTATATTTTAGCTTTAGTATTTTAACTAGTATTCCAAAAATCAGGAAGAATAGCGTAGTATAAATGCTTATTGTAAGAGCATTAATCCATCCTAACGTGAAGAAAAACAAGAGAAATAATGCTGCGATAATAATAAAAGCAACCAGCTTGTTTTTTATAAATGAAAATTTTGCTATTGAATTAATCATGTAGATGGAGCCTAGAATTGCTCCTAAGGCAGCACCTACAAACATTATTAACCAAATCATATATCTTTCACCTCAAAAGCTAAAAATACCTAGCCACTATAATACTATTAAAATGTGTCAAATTATTTATTGAGAAGACTATTTCCTATAGATTTATTTTCAAAATAAGGTAGAATATTAAACAGTGACATAAATTTGTAGCTTAATTGGGAAAGGTTGGAGGATAAAGTTATGAAAGGTGTAGTAATTTATAAGTCAAAGTATGGTGCTACAAAGCGATATGCTCAGTGGATTGCGGAAGAGACAGGCTTTGATTGTATTGATGTTAAGCATGCAAAGATTGAAGATATAAAAGAGTATGATACAGTAGTTTTTGGTGGAGGTCTTTATGCTCAGGGAATTGCAGGATTGTCTTTTCTAAAGAAGCATATTGATGCACTCAAGGATAAGCAGTTATATGTCTTCTGCGATGGTGCATCACCTATTGAAGAAGGTGCTATTAGCTTCATCTTTGATCATAATATGAAGGATTATTTGAAGATGCTTCCGTTTTTCTATTTCCGTGGAGGATGGGATATGGATAATATGTCCTTTATGGATAGAAATCTTTGTAAAATGCTTCAAAAGTCTGTAGCAAAGAAAGATCCAAAGGATTATGAGGTTTGGGAAAAAGCTTTGATGGAAGCTGGTACCGATAAACATGACTGGACTGACAAATCTTATATTAAACCACTTATTGAGGCTATTAATACAAGTTGTGTTTCCTAGAAAAATATTATGATTGAATAGAGGTAGAGAGATTTTGAAATGTTATTATCACCTTCCGGGGTTGTTTGAGTTTTATGAACTTTATAAAGTCTTTCTTCCTCTTTTTTATAATCATAGAGAATATTTTTATGATTGGTGCGAAATTGGTTCTATCTATGGTGCCCCTGATGATTGTATTTGGGGAGGTGGACGTGTTGGTTTTGGGGATGAAAGTCCAGAAGCAGTAGCTTCACTTATGAAAAAATTTGATATTTCATCACGATTGACCTTTAGCAATTCTCTTTTAAAAGAGGAACATCTTACAGATAGAAAGTGCAACTTGTTATGTAAGTTATTTGAGAATAATGGAACAAAGCAAAATGGCATTATCGTATATTCGGATTTACTGCTTAATTACATAAAGAATAATTATACAAACTATTATTTTGTTTCAAGCACAACAAAGGTTATTACTGATTTCGAAGAGTTTAAGAATGAATTAAATTGCAAAGAGTATTCTTTTGTAGTTCCAGATTTTAGACTTAATAGAGAATTTGACAGCCTTAATTCATTGACACAGGAACAAAAAGATAAAGTGGAATTCTTGTGTAATGAATGTTGTTGGTTCAACTGTTATGATAGAAAAAACTGCTATGAAAATGTTAGTAGAAAAAGTCTTGGTGAAGCCTGTGAGGATCACATATGTGTTTCACCTACTGCATCTAATGGTTATAGATTTTCTGATGCCATGAACAATCCGGGATTCATTGGAAAAGAGGATATATTAAATATCTATATGCCTAGCGGATTCTCGAATTTTAAAATTGAAGGCAGAGGCTTGGGTAGTGCAGTTATACTTGAATTTTTGTTATACTACATGACTAAACCAGAATATCAACTAAAAGTCAGAGAAGAAATATATTTGGATAGCATGCTGGATTTATTTTAATAGGTGCTACCTTTTATAACGTATTTTATTTGTGATATTTGTAACAGCAGATGCTGTTAATATTGTAATAATCAAAGCCATGATATACGTAAATACGATATTAACGATGCCATATCTTTCAATAATTTGAAGCATAACAAAATGATGCACCAAATAAAAAGCGAAAGATAATGAACTGAAGAATTTCAATACTTTAGCAGTTGTTTCACTGTATTTTATTGAAGAAAATAACACATATAAAACATAAAAAATTGCTATTCCAAGAAGATTTTTCCATGGAAGAACGTTCCCTATGAATGGTAGCTTTACAAACAATACTAAAAGAATAACTGCAATGGCAGAAATTATTTTCCACCAAACAGGCTTTAGTATTGTTGGATATTCCTGGAACATCATTCCAATCCAGAAAAGCATAATACCTGTAAAAATACTTGCATCGGCTGGAACAGTTGGCTGTATTCCTCGTATACATTCGGTAAAGTACAGAATCGCAATTACGATTGATGAAATCACAGGATATTTTTTTATAAGAATACGAAGTAGCAAATAAGCTATATATAAGAATATAATCATGGCGGTGAACCATTCACCAACACATGAGTAGGTTGGAACGTAGTAGTACTGAAGATAAGTATCTACTCCAAGAATAGATAAAGCAATTCTCCATATCTCCCCGCCCCATAGGTAATTATTTTTGTTAATACTAGTCAATAAATACACTATGATAAAACTAAGCCAAAGGGATGGATATATAGATAAAAATCGCTTTTTTAAATACGTAGATATATTAGTATTCTTACTTCCCATATGGATTAGATATCCAGAAAGAAGGAAAAAGATGCTGGTACCAACACTTCCCCAACCACCATTTTTATATACGCAAAAAAAGGACTGGCTGGCACCAGCCTCCATACAAAAGTGGTAGTTAAATATCATAAGTATTGCGAGAATACGAATTATATCAAATTGTGATTTACGGTTTGATTTTGTAGTCATTAATTTCACCTCGTATTAGAGGGTACCATATAGTTTATTCATTTGTAAATGAAGGTTTCACGGAGAGATGTTATGGGCGCGAAAATTACGGTTATAGTAGATAATATTTCAAATATGGGACTAGAAGGAGAATGGGGGTTATCTCTTTTGATAGAGTTTTCTGATAAGAAAATTTTACTAGATACAGGGGCTTCAAATTTATATTTGAGTAATCTTAAAAGCCTTGGTTTTGATGTGGCTGATATTGATTATGGGGTTCTTAGTCATGCTCATTATGATCATGGAAATGGAATGCCTTCGTTCTTTAAAAATAATTCCAAGGCAAAATTCTATTTGCGTGAGGAGGCTCTTGAAAATTGCTACCATAAGCGCAAGTTCTTTAGAGTCTATATCGGCATCCCAAAACACGTGCTAAGAGATTATCCTGATAGAATCGAAAAAGTGTCTGGAGACTATAAACTTATGGAGGGAGTCTATCTAATCCCTCATAAGTCTGAAGGATTATCTTTGATAGGAAAAAGAGAAAAAATGTTTATAAAGGCAAACCATAAATGGTTTCCTGATGACTTTGCCCATGAACAAAGTCTTGTTCTAGATACTAAAAAAGGTCTTGTGATTTTAAATTCTTGTTCCCATGGTGGAGTTGAAAATATTATAAATGAAGTGCAATCTACCTTTCCTGAAAAACGTATATACGGATATATAGGTGGCTTACATCTATTTAATAAGAGTGAAGAGGAAATCCTGTCAGTAGCAAATACTTTTAAGGAAAAGAATATTGAATATATATGCACAGGCCACTGCACCAAAAACAGGGCTTATGGAATATTAAAAAGTGAACTGGGAGACAAACTGGAACAACTGAAAGTTGGTCTTGAAATAAATATTTGATGTAGAAGGAGGATAAAAATGGACGCTAATATTATTAAAAGAAATGAATTACTGGCACAGAAGGTTATTAAAGGACTAGAGTCTAGAAACATGAGTGGTTATTATGCTTCAAATAAAGAAGAAGCTTTAAAGAAAGCTTTAGAGCTAATTCCTGAGGGTTCTTCAATTTCTATGGGTGGAGCAATGTCAGCTCATGAAATCGGGCTTGTTGAAGCTTTAAAAGAAGGTGAATATCACTTTATCGATAGAGATGCTGCAACGGATAAAAGAGCAGCAATGCTTTCAACTTACGATGCTGATTATTTCCTCAGTAGTGCCAATGCAATTACAGAAGATGGAGTAATGATTAACATCGATGGTAATGCAAACAGAGTCTCAGCAATTGCCCAGGGACCAAAGCATGTTATTTTCATTGTTGGAATGAATAAGGTGTGTCCAGATGTAGATTCTGCCATAAAGAGGGCAAGAAATGTTGCGGCACCTATTAATGCACAGCGTTTTGGATTATCTACTCCTTGCGCTAAGACAGGTTCTTGTATGGACTGCAAGTCACCAGATACAATTTGTTGTCAGTTCCTTATGACTCGCTATTCTCGTCATGAAGGCCGTATTCACGTGATTCTGGTTAACGACAATCTGGGATTTTAGTGAAATGTGTCTGAATTGTTAAACTTTATTTTGTGTTTTGTGAACCTATTGACTACTAGATAGTGTGGTGGTAGTATAAAACCATCAACACAATATCTAGTAGTTTTTGTTTTGAATCAACTAGATATTGACAGAAAATTCTAAAATTATTAGCAGTTTTTTAATAAATTTCCGGAGGTTAGGTATGAATCGTTTTGTAGTTAAAAAGGATGGTGCACTTGAGCCATTTGATGTACAAAAAGTTGTAGAGGCTGTGGGGAAGTCAGCTACACGCGTTCTTGTAAAATTTACTCCTGAGCAGGAGAAATTTATATGTCAATTTGTTGAGGAGAGAGTGGAGGAGCTTGGCCTTGAGAAGATTGAGATTGCGCAAATGCATAACATTGTTGAGGGTGCTTTGGAGCGTGTTAATCCAATGGTTGCAAAGAGCTACCGCGATTACCGCAACTATAAGCAGGATTTCGTTCAGATGCTTGATGATGTTTATAAGAAGTCTCAGAACATCATGTACATCGGTGACAAGGAGAATTCAAATACTGATTCGGCCCTTGTTTCTACCAAGCGTTCATTGATTTTTAACGAGCTTAATCGTGAGCTTTACAAGAAATTCTTCCTTACAACAGAAGAAGTTCAGGCTATTCGTGATGGCTATATTTACATTCATGATATGAACGCCAGAAGAGACACAATGAACTGTTGTCTTTTTGATGTTAAATCTGTTCTTGAAGGTGGCTTTGAGATGGGTAACATTTTCTATAACGAGCCAAAGAGCCTTGATGTTGCCTTTGATGTTATAGGTGATATTGTTCTTTCAGCTGCCAGCCAACAGTATGGTGGTTTTACTATTCCACAGGCAGATCAGATTCTGGAAAAGTATGCTCAGATTTCTTATGACAAGTATTTAAAGAAATATCTTGATTTAGGAATCGATAAGACAAAAGCAGAAGAAGTTTCCATGGCTGAGGTTCAGCGCGATATGGAGCAGGGCTTCCAGGGATGGGAGTACAAGTTTAATACTGTTGCTTCATCACGTGGCGATTATCCATTTATCACAGTAACAATCGGTCTTGGTACATCCGTATTTGCGAAGATGGCATCAAAAGCATGCCTTAAGGTTCGTTCAATCGGACAGGGTAAGCCTGGCTTTAAAAAGCCGGTACTTTTCCCTAAGGTTGTATTCCTTTATGATGAAAATCTTCACGGACCTGGTGGTGAGCTTGAGGACGTATTCGAAGCTGGTATCGATTGTTCAAGAAAGACCATGTACCCAGATTGGCTTTCTCTTACTGGCGAGGGTTACATTGCCAGCATGTATAAAAAATATGGCAAGGTAATATCACCTATGGGATGTAGAGCCTTCCTTTCGCCTTGGTATGAAAGGGGAGGAATGAAGCCAGCTGATGATGAAGATGAGCCAGTCTTTATTGGTCGTTTCAATATCGGTGCAGTTTCACTTCATCTTCCAATGATTCTTGCAAAGGCACGTCAGGAATCTAAGGATTTCTACGAAGTACTTGATTATTATTTGGAGATGATTAGAAAGCTTCACATTCGTACATATGCTTATCTTGGAGAGATGCGTGCATCTACAAATCCACTTGCATACTGTGAGGGTGGTTTCTACGGTGGACATCTAGGCTTCCATGATAAGATTAAGCCTCTTTTAAAGGCGGCTACAGCTTCCTTTGGTATTACAGCCTTCAATGAGCTTCAGGAGCTTTACAATGGTAAATCTCTTGTTGAGGATGGAGAGTTTGCATTAGAGGTACTCAAGCACATCAATGAAAAGGTTAATCAGTTCAAGGAGGAGGATGGCAATCTTTATGCTATCTATGGTACACCAGCTGAGAATCTTTGCGGACTACAGGTAAAACAGTTCAGAAATAAATATGGAATTATAGAAAACGTATCTGATAGAGAATATGTTTCAAATTCCTTCCATTGCCATGTTACAGAAGATATTACACCTATTGAAAAGCAGGATAAAGAAGGACGCTTCTGGGAGCTTTCAAACGGTGGGAAGATTCAGTATGTTCGTTATCCTATTAACTACAACCGTGAGGCTGTAAAGACACTTGTACGTCGTGCTATGCAGAAGGGCTTCTATGAGGGTGTTAACCTTTCCCTTTCATATTGCGATGATTGCGGACATGAGGAACTTGAGATGGATGTTTGCCCAGTTTGCGGTAGCAAGAATCTCACAAAAATTGACCGAATGAATGGATATTTATCTTACTCACGTGTAAAGGGAGATACACGTCTTAACGAGGCGAAGATGGCGGAAATCGCTGATCGTAAATCTATGTAAGATTTTGTAGACTTGGAGAATAATTGTAATGAATTATCATAATATAACTAAAGATGACATGCTTAATGGCGATGGTCTTAGAGCTGTGCTTTGGGTTTCGGGCTGTGACCATCATTGCAAGGATTGTCAGAATCCTATTACTTGGGACCCAGAAGGTGGACTGAAATTTGATCAGGCTGCCAAAGATGAATTGTTTGAAGTACTGTCCAGAGACTATATTTCCGGAATTACATTCAGCGGAGGTGACCCATTGTATCCAGGAAATCGAAAGGAAGTGACGGAGCTTGCCCGGGAAATTAGGGAGAGGTTTCCCGGCAAGACCGTCTGGCTCTATACTGGATTCACTTACGAGGAAATTAAGTCTTTGGAAATCATGGAATATGTGGATGTTCTTGTTGACGGGGAGTTTGAAATTGATAAGATAGATTTACAGGCAAAATGGCGTGGAAGCATCAATCAGCGGGTTATTGATGTTCCTCAGACTAGAAAGCTAGATCAGATTGTTTTGCATGTAGATTAGACTAAGGGAGATTATTATTTTATGAATATTAATATTACAAAGCTTACCGACTCTGCAAAGCTTCCAGAGAGAGGTTCAGAGTATGCTGCAGGCTATGATTTGTTTGCAGACGTTACAGAGGAGGTAAAGATTGCACCACACGAGACCAAGATGATTGGTACAGGACTTGCAATGGAGATTCCAGTTGGTTATTTTGGCGGTGTTTTTGCACGAAGCGGACTTTCTGCAAAAGAAGGTCTTCGTCCTGCAAACTGTGTAGGTGTAGTTGATTCAGATTACAGGGGAGAAGTTAAGGTTGCTCTTCACAATGATGGAGAGGTTGAGAGGGTTATTACACCAGCAGAAAAGATTGCTCAGCTTGTAGTAGTGCCTTTCCTTTCAGTAGAATTTTCTGAAGTATCAGAGCTTTCAGATACAGCTCGTGGAGCTGGTGGTTTTGGTTCTACCGGAAAACACTAAATTGATATTAACTGGCGCCTGGAAATCCAGACGCCTTTTAGACGTTTTATAGACGTTTATAATTATTTTTTTGAAAGAGAGAATTTTTATGGCAAAAAAAGTTACCTATGATGAAAGCAGTATATCTGTTTTAGAGGGACTTGAGGCTGTTAGAAAGCGTCCGGGTATGTACATCGGTTCTACCTCACGCAAAGGTCTCAATCATCTTATATACGAAATCGTAGACAACTCAGTTGATGAGCATCTTGCAGGAGAGTGTGACACTATTTATGTTACTCTCGAAAAGGATGGCAGCTGTACAGTTGAAGATAATGGTCGTGGTATTCCTGTTGGTATGCACGCTAAGGGTGTTCCAGCAGCACGTCTTGTATTCTCTACACTTCACGCAGGTGGAAAGTTCGATGACAGTGTTTACAAGACCTCGGGCGGTTTGCACGGTGTAGGTTCTTCAGTTGTAAATGCTTTGTCTGAATATATGGTAGTAGATATTTCCCGTGAAGGATTTGTTCACCACGACAGATACGAGAGAGGTGTTCCTACAGAAAAGCTTGTAGACGGACTTCTTCCAAAGGTTTCAAAGACAAACAAGCACGGAACAAAGATCAATTTCCTTCCAGATGCAGAAATATTTGAAAAGACATATTTTAAGGAGGATGAGGTAAAGTCACGTCTTCACGAGACTGCTTATCTTAATCCAGGTCTCACTATCAACTATGCAGATTTACGTGGTGAGACACCAGAATATATTACATATCATGAGCCTGAGGGAATCATGGGATTTGTTAAGGAAATTAACAAATCAGCAGAGACTCTTCACGATGTTGTTTACTTCAAAGGTAAATGCGATGATGTAGAGCTTGAGGTGGCCTTCCAGTACT
Organism: Pseudobutyrivibrio sp. UC1225; assembly: GCF_900115215.1. Classification (NCBI taxonomy): domain Bacteria; kingdom Bacillati; phylum Bacillota; class Clostridia; order Lachnospirales; family Lachnospiraceae; genus Pseudobutyrivibrio; species Pseudobutyrivibrio sp. UC1225. The sequence continues at coordinate 233,601 of NZ_FOVQ01000001.1, read as the reverse complement.
GCAACGAATTCAAGGAGAATATCCTCGGCTTCTGTAACAACATTTACAACTCTGAGGGTGGTACACACATTACAGGATTTAAAACTGTACTTACTACAGTAATTAATAACTATGCTCGTGAGCTTGGTATTCTCAAAGATAAGGATGCCAACTTTACTGGTGCAGACGTTAGAAATGGTATCACAGCAATTGTCAGTATTAAGCATCCTGATCCACGTTTTGAAGGACAGACTAAGACAAAGCTTGATAACCCAGATGCATCTAAGGCTACTCAGAAAGTATGCCAGGATGAATTCGTTTTATTCTTTGATAGAAACTTAGAGACTTTAAAGGCAATCATTTCCTGTGCAGAGAAGAGTGCCAAGATTCGTAAATCCGAAGAGAAAGCAAAGACTAATCTTCTTACAAAGCAGAAGTTCTCCTTTGATCAGAATGGAAAGCTCGCTAACTGCGAATCCCGTGAAGCAGATAAATGCGAAATCTTTATCGTAGAGGGAGATTCCGCTGGTGGTTCAGCAAAGAAAGCACGTAATCGTATGTATCAGGCAATCATGCCTATCAGAGGTAAGATTCTTAACGTTGAAAAAGCATCAATGGACAAGGTTCTTGCCAATGCGGAAATTAAGACTCTAATTAATGCTTTTGGCTGTGGTTTTTCAGAAGGCTACGGTAATGACTTTGATATTACAAAGCTTCGTTACAACAAAATTGTTATTATGGCAGATGCCGACGTGGATGGTGCTCATATCAGTACACTTCTTCTGACATTCTTCTACAGATTTATGCCAGAGCTTATTAGAGAAGGCCATGTTTATATTGCAATGCCACCTCTTTACAAGGCAATCCCATCAAAGGGAGAAGAGGAATATCTTTATGATGATGTTGCTCTTGAAAAATATCGTAAAAAGATGGAAGGAAAATCCTTTACTCTTCAGCGATACAAGGGTCTTGGTGAGATGGATGCTGAGCAGCTTTGGGAGACTACACTTGATCCAGAACGTCGTAAGCTTAAGCTTGTAGAAATTGAGGACGGTCTTATGGCTTCAGAAGTTACAGAGCTTCTTATGGGTAGTGATGTTGCTCCTCGTAAGCAGTTTATTTATAAGCATGCAAAGGAAGCTGAGCTGGATGTTTAATTCCGGTAATTGATTTGAAAGGATATATTATTAATGGCACAAGAAATTATTAGAACTGAATATTCAGAGATAATGCAAAAATCCTTCATTGACTATTCCATGTCTGTAATACTTGCTCGTGCAGTACCAGATGTTAGAGATGGTCTCAAGCCTGTACAGCGTCGTACACTTTACGATATGTATGAGTTGAAGGTTGATTATAATAAACCCTACAAAAAATCTGCCCGTATCGTTGGTGATACAATGGGTAAATATCATCCACATGGTGATAGCTCCATTTACGAAGCTTTGGTTGTAATGAGCCAGGACTTCAAAAAGAGCCTTCCTCTTGTGGATGGTCATGGTAACTTTGGTTCAATCGAAGGTGATGGAGCCGCTGCCATGCGATACACAGAGGCACGTTTGGCAAAGGTTGCTCAGGAAGTATATCTTGGCGACCTTGATAAAAACGTTGTAGATTTCATTCCTAACTACGATGAGACAGAAAAGGAGCCAGAAGTACTTCCAGTACGTGTTCCAAATCTTCTTATCAATGGTTCAGATGGTATCGCTGTAGGTATGGTTACATCTATCCCTCAACACAATCTTGGTGAGGTTGTTGATGGTGTAATTGCTTACATGAAGAATCCAGATATTAGCACTGCTGAAATGATGGAGATTATTCCAGGTCCAGATTTTCCAACAGGTGGTATCGTTACAAATAAAGATGATTTGCTGGAAATCTATTCTACCGGTGTAGGTAAAATTAAAATTCGTGGAAAAGCCGAAATCGAAAAGATTAAGGGTGGTAAAGAGCAAATTGTTATCACTGAAATCCCTTATCCTATGATTGGCGCTAATATCGGTAAGTTCTTAAATGATATCTGTAGTCTTGTAGAGACAAAAAAGACTAATGATATTGCAGATATTTCAAACCAGTCTAAGGGCGAGCAGATGAGAATCGTTATCGAGCTCAGAAAAGGTGCTGATGCCCAGAATGTACTCAATCTTCTTTATAAGAAGACTCGTCTTGAGGATACCTTTGGTGTAAATATGCTTGCGGTTGCTGATGGTAAGCCTGAGACTCTTGGAATTGTTCCAATTATCAAGCATCACGTTGATTTCCAGTATGAGCTTTGTACTAGAAAGTACACACATCTCCTCGGAAAAGAGCAGGAGAAAAAAGAGATTCAGGAAGGTCTTATAAAGGCATGCGATGTAATCGATTTGATTATCGAGATTCTTCGTGGCTCAAAGGATGTTAAGCAGGCAAAGGCCTGTCTCGTAGATGGAATTACTGCTGGAATCAAGTTTAAGTCACAGAAGTCTAAAGCAGATGCAGAGCAGCTTCATTTCACAGAGAAGCAAGCTCAGGCAATTCTTGATATGAGACTTCATCGCTTAATTGGCTTGGAAATCGAAGCTTTACGTGGCGATTATGCTGAGACAATGGATAAGATTGCCAGATACACAAAGATTCTTGGTTCTCGTGCTGAGATGGCAAAGGTAATCATCAAAGATCTTCAGGCAATCAGAAAAGAATATGCAAAAGATCGTCGTACAGTTATCGATAATGTAGAGGAAGCTGTTGTAGAAGAGAAGCCTATTGAGGTTATCGATGTGGCTGTTCTTATCGACAGATTCGCATATGCCCGTGTGGTAGATATGCCTACCTTTGAAAGAAATAAAGAGGCTGCAGAAATCGAGTCAAAGAAGATTGTATTCTGTAAAAACATAGATAAGATTTGTCTGTTTACAGAAAAGGGAGACATGCATGCAATAAAAGTTTTAAGTCTCCCATTCGGTAAATTTAGAGATAAGGGTCAGCCTATTGATACCGCTGAAAAGGGCTCAAAGATTGACCTTACCAAAGAGAATCTTATATTCGCTGATTCAATGGAAAATATTATTAAGAATAAGCTTATCTTTGGTACAAAGCAGGCAATGATTAAGCTTGTTGATGGTAGCGAATTTGATGTTTCCAGAAAAACAATTGCTGCCACAAAATTAAATGACAAGGATGAAGTAATCTGCGTTAAAATTATTAATCCTGGTGATACAGTTGTTATGCAGTCGGCAAAAGATATGTTCTTAAGAATTGAGGGAGATACAATTCCAGAGAAGAAAAAGACTGCTGCGGGAGTTAGAGGAATTAAGCTTGCAAAGGGTGATGAGCTTACAAATATCTACGTGCTTTCAGAAGGTGATTCACTAGAAGTAAAAGTAAAAGATAAAGCTGTTGCCCTCAACCGACTTCATATAGGAAGCCGTGATACTAAAGGAGTTAAGAAGTGATAAAAAACATTTATTTTGACTTGGATGGTACATTAATCGATTCTGCTCCAAGTATCATAGAAGGTCTTAAAATTACACTTACTAAGTATGGATATGATATCCCAGATTATGCAACACTTCGTAAATGCGTAGGACCTCCTTTTACATATTCGTTTCCTAATTATCTAGGTGTTAGAGATGAGGATTTTAAAGAGGCTGTGGCTACATACAGACATTACTATGATGCTGAAAATGGATGTTTAAATGTTGAGGCCTTTGAAGGTGTGGAGGGTCTGCTTGATGCACTTGTAAAAAGAGGCTACTGTCTATTGGTATGTACCTCTAAGCCTGAACCTACTGCACGAAAGATCCTTGAATATTTAGGAATAGATAAATATTTCACTGATATTTGCGGTTCCACAATGGATGCAAAGATTAATACAAAAGAGCAGGTTATTAATCTTTGTTTCAGCAGATCCCCTTGGCATCAAAAGGAAGAGACTATACTTATTGGAGATACCAAATTTGACGTAGATGGAGCAAAGGCTGCTGGCATTGATTGCATTGGAGTTTCCTGGGGATTTGGTTCTACTGAAGAAATGCTGGAGCATGGCGCTTTAGAGGTCTTTGATTTTCCAAGTGAGGTGTTAGATTACATTGAATCAAATTAAGACTAATCGAGTAATTCAAATAATTTATCCATTGTTGGTATATTTTATTGTCTATCAGCTTGGTAGTTCTTTATTGATGGATTTATATGCTGCAAATATAGGCAGGCTTATGTGCCTGCTTATTGCAGCATTATTTTGTTTGGTACCAATGTGGATAATATATAAGGGCTCCCCTAAGATAATACCTACAAAACTAGATAAAAACGAAATAATTAAAAGCTTAATATGGGTGATTTTTGTAATTGCTGTTGGTGTTTTATCAAATATTGTTCTTACACATAGCGGACTTATACAGCGCTCCACAAATTTTTCAAAGGCAAGTAGTACACTTTCAGATGGTGGATTGTGGCTAAAGCTTATTTGTAATGCTCTTGTAATTCCTATTTTAGAGGAACTATTAATGCGTGGAATTATAGCAGGACAGTTGTGGTTATGGTACGGGCCTATACAAGCTGTTGTTTTATCTACAATTTGTTTTGGAATTATACATAATAATATAGTACAATTCATATATGCAGTGATTGTTGGTATAGCACTTGGAGCCATGTATGTTAAAAACAAAAGACTTTGGATGTGTTTTTTAGCTCATGGCCTAATCAATCTTATTGCAATATTATTTAGCTAACTAGAGGAGGGTAATAATGACTAAGAACAGTGAAGAAATTAATGATTCAAAGGTGGCATTGGTTGCGCACATTGTTGCATCTCTTATTTATCTTGCATTAGGAATATGCCTTTTGGTTTTGGATGCTGAGTTTATTTCCAAAATGGTTTATTCATTTTCCGTTTTAGCAGTAGGCATACTTTTTATTTGTTTTGGAGCATGGTACATGATTAAATTCTTCTTTAATCATGAATTTATAAAAATTTCCAACTATGGATTTACCATGGGAGTTATTTTAGTTATTATTGGCGCTGTTTTTATTTTCCAGGCCAATACTATTTCAACTTTTATTGAAGCATTGGTTTGCTTAATAGGCGTGATTCTAGGAGCAGTAATGCTTCAACAATCTTTTGCTTTATTCCATATTCAAAGAGGGGTTTGGTTCATAAGCCTTATTTTCGGAATAGCAAGTATAGCAGCTAGTATCTATTTCCTTTTTGTTCCACAGAAGTTTTTTGAAAGAAATGTAATTACTTGCTCATATTTGATTGCCGTTGGTGCTTTATCTTTATTCTCATTGCTTCTTATGGCAATTGGATTACATGATCATAAAAAGGATGCTAATCGCAATTACAATCGTAATCTAGAGGATGCTCCAAGTAAGTCATCGCTTGATGATTCGATTTTTGAAGAGGAGCCTCAGGAAGATTACTTTGACGATATTTACACTGACACAAACTCAGACTCATTATTTGAGGAATAATTTATAACTATGGCTAACATTGAAGATTATCTGATTTGGCGAGGCGACGTACCATTTGATATTGACCCATTTAACGAGGTCGACAATGCTGTCTTATGCGAGCTTGTATATACAGCCTTCGATGGTATAGTCCCAGGACCAGGCTTAAAGGAAAAGATTTCAATAGAAGACGCCTGTGACTTATTTTTTGAAAAACATTCTGAAAATGAGCTACTGGCAAGGACTTCCCTTACAAAACGCGCGCCTTTTCTTATAAGAGAAATGGCTCATTCTAAGAGATTTGGCGGTATGAAGCTTTCTGGTTTTGTTAACGAGCTTGATGCTGAAGAGCAAAGTCAGTTTGCTGTATGCACCTTTTACCTGCCAGATGGCACTATCTATGTTGCATTCCGTGGTACCGATGACAGTCTTATTGGATGGAAAGAGGATTTCAATATGTCCTTTTCGCCAGGGACAGGTGGTCAGTTAAAGGCTGTAGAATACTTAAATAAAAATTTTGCCCGAACAATGAAGCAGCTTCGTATAGGAGGTCATTCAAAGGGTGGAAGCTTTGCCTTATATGGTTCAGCATTTTGTAAACCTCACATAAAGGATAATATTATAGAAATTTATAATAACGATGGCCCTGGCTTTATTCCTGAAATTCTTAAAACACCAGAATACAAGTCCGTAATTAAAAGAGTACACAAATATATTCCAAATGAATCTATTATCGGAATGATGATGTACACTAAAGCAAAGATTTCTGTTGTATCCTCTAATACAAAAGGGTTAAGCCAACATGATTTATTTAGTTGGCAGGTGGTTCGTAATAGATTTACAAAGGTAGATTCTGTAGCAAATTCATCAGTTATGATTGATGAAATAATGAAAGAATGGACTAAGAAGTTTGACTACGAAACCAGAGAAGCGTTTGGTGACGTATTCTTTGAGCTTTTATCTAATTCTGGAGCTACGAAAATGTCCCATATTACAGGCAATAAAGTAAAATCTATTGCAATAGTTACTAAGGAAATCCAGGAATTGGATCCAGAAAACCAGGCAATAGTCATAGACGTTCTGAAACATTTGATGGCAGTAGGCGGAGATACCCTTAAAAATACGGTACTTTCCAAGCTTCCAAAAATGCAAAAGTAAGAAAAAACGAGAAAAAAAGAGAAATAAAGAGTTTTTAATAGGATTCTATTGAAATTCTTCCTTCCGATTTAGTTGAAAGTTTTTCAATAGAATCCTATTATACTTTTTGTAGTTAGCACTCGTATACAATGAGTGCTAACAGAATGGCAGAGATTATTATTTAGGAGGTAATATAAAATGAAATTGGTTCCATTAACAGACCGCGTTGTATTAAAGCAGTGCGAGGCAGAAGAGACTACAAAATCAGGAATTATTCTTGCATCAGCAGCACAGGAGAAGCCACAGGAGGCACTTGTAATCGCTGTTGGTCCAGGTGGGGTTGTAGATGGTAAGGATGTTACTATGCAGGTAAAGGAAGGCCAGAAGGTTATCTACTCTAAGTACGCAGGTACTGAGGTTAAGCTTGAAGGCGAAGAATACATTATCGTTCGTCAGAATGATATTCTTGCAGTTGTTGAATAATCTAAATTCAAAATACAGAAAAGAGGTAAATTATAATGGCAAAGGAAATTAAGTACGGTGCTGAAGCTAGACAGGCTTTAGAGGCAGGTGTTGATAAATTAGCAAATACAGTTAGAGTTACTATTGGACCAAAGGGGCGTAATGTTGTTCTTGCAAAGCCATACGGTGCTCCACTTATTACAAACGATGGTGTTACTATCGCTAAGGATGTTGAGCTTGATGATCCATTTGAGAATATGGGTGCTCAGCTTGTAAAAGAAGTTGCTACAAAGACTAATGATGTAGCAGGTGACGGTACAACAACAGCTACAGTTCTTGCTCAGGCAATGGTTAAGGAAGGTATGAAGAACCTTGCTGCAGGAGCAAACCCAATCGTTCTTAGAAAGGGAATGAAGAAGGCTGTAGAGTGTGCTACAGAGGCTATCTCAGCTATGTCAAAGGCTGTTGATGGCAAGGAGCAGATTGCAAGAGTAGCTGCTATTTCTGCTGGTGATGATGAAGTAGGTCAGATGGTTGCTGACGCTATGGAAAAGGTTTCTAACGATGGTGTTATCACAATCGAGGAATCAAAGACAATGCAGACAGAGCTCGACCTTGTAGAAGGTATGCAGTTCGATAGAGGTTATATTTCAGCTTACATGTGTACAGATATGGATAAGATGGAAGCAAATCTTGATGATCCATACATCCTTATCACAGACAAGAAAATTTCTAATATCCAGGAGCTTCTTCCAGTACTTGAGCAGATTGTACAGTCAGGTGCAAGACTTCTTATCATCGCAGAGGATATTGAGGGAGAGGCACTTACAACACTTATCCTTAACAAGCTTCGTGGCACATTCAATGTAGTAGCTGTTAAGGCTCCAGGCTATGGTGATAGACGTAAGGAAATGCTTCAGGATATTGCTATCCTTACAGGCGGTCAGGTAATCTCTGAGGAGGTTGGTCTTGAGCTTAAGGATACAACTCTTGAGCAGCTTGGTCGTGCTAAGTCAGTAAAGGTTAATAAAGAAAACACTACAATCGTTGATGGTGTTGGCGATAAGGATGCAATCGAGGCTCGTGTAGCACAAATTCGTGGTCAGATTGATGAGACAACATCAGAGTTTGATAAGGAAAAACTTCAGGAGAGACTTGCTAAACTCGCTGGCGGTGTTGCAGTTATCCGTGTAGGTGCTGCTACAGAGACAGAGATGAAGGAAGCTAAGCTTCGTATGGAAGATGCTCTTAACGCTACACGTGCAGCTGTTGAGGAAGGTATCATCTCAGGTGGTGGTTCTGCATACATCCACGTTCAGAAGAAGGTTGCTGAGCTTGCTGAGACACTTTCTGGTGACGAGAAGACTGGTGCTAACGTTATTGTTAAGGCACTTGAGGCTCCACTTTTCTACATTGCTGCAAATGCAGGTCTTGAGGGCTCAGTTATCATTAACAAGGTACGTGAGTCTGAGGACGCTGTAGGCTTTGATGCATACAAGGAAGAGTATGTAAACATGGTTAAGGCTGGTATCCTTGATCCTGTAAAGGTTACAAGAACAGCACTTCAGAATGCTGCTTCTGTTGCATCTACACTTCTTACAACAGAGTCAGTTGTTGCTGATATTAAGGATCCTGCTGCTGATGCAGCTGCTGCAGCCGCTGCTGCTGGTGGAATGGGTGGAATGTACTAAAATTCACTTAAAAATGTTTTATTTCACCGCTGGTTATGGTATCATAATCAGCGGTGCTTTTATTTTAAGCAATACAATTTTCGAGGTGAATTATGAGTAAAGTAGCAATACTTACAGATAGCAATAGTGGCATTACTCAGGAAGAGTCTAAAAAATTAGGTATCTTCGTTGAGCCAATGCCTTTTTATATTGATGGACAGTTATATTACGAGGACATCGACCTTAGTCAGGACGAGTTTTATGAGAAGCTTACCCAAGGCGGAGAAATTACTACTTCAATGCCTATCACAGGTAATCTTATGGATTCCTGGGATAAGATTCTTGAAGAATATGATGAGCTTGTTTACATTCCTATGTCATCTGGCCTTTCATCATCTTGTGCCACAGCAAAGATGTTGTCAGAGGATTATGATGGAAGAGTTGTTGTTGTAGATAATCAGCGTATATCCGTTACACAGAAGCTTTCAGCTTTAGAAGCTAAGAAGCTTGCGGATATGGGTAAGAGTGCACAAGAAATTTGCGACGCACTTATGGAAATTAAATCTGCATCTACAATTTATATTACAGTTGATACTCTTGAATACTTGAAGAAGGGTGGAAGACTTACTCCTGCTGTAGCAGCTATTGGTTCCTTGCTTAAGATTAAGCCTGTTCTATCTATCTATGGAGAAAAGCTTGATAAATACAGCATGGCACGTACCATGAAGGCTGCAAAGCAGACTATGATAGAAGCTTTAAAAAAGGATATGAAAGATGTCCTTCATACAGATAATTTTGATGATGTTGTTATTTCTGTAGCACATACTCAGAATCAGGAAGCAGCTGAGAAATTCCGTGAAGAACTATTAGAAGAATTTCCTGTTAAAAATATTTGGATAGATCCGTTATCATTATCAGTTTCATGTCATATTGGACCAGGCGCTTTAGCTTGTACAGTTACAAAGAAGCTGATTGATATAGAATAATTTAGGCAATATTTTAGGAGGATTGTTATGGTAAAAGCAGTTGTAGGCGCCAATTGGGGCGACGAAGGAAAAGGCAAGATTACTGACATGATGGCTGCAAACGCTGACATCATTGTTCGTTTTCAGGGAGGAGCTAATGCTGGTCATACTATCGTAAATAATTACGGTAAATTTGCTCTTCATACATTACCTTCCGGAGTATTTTATAGTCACACCACAAGTATTATTGGAAATGGTGTAGCTCTTAATATTCCAATCCTTATTAATGAGATCAACTCCATTGTTGAGAAGGGAGTACCTGCACCAAAGATTTTGGTATCAGACAGAGCTCAGATTGTAATGCCATATCATATTCTCTTTGATCAATATGAAGAAGAACGTCTTGGAAAGGCCTCTTTCGGTTCAACAAAGAGTGGTATCGCTCCATTCTACTCAGATAAATATGCAAAAATTGGATATCAGGTTCAGGAGCTTTTTGATGAGAAGCTTTTAAAGGAAAAGGTAGTTCGTACTTGCGAGCAGAAGAATATTCTTTTAGAGCATCTTTATCACAAGCCACTTCTTACACCAGAAGAGCTTCTTAATACACTTCACGAGTACAGAGATATGATTGCACCTTATGTTTGCGATACTTCTGCATATCTTTGGAATGCACTTAAGGAAGACAAAACAATTCTCCTTGAGGGACAGCTTGGCACACTTAAGGATCCTGATCATGGCATTTATCCTATGGTTACATCTTCATCAACACTTGCACCTTATGGTTGTATTGGTGCTGGTATCCCGGCTCAGGAGCTTAAGCAGGTGGTTACAGTATGTAAGGCTTATTCTTCAGCAGTAGGTGCTGGAGCCTTCGTTTCAGAAATCTTTGGAGATGAGGCTGATGAGCTCAGACGTCGCGGAGGCGATGGTGGTGAGTTTGGTGCTACAACTGGACGTCCTCGTCGTATGGGTTGGTTCGATTGTGTTGCATCAAAATATGGATGTAGAATGCAGGGTACAACAGATGTAGCCTTCACAGTAGTTGATGTTCTTGGATACCTCGATGAAATTCCAGTTTGTGTTGGATATGAAATCGATGGAGAAGTTACTACCGATTTCCCTGTTACATCTAAGCTTGAAAAGGCTAAGCCAGTTCTTGTTACTCTTCCAGGATGGAAGTGCGATATTCGTGGTGTTAAGAAATACGAAGATCTTCCAGAAAACTGCCGTGAGTACATTGAATTTATTGAGAAGGAGATTGGCTTCCCAATTACAATGATTTCAAACGGTCCTAGCAGAGACGATATTATTTATAGATAATCAATTAAAATTGCTTTACAATATAGTTGTAAAGCAATTTTTTGTTTAGGAGGAGCTGGAGTTATGGGGGCATTTTTGAATTCTAAGAAATTAAAGATAGTTTTATTGATTCTTGTTCTGATACTGATTGGCGCCTTTATAGCTATTATTTATATGAATCATGTATGGAATAGTGAAAATCCGCCTTTAGGATTGCTCAATCCCAGCGACGAAACAATTATATCCAATACCCCATCCATAGCAGATAAACTTGATAAAGAAAGCGAAAAAAAGGATAAGGGTGAGCAAATAATCTATATACCAAAAGAAGAGGTTTATAAGTTCACTATGACTGATTCAAATGGTATTGAACTTTATTTCGAAAAGATTAATGATCAGTGGATTTATACTGACAATACTGATATCAGTTTAAATCAGAGTCGAATTGATAATGTTCTAAATTATTTGTGTGATATTCATAGTATCGATTATATTGAAAATGCAAATGGCGAAGATTATGGCTTAAACACAGAGTCAAAAGTATTTTCGATAGAAGATTCTACTGGAGACGCAATCTATATTTCTATAGGCGATAAGAATGATAAAGGAAATATTTATTTTGCAGTGAATTATGATTTTTCTACAATATATGTAAATAGCGGTAAAATAGGCAATATATCAGAATATGCCATTCAGGATATGGTACAGCTTTAATATAAGCTAGTTTATGATTTTTTCTTTGTTTACATATTTTACTGGCTGTGCTATTATACTAAAGTACGATTTACTGTAACTCAGGTTTTGGACACTCCGACCTTTCCTTAGTTACGGCATATTAATAGTTTTATTAGGAGGTAATTAAAATGATTACAAAAGAGAAGAAGCAGGCAATTATCAATGAGTACGCTAGAACAGCTGGTGACACAGGTTCTCCAGAGGTTCAGATTGCAGTTCTTACAGCTCGTATCTCAGAGCTTACAGAGCATCTTAAGGCTAACCCAGGTGATCATCATTCACGTCGTGGTATGATGAAGATGGTTGGTAAGAGAAGAAACCTTCTTGCATACCTTAAGAACACAGATATTGAGAGATATCGTTCAATTATTGAGCGTCTTGGCTTAAGAAAGTAATCTATACGAGCGGAGTGTATTCTCCGCTCATTTTTCTATGATTTAGTTTTCGAGCCCAATCCGAAGCCACTGAATTTGTTAGCGAAAGACTTATAATAAGTCAAGGTTCTAGAAGTTCGCTTCATTTTCAGTAGTTTCGGGTTAGAGCTTAATATAATTTAAGTTTATAAGGAGAAAACCATGAAGACATTTACAATGGATTTAGCTGGTAGAACACTTCGTGTAGATATCGGCAGAGTTGCAGCTCAGGCTAATGGAGCAGCATTTATTCAGTATGGTGATACAACAGTTCTTTCAACTGCTACAGCATCTGATAAGCCACGTGATGGCATCGATTTCTTCCCTCTTTCAGTAGAGTTCGAAGAGAAGACATACGCAGTAGGTAAGATTCCAGGTGGATTTAATAAGAGAGAAGGTAAGGCATCTGAGAACGCAGTTCTTACATCTCGTGTTATCGACAGACCTATGCGTCCACTTTTCCCAAAGGATTATCGTAACGACGTTACACTTAACAATATGGTTATGGCTGTTGACCCACAGTGCCGTCCAGAGCTTGTTGCTATGCTTGGTGCTGCTATTTCAACATGTATTTCAGATATCCCATTTGATGGTCCATGTGCTATGACACAGATGGGTATGGTTGATGGTGAGTTAATCGTTAACCCTTCACAGGAGCAGTGGGATAAGGGCGACCTTAAGCTTACAGTTGCTTCTACAAGAGAAAAGGTAATCATGATTGAGGCTGGTGCTAACATCATCCCTGAGGATAAGATGATTGAAGCTATCTACAAGTGCCACGATGTTAACCAGACAATCATCAACTTCATCGATGAGATGGTTAAGGAATGTGGTAAGCCAAAGCACGAGTACACATCATGTGCTATTCCAGAAGAGCTTTTTGCTAAGATGAAAGAAATCGTTCCTCCAACAGAGATGGAGGAAGCTGTATTCACAGATGAGAAGCAGGTTCGTGAGGAGAATATTCGTCAGATTACAGAGCGTCTTGAGGAAGCTTTTGCAGAGAATGAAGAATGGCTTGCAGTTCTTGGTGAGGCTATTTATCAGTACGAGAAGAAGACAGTTCGCAAGATGATTCTTAAGGATCATAAGCGTCCAGATGGACGTCAGCTTGATCAGATTCGTCCACTTGCAGCTGAGGTTGATATTATTCCACGTGTTCACGGTTCATCAATGTTCACACGTGGTCAGACACAGATTTGTGACGTAGTAACACTCGCTCCTCTTTCAGAGGCACAGAAGATTGATGGTCTTGATGCCTTCGTTACAGAGAAGAGATATATGCACCACTACAATTTCCCTGCATACTCAGTAGGTGAAACAAAGCCTTCTAGAGGACCAGGACGTCGTGAGATTGGTCACGGTGCACTTGCAGAGAGAGCACTTCTCCCTGTACTTCCTACACCAGAGGAGTTCCCATATGCAATCCGTGCCGTTTCAGAGACATTTGAGTCAAACGGTTCTACATCAATGGCTTCTACATGTGCATCTTGTATGTCACTTATGGCTGCTGGTGTTCCACTTAAGGCTATGGTAGCTGGTATCTCTTGTGGTCTTGTTACAGGTGATACAGATGACGATTTCGTACTTCTTACAGATATTCAGGGTCTTGAGGACTTCTTCGGAGATATGGACTTCAAGGTTACTGGTACTAAGGAAGGTATCACAGCTATCCAGATGGATATTAAGATTCACGGTCTTACACGTCCAATCGTTGAGGGCGCTATCGCTCGTTGTCGTGAAGCTAGATTCTTCATCATGGACAACTGCATGAGCAAGGCAATCGCTGAGCCACGTCCACAGGTTGGCGAGTACGCTCCAAAGATTATTCAGCTTTCTATCGATCCAGAGAAGATTGGTGATGTTGTTGGACAGCGTGGAAAGACAATCAACGAAATCATTGCAAGATGTGATGTTAAGATTGATATTACAGATGAAGGCAACGTTTCTATCTGCGGTACAGATGCTGCTAAGATGGATGAGGCTAAGAAGATGATTGAAATCATTACTACAGATTTCGAGAAGGATCAGATTCTTACAGGTAAGGTTGTCAGCATTAAAGAATTCGGTGCATTCATCGAGTTTGCTCCAGGCAAGGAAGGAATGGTTCACATTTCTAAGATTGCTAAGGAGAGAATTGATAGAGTAGAAGATGTTCTTACACTTGGCGATACTGTTAAGGTTGTTTGCCTTGGCAAGGACAAGATGGGACGTATTAGCTTCTCTATCAAGGACGTACAGTAAAACTAATTAGCTAGCTATTTTAATGCGCCTGGCTCTTTGTCGGGCGCATTTTTTAAGGAAAAAATCATGTTACTTAATGTTTCACATATTTATAAATCCTTTGGCGAGGATTCAATAATTAAAGATGCTACATTTACAGTAGACGAAGGTTCAAAGGTTGCTATTGTCGGAAACAATGGTACCGGCAAATCAACACTCCTTAAAATTATAATCGGAGAACTTCCAGCAGATGACGGAGAAGTTACTTTAAAAAAAGATGCCACAATGGGCTACTTGGCTCAGTATCAAGAGGATTCCTTCGGAAGCAATATATTAGACACTGTTCTTGGTGCCAGAGAAGACCTTCTTTCAATGGAAAAGCGCCTGACAGAAATGGAACAGCAAATGAGTCAGCTTTCTCATGAAGAGATGGAAGCATTTATGGAGGATTATCATAAGCTTCAGCATCAGTTTGATTTAAAGGGAGGATACACCTTCCGTTCTGAAGCTGTAGGTATTCTTAAAGGTTTAGGCTTTGAGGGTGACGATCTTTCGAAAAGTATGAATGAGCTCTCGGGCGGTCAGAAAACAAGAGTAAGTCTTGGTCGATTGCTGGCATCTTCACCAGATTTACTTCTTCTTGATGAGCCTATAAACCACCTGGATTTAAATTCTATAATGTGGTTGGAAGGATATCTGGCTTCCTATAAAGGTGCTGTTGTAATTGTTGCCCACGATAGATATTTCCTTGATAAAATCGCTGACCATGTAGTTGATTTATCTTACGGCAGAACCAGTGTATATACTGGTAATTACTCATCCTTTGTTGCTCAGAAAGAGCTTGCTCAGATTTCCTACGAAAATGCTTATGAAAAGCAGCAGAAGGAAATAGAACATCAGAAGGCAGTAATTGAAAAGCTTCAGTCATACAATAGAGAAAAATCTATCAAAAGAGCTGAAAGCCGTAAAAAGCTTCTTGATAAAATGGATGTAATGGATGCACCTGATAAGGATTTACCAAAAATGCGTCTTACTCTTGAGATTGAAAAAGAAAGCGGTAAGGATGTTCTTGATTTTTCCCATGTAACCAAATCTTATGACGATAAAAACATCTTTACAGATTTATCTTTTGACGTCCATAAGGGCGATAGAATCGCTATCTTAGGTGATAACGGTACAGGCAAAACTACAATTTTAAAATGTATAAATGGTCTTACTGATTTCGAATCCGGTGAGATTCGTTTTGGTGCAAATGTAACTGTAGGCTACTACGATCAGGAGCAGCAGGGACTTACTGAATCTAATACAATTTTCAGTGAGCTTCACGATGCTTATCCTTTCCTTACAGAAACAAAGGTTAGAAACACTTTAGCAGCCTTTATGTTTACTGAGGATGATGTTTTCAAGCGTATCAGTGATTTATCAGGTGGTGAACGAGGAAGAGTATCTCTTGCAAAGCTTATGCTTTCAAAATCAAACCTTCTGATTCTCGATGAGCCTACCAACCACTTGGATATGGATTCAAAACAGATGCTTGAAGAGGCGCTTAATGAATATGATGGTACTCTTTTATATGTAAGTCACGATAGATATTTTGTAAATAAAACCGCCAATACCATTTTGGAGCTTTCAAATGGTGGACTGACAAAATATCTTGGTAACTATGATGAATACATTGCCAAGAAAGAGCAGTTATATGGCAATTCATCTACATCAAGCGTGTCTCAGGGCTCTGGAACAAATCAGGAAGAAACAGCTGCAAAGCTGGACTTCAAGGAACAGAAGCGTATCGAAGCAGAGAAAAGAAAGCTTCAGAATCGTATTTCAAAGATTGAAGAAGAAATAGAACAGCTTGAAGCTGAGAAAGCCTCTATAGACGAGGAATTTATCAAGCCTGAGAATATGACCAATTCAGCTAAATTAAATGAATTGACTGCTAAACAGAACGAAATAAATGCTAAACTTGATAACCTATACCAACAGTGGGAGGAAATCAGTAGTATATAGCGTATAAATTGTTAATTTGTTGACAAACTTTTTTGCGAACCCTATAATAAAATTAATCTTTTATTAGGAGGCGTTTATTTTGGACAAACAGATTTCGCAGGCAGTAATCAGGAGACTTCCTAGATACTATAGATACTTAGGAGAGCTTCTAGATGATGGTGTTGAACGCATTTCTTCAAATGATTTAAGCAAGCGTATGCACGTTACGGCATCTCAAATAAGACAGGATCTTAACAATTTCGGCGGCTTTGGCCAGCAGGGCTATGGTTACAATGTAGCTTATCTTCATGACGAAATTGGAAATATCCTTGGTGTTAATGAGACTCATAACGTTATAGTTATTGGTGCTGGTAATCTTGGCCAGGCTATTGCAGGATATGTTAAATTTGAACGAGTTGGTTTCAAGATTATCGGTTTATTTGATACAAACCCTGATTTAAAAGGTAAAATGGTTAGGGATTTACCTATCCAGATGCTTGATGAATTACCAGAATTTATTAAGAATAATGATGTTGAAATTGCAGCCCTCACACTTCCAAAGGCAAATGCAAAATCAACAGCTTTAAAGCTGGTTTCACTTGGCGTTCACGCTATTTGGAACTTTGCTCATGTTGATTTGGATGATATTCCAGATGTTGTTATTGAAAATGTTCATCTTTCTGACAGCTTAATGCAGTTATCATATAATATTACCAAGCAAAATAAGTAGGTGATTTTATGGCAGAACATGATTTTCAAAGTGCAATTGCTAAAATCAAGGTTCCAATGCTTATTTTAGATCAAAAATGGCACAGGCTTTTTGCCTTAGGAGGCAAGCCTGATACCGTTAAAGATTTAGAAACAAAAGAAAATGAGCTCCTCAAAAGAGATGCTGAGCTCAAAAAGGAATTAAAGGATTTAAAAAAAGTAAAAGAAAGTCTTATGGCTTCCGTTATGGAAAATATGGAGGGCACCTCTGACTTGGTTTCAAAGAAACTTGACGATGATAAAAGACTTCTTGAAGAATGTAACGAGAGGATTGCTGCTGCCGAAGACGAACAGAAGGATTTACCTGCCCAAACTGATGAGGTAAACAGAGAGCTTATGATGGCAACCATGGATTTTTGTTATGATAAGCTTAGGACTAATTCTTCAGAGGCTGAAGAAATCACAAATTGGATAAAAGATATCCGTGTTCAGCTCAAAAAAAATGTTATTAGAAAGCATAATCGAGAGATAAATAATAAAGAAATATATTCATATATGCATGATGTATTTGGAATGGAAGTTTTAAATCTCTTTGATATGCAAAATGGCGACTTTTATATTGGTATAGCCGATGATAAAATCGATGATGCTGCACCCAAAAAATCGACAGATGCTGAAGTAGCTGATTTATCTAACGTTGATTTAGAAGATGTGGATTTGGAGGCTGTGTCAAAGGAAACAAAAGAATCTAATAACTCTGAAGATGCAACTTCAGATGAATCTGAATAATCTATGAATTTTAAAGACTAAGCTTCATAAAGTTTAGTCTTTTCTTTGTCATTATGGTAAAATATAAGATGTTAGAATTCATTGTTTTCGAAAGGAGAATCTAATGGAGGACGGGTCGAATCCCTATATTTTTCTTGTAATTTTATTAATTATAGTTATAGCAGAGCTTATAGCCATTATTATTTTGTATCGCAAATCAAAGCAGGAAAATGTCACAGAAGAAGATGTTATCTCGCTTGTGAATGAAGGCCATGAAGATGGCAATATTTTAGCTTCTGAAGCGGAAATGATTCAAAATATTTTCGAGTTTTCTGATACTGATGTAAAAGATATCATGACTCATAGAAAAAATATTGTGGCTATCGATGGTGAGCTTACTCTTAGAGAAGCTATAGAGTTTATTAATAATAATAATATGAGTCGTTATCCGGTATATCTGGAGGATTTAGATAACATTATTGGGATTTTACATATCAAGGATATCCTCACTTACTTTGATAAGGATATAGACAATGTTAAAATAAAAGATCTTCAGGATTTAATGTCTGTGGCAGAATTTGTTCCAGAAACCCATGGCATAAATACTTTGTTTGCAAAAATGCAGACGAAAAAACGTCACATGGTTATAGTAATAGATGAATATGGTCAGGTTTCAGGAATATTATCTTTAGAAGATATTTTGGAAGAAATCGTTGGAAATATTGAGGATGAGCATGACGAGGAAGAGGCGTCCATAGAAGTCCGTACTCAGGATTCATTCATGATGGATGGTAGTACCACTCTGGAAGAAGTTGAAGAAATCCTTGGAATGATTTTATCAGAGGATTACGAGACGCTTAATGGATATCTTATTTCACTTCTTGGAAAGATTCCAGAAGATGGCTCCAGCTTCAAATTAGAAGATGATAATTTTACATATTATGTAAAAAATGTCTCAGAAAAGGTTATCGGACAAGTGTATGTTCGTAGGAAAAGCCACGTTGAATAACGCATTGTTATTTGATATAATTTTTTGAGATTTTAAAATTAGAAAAGAGGTATATAAATATATGTCAGGACATTCAAAATTTGCAAATATTAAGCACAAAAAAGAGAAGAATGATGCTGCAAAGGGTAAAATTTTTACAATTATCGGACGAGAGATTGCTGTAGCCGTTAAGGAAGGTGGTCCAGATCCTAACAATAACTCTAAGCTTCGTGATGTAATCGCAAAAGCTAAGGCTAATAACGTACCTAATGCTACTATTGAAAGTGGTATTAAGAAGGCCGCTGGTAATGCAGACGCTGTAAACTATGAGTCAGTAACCTATGAAGGATATGGTCCTAACGGAACAGCTATCATCGTAGATTGCCTTACAGACAACCGTAACCGTACAGCTGCTAATGTAAGAAATGCTTTCACAAAGGGTGGTGGCAGCATTGGAACACCAGGTTGTGTATCTTTCATGTTTGATAACAGAGGACAGATCATCGTTTCTAAGGAAGAGTGTTCTATGGAAGCAGATGATTTAATGATGATTGCTCTCGATGCTGGTGCAGAAGACTTTGCTGAAGAAGATGATTGCTTCGAAATCTACACTACTCCTGAGGATTTCTCAAAGGTAAGAGAAGCTCTTGAGGCTGAAAAAATTCCTATGGCAGATGCTGAGGTTACAATGATTCCTCAGACATATGTTGAGCTTACAGACGAGCAGGATTTATATAAGATTAATAAGATTCTTGATCTTCTTGATGAAGATGATGACGTACAGAACGTTTACCATAACTGGGATGAGTAATGTAGTTTTACTATAAAATTTTTGCGGGGTTAAAAACTAATGAACAAAATTTTGTTTGCGTCAAGTGAATGCGTACCATTTGTAAAGACCGGAGGTTTGGCTGACGTTTGTGGTGCATTGCCAAAGGAATTTTGTAAGGATTATTTTGATGTCAGGGTGGTTTTGCCATACTATACATTTATTCCTGAAAAATATAAAAAAGATTTCCGATATCTAACAAGTTTTCAGATGAATATGGGACCTCTTGTAGGCACAAAATACGTTGGTGTTTTTGAGTATGAATTAGATGGTGTTACTTTTTACTTTATAGACAATCATGATTATTTTGATTGTTTCTATCCTTATTCAGAGGATAGATGGGACCTTGAAAAGTTTATTTTCTTTGATAAGGCTGTTCTTTCAATGCTTCCACTTATTGGATTTCAGCCAAATCTTATTCACTGCCACGACTGGCAGACTGGATTTATTCCAGTATATTTAAAGACAGATTTTCAGGGAGATCAATTCTTCTGGGGAATGAAATCTGTTATGACAATTCATAATCTTAAATTTCAGGGCATGTGGGATACAAAGACAGTATCCGGTATTTCAGGACTTCCAGTGGATTTATTTACACCAGATAAGCTTGAATACAAAAAGTGCGGAAATATGTTAAAGGGTGGTTTGGTATATGCTGATTACATTACCACTGTGTCATCTAATTATTGTGATGAAATCCAGACTCCATACTATGGAGAAGGACTTGACGGCCTTTTAAGAGCCCGTCATTATGATATGCAGGGTATTGTTAATGGTATTGATAACGGTATATACAATCCAGCCACTGATTCTAAGATTTATAAGAATTACGATATTTCTACATTCCGTAAGAATAAAAAAATCAACAAAACAAAGCTTCAGCAGGAACTTGGGCTTGATGTTGACCCAAAGAAATACATGATTGGTCTTATTTCAAGACTTACGGACCAAAAAGGTTTAGACCTTATCAATTACTGTATTGAAGGAATTGTAGATGATTTTACTCAGCTTGTAGTTATCGGAACTGGAGAGTCTAAGTATGAGAATATGTTTAGACATTATGCATGGAAGTATCCAGAAAAGATTTCTGCCAATATAAGCTATGATGATGCTATGGCTCACAGATTATACGCTGCAGCTGATTCATTCCTTATGCCATCAAGATTTGAGCCTTGCGGGCTGACACAGCTTATTTCCTTCAGATATGGAACAGTACCAATCGTTCGTGAGACAGGTGGCTTAAAGGATACAGTCGAGGCATACAACGAATACATGAAGACAGGAGATGGTTTCTCATTTGCCAACTACAATGGCGATGAGCTTATTAACACTGTCAACTATAGTAAATTTGTATTCTTCGAGAAAAAAGCTCAATGGAATAAAATGATTGAGCGCGGTATGAGTAAAAATTATTCTTGGTCTGTACAAAAGGAAAAATATGAAAATATTTACAACTATTTGATTGGTTGATAAATAAAAAATGCAAAAAGAGAATAGTTTAGCTATTCTCTTTTTGATGAATCGAAGAATAATTGGATGAGGTTTTAATTTGGCAACAAAAGGGAAGAATAATTCTAGAAAAAAATCTAATACCAGGTCAAGGACTGGTGGCTCATCTAAAAGAGCTTCCACCAGAAAAAAGTCATCTAAGCGAGTAAATGACGAGTTAGATTTTGAAGATCCTTTTTTCGAGGATTCTTCTAAGGAGATTATTTTATGGTCTTCTATAGCTCTTTGTATTTTACTTTGCATTAGTAATTTTGGACTGGGTGGTGTTGCTGGTAATGCTGTTGCTGATTTTCTATTTGGTGTTTTCGGCATTATTCAGTATGTCCTTCCATTCATGGTAGCTTTTTCTGCATTTTTTATAATTTCAAATTATGGTAATAAGGTTGCAATTGCCAAAGTTATTGCCGGTTTTGTTCTGCTAATGTTTATAAGCGCATTTGTAGAATTAATTATTAATGGTCAAAATATTTTATTGCCTTTAGATGCTTTTTCTTTTGCGAAAGAAAAGCACCTTGGCGGAGGACTTGTAGGAGGCGGTATTGTATTTGGAATTAACGATAGCTTTGGACTATTTGGGGCTTACCTTATAGTTCTCATTGCTATGATTGTTTGTACAATAATCATCATTGAAAGATTTGCTTTCGACAGAGTTCAGCAATCATCAAGATATCATGCTGACAGAGCTGCAGAAAAACGTCGTATTCGCAGAGAACGTCAGTTGATGGAAAGAGAAGCTAATCAGACACGCTTTAATTCTGATAGACAGGCTATTAGAGATAAAATCGAAAAAGATAAAGAATTAGAGCTACAACAAAGAAAACAAAACGATGGAAATCGTAGAGATAGAAGATTTTCCGGTGTTACCTCTGACACTACAATTATGCCTGATTTTACTGAATCAGCTTCAAGTGCAGATGGTATAAACGAAATTCGCTTTAATATGGCTGATGGTGAGGAAGAAATGGAAATCACCAAAACCAGCAGACATCGTCTAAGAGCAGGAGATAAGCGCTCAAAAAGTGCTCACGCTTTCAAAGAAATTGAGCAATCCGCAGAGGAAATTGCTGTTGCTCAGCCTGTTATAAGTGAGCCGGAACCTGTTATTCCAAAGAAAAGCACTATTTCCTTTAAGGGGGCAGCTCTTATGGAAGCAGAACAAGAGGCTGCTAGCATAAGACAGGAACAGGAGGCAGCTCCGGTTCGTCACGGCAAGGCGTCTGTAGCTAGTGCTGATGAGATTGAAAACTCTTCAGAAAGCCTAAAAGCGTCTATAGATGCAGATAAAAAGAAGCCTAAAAAGCCATATAAATATCCACCTCTTACCTTGCTTAAGGACGCAAAGAAAAACGGTGGTGATTCAAAAGAATATCTTACAGAGATGGCTAACAAGCTTGAAACAGCCCTTAGTAGTTTTGGCGTTCAGGCAAAGGTTACTGAGGTTACACTCGGGCCATCTGTTACGAGATATGAGCTTGAAATAGCAGTTGGTACAAGAGTATCAAAGGTAGTAAATCTTGCCGACGATATTAAGCTTAGTCTTGCTGTTACAGATGTTAGAATTGAAGCTCCTATTCCAGGTAAGTCTGCCATCGGAATTGAGGTTCCTAATAAAGTTAAATCTATGGTTGGATTTAAGGAACTGGTATCCTCTAAGGAGTTTAAATCAGCAAAATCAAAGATTTCTTTCTGTGTTGGAAAGGATATTTCTGGTAGTGTTATAGTTGGAAATATTGAAAAGATGCCACATCTTCTCATTGCCGGCGCTACTGGTTCAGGAAAATCTGTTTGTATTAACACAATTATTATGAGTATCCTTTATCACGCTAACCCTGATGAGGTTAAAATGATAATGGTTGATCCTAAAATGGTAGAACTTTCTGTATATAACGGTATTCCTCATTTGTTACTACCAGTAATCACAGATGCTAAAAAGGCAGCCGGTGCGCTGCATTGGGCTGTTAAGGAAATGACAGACCGTTATGAGCTTTTGGCTATGGCCGGGGTTCGTAATATAGAAGGTTTTAATGAAAAAGTTGCGAGCAATGCATTGCCAGAAGAAGTTCCAGAAGAGAAGCGTGTACGTATGTCACAGCTTGTTATTATCCTGGATGAGGTTGCAGACCTTATGATGGTAGCAGCTGCCGATGTTGAGGACTCCATTGTCCGATTGGCACAGCTTGCACGTGCTGCAGGTATTCATCTTATTATCGCGACTCAAAAGCCTACAGTTAACGTTATTACAGGCTTAATTAAAGCCAATGTTCCTTCACGTATAGCTTTTTCTGTTTCAAGTGGAAATGATTCTCGAGTTATTCTTGATATGAATGGTGCTGAGGATCTTCTTGGAAATGGTGATATGCTTTATGCTCCACAGAATTTATCTAAACCAATTAGAATTCAAGGAGCTTTTGTTAGTGATGACGAGGTCAGTGCCGTTGTTGATTTCTTAAAGAATAACAATGACCCTGCAGAAGATAATTCAGAAATTGAAGCTCAAATTCAAAGCTCTGAGACAAGTTCAGGTGCAGTAAGCATCTCTGGTGAGCCAGATAATTCCAGAGATCCATTATTCGCTGAGGCTGGACGTCTTGTTATAGAAAATCAAAAGGGTTCTATAGGCTATCTGCAAAGAAATTTCAGGATAGGCTTTAATAGAGCAGCCCGTATCATGGATCAGCTGGCAGAAGCCGGTGTAGTTGGTCCTGAAATGGGAACAAAGCCTCGAGAGATTCGTATGGCAATATCAGAGTTTGAAGAACTAATAAATGCATAGTAAAGGGAGTTTGCAAATGAAGTCAGACATTCAAATCGCACAGGAAGCAAAGATGGTTCACATTAAGG
Source organism: Pseudobutyrivibrio sp. UC1225 (assembly GCF_900115215.1). NCBI lineage: Bacteria > Bacillati > Bacillota > Clostridia > Lachnospirales > Lachnospiraceae > Pseudobutyrivibrio > Pseudobutyrivibrio sp. UC1225. Next base: position 209,659 of record NZ_FOVQ01000001.1, on the reverse strand, counting down.
AGGTTGCTTCATCCTTAAATATTCAGGAGGATGACCTTGAGCTTTATGGCAAGTATAAAGCAAAATTCTCTGATGAACTGTTAAGCAAAATTGAAGGCAACAAGGATGGAAAGCTCGTTCTTGTAACTGCTATCAATCCTACACCAGCTGGTGAAGGAAAAACCACTACATCAGTTGGTCTTGGTCAGGCTATGGGTGTTCTTGGAAAGAAAGCCTGCCTTGCCCTTAGAGAGCCATCCTTAGGACCTTGCTTCGGAATTAAAGGTGGCGCTGCCGGTGGTGGATATGCTCAGGTAGTACCAATGGAGGATCTTAACCTTCATTTCACTGGAGATTTCCACGCTATTACCTCTGCTAATAATTTACTTGCAGCAATGCTTGATAATCACATTCAGCAGGGAAATTCTCTGGGAATTGACCCACGACAGATTGTGTGGAAGAGATGTCTTGACATGAATGACAGAGCTCTTAGAAATATTGTTGTAGGCTTAGGTTCAAAGATGGACGGAATGGTTCGTGAAGACCATTTTGTTATTACAGTAGCTTCAGAAATCATGGCTATTCTCTGCTTAGCAGATGATATGCATGATTTAAAGAAGAGACTTGGAAGAATTATCGTTGCATATTCTTTCGAGGGTAAGCCAGTAACAGCCGATGATTTACATGCAACCGGTGCTATGGCAGCACTTCTTAAGGATGCACTTAAGCCAAATTTAATTCAGACACTGGAGCACACACCAGCAATTGTTCACGGTGGACCATTTGCTAATATTGCTCACGGTTGTAATTCAGTTCGTGCCACAAAGGCTTCTATGAAGTTAGCTGATATTACTATTACAGAAGCTGGATTTGGTGCTGATCTTGGTGCTGAGAAATTCTTTGATATCAAGTGTAGAATGGCTGGTCTTAAGCCTGATGCCGTAGTACTTGTAGCTACTATTCGTGCTTTAAAATATAATGGTGGAGTACCAAAGGCAGAGCTTACAACTGAAAATCTTGATGCTTTAAAGAAGGGTATTGTAAACCTTGAGAAGCATATTGAAAACTTACAAAAGTACGGTGTACCTGTTGTTGTTACACTTAATTCTTTTGTTACAGATACTCAGGCTGAGACAGATTTTGTTCGCAATTTCTGTCAGGAGAGAGGCTGCGAATTTGCTCTTTCTGAAGTTTGGGAAAAAGGTGGAGAAGGCGGCGTAGAGCTTGCTAAAAAGGTGCTTTATGTTCTTGAAAATAAAGAAAGCAACTTCAAGCCACTTTATGAAGATTCATTATCCTTAAAGGATAAAATTAAAACTGTTGCTACAGAAATTTACGGCGCAGCAGATGTTTCTTATTCACCAGCAGCTGAGAAGGAACTCAAGAGAATCGAGGAGCTAGGCATGGGCGATTTCCCTGTATGTATGGCTAAGACTCAGTATTCTCTTTCTGATGACCAGACAAAGCTTGGTAGACCAGAAGGCTTTACTGTTAATGTAAGAGAAGTATATGCCTCTGCCGGTGCAGGCTTTGTTGTGGCTGTTACAGGAAGTATAGTGACAATGCCGGGACTTCCAAAGCAGCCAGCAGCTAATAATATTGACGTTACAGACGATGGAGTAATTACAGGACTTTTCTAACTATGAATTGTAAAAAATGCGGAGCTGAAATAGAATCAGGTTTTTTATACTGCCCAAAATGTGGGGAGTCTATTCAGCTTGTGCCAAATTACGATGTAGTAGAAGAAGAGCTTCTTTCCAGAGTTGTTGAAGACAAGGATAAAGCTAAAAATAATCGTTTTGCTACTGGGGTGTATAAGCCTGTAACAACTGGAAACGCTCAAAAGCAACAGACTGATAAAAAACCAACCAACAATGGAGCAGTTATACGTAACAAAGATTTTCTAATAAAGCTTTTAGTTTTTCTTCTAATTGTAATTTTAGGAATGGTTATAATAATTCCATTAATCGGCAGCCACTCTTATGACAACGTTATGAACAGCGCTGTAGCTGCTGAGGGTGAAGAGCAGTATGCAAAAGCTTTAGGTTTCTATCAAGAGGCCTATGACCTTGATAATGCTTCTTTTGAAGCAATCTATGGATTAGGCAGAATGTATTATAAAGTCAAGGAATATGATAAAGCTATCGAATACTTGACTCAGGCATTGGAACTTGATGTTACCAATAAAAAAATATATACATATCTGCTTGATTCCTATACAGCAATTGGAGATACAGATAGCATTTATGCTCTTCAAAGCAAAGCTCCAAATGAAGAAATATTAAAGCTTTTTGATGACTATGTGGTTCAACCACCAGAGTTTAGTGAATTAGGCGGTGATTATGACGAAGAAGTATACCTTGTTCTTTCCAGCAAAAGCGATAATCAGATTTTCTATACTTTAGATGGTAAAAATCCAACTACATCTGGAAAACTGTTTTCAAAGGCAATTGAATTAGAAGAGGGCGTTACAGAAGTGAAAGCTGTATCGCTGAGTCCATCTGGTGATTATTCTGAAGTGGTAAGTGAAACCTATAATATCGTTTACCCTTCACTTGATACACCAGTGGTCAGCCCACAGGCTGGAACATATACTCAGCAGGAATATATTACTATTACAGTACCTGATGGATGCAAGGCTTATTATACCTGGGATGGTACAGACCCAGCGCAGGTTGGTATATTATACACAGAACCTTTTCCTATCCTAAAAGGTGCCAGCGTTCTTACTGTGGTAATTATCGATAGTAAAGGAAACAACAGTCCTTTGTATCGTGGGGATTATATTTATAATCCTTGAAATTGTTCACATTTTTTTCACAATTAGTACTTTATTTATACATATTTTATTAGTAATATAAGCCTATCTCATTAAGAGATACATTTTTCATAACATTATTCTCCCTTTTAAAAGGCACGTCACCGCAGGCGTGCCTTTTTATTTTATCCATTTGTTCATATAAACCACTAAATCTATGTGATTCTATTGTTAAATCCTACTAAATGTTCTAAAATATAATACATGAATGTTAAAATTCTTTGCGTAGGAAAAATCAAAGAAAAGTTTTATAGAGACGCTATTGATGAGTATGTAAAAAGACTTTCAAAATACTGTTCAGTCACGGTAACAGAGGTTCCAGATGAAAAGACTTCTGAGAATGCATCTGATACAGAAATAGACATTGTTAAGGACAAAGAAGGTGAAAGAATTCTTAAGCATATCAATGAGCGAGATTATGTAATCGCTCTTGCAATTTTAGGAAAGCAGATGGATTCTGTGGCTTTCTCAAAATTCATCGAGGATTTAGGAATACAGGGCAAAAGTTCACTTGTTTTCGTTATAGGTGGTTCTCTTGGTCTTTCAGATAATGTTCTAAAAAGAGCAGATTATCAAATATCCTTTTCTAAAATGACTTTTCCTCATCAGCTTATGCGAGTAATTTTATCAGAACAAATTTATAGGGCGATGCGTATTATGAAAAACGAGCCTTATCACAAATAAGTAATTAGAGGTATTTTCTATGAGAATGTATGATTTGATTGAAAAGAAAAAATTAGGTCAGGAGCTCTCCACAGAGGAGATTTATCATATTATTGACGGCTACACCAAAGGTGATATTCCAGATTACCAGATATCAGCCTTACTTATGGCTATATATTTTAATGGCATGAACGTAAGAGAGCGTTATGACCTTACAATGGCCATGAGAGATTCGGGAGATATTCTTGATTTATCTTCAATTGATGGAGTAAAGATTGATAAGCATTCTACAGGCGGTGTAGGTGACAAAGTTACACTTGTTTTAGGTCCAATCATTGCTTCTATTGGTGTTCCAGTTGCAAAAATGAGCGGTAGAGGTCTTGGTCACACAGGTGGCACCATCGATAAGCTTGAGGCTTTTCCAGGCTTTAACGCTGAGCTTTCAGATGACCAGTTTATCAATCAGGTTAACAGCATAAAGATTGCCGTTACAGGCCAGTCTAAGAACTTGGCTCCTGCAGATAAAAAGCTTTATGCTCTTAGAGACGTTACAGCTACTGTTGATGAGATTTCACTTATCACAGGTTCAATCATGTCTAAGAAGCTTGCTGCTGGTACAGATGCCATCGTTCTGGATGTTACTGTTGGCGACGGTGCTTTTATGAAAAATAAGGAGTCAGCCCTTGAACTTGCAAAGTCAATGGTAGATATCGGTAAGAGAGCAGATAAAAAAATTGCTGCTGTTCTTACAAACATGGATGAGCCTTTAGGTTTTGCAGTAGGTAATGATTTAGAGGTTATTGAAGCAATCGAAGCTTTAAATGGCAATGGTCCAGAGGATTTAATGACTGTCGTATATGAGCTTGGTTCTCAGATGATAGTATTTTCTGGTATTGAAACAGACAAAGCTAAGGCTAAAGAGCTTATGAAGGAAGCCGTTGCTTCTGGTAAAGCCTTTGATAAATTTGTTGAATTTATTGATGCTCAGGGCGGTGATTCTTCCTTTGCAAAGGATACAAAGAAATTCAAGCCAGCTGCACATATTGTTCCTATTAACGCAGAGTCAGACGGTTATGTTCATGCTATAAAGGCAGAGGCTATCGGTCTTGCCTCAATGTCACTTGGTGGTGGACGTGAGACTTTCGATGATGTTATCGATATGGCTGTTGGTATTGTATTAAATAAAAAGGTTGGAGATGAAATCAAAAAAGGTGAGCCTATTTGCTATATTCACGCAAATGATCAGGCTAAAATTGCTCACGCAGAAGAGATGATTAGAAATGCAACTGTTATCTCTTCTGAGAAATGCAATCACATGGATTTGATTATTGATATTGTAGAATAATATGGATGAATTTACTTTAAATATCAGTATTCCCTCTGACCATATAGACAACATATTTGGTCAGTTTGACAGAAACATTAAATCTATAGAAAATGGCATGAATATCTCCTTTATTCTTAGAGACGATGCCATCAAGCTTATAGGTGACAGGGATAGAGTGGAGCACGGTAAAATCATTATCGATGAGCTTTTAGCTCTTTCTGAAAAAGGGAATATTATAACAGCACAGGATGTAAATTACGTTATGTCTATAGAAAAAGAGAAGATTGAAAGCCATGATGTCTCTGAGGCCAGAGGCGAGATAATCTGCCATACCACGACAGGTAAGCCTGTAGCCCCTAAAACACTTGGTCAGAAAAAATATGTAGACGCCATCAGCAATAATATGATTGTTTTTGGTGTAGGACCTGCAGGTACTGGTAAAACATATCTTGCAATGGCAAAGGCTATCACAGCCTTTAAAAACGAGGAGGTTTCTAGAATTATTCTTACTCGTCCAGCCATCGAAGCAGGAGAGAAGCTGGGATTCCTTCCAGGTGATCTTCAGAGCAAAGTTGATCCTTACCTTAGGCCATTATATGATGCACTTTATCAAATAATGGGAGCTGAGGCTTTCCAGAGAAATATGGAAAAAGGTCTTATTGAGGTTGCACCTCTCGCGTACATGCGAGGCAGAACTTTAGATAATTCCTTTATTATTCTAGATGAAGCACAAAACACAACACCAGCTCAAATGAAGATGTTTCTTACAAGAATTGGTTTTGGATCGAAGGCGGTTATCACAGGTGATCAGACTCAAAAGGATTTACCAAATGGTCAAAAATCCGGTTTAGATGACGCCATGAAGGTTCTTAAAAATATTGATGATATAAAGATTTGTACTTTAGATTCAAAGGACGTTGTAAGACATCCACTTGTACAAAAGATAGTTAACGCATACGAAATACACGAGAAAAAACTAGAAAGTAAAAATAAAAGGGCAAAATAAAAGGGTAGAATAATGAAACACACCAATAGGTTCTCTTCAATTAGGATTGGATATACCATTGGAATGGCATTAATTTTCATTATTGCAAATACAGTTTTATGTTTAATGAATACCGTTCTGTTTGACAAATTTATTTGCATAATGGCAATTAATGTATGCTTCTTCTTTTTGTTTGTTTTACTTCTCATTAGAAAAAGATTAGAAGGGGCGCTTCCAGAATTTAACTATATTACATACGGTAAAATTACTTTTGTAGTTTTATTGGCATGGATTATTACGTTTTTATGCGCTATTCTTGCGCCTGATTTTTTTGCTCCATTCATATTGTTGCCTATTGTCTGCAAAACAGTTTTTGATGACAGTCTGTCAAATGTACTAAGTCTATACATGGTGGTGGTTACTTCCATCTGTCTGGACTATAGTATTTTTATTGTTCTATGCTACATCACCCTTGTTGCATTTGGCACAGTTTTTGCTCAGCTTTTCAAAGAAAAAGAAGGGCTTGAGAGACTGTACATTTTAATTCTTATTTTTGCAGTTACAACAGTTATTTCTGTAATATTTTATTATTTTAATTACCTGGAACTTTCTCTATCAGTTTTGTTTTTTGGTCTTGTTGATGGCTTTATAGCAAGCGGTCTTACCATTTGCCTGGTACCACTGTTCAAGACTTACGTAGAAAAAACACAACACAGTAATTACGAAATGTTCCTAAGCCAGGATTACACATTAGTTCAGGACATCAGGAATTTTTCATTTATTGAATATCAGCATGCCAGCAGGGTTTCCATTTTATCTCGTAAATGTGCCGAGGCCATAAATGCTAATTCTGAACTTGCTGCCTGTGGTGGATTTTACTATCGACTTGGTAAAATAGAAGGCGAGCCAATGATAGATAACGCCTTAAAAATTGCAAATGATTATTGCTTTCCAAGTGATGTGATTCAGATACTTGCGGAATATGGTGGCATAATATATTTACCTAGTTCTAAAGAATCTGCCATTGTACATATGGTTGATTCAGTTGTTACAAAGGTCGAGCTTTTTGATAAAGATTCAATGAGCAGTGCCTGGAATCAAAACATGGTAATTTACCAAACAATTAATGAATTATCTCAAAAAGGATTTTATGATAATTCAACTCTTTCAATGAATCAGTTTCTAGTGATTCGAAATATTTTAGCTAATGAGGATATTTTAGCATGACAATTTTAATTGAAAGCGAATGTGAATTTGACTTTGATTTTGACTATGAAAAAATCGCAAAAGATGTAATTAATACAGCAATTGATCATCTCAAATTCCCATTTGAAGCAGAGATTAGTATTACAATTACTGATAATGATGGTATTCACGCCATTAATAAGGAGTTTCGAGGAATAGATGCTCCAACAGATGTTCTTTCATTCCCAATGATTGAATATCCAGCGCCAGGTGTTTTTGATGAAATCGAAAACGATGACGATTTATTTAATCCTGAAACAGGTGAAGTTATTCTTGGAGATATCGTTCTTTCAGTTCCTAGAATTTTATCTCAGGCTGAAGAATACGGCCATTCAGTACTCCGAGAGTATGCTTTCCTTATAGCCCATAGTATGTTACATTTATTTGGGTTTGATCACATGACAGAGGCTGAAGCGACTGTTATGGAAGAAAAACAAAGAGAGATTTTAGATATTCTAAAAATATCTCGAGACTAAGAAAAGGAGACACTAATCTATGAAAAAAAGGGTAGTATCTGCAATGCTTATTCTTACAATGGTAACTTCTCTTGTTGCCTGCGGTAAGAAAGATGAAGAAGTCGCTGTAACTGATGTTGATGATGCACCAGTTGCGGAGGAAGAGCAAGACGTTGAGGTTCTCGATGATTCCGCAGCATTTTGGGATCAGGTATCCGAGGATGGAAGGGTTCGAAGCTACCTTAATGGCGAATGGGTTGATCCCAAATATGGAAGACAGCGTCCAGTCGCAGTTATGATTGAGAACACAAAGGCATGTTTGCCTCAGTACGGTATTGGAAATGCAGGGGTTATTTATGAATGTGTAGTTGAGGGTGGCATCACTCGTATGATGGCTATTTTTGATGACTACACTGGTCTTGACCAGATTGGTAACGTTAGAAGTGCAAGACCTTATTATGTATATTTTGCAAGTGAATACGATGCTGTTTACATGCATGCAGGTGGAAATCCAGCAGCATTTGAGCTTATTGACGGTGGCCTCGTAGAAAACCTTAATGCACTTAAGCTTGAAGGTAAAAAAGGTAGTGCTGCTACATACAGAACTGGTAAGAGCGAGCATACTTTATACACTAACTCCGATGGTATCGGAATTGGTCTTGAGAAGATGAAGTATGATATGACATTACCTGCAAACTATGAGCCACATTTCAAGTTTGCTCAGAATGGCAACAACCTTGAAAACGGTGAAGATTGCCAGGCAATTCAGATGTACTATTACACAAACAAGCCTTATTGGATTTACAACGAGGATGATGGATTATATTACAGATATGAGTTCAATCAGAAGCAGGTAGATGCTACAACAGGTAAGCAGCTTACTGCTAAGAACATTATCATTGAGGATGTAGCTTGGTGGATTTATCAGGGATCTGAGTATCTTGGATATCTTCTTTCTTACAACACAGGTACTGGAAAATACATCACAAATGGTAAGATGATTGACATTGCTTGGTCAAAGGATGGTGATAGTGATATCACTCATTATTATGACTTAGCTACAGGCGAGGAAATCCAGTTAAATATTGGTACAACATGGATTCAGGCTTGCCAGCATGATTACAGTGATGAGAATGTATTCTATGCAAACAAAAATGATTTTAGTAAGGCAAAATAATTAATTTATGACTACAAGAAACAAACGTAGCGATACCAAGTTTCTTATGCAGGGCAGTATCCTTGCAATGGCATCAATAATAAGCCGTATTGTGGGACTCATGTACAGAGTCCCACTTAAGGCTATTATAGGCAAAATCGGAAACGACTACTATGGTACCGCATATGAGGTATACAATATAATATTGCTTATTTCTTCTTACAGTATTCCACTTGCTGTTTCCAAGCTGGTTTCTGCAAGAATGGCAAAAGGGCACGTAAAAGACGCAAACAAGGTTTTGCACGGCGCCCTTCTTTTTGCGTTTATAACAGGTGTTAGTGCATCACTAATAGTATTCTTTGGTGCAGAATTTTTTACAGGTTCACTTTTAAAGACTCCACTGTCAGCCATAGCTTTAAAGGTTTTGGCTCCAACATTATTAGTGGTTGCTATTCTTGGTGTATTTCGTGGATTTTTCCAGGGCCTTGGCTCTATGATACCAAGTGCTATATCACAAATAGGAGAGCAGATTGTCAACGCTATAGTATCTGTAGTAGCTGCTCACATTCTATTTAGTTATGGAAAAAAAGTTGGTGGTGTTCTAGGAAATGAAAAGGGTTATGCTGCGGCTTTCGGTGCTGCAGGTGGTACACTGGGTACTGCTTCAGGAGCAGCCTTTGCTTTGATTTTTGTTTTGTTTATCTTTTTCGCTTTCAAAAAAGTATTTAATAAAATGATGAAAAAAGATAAGCACAGAAATACTGAAGGATATGGCGAGATAATGTCCGCCCTTGTAATGACTATTATCCCTGTACTTTTAAGTACAACGGTTTATAATATCAGCTCTATTATTGATCAGGGTATTTATAAAAATATTGCCCTTGCACAAGGACATGATGCCACTCTTATCAGCGAAAGCTGGGGTGTATTTACTGGTCAGTATAAGGTACTTATAAATGTACCTTTGGCCATTGCATCTGCTATGGCAGCATCTACTGTTCCAAGCTTGACTGCAGCTTTTCATTCAAATGACGCTGCACTGGTTAAAAAGCAGATTAATATGGCCAACAGATTTGTCATGGTTATAGCATTTCCATGTTGCGTAGGTATGATGGTTTTAGCTTCACCAATAATGCAGCTTTTATTCAGTGATTCAGAAAAATCTTCTGGACTAATGCTTATGATAGGTGGTTGCTCCATTATTTTCTATTCTTTATCTACACTATCAAATGGTATTTTACAGGGTATAGATAAAATGACTATCCCTGTAAAAAATGCATTAATAGCCCTAGTGGCACATGTTGCCTTTTTATTCGTACTACTAGAAGTCTTTGATCTGCATATTTACGCTGTAATTATCGCAAATGCATTTTACGCCCTGCTTATGTGCTTTTTGAATCAATCTGCTGTACTGAAATTTTCAGGCGCAAATATTGATATCAAAAAAGTATTTCTTGCTCCACTTGAAGCAAGTGCACTTATGGGTGTTATAGTATACTTAGTTTACAGATTGATTAATGGTCTGGTTTCATTAAGTGCTTCAGCAGGTGTTGCTAATTTTGTAGGATGTATTGTCTCTATTATTGCTGGAGTTATCGTTTACTTTGTCTCTATGTTCATTTTTAAAGGTATAGACGAAGAGACCTTAATGAAATTCCCAGGCGGAGCTAAGCTATGCAGTATTGCCTATAGCTTACATTTATTGAGGTAAATTATATGGATAACAACGAAAAGCTTTACGATGTCTGTATAGTTGGTGCTGGATTCTCAGGACTTGTTCTTGCAATTAAGCTTGCAAGAGCAGGTCTTTTGGTATGTTTAGCAGAACTTAACAGAGTCGTTGGAAGACGCATATTATCTACTGGTAACGGAAGATGTAATTTTACCAATAGACGTATGAGTAGTGATTATTATTACAGTCAGCATGACCTTTCCTTTATGGAAGATTATCATGACGATTTAATAGATTTCTTGCGAGAATTAGGTGTAATTGAAAGAGATTTTGATGGATATTATTATCCAATCACCAATCAGGCTAAAACAGTAAGAGATGCTTTGGAAAATGAAATTATCGCTCTTGGAATTGATGTATTCTTAGATAATCGTGTTACAGATATTTCAAAAGATGATGTTTTTACAGTTACTACCCATAGAACAGTAATTAAAGCTAAAAAGGTATGTGTGGCTTCCGGTGGATTATCTGCAGCGACTCTAGGATCATCTAAATTCGGTTACAAGATGGCCACTAAGTTTAAAATGAAAGTCACAAAGCTTGCTCCTGCATTGGTGGGCGTAGTTTCTAAGGATATATGTCTTAAGGATTTAGCCGGCGTGAGAGCATTGGGGATGGTTTCATACAGAGATACCTCCTGCGAGGGCGAAATACAGTTTAATAAAGATGGTATTTCAGGCTATCCTGTTATGTGCATTAGCAGATATATAGGTTTTGATGAGCTTGATAAGAAGCTCTCTGATATATCAATTGATTTTGCTTACTTTATGTCAGAAGATGAGCTAAAAGAAGAGCTTAAGAAAAGATTTTCACACAACAATAATGCAACCATTCTAGCAGCTTTAAATGGTATCTCAAATGAAAAGGTAATCCAGACCGTGGTAAGTTACGCACGTATTTACGGAGATACCGTTGTTTCAAAGCTTGATGATGAAGATATAGATAATTTGGTTTATTATTTCAAGCATTTTACTGTTAGTCTAGAAGGAACAAAAGGCTTTGACAACTCACAGGTTACTGCCGGAGGTGTTGAGCTAGATGGTATTGAATTAGACAGTATGGAGTCAAAAAATTGTAAAGGTCTTTACTTTACTGGAGAAGTTCTTGATGTAGATGGAATTTGTGGTGGTTATAATCTTACATGGGCATACCTTTCAGCTTCAAAGGCTGCAAAGGCAATTATTGAAGAGGTGTAAATGATTAAAATTGACCAGCTGAAGCTAGATATTTCAGCAAAAGATAACCAAATAATTAGCGCTATAGCAAAGAAACTCAGAGTAAATGAAAAGGATATAAGAGAATATCAAATTTTAAAGCGTTCTATTGATGCTAGAAAAAAGCCTGATTTATTTTTCGTTTATTCTGTTGCAGTCACCTTAGACAATTCTTTAGAGTCTAAGGTCTTAAAAAAGTGTTCAAAAGACAATAACGTAAATACGTATAAGCCAAAGGTTTATGCATTACCTTCAACAAATTATAATTCATCACGTCCAATCGTGGTTGGTGCAGGTCCTGCTGGACTTTTTGCCGCTTACATATTTGCGCTAAACAACATGAATCCAATTGTTTTTGAACGTGGTAAAAAGGTTGATGACAGAACAAAAGACATCTTAGAGTTTTGGGAGACCGGTGTTTTAAATACATCTTCAAATGTACAGTTTGGAGAGGGTGGTGCCGGAACTTTTTCTGATGGAAAGCTTAATACACTTGTTAATGACAAGCTTGGTAGAAACAAATTTGTACTAGAGACCTTTGTTAAGTTTGGTGCTCCTTCAAACATTTTATATGATGGCAAACCACACATTGGTACAGATATTTTAAAACAGGTTATTGCCAGTATGCGTAATGAAATTATCAAGCTTGGCGGAGAATTCCATTTTGAAGCTCAGGTAGATAGCTTTGTTATTGAAGATAGTAAAATTAAGGGTGTTATATCAAAAGGCGAAACCTACTACAGTGATTCTGTAGTACTAGCAATTGGCCACAGTGCAAGAGATACATTCAAAACTCTTTATGACCTTGGCTTTGATATGGAAGCAAAAGATTTTGCAGTTGGATTTAGAATAGAACATCCTCAGGCAATGATTTCTGAGACCATGTACGGTCCTAAGTTTAACCAGCTTGAGCCAGCCCCTTATAAGCTTGCACATAATCTTGAAAATGGACGAGGAGTATATTCCTTCTGTATGTGTCCAGGAGGGTTCGTTGTTAATTCTTCATCCGAAGAAAACCGCTTAGTGGTTAACGGAATGAGCTATTCAAAACGAGATAGTCATAATGCCAACAGTGCTATTGTTGTATCCGTTGGCGCAACAGAATTTGATAAAAGTAATCCTCTTGCCGGAATCGAATTCCAGCGCAATATAGAAAGCAAGGCCTTTACTCTTGCCAATGGATTGATTCCACAGCAGCTTTACGGCGATTTTAAAGAGAATCGTTTATCAAAGGCATATGGCGATTTTTCTTCTGAAACTAAGGGAAAAACAGCCTTTGGACTTCTTTCTGAGATATTTTCTCAGGAAATTAATCAATCTATTATTGACGCAATGGGTCATTTTGGTACTAAAATAAAGGGATTCGATAGATATGATGCAATTCTTTCCGGTGTTGAAAGCAGAACCTCATCACCAGTAAGAATTAACAGAGATGAGCAGTTCCAATCCAATATCAAAGGATTGTATCCTTGTGGTGAAGGAGCTGGATTTGCAGGCGGTATCACATCTGCAGCCATGGATGGACTTAAGGTCGCTGAAGCTGTGATAGCAAATCATAATTTATAGAATAAGGTGGGAATAAATAGTGGCAGAATACACTCCAATGATGCAGGAGTATCTTAAAACTAAAGCAGAATATGAAGATTGTATCTTATTTTACCGTTTAGGTGATTTTTATGAGATGTTTTTTGAAGATGCTAAAACAGCCTCAAGAGAATTAGAACTTACACTTACAGGTAAATCATGTGGTATGGAAGAACGTGCGCCTATGTGTGGTGTTCCTTTTCACGCTGCAGATTCATATATAAACAGACTTGTTAGCCGTGGCTATAAGGTAGCTATTTGCGAGCAGGTAGAAGATCCTAAGGAAGCAAAAGGTCTTGTTAAAAGAGAAGTAATCAGAGTTGTTACTCCTGGAACTAATATCGACCAGATGGCACTTGACGAGGGCAGTAATAATTATATTATGTCCATCTTCTATAACAGAGGCATTTTTGGCGTAAGTTCCTGTGATATTTCCACAGCAGACTTTTATCTTACAGAAGTAGACAGTATAAGAAAGCTTATTGATGAGCTTTATAAATTCAATCCTGCAGAAATTATTTATTCAAAATCTATTTTTGAATCAGGCATTGATATTTCTGAGGTTTCGCAGAAAATCGAAAGTGCTTTATCACAGTTGGATGAATCTTTCTACGACGATACACTTTCTACAAGAGAGTTGTTAAATCACTTCCATGCCCATTCTTTAGAGGGACTTGGATTAATGGATTTTTCCTATGGTCGAATAGCAGCAGGCGCACTTCTCAGTTACCTTAAAGAAACACAAAAGACAGAGCTTGCTCACCTTACACATATCACTCCATATACAGATGGAAAGTATATGCTTCTTGATAACTCAACAAGAAGAAATTTAGAGCTTACTGAGACCATGAGAGACAAGCAAAAGCGTGGCTCACTTCTTTGGGTTTTGGATAAGACAAAAACCGCCATGGGAGCACGACAGCTTAAAAGCTTTATTGAGCAGCCTCTTGTATCTGTAGATGAGATTATTAAGCGTCAGGATGCCATTTCTGAAATTAATGAATCTCTCATAGATAGAGAAGAACTTAGAGAATACCTTTCTTCAGTTTATGATTTAGAGCGCCTAATCACTAAGATTACCTATCAGTCGGCTAATCCACGTGATTTAATTGCTTTTAAGCAGTCTATTGGTATGCTTACACCAATTAAGACTTTGCTTTCAGGCTTTCATTGTCATCTCTTAGAGGATACTAATTCAAATATTGATGACATGAAGGACTTATTTGAGCTCATAGATTCAGCTATCGATGATGAGCCTCCAATTTCTTCAAGAGATGGAGACATTATCAAGTCAGGCTTTAATGAAGAAGTAGACAGACTTCGTGCTGCAAAGGTGGATGGTAAACAGTGGCTCGCAGATTTAGAGGCAAAGGAAAGAGAAAAAACTGGTATTAAAAACCTTAAAATCAAATTCAACAAGGTGTTTGGTTTCTATCTTGAGGTTACAAATTCATATAAGGATTTAGTTCCTGATTACTACGTTAGAAAGCAGACCCTTGCTAATGCCGAGAGATATTACACTCCTGAATTAAAGGAGCTTGAAGACAGTATTCTCGGCGCCGAGGACCGTCTTAACACAATCGAGTACGAGTTCTTCAAAACAGTCAGAGATACTATTGCTTCAAACGTTGACAGAATTCAGATTACTGCCAAGGCTATTGCATTATTAGATGCAATTATTTCAATGGCTGTAGTTGCAGAAAAAAATCACTATGTACGTCCGATAATTGATAATAGAGGAATCATCGATATCAAGGATGGACGTCATCCTGTTGTAGAGCAGATGATTAACGCAGATCAGTTTATTTCAAACGACTGTGAACTTGATATCGACTCAAGAACAATAGCAATCATCACGGGACCAAACATGGCTGGTAAATCTACATACATGCGTCAGGTTGCACTTATTGTTCTTATGGCACAGATAGGAAGCTTTGTACCAGCAGCCTCTGCGCAGATTGGTGTTGTTGACCGTATCTTTACCCGAGTAGGTGCCAGCGATGATTTATCTACCGGTCAGTCTACCTTCATGGTGGAAATGAATGAGGTTGCTAATATTCTTCATAATGCTACCAGTAAATCACTTTTAATTTTGGATGAAATCGGTAGAGGAACATCTACCTACGATGGTCTTTCTATTGCGTGGTCGGTGGTAGAGCATATCGCCTACCAAATTGGTGCAAAGACCCTTTTTGCGACCCACTATCACGAGCTTACAGAGCTTGAAGGTCAGATAAAAGGTGTACATAATTATTGCATCGCTGTTCAGGAATTAGGTGAAGATATTATCTTCCTTAGAAAAATCATTCCTGGTGGTGCTGACCAGAGCTATGGTATTCAGGTAGCACGACTTGCAGGCTTACCAGAAGAAGTTCTTAGCCGTGCAAGAACTATCGTCAACTCGCTAAATGAAAACGATATAGCAGCTGTTTCTGACAGAATTTCTATCAGAGAACAGGTAGAAGAGAAGTTAAAATCTCTTGAAGGGGTAACCATATCAGAAAACGAAGCTGAAATAATAGCTGGTTTAAGGGAGCTTGATGTTACAAAAATCACTCCGCTTGAAGCTATGAATATACTATTTGAGTTTCACAATAAGGTTAATGAATAATGGGAAAAATTAATTTACTTAGTCAGGAAACAATCGATAAGATTGCCGCTGGTGAGGTAGTAGAAAGACCAGCTTCTGTCGCAAAAGAGTTAATCGAAAACAGTATTGATGCAGGTGCAACAGCTATTTCTGTTGAAATTAAAGGTGGTGGAATAGAGTATCTTCGTATAACCGATAATGGTTCTGGAATTGATAAAGACCAGATTCAGATTGCGTTCCTTCGTCATTCTACGTCTAAAATTTCATCAGCAGTCGATTTGGACAACGTTCGTTCACTAGGTTTTAGAGGTGAAGCTTTATCAAGTATTTCTGCTGTTTCAAAAGTCGAATTAATCACAAAGACAAAGGATTCTCTTCTTGGTGCCAGCTATATTATCGAGGGGGCCAAAGAGATTTCTCTTACAGATGTGGGAGCACCTGATGGCACAACCTTTATAGTACGACAGTTGTTTTATAATACTCCTGCCAGAAAGAAATTCTTGAAATCTGAAAGTACTGAAGGAAGCTATGTATTTGATGTTGTTGAGCATTTAGCACTTTCACATCCAGAGATTTCATTTAAATTTATTCTAAATGGCAAAGAAAAACTAATGACTTCTGGAAATGGCTCTCTTTCAGATACCATTTATCAGATATATGGACGTCAGATAGCTTCCAATGTTTTGGATTTAGATTACAAGGATGAAAAGGTTTCTATTAACGGATTTATAGGACAATCTATTATAGCTAGAGGAAATAGAGCCTTTGAACACTTCTTCGTTAATAGCAGATATATAAAAAGCAATAATTTATCTCGTGCCTGTGAAGAAGGCTACTACGGATTTTTAATGGGACATCAGTATCCATTTTTCGTAATAAATATCGCATTTACGGATTCAGCTGTGGATGTAAATGTGCACCCTACAAAACAGGAGGTACGTTTTGAGAATGAAGCTCAAATATGCGAGCTTCTAACAAAAATAATTAATCAGCGTCTTAGAAAAAGAGAAGATGTATTAGAGACCCATATAGATGAACCAGTTGTAAAGCCTCAGCCTATAATTCAGCAACCTATAAATACATCAAAGGTAGAACTACAACCTGAATTCAATACTTCATCTTCAATGTCTTCTCCAGAAACAGAGGTTATTCCTCCTCCAAAGCCTGTTAAAACTCCAGAACCTTTTGAGAGAGACAGGCTCGAAAAAATAAAGCAGTCTATCACTGCACAGATTCACAGCGATACTCCTTACGAAAAGAAGTTTGCTGAAAAGAATCGTGGCGGAGAAAAATATGAACAAATCAGTTTCCTAAACAAGGAAGCTGTTAAAGAACATAAAATTATAGGTCAGGTATTTGATACATATTGGATAGTAGAGTACGACAAAAATATGTATATAATCGACCAGCATGCTGCACATGAAAAGGTACTCTTTGAGAAAACCATGGCACGCCTGAAAAATAATGAGATGACTTCTCAAATGATAAGTCCTCCTGTTATTGTTTCACTTTCACCTCAGGATGTGCTGCTCTTTGAAAATTACAGAGAAGCTTTTGAAAAACTGGGATATAGAGTAGAATCCTTTGGTGGCAATGAGCTTGCTATTAACGGAATTCCAGGAAATCTTTTAAATCTCGACCCAAAAGCCTTTTTCCTTGAAGTTTTGGCAGATTGCCAGTCATATAAGGCAAGTGATTCCTTTGATATGATTATTGAAAAAGTTGCCTCTATGTCATGTAAGGCGGCAGTCAAGGGAAACAACAGACTTTCCATTCCAGAAATCAAAACACTTATTGATGAGCTTTTAGATTTGGATAACCCATATCATTGTCCTCATGGCAGACCAACAATGATATCTTTTTCCGAATATGAGCTTGGTAAAAAGTTTAAAAGGATTATTTAATGAAAAACTTAGTAGTACTTACTGGCCCAACAGCAGTTGGTAAAACTTCACTTTCAATTAATCTCGCCAAGGCTATAAATGGCGAGATTATTTCTGCTGACTGTATGCAGGTATATAAGCGAATGGATATCGGAACCGCAAAGATAATGCCAGAAGAAATGGACGGTGTAGTTCATCATTTGATTGATGTTATCGAACCACAGGAGGATTTCCATGTTGTACGCTTTAAGGAAATGGTCCTTGCTGCAATGGAGAAAATCTATGCAAAGGGAAAAGTGCCAATCATTTGCGGTGGTACTGGCTTTTATATACAGGCTATACTTTATGATATACAGTTTACTGATCAGGAAATTGATCAGGAATATCGTAGTTCTCTCGAAAAATACGCTGATGAGAATGGAAATGAAGCTCTTTTGGAAAAGCTAAGACAAGTTGATCCCGAATCAGCTGAATCCATTCCTGCAAACAATCGAAAGCGTGTAATAAGAGCTTTGGAATACTTCAAACAAACTGGAGAACAGTTCTCCGTACATAACAAGCGTGAAAGAGACAGAATTAGTCCTTATAATTTTGCATATTTTGTATTAAATGATGATAGGGAACTGTTGTATAATCGCATAGATTTGAGAGTAGACAAGATGGCGGAAGCAGGTTTGCTTGAAGAAGTAAAATCACTTCTTGAAGAAGGTTGCAAGCCTGGCATGACTTCTATGGATGGAATTGGCTATAAAGAAATCATAGCGAGTCTTAATGGAGAAATGTCCCTTGAAGAGGCTCTTGAATTGATAAAAAAGAATTCAAGAAACTATGCAAAGCGTCAGCTTACATGGTTTAGAAGAGAAAAAGAGGTTGTTTGGCTGGATAAAACTGACTTAAAAACAGAAAAACAACTTTTAGATAAAATTCTACAAACCTTAAAAGAGAAAGGAATTATATAAGGTGTTAAATATTTATAAAGAATTTGGAATTTCAAATGAAGTTTTTAATTTCGGTGCATCTGTTATTGATTCTCTTGAAGCACGTTTCAAGGAAATCGATGAAGTGGCAGAGTACAATCAATTAAAGGTTATCAAGGCTATGCAGGAACATCGAGTAGCTGCAGAGTGCTTTAATACATCCACTGGTTATGGTTATGATGATGTGGGACGAGATACTCTTGAAAAGGTATATGCATCTGTATTCAAGACAGAAGATGCACTTGTTCGTCCACAGATTACATGTGGTACACACGCACTTGCACTTGCTCTTATGAGTAATTTACGTCCTGGTGACGAGCTTTTATCGCCTGTAGGAAAGCCATATGACACATTGGAAGAGGTTATTGGTATTCGTCCTTCAAATGGTTCACTTGCTGAATATGGAATCACATACGCTCAGGTAGATTTACTTGAAGGCGGTGGTTTTGATTTTGATGGTATAAAGGCAGCAATAAACGAACGTACTAAGCTTGTTACTATCCAGCGTTCAAAGGGATACGCAAATCGCCCTACACTTTCTGTTGAGGCAATAGGAGAACTTATCTCATTTATCAAGGGAATTAAGCCAGACATTATCTGCATGGTTGATAACTGCTACGGTGAGTTTGTTGAGAAAATAGAACCTACAGAAGTAGGAGCTGATATGTGTGTTGGTTCACTTATTAAAAATCCAGGTGGCGGTCTTGCCCCAATTGGTGGTTATATTGTTGGAACAAAGGCTTGCGTAGAAAACGCCGCTCACAGACTTACAAGTCCAGGTCTCGGTAAAGAAGTTGGCGCATCACTTGGCATCATGCAATCCTTCTATCAGGGATTTTTCCTTGCTCCAACAGTAGTAGCAGGCGCTTTAAAGGGTGCAATTTTTGCTGCAAATCTCTATGAGAAATTAGGTTTCCTTTGCATCCCAAATGCAACAGAACCTCGCTACGACATAATTCAGGCTGTTACCTTCAACAAGCCGGAAGGCCTTATAGCTTTCTGTGAAGGAATTCAGGCTGCAGCACCTGTAGATTCATACGTTACACCAGAGCCATGGGATATGCCGGGCTATGATAGCCAGGTTATAATGGCAGCAGGTGCCTTTGTTCAGGGTTCTTCCATCGAACTTTCTGCAGATGGTCCGCTTAGAGCACCATATACTGCATTTTTCCAAGGTGGATTAACATGGAATCACGCTAAGCTTGGTATCCTTAAATCCCTGCAAAAACTTGTAAACAGCAACCTTGTGAACCCTAGTCAACTGTGCTAAAATTTTATTGATTATGGTTTTTTACTAAAATATTTTTTGGAGGAAAGTTATGCCAGGTTCATTCGGTATTGATATAGGAACACAGAATCTTAAAATTTTCAGTGGTTCTAACAGTCAGACAATTAACATTAAAAATACTATTGCTATTGTAAATAAAAATCAGATGTACGCATACGGAGACAGCGCTTATTCAATGTATGAAAAGGCTCCTGATACAATTGAGGTTTCCTTCCCAATCGTTTCAGGTGTTATTGCTGATTTTGATAATATGCAGACTATGCTTTTCGAAGTACTCGAGAAGGAACTTAAGGGAAAAATCAAGGGAGCAGATATTGTTGTAGCTGTTCCTACAGATATTACAGAAGTAGAGAAGAAAGCATTCTCAGACTTATTCAGCAAATCAAAGAATAAACCACATTCCATCAAAGTATGCGAGAAGCCAATCGCATGCGCTATCGGAATGGGACTTGATGTATCTGAGCCTACAGGTGTTATGGTAGTAGACTTAGGT
The DNA here is from genome assembly GCF_900115215.1 of Pseudobutyrivibrio sp. UC1225. Taxonomy (NCBI): domain Bacteria; kingdom Bacillati; phylum Bacillota; class Clostridia; order Lachnospirales; family Lachnospiraceae; genus Pseudobutyrivibrio; species Pseudobutyrivibrio sp. UC1225. The sequence goes on along the minus strand of NZ_FOVQ01000001.1, from coordinate 189,270 downwards.
GCAGATACAACAGAAATTTCTGTTATTTCTCTTGGTGGACTTGTTTTATCTGAGCTTTTACCATTCGGTGGAAACCAGATTGATGAATCCATCGTTACATATCTCAAGAGAAACTATAACCTTGTTATTGGTCAGAAGACAGCAAAGCAGCTTAAAGAGGAAATCGGTTCTGCAGTCGAAGGCAGAGGAGAGAAGCTTACTGTAGTAGGTCGTGATGTTGTAAGTGGCCTTCCAATCGAAATGGAGATTGAAAGTGACGTTATTTACAATGCAATCAAGAGCGATTTAGAGAGTTTCTGCACAAATGTAAAGCTTATTCTTGAGAAGGTTCCACCAGAACTTGCAAAAGATATTGTACATTCTGGAATTTATCTTACAGGTGGTACATCTCAGCTTCATCAGCTTACAGATTTATTCTCTGAGGTTACAAACATTAAGGTTAATGCTATCGATGAGCCTCAGGAATCATGTGTCCGCGGTCTTGGTCAGGTTCTTACTGATGCAAAATACAAGAAATACGGATACAGTATGAAGACAAGAATTTTCAAATAATACAGAGGTAATATGAGACAAAGAAAAGCAAATGGTGGTATTCCAAGTAAATATTTGCTCACCATCTTATCTATTATTTGTATAATGCTTTTGTTTTTTAGTTATTCAACTGGCTTTTCAGGTGGTCCCTTGGAGACAATAGCCAACCATATTTTCATTCCTATGCAAAAAGGTATTGATTATATTGGCAGCACTATAGCTATATCTTCAGCAGACACAAAGACAAGAAAAGAGCTTGTATCTGAAAACGAAGCTTTACAGGCAGAGGTTGAAGAATTAAATTCAAAAATCAGCAACATGCAGCTTAAGCTCGATGAATTGGACGAGCTTCAAAAGCTATATGAGCTTGATCAAAGCTATTATGATTACGACACAACAGGTGCGCGTATCATCGGAAAGAGCACTTCAAACTGGTTTAACACCTTCACAATAGACAAGGGAACAAAGGACGGCATTAAGGTCAATATGAACGTTATTGCGGATGGTGGTTTAGTAGGTATTGTTTCATCCGTTGGCGATTCTTATGCAGTTGTTAGAGCAATAATCGATGACACTGCAAATGTTAGTGCCACAATTTCTTCCACAGAAGACAATTGTATCGTTTCTGGTTCTCTTGAAAAAATGACCTTAAACAACCTTATTACATTTTCTAATCTTGATGATAGTGCTGATAAGGTTGCAATTGGTGACATGGTAGTCACCTCAAATATTTCTGATAAATATCTTCCTGGTATCCTTATTGGATATGTTTCAGAGGTTAACAAGGATGAAAACGACCTTTCGAAATCGGGAACAATTACTCCTGTAGTTGATTTTAAGCATTTATCAGAAGTACTTGTAATCAAGCAATTAAAGGAGTCCTATAAGAGTGAGTAAATTCAAACAATATTTAAAGAAAATATTGGTAATTGCACTTGTGATATATGTTTGTTTTTTACTTCAAACAAGTATTTTTTCACGATATAGACTTGCAGGAGTAACTCCAAATATTCTTATATGTGTTGTAGCTACCTACGGATTTATGAAGGGTAGACGCCACGGTATCACTGTTGGCTTTTGCACAGGACTTCTGCTTGATATTTTTTCAGGTACTTTATTTGGATTTTATGCTCTAGTATATATGTATATTGGCCTTTTAAATGGTCTATTTAAAAAGCAGTTTTTCGGAGACGACTTAAAGTTGCCTCTGATTCTTATTGGCACCAGCGACTTTATTTATGGAGTATTTTCTTATTTAGCACTCTACGCTATAAAATCTCAGTACAATTTTTCATTTTATCTTATGAATATTATTTTACCTGAGGTAGTTTATACTCTGCTCGTGTCAATTTTTGTATATTACATAATATTGAACATTAATAACTGGCTAGAAAAATTAGAAAAGAAAGGTTCTGATAGAATTGGAAATTATTAAGGACTTTTTTGTAAATGCATTTTCTTCACGTATTCGCGTGGTTTCAGTAGTAATGGGTATTTTTGCTGCTGTTCTTATTTCACGTCTTTTTTATTTGCAGATTATCAATGGTAGCGAATATCAGGACAACTATAATTTGAAGCTTGAAAAAACAGAGACGATTCCTGCAACCAGAGGTAATATCTATGATCGCAATGGAAATCTTTTGGCTTATAACGAATTAGTTTATGCTGTTACTATTCAGGATAATGGCTCGTATTCCAACAAAAAAGTGAAAAGCGAGTCTCTTAATTCAGAAATCGCAGAAATAATTACAAAACTTCAAGCAAACGGAGATGAAATTGACAACAATTTCCCTATCTATATAGATTCATCCAACAGTTATCAATTCATGTATTCAGGCAGTGCACTTCAGCGTTTTCGTGCTGATGTTTTTGGCAAAACAAGTATTGATGACCTTGAATATAATGAAAAACTGGGAATCGATGAAGCTAATGCCACTGCTGATGATATTATCAATTATCTGCAGGGTGAGAGAGTATATAACATCTCTGATGAATATAACCAAAAGCTCAGATATGAGATAATGGTAGTCCGCTATAATATGGGACAAAATTCCTATCAAAAATATATCTCAACGGTAATTGCCTCTGATATATCCGAAAAATCAGTGGCTTACATAGAGGAAAATGTTAATGAGCTTACAGGCGTAGCAATAGAACAGAAGTCTCTTAGACGCTACAAAAACAGTGAATATTTTGCTCATATCATAGGCTATACAGGACAGATTTCTACTGACGAATACAAAACTCGTTCAGCAAAAGATGATTCTGTGGAGGCAACAGATATTGTCGGTAAATCTGGTATCGAAAAATATATGGATGATTATCTCTCTGGTACAAAAGGTGCTGAAACCTTATTCGTAGACAGTGTAGGTAATACAATTGCTGAAGGCGATTACACACCAGCAGTATCTGGAAACGATGTATATCTTTCAATCGATATGGATTTACAAAAGGCTACCTACACACTTTTGGAGCAGGAGATTGCAGGTATCTTATATTCAAAGATTGCCAATATTAAGCAATATCATGCCTCTGAAAACGCTTCTTCTTCTGATGTAGTTGTACCAATTTATGATGTTTACAATTCATTAATTGCCAATGGCATCATTGATACAACAGCCTTCTCTGATGAAAAAGCGACGGATACTGAAAAGGCAGTTTTAGCAGCATACAAGATAAAGGAAAAGGAAGTATTAGCTAACCTTAAAACTCAATTGAAGTTTGGTAATGAAGTAGTTTACAAGGATTTACCCGATGAATATCAGGCATATTCTACTTTTATTGTTACAAAGCTTAAAAGTCTTGGTATATTTGATTCTTCTGCTATTGATAGCTCATCTGAGGTTCAGGAAAACTGGACATCTGAGAATATGGCAGTAAACAAGTACCTGCTATATGCTATTGAGCAGAATTGGATAGATATTACTAAGTACGAAAGTGAAGCTAAATATGCTGATACTGAAGAGCTTTATAATGACCTGATTAATTATACTCTCGAGTATATTTCTCAGGATAAATCTTTCCAAAATTTAATTTATAAATATCTTCTTTTAGATGATGGAATATCAGGAACACAGCTTTGTATTATTCTTTATGATCAGGGTGTGTTAAAGGAAGATGCTGAAACCTATAGCATGCTTAAAAGCGGTCGTATTTCTGCTTACGAGTTTATGCTTTCAAAGATCAAAAATCTTGAGCTTACACCAGGTCAGCTTGCATTGGATCCTTGTTCTGGTTCAACTGTAATCTTAGATGTAAAGACTGGTGAAGTTTTAGCTATGGTTACTTACCCAGGCTACGACAATAACAGACTTGCTAACTCTGTAGATTCAGATTACTATGCTTATCTTACAAATAGCGCAGCTAATCCTCTTTATAACTACGCTACACAGCAGAGAACAGCTCCTGGTTCTACCTTTAAGATTGTTAGTTCTACAGCAGGTTTAGCTGAAAACGTTATTACAACAACTTCAGAAATCGTGGATCTTGGTCAATATACAAAGGTTTCTAATAATCCTAAGTGTTGGATTTACCCAAGCAACCACGGTAGTATCAATGTTTCTGAAGCTATCAGAGATTCATGTAACTACTTCTTCTATGAAGTAGGTTGGAGATTATCGGGAGGCGATGGTGCCTACGATGATGTAAAGGGTATTGAAAAAATATCTAAGTACGCATCACTTTATGGTTTGGATGAAACAACAGGTGTGGAGATAGAAGAGAATTCTCCTCATATTGCCACAGAATATCCTGTCATGGCAGCCATCGGTCAGTCTGATAACAACTATACAACAGTTGGTTTGGCGCGTTATGCTACAGCAATTGCCAGCAGAGGAACTGTATATAATCTTACTTTACTTGACAGCGTAAGGGATTCAGAAGGAAATGTAGTTGAAAGCTATAAGCCTAGTGTTAGAAATCAAATTGATGTTCTTAATGCTGGACAGTGGGATGCAATCCATTATGGTATGAAAATGGTTACAGAATCACTTTCTTCCTTCAATAATTTCTCTGTTCCAGTAGCAGGTAAGACTGGTACAGCTCAGCAGGTAAAAAGCAGACCTAACCACGCTTTATTTATTGGGTTTGCGCCTTATAACAATCCAGAAATAGCCCTTGCAACACGTATCGCTTACGGTTATACCTCTCATAATGCAGCGGCTGTTTCAAAGGATATTATGTCTTATTACTTTGGAGTTTCTTCTACAGAAGAGCTTCTTAGCGGTGAGGCTACTTCAGTATCTAATTCAGGAAACGAAGTTACTGATTAATACATAATTACAATTTAGGAGGTACGTTTTGGCTAACGATCCTGTAGTATTAAAAAGTAATAAATACGGTTTATCGTTACAGCTTGATGCCACAATACCATTTGAAGATTTGGTGAGAGCCATCTGCGAGAAATTTGCTACTTCAGCAGATTTCTTTGGCGAGACTTCTATGATTCTCGAAACCTTTGGTCGAGAGATTAGTACAGAAGAAGGTCTCGTTATCATTCAGGCAATCGAGCTTAATTCAAAAATAAAAATCATTCTTCTCAACGAAAACAATCAGTATAAAGACACAAGAATGCTTGGTGAAATCGATAGATTTTATACTGATGAAATATTTGAGAATGCAAAAATCATCAGAGGCAGTGTCACCAAAACTGATGAGATTACATCAGATTCCAGCCTTATTATACTTGGTGATGTAAAATCCAAGGCAAGTGTAAGAGCAAAGGGCAATATTATTGTTCTCGGTAGTCTGGATGGTAGCTGTCACGCAGGATACCCTGATAATACAGGCTGCTACATTGTAGCTGGAGAGCTTAATTCAAAGGATATCCATATTGGAACGGTTACAGGCGAAATTAAGCTTCAGGAAAAATGGTCTCTTCGAGTAAGACGTTCTAAAGAAGAGCCAATAGGTATATCGGTATGGAACCATGAGCTTTTGGCCGAGCCTCTTAGCAGTGGTTTATTAAAAAGGATAAAATAAATGTTTCATAATTATAGATTTAAAAATCTGGATATAAAATTAATACTTGCAGTTATTACACTTACAATTATTGGTATTTTTGTAATCGGAAGTGCCAATGAATCAAACCAACAAAAGCAAATTATTGGTATGATTCTTGGTGTTATTGTTATGAGTGTAATGACACTAATTGATTATGATTTTATTCTTCATTTTCATTGGATTTACTACGGATTAGTTATTGCCTTGCTAATAGCCGTGCTTTTATTCGGTGATGAAGCAGGTGGTGCCACCAGATGGATTGATGTAGGTGTGCGCTTCCAGCCTTCCGAGCTTGGCAAAATTCTTTTAATTTTATTCTTTTCGTGGTTTTTAATGATGCATGAAGAAGACATTAATAAACCTAAAATATTAGGTTTAACAATACTTTTATCTGCATTTCCGTTATTTTTAATAGAAAAAGAGCCAGATTTATCCACTACTATAGTCACAATGATGATAATTTGTGTTATGATGTTTGTAGTGGGATTAAGTTATAAACTTGTCGCTATAGTTTTAGGCATTACAGTCCCATCAATTATCATTTTGCTTTTACTAGTCGTACAGGACGGTCAGACGATTTTGAAAGAATATCAAGGCGGTCGTATCCTTGCATGGCTTAAGCCTGAGAAATATCCTCAGGGAGCATATCAGCAGCAGAATTCCATTATGGCCATTGGTTCAGGTCAGTTACTTGGTAAGGGCCTGGGAAATGATTCCTTTGATTCTGTAAAAAATGGTAATTATATTTCAGAGCCTCATACTGATTTTATCTTCGCAGTAGCAGGAGAGGAATTAGGATTTGTAGGTTCAGCTTTAGTTATAATCTTAATATTTTTTATCACAATAGAAATATTACTAATCGCAAAAAGAGCAAAGGACGTTTCCGGAAAGCTTATCTGTGTTGGTATGGCCACACTTATTGGTTTCCAAAGCTTTGTTAATATTTGCGTAGTCACCGGATTGATGCCAAATACCGGTTTGCCTCTTCCTTTCGTAAGCTATGGACTAACATCGCTTGTTACCGTTTACTTTGGAATAGGTATTGTTTTAAATGTTGGCATACAGTCAAAAAATAATAATGGGAGGCTATTTTAAATGAACATTGGATTAGTAGCTCATGATTCCAAAAAGAAGCTTATGCAGAATTTCTGCATTGCTTACAGAGGAATTCTTAGCAAAAATGAAATTTTTGCAACAGGAACTACTGGCAGACTAGTTGAAGAGGTAACAAATCTTTCTGTACACAAATATTTAGCTGGACACCTTGGTGGTACACAGCAGTTAGGAGCACAGATTGAACAGAACGAAATCGATTTGGTTATCTTTCTGAGAGATCCTCTTACTGTTAAATCCCATGAGCCTGATGTAAACAATATTGTAAGACTTTGTGATGCTCACAATATTCCACTAGCCACTAATTTGGCGACAGCAGAGCTGCTTATTAAGTCATTAGATAGAGGAGATCTTGAGTGGCGTGAAATGTATAAATAAACTTTTATCTTTCGTGCTTATAGCATCAATGTCTCTTTCACTTACTGCATGCAAAAGTGAGCAGGAGGATGTCACAAAATACAATTTATACGATACATCCTTTGAATATGGGTTAACCCAAAACGGAGCTACCTCAGATGTTGAATTATACGCGAAGAAGCTTTGTGTTACGAACACTGATGATTTAGGTACTTCTAATGTAGATTCACAAGTTGCATCAGGCGCTGGTGCCTTTAACATTACTAAGCAATCTACAGTATACGCACAATCAGTGCATGAGAAGCTTTATCCTGCATCCACTACAAAGATTCTCACAGCATATATAGCATGTCTCAAAGGAAATTTGGATGACTATTACACGGTAAGTGCCAATGCCGTTAAACAGGCCAGTGATTCCTCTGTAATTAACTTAAAAGAGGGAGACATAATTTCATTAAGAGATTTACTATATGGTTTAATGCTTCGTTCTGGAAATGATGCAGCTATAGCTATAGCAGAGGGGATTAGTGGAGACACCGAAACCTTTGCTGATCTTATGAATGAGACAGCAAAATCTCTTGGAGCTACAAATTCACATTTTGTTACTCCAAACGGATTGCACGATGAAAATCATTACACAACTGTATATGATATGTATTTGATACTCAATGCAGCCATTGAGAACCCAGATTTTTACAATATTTTCACTGCAAATACCTATACTGCAAATTATACCAGCGGTGGAAAAGCAAAGACGGTTGAATGGGCTACAACAAATCAGTATCAAAATGGTAAGATCAAAAAACCTGCAGGCTTTAACATATTAGGCGGTAAGACCGGTACTACTGGTGCTGCCGGATATTGTTTGGTTCTTTTATCAGAGAACGAAGAGCAGGATAAGATTATTTCCATTGTATTTAATGCTGATTGCCGTAGTAATTTATATCTACTTATGAACGAAATACTCAGCAAGTATTGTATTTAGTTTTCTGAATTTTCCGGTTTTAACTTACAATTGTTCTATATATTGTATTTTATATGTGTATATTTTTTGAATAAATCTTGTTTTTGTTATTTAGGTTTTCTACACATTATGTTAGAATGTATATAACAAAAAAATAGTTAATCCGGAACGAGAAGGAGAACTATAAATATTACTTAAGGGAGGTATTTTGACATGGTGGAGATTATTTCAGGCGAGAAGGGCAAGGGCAAGACAAAGTATTTACTTGATAAGGTAAACAGTGATATCCAGAAGGTGGATGGATCCATTGTTTACATCGACAAGAATACAAAACATATGTATGAGTTAGATTCAAAGATTCGTTTGATTAACATGGGGGATTATCCAATCGATTCTTCTGATGAATTTTTAGGTTTCTTAAGTGGAGTTTTATCTCAGAACTCTGATATCCAAGAGGTCTTCTTAGACAGTTTTCTTACAGTATCAAATATTGACACAAATGAAGGTATTACAGTTGCCCTTAATAAGCTTGATAAGATTTGCAACATGTTTGATGTTAAATTTGTTTTGTCTGTTAGTAGGAATGAAAAAGATTTACCTGAGGATGCCAAAGGCAAGATAGTTATATCTTTATAAAATCAAAAATAATGGGGCACGGAAACGTGCCCTTTTAAATTGTAGCAGGAGTACTATATATTTAAATGCGCAAAAAGAAGGATGAAAAAATAATTAAATATCCTAAGCAATATCATATATCTATTGGCTTCATTACTATAGGTGTTATGTTTATTTACATGCTTTTTCATTTGCTTACCTATATTACAGAAGCAAATATCACTGTTTACGAGGTTTCACAAGGTTCTATATCTTCAAATCTTGAATACAATGCACTGGCAATCCGACAGGAACAAATTATTAACGCAGACACTAATGGTGATATCCTGTACTTAGCCGAAAATTACACTAAGGTAGGAGCGAAGTCACAAGTCTATGCATTAGATTTATCCGGAGAGATTCTTTCGTCATTAAAAAGTTCTTCTCAATCTGTAGACGTAAGTCTTGATGAAGATGATTATCAAAAGCTTCAAAACAGCATATCAACTTACTCTTTTGATTATTCAAATATCACCTACAACAAGCTATATTCATTTAAAAATGAATTAGAATCTCAGGTTCAACAGCTTTATACAGTATCTGCTATGGAAGCAATGAATGATTCTGTACAATCAGCTATTGCAAGTGGTACTTTTAATATATATTCAAGTCCGCAACCTGGACTTATAGTATACTCAATTGACGGTCTTGAGAATCTTACAATCGATTCCTTTATTTCAGATTCTTTTGACATGTCAAAATATGCAGCAACTAATTTAAAATCTCAGGAAACGGTTGTTGCAGGTCAGCCAGTTTATAAGTTAATTACGTCTGATCACTGGAATCTGATATGTGAAGTCGATAAAACACTATACGATTCTCTTCAAAGTGAATCATATATAAAAATAAAATTCTTGGAAGATGAAACAGAAACCTGGACATCCTTATCTTTTACAGAAAAAGCGGGGAAATATTATTTGATTTTATCCCTTGATGATTCCATGGATCGATACGCCGAAAGCAGATATGTCCACATAAAGCTTATAAATAATAATATTTCAGGATTAAAAATTCCTAATTCATCAATAGTACAAAAATCCTTTTATACCATTCCAAAGTCTTATGAAATGCGAGGAAGTAATGATGATGAAGCAGGATTTCTTAGAAAGACTGAAAGCTCCAGTGAGTATGTAAGTCCTACAATTTACTATGAAACTGATGATTATTTTTATGTAGATAATGAAGTGCTTTCCCGAGGCGATGTACTATGTAAGCCTAATTCTAACGAAACCTATGTAGTAGGTACAGATATGGATAAATTAAAAGGCGTATACAACGTAAATAAAGGTTACGCAGTATTTAAACAAATTGAGATATTATACCAAAATAACGACTACTCAATCATAGAGACAGGAACAAACTATGGAATTTCCATGTATGACCATATCGTATTACAGGGTGACGAAGTAGAGGAAAATTCAATCATAAATTAATTAACGAGGTAATATAATGAGAGTGGAAGAATTAAAAGAGAATTTAACTAATGTTGAACAACGTGTAGCAGATGCTTGTAAAAGAGCCGGAAGAAATCGAGAAGATGTTACTCTTATAGCAGTAAGCAAAACAAAACCCGTCGAAGATTTACAGGTCATTTATGACTGTGGCATCCGCAGTTTTGGAGAGAACAAGGTACAGGAGCTCACAGGAAAGATTCCTGAAATGCCAGAGGATATTGATTGGCACCTAATCGGACATCTTCAGAGAAATAAGGTAAAGTATATTGTTGATAAAGTAAAACTTATTCATTCAGTAGACAGCTATCGACTTGCTGAAGAGATTAATATTCAGGCCAAGAAACATGGAGTAATTGTGCCAATCCTTATTGAAGTAAACGCAGCAAATGAGGCTACAAAGTTTGGTGTTAAAATGGAAGAAGCAGTTCAGTTATGTGAGGAGATTTCACATCTTGATGCTGTTCGTATAATGGGCTTAATGACAATAGCACCAAATGTTGTGGTTCCAGAAGAAAATCGTCCAATTTTTCACAAAATAAAGGATTTATCGGTTGACATAGCTAATAAAAACATCGATAATGTAGATATGAAAATTTTATCTATGGGAATGACAAATGATTTTGAAGTTGCTATAGAAGAGGGTGCTACTCATGTTCGCGTGGGTACAGCCATTTTTGGAGAAAGAAATTATAATATCTAATTTTGAGGAGTAATGTTATGTTTGAAAGAATGCTTGACGCAATGCATCTTAGTGATGACTATGATGACTATGAGGACGAAGAACTTTACGAAGAAGAAGAGAAAGAATCTTTCTTCAATAAGTTTTCAAAAAAAGATGAGGAAGAAAAGCGTCCAGTTTTGAACAAGCCTTCTGACAGGGAGACTAGAGCTTCTAAACCAGCGCCAAAGATTACGCCAATGAGAAATAAAGGGAAAGGAGCTGTAATGGAAGTTTGTGTTATTAAGCCATCTTCATTCGAGGATGCCCGCGAGATTTCAGAGACACTTTTAGCTGAGCGAACAGTCCTTCTTAACATGAAGGGATTAGACTTAGGTGTTGCACAGCGAATTATAGATTTTACATGCGGAACCTGCTACGCAATCGATGGTAATTTACAGCGTATCGAAGATTATATCTTCATAATTACACCAGCAGGAGTTGAGCTATCTGGTGATTTAGCAGGAATCGTTGATGCCTTTGATTTTACAGGGATACAGACAGGATTTTAAAAAATTAGCACCAGATAATAATCTGGTGCTTTTTTAATACAGTTATTAAATTAGGAGACTAGAATTATGGATTGCTTAAACGTGAAATACGAGAATAAACCTTGTTACAACATCTATTTTCGTCCGGATTTTTCTGACCTTGCTTCAGTTTTTAAATCTGATTTAAATAAAGAGTACGATAATATTTGTGTTGTTTCTGATTCAAATGTCGCAGGCCTTTATTTAGCAGAGGTTGTTAGTATTTTTAAAAGTATATGTAACAATGTCTGTTCTTTCAGCTTTGATGCAGGTGAAGCCTCAAAGAATTTAGATACAGTTAGTCTCCTTTATGAACATCTAATAATAAAAAAATTCACTCGCAGCTCTTTATTAGTAGCCTTAGGCGGTGGTGTTGTAGGTGACCTTACAGGTTTTGCAGCTGCGACCTTCCTTAGAGGAATCGATTTTATCCAAATGCCTACTACCTTATTATCACAGGTTGACAGTTCCGTCGGTGGTAAAACCGGAGTTGATTTTAATCAATATAAAAATATGGTTGGAGCCTTTAAAATGCCAAAACTCGTATATATGAATATTGGTACTTTAAAGACTTTAGATGATGATAATTTTGCTTGTGGTATGGGCGAAGTTATAAAGCACGGACTTATATCCGACAAAGACTTTTATCAGTGGTTAAAGGATAATATTGATAAAGTAAAAGCTAGAGAATATGATGCTTTATCATATATGGTTATGAAAAACTGTGATATAAAGCGTCATGTAGTAGAAATTGATCCTACAGAAAAAGGCATAAGAGCTTATCTTAATTTTGGTCACACGTTAGGTCATGCCATCGAAAAGCTTAGCAATTTTTCACTTGGTCACGGCCAATGTGTTGGTATAGGAATGGTTTGTGCATCTTTCCTTTCTAAAAAGCTTGGCAATATTACCGAGGAGCAATACCTTGATATCATTAATTGCTTAAAACTATATAATATGCCAATTAATGTTTCTGGACTTTCAGCTTCTGATATACTTGAAGCCTCAAAATCCGACAAAAAAATGACTGGCAAAAAGATAAAATTTACAATATTAAAGGCTATTGGCGAAGCATCTTCATATTTAGATTTCACAGATGAGGATTTACTTGAAGCAATAGATCAGGTGCTAAATTAATGTTTTATAAAGTTAACAAAATTACATCCATAATATACAGTTTTGCTTTAATTCTGATTTCTATTTTTTTAGATCAGTACACCAAGTATTTGGCAATAAATCATTTAATGAATAAGGATGATATTATACTTATTCCAGGCGTTTTACAGCTACATTATCTAGAGAATACTGGTGCAGCATTTTCTCTTTTAGAAGGCAAACAGGTATTGTTCGCTATTATCACACCTGTTCTTTTAATTTTACTTGCCTATGTACTTATAAGAATGCCACAGAACAAGAAGTATACACTTTTAAACTATATAATAATATTTGTTATTGCAGGAGCCATTGGAAATTATATTGATCGTGTTTCAAATAATTACGTAGTTGATTTTATTTATTTTTCATTGATCAATTTTCCTGTATTTAACGTAGCAGACATTTATGTAACATGTAGCGTTATAGCTTTATTTCTTGTTATAATTTTTTATTATAAAGATGAGGATTTAGAGGAAATTAAGCAACGCTTATTATTTAAATAATATGGATGAAATCACAATCATAATTGAAGAACCTTCGGAAGAAAATATTAGAATAGATAAATATCTAGCTGAAAATCTTCCTGAAAAATCACGAAGCTATTATCAAAAAGCAATTGATAATGGCTTTGTTTTAGTGAACGGAAAACAGGTTAAATCCAAGTACCAAACAAAACTTGGTGATGAAATCGTAGTAAGCATTGAGCCAGTAAAAGAAATAGATATTCTTCCAGAGGATATTCCGATCGAGATTTTATATGAAGATACCGATGTTATCGTGGTAAATAAGCCAAAGGGAATGGTGGTGCATCCTGCCCCAGGACATTATTCAGGAACACTTGTAAATGCTCTTATGTATCACTGTAAGGATTCATTATCAGGAATTAATGGTGAAATTAGACCTGGAATAGTTCATAGAATAGATATGAACACAACAGGCTCCCTTCTCGTTTGTAAAAACGATAAGGCGCATAACGATATTGCGGCTCAAATTAAAGTTCATTCTGTTAATAGAATATATAAAGGAATAGTAATTGGAAATTTCAAAGAAGAGACTGGCACTATAAACGCCCCTATAGGCCGAAATCCTAAAGATAGGAAGAAGATGGCTGTAGTAAGTGATGGAAGAGAAGCAATCACTCATTTCACCGTTTTAGAGCAATTTAAGGGGTATTCTTATGTCCAGTTTAAGCTGGAGACCGGCCGAACACATCAGATACGTGTTCATATGGCGCACACAGGCCATCCACTTCTTGGAGATGACGTATATGGTAAGCCTGTAAAAGGACTTGAGGGCCAGACACTCCACGCACAGACCTTAGGCTTTATACAGCCTAGCACAAGCGAATACGTGGAGGTAAATGCTCCATTACCAGCTTATTTTGAAAATTTACTGGAAAGATATAGAAAAATGTCCTAATTATCTTTTCTTCTAAAATCAACTGCATTACGTGCCAAACGTTTGTGTTCGTCTTCAATGGCTGCGTAATAATCAATAGTAGTATTAATATTTTCATGGCCTAAAACATCTGCTACAAGGCGAATATCGCCCGTTTCACGGTAGAGAGCAGTGCCATAGGTACTGCGAAGCTTATGAGGTGTGATTTTCTTGTTAGGAACTACCATTTTAGCGTATTTCTTAACAAGATTTTCTATTGCATCAATGCTTATTCTTCTACCCTGTAAAGAATAGAAGAGTGCAGATTCATGACCATCTACCGGATTAATATATTCACGTTCTCCATTAACATAATCCTGCAAAACCTGAGAAACTTCATCGTTGAAATAGATTATATCCTGACCGCCACCTTTTCTAACAATTGTTAAAGAATTAACATTAAAATCAACATCAGTTAAATCTAATCCATTGCATTCACTAACACGAATTCCAGTATTTAACATAAGCGTTAATATGGCTAAATCACGCCCTCTGGTCTTTTGATTATATTTTCGTTGCCTTTCAGAGGTAAAAGCATTTCCGTTGTCTATAGCGTCTAAAATAGCCTGAACTTCATAATTATTCATACGGACAATATTTTTATCTTTTTTGATTGTCGGCATATCTACAAGCTGTGTTGGGTCTTTTGAAATGTAATCCCTTTGAAATAAATATTTATACATGCCTCTTAAAGGTGATAATTTACGTGCAATAGCCTTCTTACCATTTTCATGTTGTTCACCTATAGTATTAAGCTCAAGATAACGTTTGTATTCCTCAATATCTTCAGGAGTAATCTTATCTAAAAGCTTATAATCAATTTTTTTGATCTCATTACCTGTAATAGTAGGGTTTTTGTCAGCTAAAAATCGAAAAAAAGTAAGCAGGTCATAGCAATAAGAAATAAGTGAACTAGGCTGAGCATTTTGTTCCTTAGAAAGAATATAATCCTGAGCAGGCTTTGGAAGCAGAGCTTCAAGTTCACGTAATTTTATTTTTTGATCTCTAGATTTGTTTTTATAGAATTCAGAGTCTTTTCCCATAATAAAAATCCTCCTAAGTGTTGATTTTACTGGGCCTGAGCCTTATAAGTATATTATAAGTATTATTGATTTAAAAAGCAATATCTATCGGTAAAACAGATATTTATCCGATAGATTGATATATCAAAATACGTAGCAGCTATTACCCTGCTACGCTTAATTTTAAAAGTAAATGCAAACTATTTAGTTCATTGAATATAAAACAGCAACCTGTAATCCATCTTTTGAAAGATATATCACTGAATCATCCTTATAATTAAACTTCATAGAATTCTTAGTCTTATCATAAGGCTCACCGTATTCTTTGGTAAGTTCATTTTCGATTTTCTTAAAAGTAACATTTTTGTCTTCATCAGACTGAATGCTTACGTAACCATTATTTAATTCATTTTCATTGAAACAATATGTGATATTAGAATCATATCCATAATACTTGTCCCAATACATGAGTCTTTCATCGCCCTCATAAATAATCTGAGCTGTCTCTTCTTTGCGAACTAAATAACCAGGATCACCCCATTTAAAAGATCTGAAATCGTCTGTCTGTAACAAAGTACTGGCAGTTTCTTTTACCCCACAACCAACTAACATAAAAAAAGAACAACAAATACATAATATAGTAAAAAATCTTCTAGCTTTCATTCATTTCTCAATTCCTTAATTAATTTTTACAACACAGTAATATTAGTATAATTGAAACTGAGAATTATAGCTATTGATTAATTTATAAACGTTATTTTTTTTAATTGTGAAATTTTTATGAATATTTACTAAACCATTAAGCATTTGTTGTTTTACAGACATATATATGCTTTTGACAATAAAAATACATCCTATAATAATTAAGTCAACAAATCAGGCGAATTATTTCTATTATCAAATACTCCGTACGCTTCCATGGTAGAAATTATAGTACTACGAACTATATCTGCTACCTCATGTGTTTTTAAGTCTTTGTAATCTTCATACATAATAGGCTTACCAAATATAACCTTAGTATTTACAGGTCCTGGCTTAAGACTATTAAAGGCAATATAAGAATCAATTAGAGTAACCGGAATAATTGGGACCTTTGCTCTCATGGCACATTTAAAGCTGCCAGGCTTAAAACGCTGTACTATATTTCCATTATTATCATATCCACCTTCAGAAAAAAGAATGTATCTCTTACCTTCTTTAACTTCCTTGGTAATCTTATCCATGATAACTATATTCTGACGAACATCATCCAGCATGAGTCTTTTAGCACCTAATAAATCCACCATTTCTCTAACCATAAATCCATAGGATTTGGCTTTATCCATGACAAATGTGCAGGGATTACGATGTCCGTACATAATGCCTAATACATCATATTTTCCTTGATGATTAGGGTACATAACATAACCGCCCTCTTCCGGAAGATTCTCCACTCCATAAATTTTGGTAGAAATTCTGGCACTTTTCATCAAAGTACGCACAATCTTTAACGCATATACGTACTTATCTCTCTCAGAATATTTCTCTGGATGTTTTGTCATTTTTCGCATGGTTCTTATAAAAGCAGGACCATTTTTTAAGTTTGTAATAATAGCAATTAAAAATCTAAGCATATCTACTCCCTACCTAGGAATAGATTATCAGTTATCAGTATTAAAAGCAAATAACGAGCTTAATGATGCAATTGATAAATTTTATAAAAGTCAGTATCAAAATCTACCACATCCATTTTGTATCCTAATGAATCAAAATAGTCTTCTACCTCACTATCTTCTATTTTTTCCTTTCGAACATAGAGAGTGTAATCATCGTTTTTATCAATCATGGATCCAATATCAGATATGTGATTAGAATCCATCTCCAGGATGTTTGGATGTTCAAAATTTGTCTCGACCTCATAATTTACAACTTCGTAATCAACATCAAGAACAATCGCATCAGTATTTTTGCATGTGGCTTTATATGCCAGTCTGTCAGCTGAATCATATATATAATATGGCTCAATATTTTGATGCCAGTATCCACACATGAATAAAACAAGACAAGTTAATAATACAGCACATATATTTTTATTCTTAATAATAAATATCAATGCCTTATAAATGAAAAATACTATCATAATTGAAAAAATAGGCATAACAGGCATGATATATCGATCTACAAACCAAGGCACCGAGCATGCTGCAATAAAAAAATAGAACAGCGCTGGCACAAAGCTGTAAACCAAAATAACATTTCTTTTTGATACAACCTTTTCCTTAATATTATGACTGTGAATCATGCTATAAGCATAGAACATGACAACAATTACTGATATAAGGATAAAGCAAAGGAACAATTTATTGTTATTAGCAAACATTCCCTTTATAACTGATGTTCTGTAACTGTATATTCTTCTGATAATACTGCCACCAGAAAGATTTCCTGTGACATCATGACCTCTGTCACTGAAAACTACATGCATAAGGAAAAATGGCCATACAATGAGATAAATCACTCCAGTAACCACATTTCCTATAAAGTACTTTTTAATAGATGCCTTTTTCATATACATCACAATAATTGTAATGATAAATAAAGGTACAATATAAAATAGAGCAAAATACTGTGTAAACATAGCCATAAACTCAACTACACAGATTTTTCTAAAGATGTTGGAGCTAAAATCGAAACCAGACTCATACCATGAAATATAAAGATAAACCAACATGATACACCACATGGTAAGTAAGGCATACATTCTGAATAAAGTAGCGCTGTTTATAAATTCAAAGCTAAGGCCATAATACATGGCAGAAATCAAAGCCAACACTCTACTGCCAAAAACCTTAACCGCAATAAGGTACATGAAAATACATGCGACGATTAATGCAAAAATATTAATAATCAAACCTATAGTATAAATACTAAATTTGGGAAATATAGAAGATAATAAATTCAAGCACGTATAATAGAAAGGTGGATGCACATCCCCCGCATTAATAAGATACGCACTAAAAAGATTAAATTTACTACTCTTTGATGCAGTATATTCATCAAGAATTTCAGAATGACTCACCCAAGTGTTTATACCTGATATATCACTTTTGAGCTGAGCCGAATAATCAGAAACAGAACCATTGCGAATAACATCTAAAACAGTACCTATATGGATAACACCATCATTTGCAAACTGGAATGAAATAGCCTCATCAAGGTTCAATCCACATTTTTCTTTAGAAATAAATACGGCGTGCAATAATACAATAACTACACAAATAAATAATACCTGAGATATAATTCTCTCTCGATTTTTCATTGACACATAACTCCCTTAAATTACTAGCTAGGTTATTATATCAATTTATGTAATATTATGAAACTATTAATCGCACAGAAATTAAATATTTCTATAATTCATTATAAGAAGTGTATTCAATCACAATATATTTGCCTGCAGTAATCTTATCCCCATCAATATGATTAAGCTTTTTGATGTTATCAATAAAAGCTTCCTTATCAGAAAACTCAGGAGTC
The DNA here is from genome assembly GCF_900115215.1 of Pseudobutyrivibrio sp. UC1225. NCBI lineage: Bacteria > Bacillati > Bacillota > Clostridia > Lachnospirales > Lachnospiraceae > Pseudobutyrivibrio > Pseudobutyrivibrio sp. UC1225. The sequence goes on along the minus strand of NZ_FOVQ01000001.1, from coordinate 170,818 downwards.
ATAAACTGATCTGCAACAGTCCATAATGTGTCACCTGACTGAATCTCATAGCTGGTGTAATATGTATAAACTGGGCGGCTGTTCTCTGCTGCTGCCTTGCTGCTATGAAGCATGAACCCTATGAAAAACGAAACAATAACAGTAGCTACAGCTAACATAATCTTTCTGTTTCTAACTATTCTCTCAGCTTTTGTATTCTTTCTCATGACCTCTCCTCCATCAAAAAGAAAAATATGTTCGAAAACATCTGTTCTGAGTTAAACTATAAGGCACAAACATTCGTTTGTCAACACATTTTTCGAACAAAATTTCGGAAAATGTGTTTGCAAAACTATGTTCCGTATGATACTCTAAATATAGATTAAAAGTGAAAGGAGATTTTCATATGGCATATGGAAAAATATCTGCTAAGCAGCGTGAAATTCTCGAAGTTATAAAAGCTGAAATTTTAAATAGAGGCTATCCACCTACAGTTCGTGAGCTTTGTGATGCATGTAATCTCAAGTCTACATCTTCTGTCCACTCTCATCTTGAGACACTTGAGAAGAACGGCTATATCAAGCGTGATCCTTCAAAGCCACGTGCTATCGAAATCGTAGATGATAGTTTTAATATGGTACGCCGTGAGGTGGTTAATGTTCCTGTGGTAGGAAAGGTTGCTGCTGGTCAGCCACTTTTAGCTATTCAGAATATTTCTGAATACTTCCCTATTCCTGCAGAACACATGCCTAATCAGCAGTCATTCATGTTAAAAGTTCAGGGAGAATCTATGATTAATGCTGGTATCTTGGATGGCGATACCATTTTAGTAAAACAGCAGGATACCGCTAAGAATGGAGATATGGTTGTAGCGCTTGTTGATGACAGTGCCACAGTAAAGACTTTCTATAAAGAAGATGGTCACATTCGTCTTCAGCCAGAAAACGATAATATGGACCCAATCATTGTAGATAATTGTTTAATTCTTGGTAAGGTATTCGGAGTATTCCGCTTCTTCTAAATTGATACAAAAAAGGACGACCCTTTTGGTCGTCCTAAATTTTTATAAATCTTTTGCATCAATTAAGATTCCATCTTTCCAAATTCTCTCTAAATCATAGAATAATCTATCTTCCTCAGAGAAAAGATGAACAATAACATCCTCGTAGTCCATAAGTACCCAGGTACTCTGTCTGTTACCTTCAATTGACTTTGCGTGAATCCCCTGCTCATAGAGTAGTCTATCTACTTCATCCTGCATTGCATTAAGCTGACTCTGGTTAGAAGCTGATGCAACAATGAAATAATCAGCCATAATACTGATATTTGAAATATCAATAGCCTTAACGTCAATTGCTTTTTTATCATCAAGTGCTTTGCAAACAATCTTGGCCATTTCTCTTGCGTCCATAGTTTACCTCTTTTCTTTCATGTACTGTTTGTAGTAATTATATGTATCTACAGTGGTAGGATCTACCATATCAGAATTATTATTCAAATATGCTACAGAATCTTCTAATATCATGTAAACACATTCATCTAAATCCGTATAAGCCACGGACCTAAGAATATCTAGTCTAGGCTGCTTATCTCTTCCTGGTTCAATGTAATCAGCTACAAAGATAATCTCATCCAACAAGTTCATGTTAGGACATCCTGTTGTATGAACTGTAATTGCATGTGCAATCTGAGGATCAAAAACATTATACTTTGTCGAACAAAAATGTGCTCCAACCTTGCCATGAAGTAAATGCGGATATTTTCGTTCAATATCGCTGATTGGAATATTATTGCTTTCGCAAATATTTAAACGCTCTTCATCAGAAATACATTTAGCAGAATCATGAAGCATTCCAGCAACCATTGCTGTATATGCCGGATAATTCCATTTAAGAGCCAGAGCATAGGCTGTGGTAGCAACACCTAATGTATGTATATATCTACCTGGTTTAAGGGCTTTTTTCATCTCCTCTGATAATTTCAAAATGTCATCATAAGAGTAAGTATACTTGCTATAAAGATTATGATTAATAATGTACAGAATAACCTCAGTTCTTAGGCAATCCCTAACCTTTACATCATCATAAAAATCTGCCCTAATTTTTGAAGATGAAATCTCATTAGCTTCATAATCAATGAGACCGAACTCTCCCTCAAATACTTTCCTATATTCGTCTATTACTTTGCTCAGTAAATCAAAATCATCTCCCAGTCTTGGTGCAACCAAAATAGTCGCAGTTTGGGAAATTATTTCAGGATTAACCCAGTCCTTAAAGTTTAACAGACTATCGCTACCCATAATAAAGAATATATCATCCTTAGGATGTTCATTCTTTAATTCTGTCATAGTAATGTAGGAATAGCTTTTACCCGCGCGGTAAATCTCCCTGTCGTCGATAAATAAATCTTTTTCATCTCTTATAGCAAGCTCCACCATTTCCAGTCTGCAAATATCTGCAACAGATTCTGCAGTATTCTTATGTGGTGGAGTGCCTGCAACCAAAAGATATACTTTGTCAAGGTTATACTGTTCAAGTGCAGCCTTAGCTATTTCGATATGTGTGTTGTGAATTGGATTGAATGTCCCGCCATAAATACCAATTCTCATGATGTCTCCTTACTGAGGAAGCTTAATTGTAGGCTTCTTCGCTGCTCTATAAAGAATGATCTTTCTACCGATTACTCTGACAACCTCTGAATGAGTACGCTCAGAAAGAACCTGTGCAATCTCCTTTGGATCATCAAAGCAATTCTTTAAAACATTAATTTTAATAAGCTCTCTTGCCTCGAGCGCCTCATCAACAGCATTTGTATACTCTGGAGTAAGTGAAGCCTTGCCAATCTGTAAGATTGGATTCATATCAGCTGCAAGAGATGATAAATATGCTCTCTGTTTATTAGTCATTTTAATCTCCTAATTACTTGTAATAATCAAACACAAGGCCATACATTCTAACTGTATCACCTTCCTGGATACCCTTTTCCTCAAGTTCCTTTAAGATGCCCTGCTCTTTAAGGAAATTCTGGAAGAACAAGAAGCCCTTCTCAGATTCAAGATTAGTGTAACCAAGCATTTTTTCGATACGAGGACCTTCAACAACATAGTCGCCCTCATCGTTAATCTCAACAGTGTATGGCTCCTCGCTAAATGCACGGATAGTTGGATCAAATTCCTGTTCATAAACGATAAGCTCGTCATCGCAGGTATCAAGAAGTCTTACAACCTCGTAAAGAAGCTCTTTAAGACCTTTACCACTAACTGCAGAAATAGGATAAACCTTTATACCTTTAGGCTCAAATTCAGCTCTTAAGGCTTCTATAACCTCGTTAGATTCTTCACCGATAACATCCATCTTGTTAGCTGCAATAACCTGTGGTTTCTTAAGAAGCTCTGAATCATAGGCTTCAAGCTCTGCTGAGATAGTCTTAATATCCTCAACTGGATCACGACCTTCAACAGAAGCGCCATCAACCATATGTATAATAACCTTTGTACGTTCAATATGGCGAAGGAATTCATGTCCAAGTCCGATTCCCTCTGAAGCGCCCTCGATAAGTCCTGGAATATCAGCAATAACAAATCCGTTTATATCATCAACATCAACAACACCAAGATTTGGAGAAAGTGTTGTAAAATGATAATTTCCAATTTTAGGCTGAGCGTTAGTTACACGTGAAAGGAATGTAGATTTTCCAACATTTGGATATCCAACAAGACCTACATCAGCAATAACCTTAAGCTCAAGAATTACTTCAAGCTCGATGGCATCAACACCTGGCTTAGCGTACTTTGGAGCCTGCATAGTAGATGTAGCAAAATGCTGATTGCCAAGGCCACCCTTACCACCTGGAAGGACAATCTGACGCTTGTTATCACCAGACATATCTGCAATAACTCTTCCACTTTCAGCATCCTTTATAACTGTGCCCTCAGGAACTTTAAGGATAAGATCCTCGCCATTCTTACCATGACAATTATCCTTTCCTCCTTCTTGACCATTTTCAGCAGCAAATTTACGTCTATGACGGTAATCTACTAAAGTATTGAGACCTGGATCAACTTCAAAAATAACGTCGCCACCTTTGCCACCGTCACCACCATTTGGACCACCATTTGGTACATATTTTTCACGGCGGAAGCTAACGTGACCGTCGCCACCTTTACCTGACTTTATAATAATTTTTGCTCTATCAGCAAACATAGATTTCTCCTCAAATTTAAAATTGACCCGACTTACGTAATGTGAGTCGGGTCAAATGATTACTGTTCTACTGGATAGACAGAAGCCTGCTTCTTGTCTCTACCTTTTCTTTCGAAACGAAGTACTCCATCAACTAAAGCAAAAAGTGTATCGTCTCCACCGAGACCTACATTGTTGCCTGGAAGAATCTTTGTACCACGCTGTCTGTAAAGAATATTGCCAGCCTTAACGAACTGACCGTCTGCTCTTTTAGCGCCTAATCTCTTAGACTCTGAATCTCTACCGTTCTTTGTAGAGCCTACACCCTTTTTATGAGCGAAGAACTGAAGGTTCATCTGTAACATGTCTTACACCTCCTTGTATTGTAATGAAATATATTCATCACCGTATTGTTTTTGAATTTCGTCCAAACCTAATATCATAGAATCAAGCAATAGCTTTGATTTATCCGAAATACCATCCGAGAATGCCATGGCCATATAACCACCATCCTCGGCAGCTTCACTAGAAAAAGCATCATCAGTAAACTGTTCAATACTATTAAATGTATTAATAACAAGAACTGATACAGCTGCACAAACAATATCCTGACCGTGATCAGCATATCCTGCGTGACCTTCAAGTGAAACATTAACTATTTCATTATTATGTCTGGAAATTACTACGCTAATCATAATTAGCCGTTAATCTTTTCGATCTTAACCTGTGTAAATGACTGTCTGTGGCCATTCTTCTTATGGTAACCTGTTTTTCTCTTGTACTTGTAAACGATTACCTTCTTACCTCTGCCTTCCTTAACAACAGAAGCCTCAACTGTTGCGCCTGCTACTGTAGGTGCACCAACCTTGAGTTCCTTGTCGCTAACAGCAAGAACCTGATCAAAAGTAACCTTCTCACCAGCCTCAACGCCGAGCTTTTCAATGGTAATGATATCGCCTTCAGAGACTTTGTACTGCTTACCACCTGTTGCAATAATTGCGTACATGGTTTGTTCCTCCTTTTTATCATTACTCGCCAGTTTCGGTGGTGCTTCGGAATGAAACACACTTTAAAAACCACACTGAGCGGCATACTCAAGTATATTAACACAGGATTTTTACTACGTCAATCTAAATTGTTCATAAAACTTAGAAAATTTATATATCCTCTAATCTATCTGATGAACGTCACCAAGATGCTTCTTAAGGTAAGCATCCAATGAAGTCAAATTCTTACCATTTGCTTCTCGAATCTTTTTCACCTCATCCTCAAGACAGTGTCTGCAGGTGCGTCTAAGATCCTCCTCTTCATTCTGTGCAAACCAGTTATTAAACTGCTCATCCAAATCAGCATCCTTGTGAAAGCGAAATTTACTAAGCTGTAATGTAAGCTGAGATGTAGAACGGGTTCTCACCGAATCCTTAGCATCCTCTGTAAGCGTAATTTCAGGAAAATCCTTGTTATACTTAACGATTTCCTCCTCAGCAATTTCCTCTGCCTTTTTTTCTACAACCTGAATGATTTCATTAATATCCATAGCTGCACCCCCGCAGATAAGTGATTAATCCCACAAATTTCTGAAGCCTTCATACTGCCATAAACCTGTATTATTATCTCTGGCAGTTCTCATAAGAGCCTGTAAACAATCATCATGTGCCACAGTAGGCTCATATCTTTTTGCTACTCCATACCCATTCTCCACGATTATAGCATTAACCATTGAATTTTCTATGTTCTGCTCATCAAAGGTGTTAGACACGTCTTCTAACCATACATAAGCCAATGTTCTATCATACTGGTCATCATCATCCACATCATATTCCAAATATAACATATCAGTTTTAGAAAGTAGCTCCTTAGTATAATCGCTTGCCATTACACCATACTCATTGTTACGTTCTTCCTCGGCTGCGACAGATTCCGGAGTATCAATACCAATCATTCGAACACGCTTCTGTTCCCCTAAAGCATCCTCTACAATAATCGTATCTCCATCTACAGTTCTGACGAATTTTACTGCATCCAAATTTGAATCCTCATAACTATTGACACTGTTGTATACCTTCGGACCACTACATCCAATTAAAAAAATGAAGAATAGTATTAAAGTTCTTCGCAATTTCTTATTTTTCATAAATAATTTTTCTCTTTCTGTCTCAATATTAAAGCATTATAGAATTATAGGTGAAAACAATCTTGATCGTGTTATTTCCATTAGACCTAGATTAGTAAAACCATGAATAGTCACATTAGAATAATCATCTTTAAAAGCATCCTTCGCAATTTCTATAAGCTTATCTTCTTCCTTGTTTGATACTTTTAATAAATCAATAATAATTATTCCAGAGATTGAGCGTAATCTAAGTTGCGCCGCAATTTCTTCTAATGCCTGTCGATTTGTTTCCATAGGTGAACCTTTGCCACCATTCTTTCCGGAATTAACATCAATAACGGTCATGGCCTCAGTAGATTCAATAACAATATTTCCACCATTTTTTATATATGCAACTTTTAACGTTACATTATCAAGTAGCTTTGTTAAATCAAACAATTGCCATAAAGAAAATGATTCATCTGTGTAGGCTCTTATGTTTAGATTTTTAGAAATGATTTCGTCTAAATCGGATACTATCTCGCAATCCTTATCCGCAAATTTTTCAATAAAGAAATCTATAAAATCTCTATAACCTGATGTAGAATTATCCTTTATGAAATTGCAGGAATAGGGCTTTGTTCCTTTTTTATCCTGACTAATTTGAACCAAGAACCTATCACTTTGACATACAAGCTTTTTATCTGAATGTCTTTCAATAAAGAAATCCGGCTTTAACTTACGTTTCTCAATAAACCCTTTATCCCCTGTAGAAAGTTTCAATATACAAGCATCAATATCATTTAAAACCTTTTCAACTGTAGCCTCACATACGACACCGACTTTGGTGACGTCAAGATTAAATATATCTAAAGGTTTATCTTTTTCATCAAAAGAAACAAGGAGCCGAAGCTCCTTATCTAAATATATTCCTTTTGTAATTACGCATTTTTTAATGCTCATCACCAATATCTCCTAAAGAAATTAAGGAATCTGGCTCACCAGTAAACATATCCATTCTTCTTATATCAAGTGAAAGCTCATCAAATTCTGGCAATCCGATGAATTCATGGAAAGCCTTAACAACTAATTCTGGCTTAATATTATCTGTGCTACCGCTTGAAAGAAGGAGGTCATATTCTGGTTTACCTTCTTTAATAATTAAATTGAAACGGTAGATAAGAGGCTTTAAATCAAGCTCTCTTTCACCCTTTTTAGTCTTCTTAACAATATTAATGCTAGAAGCTTCATCAAAGAATCTTTCCTTTAAATCGATAATATTATCGATGTAGCAGGCGTCATCCTTTGAATCTTTATAAGTTACAACGTAGCTTGCAGCAGTAACTGCAGACATACATTTTTCAGCGGAATCTGGAAGATATTTGAAACCAATAATCTCAAGGCCTTCAACCATATTATCATTTAAAGCCTTAAGGGCTGATGCAGCATTAACCTTTTCCTTTAAATCAATATCCATGTACTCACCTTCAGAGGTAAGACCTACACCAAGTGGTGCTGCAAATGACATGATCTGATGTGGATTAAAGCCTTCTGAATATCTGATTGGAAGCTCTGATCTTTTAACCGCCTTCTGGAAAAATCTCATAAGGTCCAAATGACCTACATATCTCATTATGCCTGTCTTGGCAAATTTAACTCTAACGCGCATTATGACATACCCCCGATCCAATAATTCCTGCACCACAACCGTTGCAGCTCATTTTACAATTAGGAGTAACCTTAGCGTTCATAGCGTTGTTCCACTCTCTCTTAAGGAAATCCTTAGTAACGTGACAATTAATGAAATCCCATGGTAGAATTTCATCTAAATCACGCTGACGGTATGCATAATAATCTATTGAAATATTATTCTTTTCAAAAGCAGCAAGCCACTTATCGAAATCAAAGTATTCACCCCAGGCATCAAAGAAACATCCGCTCTTATAAGCATCTAAAATAGCTGGGCAAAGACGTCTGTCTCCGCGGGCAAACACACCCTCAAGAACAGTAACATCAGAATGATGCCAGTTATACTTAAGCGACTTCTGATTAAGCTGGGCCTTCATCTCGTCATTAACAACCTTGGCACGACGCAAGTACTCTCCAGCCTCGTACATTGGAGCCCACTGGAATGGAGTAAATGGCTTAGGTACGAAGAATGATGTAGAAATAGTAATCTGGCAACGCCCCTGACGCTGTTCCTTTGGAACAGTATCGTAATAAGCCGCAGCCACCTCATTAGCAAGCTGTGGAATAGCCTTCATATCCTCGTCTGTCTCTGTAGGAAGACCAAGCATAAAGTAGAACTTAACCTTGTTCCAGCCACCCTTAAATGCAAGTGTGGCACCACCGATGATATCTTCTACAGTAAGACCTTTGTTAATTACATTACGCATTCTCTGAGAGCCTGCCTCAGGAGCAAATGTGATACTTGATTTTCTAACATCCTGAACCTTTGACATAACATCAAGAGAAAATGCATCGATTCGTAAAGACGGTAATGAAACATTAACTCCCTCTGATAAGCAATCATCAATAAGGAAATCCATAAGCTCACCAAGAGCATGATAATCACTTGATGAAAGTGAGCTAAGGGAAATCTCCTCGTGACCTGTAGATGCAAGAAGCTCTCTTGCCTGCTCCTTAAGAACGTCTACAGACTTTTCTCTGTTTGGACGGTAAATCATACCAGCCTGACAGAAACGACAGCCTCTGATACAGCCACGCTGAATCTCGAGGACAACTCTGTCCTGAATAGCACGAACGAATGGAATAAGCATCTTTGTAGGATAGCTTGAAGAATCCATATCTTTTACAACCTGACGGTCAATTACAGCTGGAACATCATCATAAATAGGCTTAAAGCTTTCAATTGTTCCATCAGATTCCTTATAAGTAACCTCGTAAAAAGCTGGTACATAAATTCCTGGAATCTTTGCTGCTGCTCTAAGGAAAGACTGACGGTCAAAGCCCTTTGCCTTGTGTTCTTTATATAAGTCGAGAAGAAGTGGATAGCTGGTCTCACCCTCTCCCACGTAAACTAAATCAACAAAATCAGCGATAGGCTCTGGATTAGTGGCACAAGGACCACCCACAATAACGATAGGATCATCGTTTTCACGATCCTTAGACTCTAAAGCCACACCAGCCAAATCAAGAATCTGAAGGATATTGGTGTAGCACATCTCATACTGAAGTGTCATACCAATGAAATCAAAATCCTTGATAGCATCCTGTGATTCTAACGCAAAAAGAGGTATATTACGCTCCTTCATCAGATTATGTAAATCTGGCCATGGCGAATATACCCTTTCACAATATGTATCCTCACGCTTGTTAAGCATATCATAAAGGATAGCTATACCCAGGTGAGACATACCTACTTCGTAGACATCAGGGAAGCACATAGCAAATCTGATGTCTACGTCAGCAGGATTCTTTTTCACACTATTAAATTCGTTGCCGATATAACGTGCAGGCTTGTCAATCTGCATCAAAATATCGTCAGGTAATGCAAGTTTTTTCATATAATAATTTTATCTTTGAGCAAGCTCAGATGTAATATCTTCCCAGGTAACTCCTTTGGCAACCATAAGAACCATCATATGATACAGGAAGTCTGAAATCTCATATTTGGTCTCTTCAGAATCAGGATTCTTGGCTGCAATAACAATCTCTGTAGCCTCTTCACCCACTTTTTTAAGAATCTTATCCAATCCCTTATCAAAAAGATAATTCGTGTATGAACCTTCCTTAGGATTCTTCTGACGGTCAGCAATAACTGCATAAACATCCTCGAATACCTTAAGTGGATTACGCTCAATATACTCCTTTTTTACTATCTCATTGAAGAAGCAGCTAGGTGCACCAGTGTGACATGCCACTCCAACCTGAGAAACTTTCGCCAAAATAGTATCAAAATCACAGTCCGCAGTCAATGACTTGACAAACTGGAAATGTCCGCTTGTCTCACCCTTAACCCAAAGAGACTGTCTTGAACGAGAGTAATATGTCATCTTGCCTGTGCGAATTGTAGTATTGAAGGATTCCTCGTTCATGTACGCAAGCATAAGAACCTCGCCTGTCTGGAAATCCTGAATAACTGTAGGCACAAGTCCATTTGCATCTGGCTTTAAATCTGACCAAGCAAGCTTAGGCTCAAAGTTATCCATCTTAATACCAGAATCAGAAAGCTCGCTCTTCATCTGCATGATATTGAAATTAGTATCATTAATAAACTGTCCAGAAATACCACGGATCTGGTCTGATTTTAGCACCTTAAGTACTTTATCAAGATCATACTCATCTACCTGAGCAATATATGGAATCTCAGTAATGTTCTCCAAGCCTTCTAGAAGAGAAGTGTTCATGATAAGTAACTCATGAATATTGCTTGGAAGAAAATCCTTTGTCTTAAACAGGAAATCAACTGTAGAAAGACTTACCAGCATTTTCTGGGCACCAAATCTGGCACTGGCTTCCTTAATCAGGTCAATGGTCTCAGGCTTTGATCCGTTAAGAATAACCTCTACACATCCAGCATAGAGAAGCTTCTTAACATCCTCGAGACGCTTAATGTTTCCTCCGCCAGCTGTCTTAACCTGTACATTACGGTTAATCTCTCTGATAGCTAGGATGTTTTTCTCATGTTCCTCGTCATCAGTAGATAAATCATAACAAATAATTTTATCTATACCGCTGTCATCATATACTGATGCCAGCTCAAGTACATCCTTTTTTACTTCAAGATCAGTAGGGCTCTTTACCGCCATACCATCCTTGATATAAATAGTGGCAACTATGTTTTTGTGTTCCATGTCAAGTCCTGCTCCTTTAAATTAAATTGAACCCTTTGTTGTCATTGTGGAATTATTAAGTCTTGGGTCAATAGTTGTAGCCTCGTCCAATGCTTTGGCAAATGCCTTAAACATCGCCTCACACATATGATGTGAATTTCCCGGTGTAAGAACCTTAATATGTAAATTCATTCCTGCTGAATAAGAAATAGCATAGAAAAATTCTTTTACCATCTCGGTATCCATGTAACCAATTTTTTCTGTAGGGAATTCAGCTTCAAAAGATAAATATGGTCTGTTACATAAATCCACAGCAACAAGCACTAAAGTCTCGTCCATAGGAAGGATGCAGCTGCCATAACGCTTAATCCCAAGTTTACCCCCGCAGGCTTTTTTGATTGCATTGCCAAGCACTATTCCTGAGTCCTCAATAGTATGATGGCAATCAACCTGTAAATCCCCCTTTATTGATGCAGATAAATCAAAGAGACCATGTCTTGTAAAAGCGTCAAGCATGTGATCAAAAAAGCCAATGCCTGAGCTTACCTGACACTCACCTGAACCATCAATTGAAAAATCGATGGTAATATCTGTTTCTTTAGTTTTTCTGGCAACCTTTGCCCTGCGTTCCTCTGACATAATTTCACCTAATTATTTATAATTCCCACACCTTTAATTATACCGAAAATACGAATTTAATTAAAGGATGGTAAACTACACAAAATGAGCTTTTAATTTTATATAAATTTCCCTTTTATATGATTCTAGATATCTTCAAAACGAACCTTGATTGAGTTTGCGTGTGCTGTAAGCTGCTCGTTGTTAGCGAACTTTACGATATCAGGATATACCGCCTCAAGAGCCTCTTTTGAGTATGAAATAATACTTGATTTCTTAATAAAATCATCCACTGAAAGTGGCGAGAAAAATCTTGCTGTACCGTTAGTAGGAAGTACATGATTTGGTCCTGCAAAATAGTCTCCAAGCGGCTCTGAAGAATACTGTCCAAGGAAAATAGCACCAGCATTTTTCACGTAAGTCATAGTCTCAAAAGGATTAGCTGTCACAATTTCTAAGTGCTCTGATGCGATAGCGTTTACACAGTCAATGGCATCCTTCATATTGTTCGCGACGAGTAAATATCCAAAGTTATCAAGTGACTTTTGAATAATGTCTTTTCTCGAAAGTATATTTACAAATCTCTCAATTTCCTTTTCAACTTCATCAGCCAGCTTTTCCGATGTTGTAACAAGAATGGCAGACGCAAGCTCATCATGCTCTGCCTGCGATAATAAATCGGCAGCTACATATGTAGGATTAGCAGTCTCATCTGCAAGTACTAAAATTTCTGAAGGGCCGGCAATAGAATCGATAGATACATAACCAAATACAGCCTTTTTTGCAAGGGCTACAAAAATATTTCCAGGACCAACAATCTTATCAACCTTTGCAATCGACTTTGTACCAAAAGCCAATGCTGCTATTGCCTGTGCGCCACCACATTTATAAATTACATCTACCCCCGCTTCGTTGGCTGCCACAAGAGTGCTAGGATTAACTTTTCCATTTTTGTCGCATGGGGTTGTCATATAAATAGTTCCAACACCTGCAACTTTGGCAGGCATTACGTTCATCAATACAGATGAAGGATATACTGCTTTTCCTCCTGGAACATACACACCAACCTTAGCAAGAGGTGTTATCTTCTGACCAAGAATTATTCCCTCTTCAGAAGAAAACCAGCTATTTTGCTTTTGCTTTGCATGGTACTTTTCAATGTTTACAAGAGCTTTACGAATAACCTCTATAAGCTCTTGTGGAACAAGATTATAAGCTTCTTCAATCTCCTCTTTTGTAACAACAATATTATTTTCATTTATATCCGCACCATCAAACTTCTTCGTATATGCGAATATTGCCTCATCACCATTTACTCTAACGTTATTTACAATCTCATTAACGGTAGCCTCGTACTCTGTGTACTGGTTTGGGCTACGTTTAAGAAGTGTCTCCAAAATATTATCTATGGTGTTTGCTGTAAGCCTAAGCTTTCTCATTTTCAAGTGCTCCCTTCAGCTTTTCAATAAGCTCTGTAATTCTTTCATATTCCATCTTCATAGACACCTGATTTACTACCATTCTGGCTGAAAGTGGACATACCTCTTCAAGAACCACAAGTCCATTTTCTCTAAGAGTAGAACCCGTCTCTACAATGTCTACGATAACCTCAGAAAGTCCAACAATAGGTGCCAGTTCGATAGAACCATTCAACTTAATAATCTCAACTGTCTGATTTTTTGTGTTATAGAAATGATCCTTTGCAATACGAGGATATTTGCTGGCAACACGGATAAGCTCATGGTGCTTCAATAACTCAGCAGCTTCAGCTGGTCCACAGACACACATTCTGCACTTTCCAAAACCAAGGTCTAATACCTCATAAATATTGCGGTTCTCTTCAAGGATGGTATCCTCTCCAACCACACCGATATCAGCTGCGCCATACTCCACATATGTAGGAACATCAGGACCTTTTGCAAGGAAGAATTTAAGCTTTAAGTCCTCATTTGTGAAGATAAGCTTTCTTGTATCAGGATCTTTCATCTCCTCGCAGGTAATTCCAATACTTTCAAATAAAGCAAGTGTTTGTTTTGCAAGTCGTCCCTTTCCAAGGGCAAAAGTTAAATATCTGTCACTCATATTATTGTCTCTCCAATGCTAACATCAGCTGGTCAACGGTAATAGCAAAGCCAATGGCAGGTGAATCCTTGCCGAATAGGCTAAGTAGGGAGTCATAGCGGCCACCCTTTACAAGTGGTTCACCAACGCCGTAGGCATAACCTGTAAAGATAATGCCTGTATAATATTTGTACTCAGAAATCATTCCAAGCTCGAAGGAGATAAAATCCATCACCTTGTTTTTATTAAGTAACTCATAGAGCTTTGTAAGATACTCTAATGCATCATAAACCTTCTTGTATTTCTTTGCCTTATCCATATAAGGCTTCCATTCTGTAGGCGAATTTAAAATCTTTCCAGTAAGATCAAATAAATCAATAAGGCTTTTTGATACGCCTGCACTTTCAAGTAATTCCTTTGCACCAAAGAAATTCTTGTTTGAAATAAGTCCTACAAGCTTTTCTTCCATGTCCTCTGAAAGATTAGCTGCGTCAATAAGTCCTCGAACAATATCAAAATGACCTACACCAATTTCAAATTCCTTAAGTCCACTTTCTTTTAAAGCGTTGACAACAATGGTAAGAATTTCTGCATCAGCATCTACAGAGCTGTCTCCAATAAACTCACAGCCTGCCTGTGTACTTTCCTTTAAACGTCCCTGAAGGCTATGATAGTTAATAAATACATTTCCCTCATAAGAAAGCTTAACAGCCCCATCTGTGTCAGAAAAATACATTGCTGCAGCTCTTGCAATAGATGGTGTGATATCTGGTCTCAAAACAAGTGTATTTCCATCTCTATCAAAGAACTTAAACATTTCATTAGACTCACATGAACCTACTTCTCTTGAGAATGTATCAAAATATTCAAAGGTAGGTGTGGAAATAGGTGCATAGTTATACTTTTTAAAACATTTTCTAAGATTGTATAAAGTATCAAGTCTACGCTCATACTCACTGTTGTAAATGTCTCGAACACCCTCTGGTGTATGTAAGGTTAAATTTTTCATATTAGTTACCTCATGGGTTGAATTCACTTTAGTCTGCTAATGTAATAAAGTAACAATATCAAAAAACAGCCACAAAGTCAACCTTTGCGACTGCTCAAATCAATATTAATCATATCAAGGTACGGAACCAAAAGGTTTGGCTTTGTCTGAAAGAAGAACTTTTCATCAAGCTCTTCTATCCTAAAGCTCTTCCTTCCTCCCTCTGTCATTCTGTCCCAGAAAGTCTTTAACTGGGCATATGTAAGATAATAATAAATATCTCTTTCACTAAAGAAAATAAGGATAAAGGCAAGCCCATCCTGAGCTTCCCATTTGCCCATGAAATCTATCTGGTGTTGATGAATGTTCTGAAGAGGGAAGGTATCTTTGTTACATTCCTTTGCGTCAAAACAAACGGGAATTCCCTGAATCGCTCCTACATAATCGACAGTAGATTTCTGGTCAAAATACGCCAGTGTAATATGACCCTTTTTATCCATATCGATAGGCGTAATAGGTGTAGGGATTTTCTGAATCAATGCCAAGCCATTCTCTTCATATACCTCATTGGTCTTATTAATAAACTCCTCGAAGGTAGATCCTCGAAGCCCCCTTGATTTAAAAGTAGACATTAAACTCCTCCGGCTCTTTTGCTTCAAAATAGCTTCCGTCCTCAAATTCAATAGAGAAGGCATGAAGAAGCTGAGATTTTACATTAAGCCTTTTGTTTATATTCGCATTTCCGTATTTCATATCACCTAAAATCGGATGACCAATTGATGCCAGGTGTGCTCTAATCTGATGAGTTCTACCAGTAATCAGGTGAATCTCTAAAAGTGTAAGGTCATTATCCAAATGCTTTATAGGACTGTAAACTGTTTTAATTGGCTTTGCATCCTTTTTTTCTTTATCAAGAATCGTAACCTTGTTAGTGGCCTCATCCTTATAAAGGAATCCATCAATGGTCTGTGACTCGGTAATATTTCCAAGAACAATAGCATGATAAAGCTTCTTACAGCTACGCTCCTTTAGAGCCAGACCAAGGTTCTGGGCTGTCTTAAGATTCTTTGCAAAAAGTACAATGCCAGAAGTATTTCTATCAAGTCTGTTGCAGATACTAGGATGAAAATGCTTAAAACTCTCTTCAGAAAGCTGACCCGTTTTTATCATGTAAGAAATAGCCATCTCATTGATAGAAACCTCTCCATCAGAATCCTTCTGTGACTTGATTCCAGATGGCTTATTAATAATAATCATATCCTCGTCCTCATGGACAATATTAATGTTATTAGGCGCCTTGGAAATAGCCCCATACAAAGGATCTGCCTGGGTTGCACCGCTCATCTTTTCAAAGGTCTCATCTGAAAACCAGATTTTAACCACATCACCCGTATTAAGTTTTTCTGAGCCATCAGCCTTTTTATCATTTAAAGTGATATTCTTTTTTCGCAGCATCTTATAGATAAAAGAAGTGCTGGCCTCAGATAAAACTCTCTTTAAATATTTATCAAAACGCTGATTGCTATTTGCGTCGTCTATTCTTAGTTCTTTCATTTGAAGTCTTTTTATTCTTATTATTTTTATTTTCTGTTGGTCTTACATTTTTACCATTAGATTTCTTATTCTGAGCATTTCCTGATTTGTTGGCTGGCTTCTTATCAGAATGATTCTTAGAGAAATCCTTACCCTTTATCTTTCTAGGAGGGATAAGACACTCATCACCAAAACCAATCAAATCCTCTCTGCCGGCCTTCATAAGAGCCTCTTTAACAAGGTCATAATTTTCATGTCTCTTGTACTGGATAAGAGCTCGCTGCATAGCCTTCTCATGCGGATTCTTACATACATAAACAGGCTTCATATCCCTAGGATCTATCTCTGTGTAGTACATGGTAGTAGAAATTGTACTAGGTGTAGGATAAAAATCCTGAACCTGTTCCGGAGACAAATGATGATCACGCAAGTACTCTGCCAAGGCAATAGCATCATCTAGCGTAGAACCCGGGTGAGAACTCATTAAATAAGGCACCAAATACTGCTTTAAACCAAGTTCTTTGTTAATCTTCGCATATTTATCGCAGAAAGCATTATAAACGCTTATATCAGGCTTTCCAAGGTAACTAAGTACATTGTTAGAAATATGCTCTGGCGCTACCTTAAGCTGACCACTGATATGGTATTTGCAAAGATCTCTTAAGAAAGTATCGTCCTTATCGTACATTACATAATCGAAACGCACACCGGAACGAACAAATACTTTCTTTACCCTTGGAAGCTTTCTAAGCTTAGTTAAAAGCTCCACATATTCCTTGTGGCTAACCTGAAGGTTAGGACACTTTGTAGGGAACAAGCACTGTCTATTAGTACAAACACCCTTTTCCATCTGCTTTTTGCAGGATGGATTTCTAAAGTTTGCTGTAGGGCCACCTACGTCATGGATATATCCTTTAAATTCTGGATCCTCGGTGATAAGCTTTGCTTCCTCAATAATAGATTCCTGACTTCTTGACTGGATAATACGACCCTGATGGAAAGTAAGTGCACAGAAGTTACATCCTCCAAAACAGCCTCTATTACTGATGAGAGAAAACTTTACTTCCTTGATAGCAGGAATTCCACCATCCTTCTCGTACATTGGATGATAGGTACGCATATACTCGATAGCATAAACATCGTCCATCTCCTGTCGTGAAAGAGGCTTCTGAGGTGGATTCTGAATAACATACATCGCACCATCATAAGTCTCCACCAATTTCTTAGCTGTGAAGGCATCCGTATTTACGTATTGAGTATAGAAACTTTTTGCATAAGTTTTCTTATCAGCTTTTATATCCTCATAAGATGGCAACATAATTCCGTCCTCAGTAAAGGACTTATCTCTTGTCTTATAGACAGTACCATCAATATAAGTAATATCCCTAACATCCATACCAGATGCAAGACAATCTGCTATCTCAACAACAGAACGTTCTCCCATTCCATAGGAAATGATATCAGCTCCTGAATCAAGAAGGATTGAACGTCTAACCTTATTAGACCAGTAATCATAATGAGCAAGTCTTCTAAGGGATGCTTCGATTCCTCCGATAATAATAGGCTTTGTCTTATAAGTATGTCTAATCAGGTTACAATAAACAATCGTAGCGTAATCCGGTCTAAGTCCAGCCTTGCCTCCTGGAGAATAATTATCGTATTCTCTGTGATGCTTAGAGACACTGTAATGATTAACCATGGAATCCATGTTTCCAGCTGACACAAAGAATCCTAATCTTGGCTCACCAAGAATATTAATTGAATTATCATCTTTCCAGTCAGGCTGAGGGATGATTCCTACGGTATAACCATGTAACTCTAATATTCTACAAATAATTGCAGCTCCAAAAGAAGGATGATCAACATAAGCATCACCGCAGACATATACAAAATCAAGCTGCTCAATGCCTCTTTCCTTCATATCCTTTTTAGAAACTGGTAAAAACTGTTGCATAAATACCTCTTAAATAATTAAGGCATCCAACCTGTGGATGCCCCTAAATTTTGATGATTACTCTTTATTAAAGAACTGATCTGGAATATCAAGTGCTGGAATATCTTCCTCCTCATTTGAATGAGCAGCCTGAATAGCTGGTTCCTCTGGTGTAGCTACAGGCTCAGCTGTCTGGACACTTGCTGGATCAGAATTACCTTCATTAATTGAATCTGGAACAAGTGACGCTCTGTTAGCATCTACAGTATCCAAATATGTCTGCATTGTAGCAAGGAAGGTCTCGTTACGATTTCTAGTAGTCTCAATGGAGTTAGCAAGGATAGTCTGAATATTTGCAAGAAGCTCATCCGTATATGCGATAGCTCCCATACGAATGTTGTTTGCATCCTCAGTAGCTCTGTCAATCTTCTCCTGAGCATTCTTCTGAGCTATAAGAATTACTTCATTTGCCTGAGCATATGCCTGTTGCATAATCTGGTGCTCAGAAACAAGCTCATTAGTCTGAATCTGTGCTTTGCTGATAATCTCATCAGCCTTAGCTTTTGCATCAGCTAAAATCTGCTCTCGATTGGCAATCATGCGCTGATATTTCTTTATCTCATCAGGAGTCTTTGTTCTAAGTTCCTGAATTAAAGATTCTAATTCATCTCTATTAACAACAATTTTGCTTGTTGAAAAAGCTGTTGGCTTACAATCATCAATATAAGCTTCAATCTCGTCGATAATATCTTCTATTTTACTTGCGTTTGGCATGATATTTTACTTCTCCTTGTTTTTTAATTTGGCTTCTATGAGAGGTATAACCTGAGCTGGCACGAATAGGCTGATATCTCCCCCGTAAGACGCAAATTCCTTTGCGACTGTAGAACTCAAATAAGAATACTTTAAAGATGTTGTCATAAACAACGTTTCAAGCTCAGGATACTGAACCTTATTTGACTGAGCTAACTGAATTTCATTTTCAAAATCAGTAACCGCTCTAAGGCCTCTGATAATAACCTGCGCATCTTTTTTCTTAGCGAAATCAACCAATAATCCTTCAAAACACTCAACTTTAACGTTATCTAAATTTTCAGTCAATTCCTTTATCATACTAACACGTTCGTCAATGGAAAACAACGGATTTTTTTGGTTGTTGTTGAGAACGCCAACAATTAATTCATCGCATAATTTACTTGCTCTTTTAATAATATCCAAATGACCAAAAGTAATTGGATCGAAACTTCCTGGATAAATTGCTCTTTTCATTTTACGCCTTCTTCAAAAAAATATGTTTATTAGTCTTATAGACCTTCTCTTTAGTGATTGAATAGCCTAAATCTGAAACATAATCAAATTCTGTTTCTATGCTGGCCTCAACAATAATAACTGTGTTATCAGAAATATAATCTCTGGTAATAAGAGCCTCTAAAACCTGCTTTTCGATAAGCTTATTGTATGGAGGGTCCATAAAAACTATATCAAAACCATCGGCGCATTTTATTCTGCTAAGAGCAGAAAAAACATCTTCATTATAGACTTTTGAACAATCCTCAAACTTAGCCTTAGCTATATTATGATTAATACAGCTAAGAGCCTTCTTATCCTTTTCAACAAATACAGCTTCTTTTGCACCTCTACTAAGTGCCTCTATACCCATCTGACCACTTCCAGAAAACAAATCTAAAAAGCAGCAATCAGGAATATCAAAAGCTATCATATTAAAAAGTGTCTCTTTTATTCTGTCTGAGGTTGGTCTGGTATCAAGTCCTTCTGGAGTCTCAAGAACCATACCTCGTTTACTACCGGATATTATTCTCAAAGTTATTCACCTAATTTATTAATACATTCTGAAAGAAGCTGAAGAGCTTCTTTAGTAGCTGCAGTACGGACTGTGGTTCTGTCACCTTTGAGATGAAGTTCCTTGACGGTACATTCATCATCTCCGTATGCACAGCCAATATAAACAAGACCAACCGGTTTCTTAGGAGAACCGCCACCTGGACCTGCAATTCCTGTAGACGATAAACCAAAATCTGCCTTAGCCTTTTTTCTGACCCCTTTAGCCATCTCTAATGCTGTTTCATAACTGACAGCTCCATGGGCAATAAGTGTGGATTCTTTAACTCCAAGATTTTTCATCTTTGCTTCGTTTGAGTATGTAACATACCCTTCGTTAAAGCAGTCTGAAGCACCTGGAACATCCACTATAGTACTGGCAATCATGCCACCAGTACATGACTCAGCAGTGGCTACAGAGTAGCCACCACCTGACAATGTGCTAATAATAGCATCAACATCCATTATTTCTGCTCCTTAAGCACATCAATATTCTGATAGATATAAATTACAAGGGATAAAATTGTCATGATGAGTGCAACCCATTTGAAGATTTCACCAAGAACAGTAAGCCATCCAAATGGAAGATTTGCTACTAAAATAACAATCATAATCATCTGTGTTGTTGTTTTGATCTTACCAAAAATGTTTGCTGCAATAACAAGACCATTTTCAGCGGCAATAAGTCTGAATCCAGAAATGATAAACTCTCTTGCAATGATAATGATTACATACCATGCAGCGAGCTGCTTTGTCTGGATAAGACAAATCATGGCAGAACAAACAAGAAGCTTGTCTGCAAGTGGATCCATAAACTTTCCAAAGTTTGTTACAAGATTGTATTTACGTGCAATCTTGCCGTCGGCCATATCTGTAAGTGATGCTGCGATAAAGATAAGGTCAGCGATGATTCTAAGTGCTGTGATTTCTGGATTAATAAGCAGAAAGAACACAAAGAATGGGATCATGATAACTCTTAACAGTGTTAATTTGTTTGGTAAATTCATAACGCTACATCTCCTATCAAATCATATTCATCAAAACTTGTAACAGTCACATCAACAAACTGACCGCTTACAAGCTCGGTGTCACTATTAATAAAAATGAAGCCATCTACAGATGGAGTATCTCGATAAGTACGTCCGATAAACACACCATCCTCAGGAAGCTTTCCTTCAACAAATACAGGAATTGTTCTTCCAACATAGTTCTGATTGTTGGACATCGAAATGTCCTTCTGGCAAAGCATAACTTCGTCCTGCCATTTATGCTTTAAGTCTTCGTCTACTTGATTATCCCATGTGGCAGCCACTGTGCCATCTTCCTTTGAATAAGCAAAAGCACCGAGTCTGTCAAACTTCATGTCCTTAATGAACTGAAGAAGCTCCTGATGCATTTCCTCAGTCTCACCTGGGAAACCGCAAATCAAAGTGGTACGAAGTGAAATATCTGGCATTGCTTTTCTTAAACGATCAGCAATATTCATAATATCAGCTTTGTTAGTCTTGCGTCCCATCTTTCTGAGAAGCTCATCATTACAATGCTGAATAGGCATATCTATGTAGTGACAAATCTTTGGCTGAGAAGCCATACACTCTATAAGCTCAGCTGTAATTTCTTCTGGATAAGCATATAAAATACGAATCCATTTAAGGTCTTCTATCTCACAAAGCTTATTCAAAAGCTCTGGTAAAGATTTCTTACCATAAAGGTCCATTCCATAAACTGTGGTCTCCTGTGCAACAAGAATAAGCTCTTTTACACCGTCAGCTACAAGCTGTTTAGCCTCGGCTAAAATCTGCTCCATTGGAACTGAACGATAATCGCCTCTAATATATGGAATGATACAGTAGGTGCATCGTTTGTTACAACCTTCTGCTATTTTAAGATAAGCGAAATGTCCGCCTGTTGTAAGGACTCTTCTTCCGTCCTTTGGAAGACCTGTAAGAGGCTTTTTATAAACAGGCTTTTCGCCATTTTTTTCGAGGACTTTATTAATTGCATTAATCAGCTCATCATAGGAATTTGTTCCAATGATAGCATCTACCTCTGGAAGGTCTGCAATAATCTCATCTGTAAATCTCTGAGCAAGACATCCTGTAACAATAAGTCCCTTGAGATTGCCCGTCTCTTTGTACTGGCCAAGGTCTATAATGTTCTGGATACTCTCCTCCATGGCATCAGCAATGAAAGAACATGTATTTACTACAATGATATCAGCCTCAGCCTCGTCATCACAAATTGTAAATCCCTGCTCCATCAAATCACCAAGCATGTGCTCAGAATCAACCAGGTTTTTATCACAACCAAGAGAAACAAATAAAACTTTCATAAAAATTAGTTATTAACTTCCTCGTTTAAGATTTTGATAGCACCGTCATTAAGCTCATTTACAGCAATTGAAAGTGGCTTATCACCCTTCTGATACTTGATAAGTGGATCTGCTCCGTCGATAATCTGACGTGCACGCTTTGCTGTAGCAGCAACGATTGTATAACGTGAGTTAACTACTGGCTCCTCACCAACCTCAACGTTCTCATTAACCTTTTCCATAAGTTCTACATAAGATGGATGTATCATAATTAATTACTCCTTTCAAACATCTTTAATTCGTTTTTCATATCATTGATGGCTTTAGTATTTCTCGAAACCTTGAAATGTTCAGCCTGAATTATATTATGAACCTGATCTACAGCTTTCTCTAAAGAATCATTTACAATCAGGTAATCATACTGGTCCATATACTGAGATTCCTTGCAGGAAATAGCAAGTCTCTGAGAAATAACCTCAGGAGTCTCAGTGCCTCTGCCAACAAGTCTGTTCTCTAATTCTTTTGCAGAAGGTGGCATTGTAAATAATAACAACGCATCTGGATACATCTCCTTAACCTGGAGAGCTCCCTGAATCTCAATTTCAAGAATAACATCCTTTTTTTGCTCAATAAGCTGTTCTACATAAGCTCGTGGTGTGCCGTAAGAATTACCATTGAAGGTAGCATACTCTAAAAGCTCGTTATTCTTAATCATATCATCAAACTCTTCTCGAGTTTTGAAGAAATATTCTCTGCCGTTCTTTTCTCCAGCACGAATGCCTCTAGTTGTAGCAGAAATTGAAAGATTATAATCATTAGGGTGTGCCTCAAGCAGATGCTTCATAATAGTCCCTTTACCAGCTCCTGAGAAACCAGAAAGAACTATAACAAGCCCTTTATCATGCATCATAATCCGAATCCTCCTTCGTGGAATTTTCTATTATTCTCCCCGCTATTGTATCCGGCATTAAAGCTGATAAAACTACATGCTGGTCACAAACAATTACACATCTTGTACGTCTTCCCTGTGTAGCATCAATAATTGTACCCTTCTCCTTTGCATTAGCGATAATGCGTTTTGCTGGCGCAGAATCTGATGTTACCATGGAAACGATTTTTTTGCTATTAATAATATTTCCAAAACCAATATTTACGAAAGCCATAATTATTCTATATTCTGAATCTGCTCCCTAACTTTTTCTATAAGAGTCTTAAGAGTAATACCAATGTCTGCAATTTCTACATCAGTAGACTTTGAAAGAATGGTATTGGCTTCACGATTGAGCTCCTGTGCAAGGAAATCAAGCTTACGTCCAACCTCTTTATCCAAATCAAATACTGAGCGTGTCTCAGCTACATGACTCTTTAAACGAACCATCTCTTCGTCAATGCAAATCTTATCTGCATATAACACTACTTCCTGAGCGATTCTGTTCTCGTCGATTTTGGTATCCTCTAAAAGCTCATGAACTTTTGTAAGAAGCTTTGTTCTATACTCTTCGATAATCTGAGGACTTCTCGCCTCAAGCTTATCAACCAAAACAAGCATCTCGTCCATCTTAGCAATCAAATCTGCCTCAAGACGATTTCCTTCGGCAATACGAGCTTCGATAAACTGCTTGATACAATCATCAAGTGCTTTAAGTACAAGCTCCTTTAGGCTATCCTCATCAGCCTCCATCTCCTCAAGCTCGATAACATCTGGAAGACGTGAAATGCTGCTAGCCTTCATATCATTATCAACACCAAGCTTTTCAGCCATTGCTGAGATAGATTCATAATACTTTAACGCAATTGCATCATTAATAGATACCTGATAGCAGGCATCTGAATGCTCGTTAAGAGTAATATAAACATCTACTTTTCCCCTGAAAATACTCTCGCTGATTTTATTGCGAACTGTGCTCTCTAAGAAGTTGAGCTTCTTAGGAAGTTTGATATTAAGATCAAGATATCTGTGATTAACAGACTTCATCTCAATGGTGACCCTAGCGTCACTATTTTCGGCAATTCCTTTGCCATAACCTGTCATGCTTCGTACCATGTGAGTCTCCTTTTGGCTATGTATGTCGCAAACTATCCCACATTTACATAGTTGTTTTTAATTATAATTAAAGATACAATAATAGTCAATTATAGATTGAAAGGACTTAGATTTTATGGCACTTGACGGAATTTCTATACACTCATTGGTTCATGAATTTAATGAGAATCTTTTAAATGGAAAAATCAATAAAATATCTCAGCCTGAAAAGGAAGAGCTATTGATTACTATAAATACTCAAAATGGAAACAAGAGACTTTTAATTTCAGCAAACGCTTCTCTCCCATTTATGTACATAACAGCTGATAACAAGCCTGCTCCTGCCACAGCCCCAGGCTTTTGCATGTTACTCAGAAAACATATTGGTGCAGGACGTATTATTGAAATCTCTCAGATGGAATTAGAGCGAGCTGTTCGTTTTAAAATCCAGCACCTTAACGAAATGGGTGATATCACTTTCAAATACCTTTACGTAGAAATCATGGGCAAGCACTCCAATATCATCTTCTGCAATGAAGACAATATGATATTGGATGCTATCAAGCATGTACCTTCATCAGTCAGCTCTGTACGAGAGGTACTTCCAGGACGTGAATATTTCATTCCTGCCCAGGAAGGTAAAATCAATCCACTCACTGTTTCTGAAGATTATTTCAAAAATACCGTTTTAAAGCGAAGTGAATCAATTTTCAGAGCGATAATGTCCTCTTTCATCGGTATCAGCCCTACTATTGCAAACGAAATCTGCTACAGAGCAGGTATTGATTCAGATGCCAGCTGTGCATCACTTTTTGATGAACATAAAGATTCTTTATATAAAAGCTTTTCTGATTTAATGAACGATGTTTCTACAGACAATTACAATTACAACATCATAATGGATGAATTAAAGGGCGAGCCTGTAGAATATGCTCCTGTAATTCTTACTATGTATCAGGACAAGACTCCAAAAAGCTATGACAGCATGTCAGAAGTATTGGTTGAGTTCTATGCTAAGAGAAATCAGTACACCAACATAAGACAAAAATCCTCTGATTTAAGAAAAATCATCTCAAATCACATAGAGCGAGCTTCTAAAAAACTTGATTTACAGCTCAAACAGCTTAAGGACACTGATAAGCGTGATAAATACAAACTTTACGGTGAGCTTCTTCACACCTATGGATACGAAGCCAAACCTCAGGATAAATCAATCACTGTAATAAATTATTACAACAACGAAGAACTAACTATTCCGTTAGATCCAGATTTTTCTGCTTCTGAAAATGCCAAACGATATTTTGATAAATACGCAAAGCTAAAAAGAACAGCCGAAGCTCTTGATACCTATATAGAACAGTCTAAGCAGGAACTGGAGCTTTTAAAATCAATTGAAACTTCACTTAACATCGCTGAAACCGAAACAGATTTAGCAGATATCAGACGAGAGCTTTCCGACCACGGATTCATAAAAAAGCACTCTGGTAACAAAAAAGAAAAAGTCAAGAAGAGCAAGCCACTACATTTTGTCGACGATAATGGCTTTGATATCTACGTTGGAAAGAACAATTATCAAAATGATGAGCTCACCTTCAAATTTGCTACTGGAAACGATTGGTGGTTCCATACAAAAAAGATTCACGGAAGTCATGTTATCGTGAAAACCAATGGTAAAGAGCTGCCTGACAGTTCTTATGAATATGCAGCAGAGCTGGCTGCTTACTACTCTTCTGGAAGAGATACCGATAAAGTAGAAATTGACTATCTCCAAAAGAAGAACGTAAAAAAGCCCGCCAGTGCTGTGGCAGGCTTTGTAGTCTATTACACAAATTATTCGATGGTGGTTTCTCCAACCTTAGAGCACGTAAAACTGATTAGCCAGGAATAAATTCAAGGTGGACCTTAGATTTGGATGGTTGTCCAGTCCAGGGTCCTCTTTTAATATATCGTCTACATCATTAGAGGCCATCTCAAGCTCATCAGCATCCTGATAAATATCAGCAACTCTGAAACTAAATTCTCCACTTTGTCTCACTCCAAACATATCGCCAGGTCCGCGAAGCTTTAAATCCTCTCTGGCAATATAAAAACCATCGTTTGACTTAAGCATTATATTTAGTCTTTCAGACTGCCTATCGTCGGCGCTGCCATTCATAAGAATACAATAGCTCTGGGCATCTCCTCGTCCCACACGGCCTCTCAGCTGATGAAGCGCCGCCAGACCAAATCGATTGGCATTTTCAATCATAATAACAGTTGCATTAGGAACATTTACGCCAACCTCAACAACGGTAGTAGAAACTAAAATCTGAGTCTTATGTTCTGCAAAATCTGACATCACCTGATTCTTCTCAGCAGGTTTCATTTTTCCATGCAAAACACCTATTTCATATTGATCTTTAAAATAGTCCTTCAGCTTCTTACTGTAATCAGTAACATTCTGTGCCTCTGTAGTTTCAGAAACTTCTACTAATGGGCAAATAATATATACCTGGTGCCCCTTTGCAATCTCGTCTGATACAAATTTATAAGCTGTTGGTCTCATACTTTCCTTAATGACGCAGGTTTTAATAGGCAATCTGTTTGCAGGAAGTTCCTTTATCGCCGATACATGCATATTTCCGTACAAAATCATTGCTAACGTTCTAGGAATCGGTGTGGCTGACATTACAACAATATGAGGATGATTTCCCTTGGAAGAAAGCTTATCTCTTTGCTGCACACCAAATCTATGCTGCTCATCTGTAATAACTAAGGCCAGTTCGCCAAAGGTACGGCCTTCAGAAATCAGTGCGTGTGTACCAATAATCAGACAAGCGTCATTTTCGTCAACCAGCTTTTGCATAGCTTTTTTCTCAGAAACCTTCATAGAGCCTGTAAACAATGCTACTGGTATATCCAGCCCTGCTTCTTTAACCCAATTTACAAAGGTTTCATAATGCTGCTTTGCAAGAACTTCTGTTGGTGCCATTATCGCCGCCTGATATCCTGATAAAGCTACATCAAGCATAGCAAGAAAGGCTACTATAGTCTTTCCACTACCAACATCTCCCTGTATAAGTCTTTGAGTCACAAACTCACCTGTAAGGTCAGATAAAATATCCTCTAAAACTTTGGACTGATCATTAGTCAATGCAAACTTCAATCCAGCTCTAAACTCATCTGTTTCTTTATGATGATTAATATCGAATTCGTTTGGAAAGGAAACTGCCCTGTCTTCCTGCAATCTGGAATTAAGGATAATAAAGAACATCTCCTCATATGCAAGGCGTTTTCTGGCAGCCACTAAATCCCCAAAGGTATCTGGAAAATGATAGGTATTTATAGCCTTTGAATAAGACATGAAACCATTCTTTTCCTCTAAGTAATCTGGAAGCCTGTTATCAGGTATCTTACAGTGTACAAGAGCCTCCTTAACAGCCTTAACCACAGTAGTGTTACCAAGTCCCTTAGTAAGAGGATAAATTGGCTGAATCTGTTTTCTAAGATCAACATATTTTTCAGGCTCAAATATAGCAGGCTGAGACATTTTAAAACGCCCCTTATCAAAGATTAATCTGCCATAAAATATATAAACCTTTCCCGGCTCAAAAGTCCCTTTAAGATAATTGGAATTAAACCAAACTAAATCTACAGGAATATCTCCAGAAAAAGCTGTAGCTGAAAGCACATCCATTCTACTTTTCGAACGGAAAGCTTTTGGGGAAGTTTTGATTCTTCCGGAAATACTAATTAATGAATTGACACTATCCTTATCAGGTGTCTGTGGTTCTGGATAAACTAAATATGTACGTGGAAAAAAAAGGAGTATATCCTCAATGGTATATACTCCTAACTTATTTAAATATTTAGCTGTCTTTTCGCCAACGCCTTTAATAGTGTCTACTGGTGACAACATTTCCATTACATTTACTCCACTGAAACAATGTAAGCGTAAACAGCCTGACCACCTTCGGAAATCTCTACCTCAAGATCTGGGTATTTCTCTTCGATTTCCTTACCAAGTGCTTCAGCCTTTTCCTGATCACTGCCTTCACCCCAGTAAATAGATACTACAGCAGAATCTTCAGAAACCATCTCATCGATCATCTCCTTGAAAGCTACAGAAATATCTGCATTTACTGAAAGAAGTCCTGAATCACCCATGCCCATCCAGTCGTCCTTTGTGATTTCCTTATCGTCAATCATAGTGTCACGGACAGCATAAGTAACCTGACCAGTCTTAACATTCTTGATTTCCTCAGTCATGTTAGACTCATTATCCTCAACGCTTGCATCTGCATCGAAGGAAATAAGAGCTGTAATTCCCTGTGGAATAGTCTTTGTAGGGATAACTACAATCTTCTTATCCTCGCAGATTGCTGCAGCCTGATTAGCAGCAAGGATAATATTTTTATTATTAGGTAATACAAATACAGTCTTTGCATTAACCTTTTCTACTGCGCTAAGAATATCATCTGTACTAGGATTCATAGTCTGACCACCTGGAATCATGTAGTCACAACCAAGCTCAGTAAAGATAGATGTGAGACCTTCGCCTGTAGCAATTGAAACAAAGCCCATTTCCTTAGCTGGCTCTGATGGAGCAGCCTTAGGCTCTTCCTTTGTCTCAGAAGCTGCCTCGTCACCAATCTTAATATCACTAACGCTTCCTACTGAAAGCGCCTGAAGCTTAGACTGAATCTCCTTAATCTGATATGTAGCAAGTGGCTTATCAGTCTCAATAACGAACTCAACAGTAGTCTTAACCTTTTCAGCTGTCTTAACAACAACTTCTCCAGCTGCTACTGGCTCGTAATCAACCTCTTTGCCAATAAGAGCATCATAAGCACCCTGAAGTACGCAAACAAGTCCCTGTCCGCCAGAATCTACAACGCCTGCCTGCTTAAGTACAGGAAGCATATCTGGTGTCTTTGCAAGAACATCCTCTGCTTCAGCAATAACAGCCTCAGCAAACTCAACGATATCGTCAGTCTTGCCCTTCATTTCCTGTGCCTTATCAGCTGCACCTCTGGCAACAGTAAGTATTGTACCTTCCTTTGGCTGCATAACAGCCTTGTAAGCTGTCTGTACGGCCTTTTCAAAAGCCTCAGCTAAAATATCAACTGTAACCTCATCGTAATTTCCCATGACCTTTGTAAGACCACGGAAAAGCTGAGATAAAATAACACCTGAATTACCTCTGGCACCACGAAGTGAGCCAGATGAAATAGCCTTTGCAACCGTCTTCATATCTGCATCCTTAAGCTCAGAAACAGCATTTGCTGCAGACATGATAGTCATTGTCATATTGGTACCTGTATCTCCATCAGGTACAGGAAAAACGTTTAATTCATTTATCCACTCTTTTTTAGCTTCGAGATTCTTTGCTCCCGAAAGAAACATCTTTGCTAACAAAGACGCATCGATAGTTTGGATCTCCACTATAATATTGCCTCCTTAGTCGATAACTCTTACGCCCTCAACATATATATTAATCGTATCTACATTTAATCCTGTAAATGATGATACTTTGTACTTAACTGTCTCCATGAGATTCTCAGCTACAGCCTCAATGCTTACACCATAAGAAACGATTACATGGAAATCAAGTAATATAGCGTTATTTTCGTTAATAGTAACGCTGATACCATGATTTAAGTAGTCCTTCTTCAAAAGCTTAACCAAGCCGTCTTTCATATTAACAGCCGCCATACCTACAATACCGAAGCATTCTACAGCAACTGAACCAGCATAGGTCGCAATTACGTCTGTGTCTATAACAATCTTACCAAGTTCTGTTTCCATTTGACCTTGCATAAAACTTAACCTCCAAATTCGCATATTTCTTCATGATGAATAATTATATACTAATCTGAGAAAAAATAAAAGTCACCCTTTCGAGTGACTTTCAATATCGTGTCATGTAAGATTAAGCACGCTCAACCTTGCCAGAACGTAAACAAGAAGTACATACATATAACTTCTTAGGTGTTCCATTCACATTACACTTAACGGACTTCACATTAGACTTCCACATATGATTGGATCTTCTATGAGAATGGCTCACATTGTTACCGAAATGAGCGCCTTTTCCACAAACTGCACATTTTGCCATGATTGCACCTCCTTGTAATATATTTCAAAAACCAAGTTGCCTCTGATTAAGCAACAAATGGATTATAGCAAAGCAAATTAGAAATTGCAATCATTTTTTCCTAAATAAATACTAATTATTGCTAATTTCCCAAATAAGCCTTGAAAACATCAGCTGCCAAAGGGGCCGCATACTTGCTACCATAGCCGGCTCCCTCCATAATAACAGCTATCGCCAGCTTCTTTCCATTATCATTAATTGCGTAGCCAACAAACCATGAATGAGTAATCTTTTTATTTTCAGTATACTCAGCTGTTCCTGTTTTGCCGTATACCTTTAAATCGCCGAAATTCACCTTTTCTGCTGTTCCATCTGTAACAACAGCTTCCATATACTCTTCTAATAGTTCTGCCTCCTTAGAAGACATAATCTGACCATATAAAGCAGGTTCCGTCTCAGAAACCACTTCCCCATCGTCACTAATGATTCTATCCACCAAATAAGGTTCCATTAAGGCTCCATCATTTGCAATGGAAGAAACCAACATACACATATGAAGCGGTGATACGGTAGTTTTGCCCTGACCTATAGCCGTCTGGGCTACAATACTTTCTTTTGTATCTTTATTTATTTTAAATTTGGAGGCTTTAGCCCCGTTCAACATTGTAGGCAGTGATTTATTGAAAAGTAAATCTTCTGCTGTAGACTGGAATATATCCCTATCGAGCTCCACTCCAATTGATGCATAGGCACTATTGCAGGAATTAGAAAAAGCCTTAAGCAAATCTTCTTGTCCATGAGATTTATTACCACTACAGTGAATGGTGTAATCATCCACCAAAAACTTTCCATCACACTTATAAGAAAAATCAGAAGACGAATTACCATCTCTTAAATATGCTAACGTGGTAACAATCTTAAATGTAGACCCTGGCGGATACGCTCCATTGGCGGCTCGATTCAAAAGAGCTGAATCTCCTTTTTCAGTATCATTTATATCATCCCAGTATTTATCGATAGTATTTGGATTGTAGTCAGGTTTTGACACCATGGCAACAACCTTTCCTGTTTCAGGATCTATTGCAATAACGGCACCATCAAACATACCAAGTCCATCATATGCAGCTTTTTGCGCATCATAATTAAGAGTGGTATAAAGGCTGTCTCCCATACTTTTTCTGCCAGTAAGACTGTTATTTATCTGATCACTAAGTGAAATATGTGATTTCAATAAATCAAAAGAATAAGACGACTCCAGCCCAGCCATACCATGACCTACATATCCAACTGCATGTGAAAACAGCCTCTCATCTGGATAAACTCTTACCTCATTTCCTTCGTCATCTTTAGTTGTTTTTGCCATTGCCCTGCCATCAGCAGTATAAATTGGTCCCCTTACAACATCATCCGCAAAAACAGAAAATCTGGAGTTGTAGGAATTATATATAAACTCTCTTGAGTCAAATAACAAAAAGCGCAAAAAATAAACTATCATCGAAATAAAAAGAATTCCAAAAATGACAGCCACCACATATATTTCTTTACGCACTGATTTTTTATTGTGATTATTAGTCATATCTTCTTCGGCCTTTCGCTGTACGCCACAAATCTTCTGAGCATTCAGCTATAAAAAATCCTATAAACATTGATAACAACGAGCTTCCACCATAACTTATAAATGGAAGTGTGACACCAGTAGATGGAATAAACTTAATAACACCACCTATATTAAGCACTGTCTGAATACCAAAAATAACGGCAATACCGCTTACAACCAGCATATAGAAACTGTTGGAACAACTAAATGCCATGTTAAGAATCATAATAGTTGAACACATATAAATAATTATAAGACAGGCCGCTACAACGGCGCCCATTTCTTCTGAAATAGCCGCAAATATAAAATCTGAAACAACAACAGGAATCTTCGCTGGCATACCGTTATTAATTCCAGAGCCCAGCCAACTACCGGTGCCTATCGCAAACAGTGACTGGGAAATTTGATAGCCCTGATTATCTACTACCGAAAGTGGATCCAGCCATGCTACAAATCTTGTCTGAATATGCGGGAATGCATTAAAGGCTATTATTCCTCCAACTATCGCTCCACCTATTTCTAAACCAAGTAAAATATAATTTTTGTAGGCTATAAAAGTAAGGAAAACATAGGCTACAAGGAATATCAATGCTGTTCCCAAATCTTTAGAATGAACAAGCACCAGCACATGAGCCGCAGCTCCTAAAGTAGAAAATAAATAGCCTCTAAAATCCTTGAAGGTAACAATACATCCTGCGATAAAAAACAGATATGTAAGTTTTACTAATTCACTAGGCTGAATACGAATTCCCAAAACATTAAAGGAAAGTCTGGCACCGTATTCCACATTACCTATAAAACTAATAGCAAGCAATGCCATAATTCCTATGACCGCGAACGCCAATAAATAACGGGATATTTCTGGAATTTTTCTAAGAATATAGATAACAGCCACAGCCATAATCAAAGAAAACACGCCATTAATTAGCTGTCTAACTGATTTATCAATATTTAGTCTTTCGATGGCCACAAAGCTGAAGCAAAGCATCAAAAGAACATTATTAATCAGTGCCTTAGAAGCAGGCACTGATAAACTGTTTAATAATATAGCGGTGATAACCAAAAAGCCCAGTTGAAAAACCGCCAAAAGAATAATATTGAAATCTTCCTTTGCAAAATACAAAACAGCAACAGAATTGCAAAGGAATAAAACTATCATTACCGCTTGAATTGTAGTAAGTACACTACTAACCGCCTCACTAAATTTAGGCTCAAAAATCTGAAGCAAATCTATGATAGTAAATATAATAATGTATGAAAGTATAGTAATTCTTGAAAAAGAAGTAATTACGCTAACCACTCTATTCTACGCCTCTTTTTAAATGTCCTTTTGTGTAATCTTCTTTGATATGAACTAATTGATTATTGTTAAAAAAATTATCGTATATACGAAGTATCTCCTGAGTTTCTTTAAAATCTTCAAGAGTGAAATCAAGTCGAAATTCCTTGACTCCAAGATCCAACAAATCAGCTTTCAAATCAAACGCAATATACTTCTTGCTATTATAAATAGTGTTATAACAATAATCGCAGTTACATTTAATTATGTGATTCTCATTCTTTCTGTCTACAAGAGTCACCGTGCCGTTATTTTTCTTGCAGCCTACAGTATTTTTAATAGTGCAGTTGGCTGTAATCATCATCGGAATACGACTGTAAACTATCATCTGAGAATTCGCATTATCTCTATGCTTAAGCTCTTTAAGGGAAAGCTCATAAGAAATGCAATCTCTGTTTAATCCAAGATTTCTATATCCCTTAATGCTTCGATTATTAAAAGTATAAAGTCTATGATCAAGAATTACCTTTTCAAAAGGATATCCCTTCTCTTTTAACCATCCAAGTTCATCAAAAGATGCTGCTATAACTCCTGCAGCTGATTCTGGAATTGAAATATTGGTATATTCTGCTCTTAGGATTGGAGGTAAATAAATATATAAATCTCCATCAAAAAGATTTCTTGCCTCGTTATATAAATTTGTTGGAACAGCTATCGACTTTATAAAATCAAAGCCAATGACCGCTTTAAGCTGTTCAAGGGTAGAAACCGTAACAAAAGTGTCCTGGCTCTGGAAAATATTACCCTTAAAGGACATTTTTTCAAAGTCATTAATTGTTGGCTTAGAAGAATTGCCGGAAATATTAAATAAAAGATTTTCAACAGCTTCCCTTCTGGCATTCTTAATTACTGATACAGGAAGGAAAATATCTTCATCTGCATCAATATCAAGCTTAACTAATTCAAAAGGTGTGTTACCAAGTCCAGCAACTGCCTTTTTAATATCCTCTTCTGTAGTAGGCTTCTTGCTAGCCTTTTCTATTACCTGACCAAAAGCTTCGCCGACCTGTCCATTATTATCGTAAAAACGAACTGAAAATTCTTCACCGAGCAAAGCTTTAACTCTACAATCCACTTTAATTTTTGATGAATTTTCGTAAGCAGGCTCTGTTTCAGTTTTTGTATGTGATGGCGCCTCAAAGGTAATCATATCTGGTCCATTATGCTTGTGCATATATAAATCTGTAAAACCACTACGATTACCGTAATCAAGAAGCTTCTGAATATCCTCCTGGGAAACAGAATAATTACGAGCGCCCTTATATAAATATTCATCTAAATAATGTCTGTAAACACTAACCACTCCTGTAGCATAAGAAAGCTGCTTCATACGTCCCTCAATCTTAAAGGACATAACACCAGCTTCAATCATCTCGGGAAGGTAATTGATTGTGCAGAAATCCTTTGGTGAAAGGATATAATTTCCCTTTTTATTAAGCTTTTTGCCATTTTCATCAAACGCATCATATGGCAAACGGCAAGGCTGTGCGCAGCGGCCTCTATTACCTGAGCGACCACCTATAATAGATGACATAAGACATTGACCTGAATAACAAACGCAAAGAGCTCCGTGAATAAAGCTCTCAATCTCAAGATCAGGGCACATCTCATGTATCTTTGAAATCTCCTGACAAGAAATCTCTCTTGCTGTAACGATACGTGCTGCGCCCAAATCTTCTAATAGCTTTGCACCATATCCTGTACAAGTGCTAACCTGAGTGCTCACGTGAATATGAGTATCTGGAAAATATTCTCTGATAAAATTAAATACACCAAAATCCTGAACTATAAAGGCATCGATTCCATTTTCAACGTATGCACGTAAATATTTATATAAATCGCCTTCAATCTCAGGATTTTTAAGCAATGTATTTACAGTAAGATAAGCCTTTTTCCCACGTATATGAGCGTATTTAATTGCTTCTGCAGCCTCCTCTATAGAGAAGTTCTTAGCGTAAGCTCTGGCGCCAAATAAATCGCCACCGAAATAAACGGCATCCGCTCCCGCATCAACAACTGCTTTAAAAATTTGCAAATCACCTGCTGGTGAAAGTAATTCTAATTGATTCATAAATTTCCTTTACTATTTATAAAAATAAAAACGAGTCCCTATGAAGGGACTCTGATTAGTTGTCTGATAACGAACCTAGAAGAGCATCCTCTAGGGAAGCCTCAAGCTTTGTCTTATGAAGAAGAAGCTCTTTGTTCTCCTTCTCAAGCTTTGCAATAGTCTCTTCTAATGTCTCAGTTTTCAGCTGAGCTGAAATTAAATCATGCTTAAGATTATATATTTCTTTGTCACGAATATCTAAATCTGACTCCAGAGATTCAACCTGTGTTTTGGCTTTGAAGTAGTCGTCAGCAATATTCAGCTCTAGTAATGTTGCTTTAAGGTCAGCTGAAATACGCTTGTATCCATCAATTGAATTAAACTCATCAAGCTTAGAATTGATGTAATTAGCTACGCGCTGAAGGTATTCCTCCTCCTCGTAACCACTTAACGTATATACTTTTCCGCCTATAAGCACCTTTGCGCTTTTTTCGGAAACCATAACGCATCCTCCCGTCAGAATTTCATGTTTAATTATATATTTCTTTAGGCTTAAAAACAAGTATTTTGGCTAGTCTAGATAACATTTTCTGGGACCGGCATATTGAAATGTTCATATGCAACCTTCGTGGCTACTCTGCCCTTTGGCGTGCGAATTATAAGACCATGCTGTAAAAGATATGGTTCATATACATCCTCTATTGTACCTGAATCTTCACCAACTGTAGCGGCAAGATTATCAAGTCCTACTGGACCGCCATTAAAACGCTCAATAATAGCAAGCAGTATATTTCTATCGTTATTATCAAGTCCTAATGTATCTACCTCAAGAGAATCAAGAGTGGCAGAAGCTACCTCCTTTGTAATCTCACCATCATAACGAACCTCCGCATAATCTCTTACGCGCTTTAGGTATCTATTGGCAAGACGAGGAGTTCCTCTAGAACGAAGAGCTATCTGATATGCGCCCTCATAATCTATTGGAGCATTAAGCTTTGCCGCAGAAGCTGTGACAATAGTAGAAAGCTCCTCTGGAGTGTAATAATCCATATGTCCAATGATTCCAAATCGATCTCTAAGAGGTGCAGAAAGAAGTCCCGGTCTTGTAGTAGCACCAATTAAAGTAAATCTAGGAAGCTTTGTGTGAATTGAACGGGCTGTAGTGTCTTTACCCATAACAATATCTACAGCAAAATCCTCCATTGCTGAATAGAGAGTCTCCTCTACAGGCTTTGAAAGACGATGGATTTCATCAATAAATAAGATATCTCCATCCTTAAGAGTCATGAGCACAGCTACAATCTCGCCTGGGATAGTAATAGCTGGGCCAGAGGTAACCTTTATATTAGAACCCATCTCTCCTGCAACAATCCCTGCAAGAGTAGTCTTTCCAAGTCCTGGAGGGCCATATAAAAGCACATGATCCAAGGCATCCCCACGATTCTTTGCAGCCTCAATATAGATTTTCATATTTTCCTTGACCTTAGTCTGTCCGATATAGCCATCAAAAGACTTTGGTCTAAGAGCATTATCATTTACAAGATCTTCATGACTTGCTATTGTTGATGTAATTTGTTTATTTGATAACATTGTAAAACTCCCTGAATTTTTGGTAAAATTCTCTATCCTATAAGAATGACATCTGTTTAAGTGTGTCACTCAAAAGCTGCTCTGTAGTGGTAGACTCGGTGATTGTCATTTTATCGAGAGCACGGGCTGCATTGCTTGCAGAATATCCAAGTGATACCAGTGCTTCAAGAACTTCTTCCTTAACAGAAATAACAGGAATAGAGCTCTTCTTACCTGATAAATCAGAAGTAATCTTAGCTTCAAAGGCACCAATAATATCAACCTTATCCTTGAGATCAATAATGGCACGCTCTGCTGTCTTTTTGCCAATTCCAGGACATGCAGCAAAAGCCTTAGCATCTTCTCCTGCTACAGCAAACTGAATATCACTAACTGTCATGTTACTAAGGATAGCAAGGGCTCCCTTAGGACCAATTCCACTAACTGAAAGAAGAAGCTCAAACATCTTAAGCTCCTCCTTATCATAAAATCCATATAAAGTAAGAGAATCTTCTTTTGGAATGAGCTTTGTATTAAGCTTTACTTCTGAGCCAATATTTGGCAACTGCCTGATTGTACTCATAGATGAGCTAATAGCATAACCCACTCCATTATTCTCTATAATAACAATATTCTCATCAATATCTGAAAGTGTGCCGCGAACGTAAGCAAACATACACTCTCCCCCTTGTTGTTTATTCTGAGATTTCTCCTATGAAGTAGAATCCCTTACAACAGTTTAACCTAACCTTAACGATTTTTCCAATCATAGATTCATCTCCTGGGAAATGAACAGTTACGTTGTTTGCAAGCTTACCTGAAACAAGTGAAGCATCCTGCTCGTTAACCTCTTCTACAAGAACCTCCTGCACAGTTCCCTCTAAAGACTTAACCTTATCATGGCCATGCTTCTGAACAAGGGCAAGAAGTCTGTCGAAACGATCCTTTACAACATCCTCTGGCACCTGATTCTCCATAGCCGCTGCAGGTGTTCCTGTTCTCTTAGAGTAGATGAAGGTAAATGCTGAATCATAGTGAACCTTATCTACTACATCCATAGTATCAAGGAAATCTTCCTCTGTCTCACCAGGGAAACCGACGATGATATCGGTAGTAATTGCTACATCAGGAATACGGGCACGAAGCTTCTCAACCAAGCCAAGATAGTGCTCCTTTGTGTAGCGACGATTCATCTTCTTAAGGATTTCTGTGCTACCTGACTGAAGAGGAAGATGCATGTGATGACAAACCTTATCACATGTAGCCATAGCCTCGATTAATTCATCAGATAAATCCTTTGGATGAGGCGTCATGAAACGAATACGCTTTAATCCCTCGATATCATTTACCATACGAAGAAGGTCTGCGAAAGTAACCTTTTCCTCAAGACCCACACCGTAAGAGTTAACATTCTGTCCAAGAAGCATTACCTCTACAACGCCATCAGCCACAAGACTCTTAATCTCCTCAACGATATCCTCAGGCTTTCTAGAACGTTCACGTCCACGAACATAAGGAACGATACAGTATGAGCAGAAGTTATTGCAGCCAAAGCTGATATTTACACCAGACTTAAATGGGTATTTACGAGAAATTGGAAGGTTCTCTACGATTTTGTCGGTATCCTTCCAGATATCAATAATCATGCCCTTTTTATTGAGAAGTGCTGTAGTAAATAACTCTGCAAATTTATAGAGATTGTGTGTACCAAAAATAAGGTCTACGAACTTGTAATTAGCTTTAAGGTGCTCAATAACTGTAGGCTCCTGCATCATACAACCGCAAAGACCAATCATCATATCCTTATTCTTTTTCTTATAACCGTGAAGGATACCAAGATGACCATAAACCTTATTATTAGCATTCTCACGTACTGTACATGTATTGTAGATGACAAAATCTGCATTCTCATCCTCTGTCTCCACATAACCAATCTGCTTTAAAATACCAAGAAGCTTTTCAGAATCTCTGGCATTCATCTGGCAGCCAAAAGTAGTAACACAGCAAGTAAGCTTACGTCCCTTTTCCTGCTCCTTCTTAGCTACAATCTTCTTTGCTTCCTCAATAAAATAATATTGACGCTCTGGCTCCTGATTTGGAGCATTGTTTAATAAATCTGTAATACTCATTTAAAAATCCTATCTTACTTTCTAATCTGACCATCGCCATAGATGGTGTATTTATAACTTGTTAATGCAAGTAGTCCCATTGGACCTCTTGCATGAAGCTTCTGAGTGCTTATTCCAATCTCAGCACCAAAGCCAAATTCAAATCCATCAGTAAATCTGGTGGAAGCATTTACATAAACACAGGCTGCATCGATTCCACTTAAGAATTTCTCTGCGTTTTCCCTATCATTTGTGATGATAGATTCAGAATGACCTGTATTATATTTATTGATATGGGCGATTGCCTCATCAACATTTGAAACTGTTTTTACAGAGATAATGTAATCCAAATACTCTGTAGCAAAATCCTTTTCTGTAGCTGCATCTGAGCCTTCCATAAAGGCTCTGGATTTCTCATCAGCAAATATCTGCACGCCATGTTCTCTAAGCTTGGAATTCAAAGCTGGAAGAAGTTTTGGCGCTATCTGTTCATTGATTACAAGAGACTCGCAGGCATTGCAAACTCCAATACGCTGAGTCTTAGCATTTTCGATAATGCTAATAGCCATATCAATGTTAGCATCATAATCTACGTAAATATGGCAATTACCTGATCCAGTTTCAATAACTGGAACAGAAGCATTTTCTACTACTGACCTGATAAGACCAGCACCGCCTCTTGGGATGAGCACATCAATGTAATCATTCATGCGCATCATCTGATTAGTAGATTCTCTTGTAGTATCTTCTATAAGTGTTATGGCATCCACTGGAAGACCATTTTCCTTTAAAGAAGCCTTTATTACCTTAACTATAGCTTTATTTGATTCTAATGCGTCACTGCCACCCTTAAGGATAACAGCATTTCCGGTCTTAAAGCAAAGTCCAAAGACATCCGCTGTAACATTAGGTCTGGCCTCGTAAATTACACCTACAACACCAATTGGAACAAGACGCTTTTTTATCTTCAGTCCATTAGGTCGGTCAAATTCTTCAGTAATCTTTCCGATTGGGTCTTCAAGCTCTACAACAACTCTAAGACCATCAGCCATTCCTTTGATACGGCCTTCGTCAAGCTTTAAGCGGTCCAAAAGTCCTTGATTAAGTCCTTTTTTCTCGCCGTTTGCCATATCAATAGCATTGGCACTTATAATTTCAGAGCTGTTTTTCTCAAGTGCGTCTGCCGCGGCAAGAATAGCTTTGTTTTTAACCTCAGTGGAAAGTAGTGCAATCTCGTATTTAGCTTCTTTAGCCTTTGCTGCAAGTTCAATTAATGTCATAGCCTTTTCTCCTTAAGATGCGCCTGTCAGTAACTATAATATCCATTGGAACATCATGCTCCTCTGGGATTATTTCATTATTAATCTGAGAGTTGAAGCAAAGACCAATTTTTGTCACATCACTATTCTGATGGAAAAATCTGTCGTAATATCCCGCTCCATAGCCCAGTCGATTAAGGTTAGTATCAAAAACCAATCCCGGCGTAAATACGACGGTAGCACCATCATTATTATAAACCGGAAGGTCATCATTAGGCTCCATGATGTCGTATGCACCCAGGTGAAAATCTGTAGA
This sequence comes from Pseudobutyrivibrio sp. UC1225, assembly GCF_900115215.1. NCBI lineage: Bacteria > Bacillati > Bacillota > Clostridia > Lachnospirales > Lachnospiraceae > Pseudobutyrivibrio > Pseudobutyrivibrio sp. UC1225. Next base: position 130,150 of record NZ_FOVQ01000001.1, on the reverse strand, counting down.
AAGATTAGAAACCCTTCTAAAAATCAATTGGTGATTTTCCTTATCAGATACTGGGAAATACAATTCTTTCCCTTTATCTAAAAGATGCTTATACAATAAAAGTACGTCCACCTCTGAGCCAAATGGATAAAAGCATAAAAAAATATTAGCTCTTTCAAAATCAGATTCTAAAAGAGCTTTTAAACTAATAACGATTTGTTGAGATAGGAACTGCCTGTCAAAGGTTGCAATACTATCTCTCATTAATTTGTGTTGTTTTCTAAGATTATTATTATTTTGACTTCTTTCCATATTTTTCGCCAAGGTTTTCTACCTTGCCATTTTCGTCAACAATGTCAATGTTATTGAGCTGCGCACGAACATTTCCTTTGATAGCATCGATATATGCTCTTCTAAGCTTTGCCTGCTCTTCCTTTTCTGCATCAGTAAGACCTTCTGCCTTACTCTTGTGATATAATTCGTTGATTCTTGCAATATCTTTCTCTGTAATCATTTTAATCCTCTAATAAATCTAAGACTCGGACATCATCACGTTTATTAGCGATAAACAATGTGCCCTTATCCTTATTCTCAAAAATACGATGTATATTACCGATGTGTGCTCCGTTAGTAATAACCATATCTGCGCCACTGTAAGTAGCAATCTGAGCTGCTCGAAGCTTCGCAGTCATACCACCTGTACCAACATTTGATGTGCTTTCCTCTGAGGCCATACCCATAACAGCATCCAAGTCCTCAACTATAGGAACAAACTCCGCATCTGGGTTTGTATTAGGATTGTCTGTATAAAGACCATCTATATCTGAAAGCAATATAAGAGTATCAGCCTTAACAAGGGCTGTAACGATAGCTGAAAGGGAATCGTTATCGCCAAACTGAATCTCGTGTGTGGCAACAGTATCATTTTCATTAACAACAGGAATAACGCCAAGTGCAAAGAGCTGCTCGAAGGTGTTACGGGCATTTTCTCTAGACTCTGGGTCAGTCATAGTCTTCTTAGTCATAAGAATCTGACCAGCCCGCTGATTATACTCAGAAAAAAGCTTCTGATAAACCGACATCAAATAAGCCTGCCCAATGGAGGCACAAGCCTGCTTTATAGCCAGGTCCTTAGGACGATCCTTAAGACCAATGGCATAACGACCAACTGCGATGGCACCAGATGAAACAAGACATACATCCTTGCCCTGAGCTCGCAAATCACAAAGTTGTCGAACTAAACGCTCCAGCTTAGTGTAATCAATGTTACCTGTAGCTTCATGTGTAATAGTGGATGAACCAACCTTAACTACAACACGCTTCTTCTTAGTAAAATCATGTCCGTACATAGCGCTTCTCCTATTTATATTCCCCGATATCATACCACTTACCATAACGTTTAGGCAAGAGAAATCAGCGCCATCCTAGTATAACATGCTCCCGCAAGCCAAGTTTATTTTTGGCGCAAAAAACCCTTAGCTTAATTTGCTAAGGGTTTTACGATTTATAAAATTATATGTCTTGGACAAACTTCGGCGCACTTACCACAGCTTGTACACTTGCTTTGGTCGATGTGAGCAAAGAATCCATCTACTGTGATTGCACCAGCCTCACAAGTCTTTTCACACTTGTGACATCCTATACAACCAACCTTGCAGACAGCCATAACATCCTTGCCCTTATCATTATTGTGACAACGAACTGCATGTCCTGCTTCGTAAGGGATAAGCTCGATAAGATGATTTGGACAAGTTTCAACGCACTTACCACAAGCCTTGCAGGCTTCCTTGTCTACTACTGCAACTCCATCGATGATGTGAATTGCATCAAATGGACAAGCCTTTACACAAGAACCAAATCCCATACAACCATAAGAGCAGGCTTTAGGTCCACCACCTGGAACAAAGGCCATTGCTTTACAATCTTCTACTCCAGTGTAATCGTAAAGCTGAGTAGCATGATCACATGTACCATGACACATTACAAAGGCAACCTTACGACCACCTTCCTCTGCCTCAACTCCCATGATTTCTGAAACTAAGGCAGCTACTAGAGCTCCACCGACAGGACAACCATTTACAGGAGCCTCGCCCTTTGCAATTGCAGCTGCAAGACCAGAACATCCGGCATATCCGCAACCACCACAGTTATTTCCTGGAAGTACTGCAAGTACAGCCTCCTCCTTAGGATCAACTGCTACCTTAAATTTTTCAGAAGCGAAACAAAGGAAAAATCCAATAATACAACCGGTAGCGCCAACAATGACTGCTGCCAAAAAAATTCCTGCAATACTCATACGTCAGCCCTCCTTATATTACTCCTGAGAATCCAAGGAATGCCATTGCCATAAGTCCTGCTGTTAAAAGAACTATAGCTGAGCCCTTGAAAGTCTCTGGAATATCGTTGTATTCAATTTTCTCACGAATACCAGCCATGATTACGATGGCAATTGTAAAACCAACAGCAACACCGAAACCATTTATAACTGATTCGAGAATATCGTAGTTGTTAGTTACGTTATTGATGGCTGTGCCAAGAACAGCGCAGTTTGTAGTAATCAAAGGAAGATATACACCAAGTGAATTATAAAGTGATGGCACATTCTTCTTCAAAACCATCTCTACAAACTGAACCAGTGCAGCAATTACAAGGATGAATACAATTGTCTGCATGTATTCAAATCCAGTAGGAGCAAGAATAAATTTGTAAATAAGCGAAGCAACAAAAGACGCTATCGTAATTACGAATATAACTGCTCCTCCCATGCCGGCTGCTGTCTCTACTCTTTTAGAAACACCAAGGAATGGGCAAAGTCCAAGGAACTGAGAAAGAACAACATTATTTACGATTGCTGATGCAACCAATAATAGAACTAAACCTGTAAAATAGCTCATTATTTATCCTCCCCCTTTCCTTCAATATCATCTGCATAAGAAGAATCAGATCCTGATTTTTCTACATCTTCAACATTCTTAGCATTTGCAGTATGCTTTACCTCCTGCTTAACCATCTGTGGCTTTGCCACATCCTTAGGATTAACAGGTGGAAGCTCTTCTACATGATGAACTAATGACTTTCCAGTGCATGCACTTGAAAGTGAACATCCAGAACAGTCACCAGCAAAGCATCCCTGAACAGCTGGCAGTGGCTTGCCTTTTGCTTCCATTCTTTTACGAATAATATTCATTATCGCAACAAGGAAACCAAGTACAAAAAATGCTCCAGGAGCCAAACCAAACAAAGTAATGTGATAATCATTCAAGGCTGCAATATTATTTCCAAAGAATGATCCATTACCTAAGATTTCACGAACCATACCGATAAGGGTAAGTCCAACAGTAAAACCAAGTCCCATACCAATGCCATCAAACATAGATGGTATAACAGGATTCTTTGATGCGTAGCTCTCAGCACGTCCTAAGATAATGCAGTTAACTACAATAAGTGGAATATAGATTCCAAGTGATTCATATAATGAAGGGGTAAAGCCTTCCATTAAGAACTGTACGATTGTAACGAAGGATGCAACAACAACGATGAAGGCTGGCATTCTTACTCTGTCAGGTATGAGATTTCTAAGAGCAGAAATCATCATATTTGATAGTACAAGTACAACAGTTGTAGAAAGACCCATACCGATACCATTGATAGCTGATGTGGTAACAGCAAGTGTTGGACACATACCCAACATCAAAACGAAGGTAGGATTTTCTTTCCAAAGTCCGTTATATAATCTTTCAAGATACTTATTCATTTGCTGCACCTCCTACCAAATAATTGAAGTAGGTAACACCTGCATTTACACCATTTGTTACAGCCTTTGAAGTAATTGTAGCTGCAGAAATGGCATCAACCTCAGAAGATTTAGATGCACCATTTTTTGTAACTGTAAATATCTCTGCTTTTCTATCCACAAACTGTGAAGAGAAAGTACCATCGCCAGTATCTCTGGCTTTCATACCAAGACCAGCGGTCTCAGAAATACTTGTAATAGAATATCCATTAATCACACTTTCATTGGTAATACCCATAGAGAAGGTGATTTTTCCGCCATATCCTGCTGATGAGGTAACAGTGATAATGTATCCAACCTGATTACCATTAACGTCCCAGGCTGTTACACAATTATCAATTGTATCATCAGTATAGCCTGCTTCATGCACTATCTCAGTAGCCTTTTCAGAATCGAATCCCTCTAAAGGCTCATAGGCCTCAGCAGTAGAATAAACTGTCTGATATGCCTTTGTAAGGGCATCCTCCTGAGCTTTTGCTATAGGTGCTTTTGTTATTTCATAAACCAAACCAAGTGCAAAGCCTGCAACAACAGTAATACCTGTAAGAACCAAAGCATCTTTAACTAATTTATTCATTAGCCTTCACCTCCTTTGGTTTTCTCTCACGTTCAATGCCGAAAGCTCTTGGAACAGTAACTCTTTCGATAAGAGGAACAAGAAGGTTGCTAAAGATAATCGCGAAGCTGACTCCTTCTGCACTGTTACCAAAAATTCTGAACAATCCGGTAAGAACACCAAGGCATATACCAAATATCACCTTACCCATAGGTGTAATTGGTGAGGTTACATAATCTGTTGCCATGAAGAAGGCACCAAGCATAAGTCCACCACCACAAAGGTGTGCAACAATGTATGTAGTGTCAAAACCATGACCACCAAATAAAACGATGAATACAACAAAACTTAAAATGTAAACACCAGGAATTGTTAAATCAATTACTCCTAAAAGAATAAGGATAATAGCTCCAATTAAAATACAAAGAGCACTTGTCTCACCGATAGTACCACCTGTACGACCAATAAGCATATCAAGCGTATTAACCAACTCGCCATTTTTGAGACATGCAAGAGGTGTAGCTCCTGCGACACCGTCATACTCAAAATGTGTCATTGTAGCGGCAAAAGAAATAACAAGGAATGCTCTACCACCAAGTGCTGGATTCATAAAGTTCTGTCCCAGACCACCAAACAGCATTTTAACTACAACTATCGCAAATACGGAACCAACTACTGCCTGCCAAACAGGAAGTGTGCTTGGTAAATTAAGTGCAAGTAAAAGGCCAGTAACTGCAGCACTCAAATCCTTGATGGTGCTCTTTTTACCAACTGCCTTTTCAAATAAAAATTCTGAAAGTACACATGTTAGAATACATACTGCAACTAGTAATAATGCTCTAAGGCCAAAATTTATAATACCAAAAATCGTTGTTGGCATAAGGGCAAGGATTACATAAAGCATGATACGGCTTGTATCGTCTTTGGCTCTAACATGTGGAGATGAAGAAACCTTATATAAATTGCTCATGTTTTGCCTTTCCTTTCTACTTTTTTCTCTTATCTGCCAGAACCATCTTCTTCATGGTCTTTATTGCTTGAGCTAAAGGCTGGCGAGCTGGACATACAAAACTGCAGCTACCACATTCGATACACTCAAGACCATACCACTTTTCAAACTGTTCCTTATCACCATGATCAGAAAACTTAGAAAGACGAGAAGGAATAAGATTTTCAGGACAAGCTTCTACACATCTGCCGCAATTAATGCATGCAGTAGTCTCGAACTTAGAAACTTCATCCTCAGATAATGCAACAAGAGCTCCCGATGTTTTTGTAGTAGGTACATCAACATCCATAAGAGCAAAGCCCATCATTGGACCACCTGAAATAAGCTTTTGTGGCTCACGAACATATCCTTCTGCAGCTTCAAGTATTTCCTTGTAGCTTGTACCAATGCAGATACGGAAGTTACGTGGTTCCATGATTGCATCACCTGTGATAGTGAAAATTCTATCCATAACAGGCTTGCCCTCTACTACTGCTGTGTATACAGCATTGATAGTGGCAACATTATCAACGATACAACCTGCATCAGCAGGAAGCTTCTTTGAATTTATCTCTCTACCCGTGCAGGCTTTGATAAGCTGACGCTCACCACCCTGAGGATATTTTGTCATAAGTGGAACTACCTCGAGACGAGGTTCTTTTTCACAGAGCTTTGACAAAGATTCGATAACATCATTCTTATTATCTTCTATTCCAAGAAGTCCCTTTGCTTTTGGAAACAGCTGAAGAATAATCTTCATTCCTGTAATGAGTTTTTCAGGCTCTTCAACCATTGATCTGTAATCAGATGTAAGATATGGCTCACATTCTGCACAGTTTGCAATGATGAACTCAATTTTTTCTGGATTGTTTGGAGAAAGCTTTACGTGAGTAGGAAATCCCGCTCCACCCATACCAACAATTCCAGCGTCCTGAATCTTCTTAATGAGTTCCTCTTTAGAAAGCTTTGTATAGTCATCACAACCTTCAAAGCCTTTCTCAATGAATTTTCCATCGCTTTCAATTACGATGGAGTTTACCATGTCTCCAGTAGGTACTCGCCTAGGCTCAATCGCTTTTATCTTGCCTGATACAGAAGAATAAATAGGTGCAGAAACAAAACCACCCGCATCAGCAATCTTCTGACCTCTAAGTACAGTATCGCCCACTGCAACGCAGGCTACTGCTGGCGCACCAATGTGTTGTGACAATGGATAAACCATTTCTCCCTGTGGCACTAAATCCTTGATAGGCTTTTCCTTTGAAAGTTCCTTGCCGTCATAAGGATGAACACCACCTTTGAATGTCTTAAGGCCCATGTACTTTACCCCTCTTTTGAAAATTTGTTTCATAACACTTAACTAAATTGTATCATTTTGCTGGAAACAAAAGATAATTATTATCATTTATTTTGTATATTTTTAAGTACAAAAATGGTAAAGTAGTTGTGTTGTTTGTGCAAATCATAATAAAAAGGACGCTTTATATGGAAATTATAGAATATAGCTATGACATAGATAATATCAGCTACTCTTTAGATAAATATTTCGATGAGAACACAGTATTTTTCGATATAGAATGTACAGGACTTTCTCCTAGAAAATCCTTCATTTACCTTATCGGATATGCGGTAAGACTTGGAAATAAAATAACTATCACACAGCTTTTAGCAAACAATGAAGCTGAAGAAATAGATGTATTAACAAAGTTTGAAGAAGTACTGGATTGCTACACCACCTTACTGGGCTTTAATTCTACAAGATTTGATGAAGCATTTATCGTAGAAAGATGTAGAAAATATAAGCTCAACACGAAGATTAAAGCTAAGAAACATATAGATATGTATCTTACAACTACAAAGGCAAAATGTCTTTTAGATTTACCAAATTATAAGCAAAAAACTATAGAAGAATTCTTAGGTTTACACCGAGATGACAAATATAACGGTGGCGAATTAATCCCAGTGTATCAGCACTATTCACTTATGGGCGATAAGGAATCAAAAGACCTGATTTTGCTCCATAATTATGAAGATATAAAAGGCATGATATATATTTCAGATATTATGGCATATGCGGATTTACTTAATTCGGATATACGATATGTTAGTCAGGAAAGTGATGGAAATAAGTTGAGATTTGAAATGGAAACCTCTATTAATCTGCCTAACTCCATCAATAAAATTCGTGAATACGGAATGTATATAATAAAAGGTAACCGTATTTACGTTACATTAAATCTATTTAATGGTTCGCTTTTTACCTTCCTGCCAGACCACAGGAACTATTACTATCTCATTAACGAAGATATAATTGTTCCAAGGTCTATTGGTGAAAGCATCGACAAGAACTGTCGCAGACCAGCTCAGAAAAGAGACTGTAAGGTTGCTGCGGAGGGAACATTTTTATCTTTACCAAAGGGTATAGATGTTGGAAGCACCCGCACCTTCCGGGAAACCTACGAATCCAAGGAATCCTTTATTTCCGTAGAGGATATAAGAGAAGATATCTTGCTGAAAATTACCAGATATATGTTAAAGCATTAAAAAAACATCCAGTAGTCGACAATCTCTGAGTTTTACTCAAGCGAAGCTTTCTTCATCTGAGCGGAGTAAAATTCAGGATTGTCGGCGTAACTGGATGTTTTGTAAATTTATTATACTTTCTCGTAATAGAAGGAATATCTTCTCTTATATCCAAGTTCTTTGTAGTCTATTACTTGTTCTGTAGATCCAATGAAAAGGATTCCACCTGTTCTAAGGGATTTGCAGAACTTGTCATAAACCTCTGTTTTAGCCTCATCAGTAAAGTAAATCAATACATTTCGACATACAATCATATCGTAGTTTGTAGGATAAGCATCTCTTAAAAGATTATGTTCCTTAAACTCTACACATTTTTTTACTTCATCACTAATCTGATAAGAACTTCCAACCTGTGTAAAGAATTTCTTCTTCAAATCAGCTGGTACATTAGCAATACTCTTGGCACTGTAAAGTCCTACCTTTGCGGTTGCAATAACCTGTTTATCCAAATCAGTAGCAAAAATCTTAATCTTATTAAGAGGTATATGTTGTGACAGACACATTACTAAAGAGTATGGCTCATCACCTGTAGAACAGGCAGCACTCCAAATTTTAAGGTTCTGTCCTGACTTTTTCATAAGCTCTGGAATAAATTCCTTGCTCATAAGCTCCCATTGCTCCGGGTTTCTGTAAAACTCAGATACATTTATTGTCAGGAAATTTACAAATTCGTCAAAGACTTCCTTGTCATTTTTAAGTAGCATTACATATTCATGATATTCCTTGCACTTATGCTTTGTTACAAGTGAATCGATACGACGGCGCATCTGCTTCTCCTTGTAAGAGCTAAGGTCTATCTTTGTCAAATCATGTACTTCTTTCTTGAATCCTTCGTAATTATCCATATAACACTCCTTAATCGTAAAGATTGCTAATCAAAGATATACATCACCACTTTGAATAGATTCATTATACTGATTATTTGTGTATTTATTGTTATATTTCTACGAAGAAATAAAAAATAAGACCTGGAACTAATCCAGGCCTTATAATAATCAATTTTATTCCTCTGAAGCAGCTACTTCTTCGATGTTAACATCAGCAACCTCAGCCTCGTCAGCCTCAGCTGTCTCTGGCTCAAGAAGCGCCTTCATTGAAAGGCTAATCTTCTTCTCGTCATCGTTGAACTCAACAACCTTTGCCTCGATATCCTGTCCGATTGAAAGTACATCAGAAGGCTTCTCAATACGATCCTTAGAAATCTGAGAAACGTGAAGGAGTGCATCAATACCAGGTGCAAGCTCTACGAAAGCACCGAAGTCCTTCATACGAACAACCTTACCCTTAACAACAGAGCCTACAGCGTACTTATCTGCAGCACCATTCCATGGGTTCTCATTATCAAACTTGCAAGAAAGTGCAATCTTGCCGTCCTTGATTTCCTTAACAAATACCTTAATTGTATCTCCAACATTAAGTGTCTTTGTAGGATTCTCTACACGACCCCAGCTCATCTCTGAGATGTGAAGAAGACCATCAGCACCACCTAAATCGATGAATGCACCAAAGTCCTTAACGTTCTTAACTGTTCCTTCGAATTCCTGTCCAACAGCAATCTTAGACATAAGCTCTTCCTGAGCCTTTGCTCTATCAGCAACAAGAAGTGTCTTTCTGTTACCAATGATTCTACGACGCTTTGGATCGAACTCTGTAATAATAAAGCTAATTTCCTGACCCTGGTACTTTCCAAGATCCTTCTCATATACGTCTGATACGAATGAAGCTGGGATAAATACTCTAGCTTCGTCAACAACAACTGTAAGGCCACCCTTAAGAACCTTATCAACAGTAGCTGTAAGAACTTCACCGTTCTCAAATGCCTCTGCTAATCTCTCATTACCCTTTTCCTGAACAAGTCTCTTGTAAGATAAGAGAACCTGGCCCTCGCCATCATTTACCTTTACAACAATAGCTGAAAGTGGGTCGCCAACCTTAACAACTGTAGTAAGATCTACGTTTGACTCGTTGGTGTACTCAGAACGTGTAATAATACCATCTGACTTGTAACCGATATTTAAAACGATTTCATCAGGCTTAACACTGATAACAGTACCGTCTACGACCTCTCCATTGTGTATAGTTTTAAATGATTCCTCTAGCATTTGTTCAAAACTCATTTCTGACATTTCTTTTGAACCTCCTCGATAATATTGTTTGGGGTGGAAGCCCCTGCTGTAATACCTACACTTTCAATGGAACTAAGGCCAGAAAGCTGCAAATCATCAGCTGTCTGTATATAGTAAGTATCGTTGCATTTTGTTTTGCATATCTCATACAATTTCTGCGTGTTAGAAGAATTCTTACTTCCAATGACTATCATAGCATTTACTTTGGAAGCGATTTCAGCCGCTTCAACCTGTCGCTTATTAGTCGCATCGCATATTGTATTCAAAACAATAATATGATAACCTTTTTGCTTTATAATTTCAACTAATTCTTGAAATTTATTATGATTGAAGGTGGTTTGCGACACAATACAAATACTCGCATGAGTATTAACTGAAAAATCCAAAGCCGCCTTTTCATCAGGGATTACAGTGTAATCTTCGCCGTTAATCCAGCCTACAATCCCTCTAACCTCAGGATGATCTGGGTTTCCGATGATGACAATATGCTCACCATTTTTCGAGTGCTCGTCCACTGCTCTATGAATCTTTTTAACAAAAGGACATGTTGCATCAATAATTGTATGACCCTTTGCTTTTAAATCTTCTTCCACAGCTCTGGTAACACCATGAGAGCGAATGATAACTGTACCTGCAGGATAAACTTCGTTAGAATCCTCCTCCATTACCTTTACACCATTTGCCTCAAAGCCCTTAACAACTTCTTCATTATGAATAATTGGGCCATAAGTATATAAAGGTGCAGCACCTTCACTGATTTGTTTTTCTACAACATCTACTGCTCGCTGAACTCCGAAGCAGAAGCCTGCTGACTTGGCTAAAGTAACTTTCATAAATTACCTCTATTTATTACATAAATTAATAATTGCTTCAACAACCTCATCAATAGTCATATTTGAGCTGTCTACTAAAGATGCATCATCTGCCTGCTTAAGTGGGCTGATTTCTCTGTGACTATCACGATAATCACGTTCCTCAATATCCTTTGCAATCTGATCAAAGTCTGCTTCTAATCCCTTAGCTACAAGCTCGTCATAACGTCTCTTAGCTCTGCACTCTACTGAAGCTGTAAGGAAAACCTTAACATCTGCATTAGGAAGAACTACTGTACCGATATCACGTCCATCCATGATAACATCTGTAGTCTTAGCAAGCTCCTGCTGTAATGCAACAAGCTTTGTTCTTACTGGTCCGTAAACAGATGTAGCGCTGGCCATGTTTCCAACCTCTTCTGTACGAATGAGACCTGTAACATCCTCTCCATTAAGAATTACGTGCTGAGCGCCATCTTCATATTTAATAGAAACGTTAATATCATCAACCACTGAAGAAATCTTTGCCTCATCATCCTTTGCGATATTAGAACGAAGGAAGAATAAAGCCATAGCTCTATACATAGCTCCAGTGTCTACATAAACATATCCTAACTTCTTTGCAATAGCCTTAGCTATTGTAGATTTGCCAGCACCAGCTGGTCCGTCAATTGCAACATTCATTGCCATAATAAATTATCCTCCAAAATCTTATATTGATAACCCGGCCAAATAACCAGTAGACCAGGCAATTTGTAAATTAAAGCCTCCTGTAAAGGCATCTAAATCAAGCACCTCTCCAACGAAGGAAAGACCATTTATATTTTTACATTTTAAGGTAGATGGGTCAATATCTTTCACAGAAACTCCACCCTGTGTCACAATGGCTTCATTGTAATCTCGAAGCCCTGATATTGTGAATGGAAAAGCCTTGAGCAAATCAAGAAGCTGACCTCTCTCTTCCTTTGTGACAGAATTGATTTGACGACTGTCATCAAAATCCATAATCTCAATAAAAACAGGAACCATGGAACTTGGAAGTAACCCTCTAAGCACAGAGCTCAAGTGCTTATTCATGTTTTCATTGAAATCTCTTAAAATTCTGTTTTCAAGCTCCTCTCTTGAAAGAGCTGGCTTTAAATCAACAACAGCTTTTAGACTGCCCTTCTTTTGAAGAGTTTTTCCTATTATAGAGCTGGCAGATAAAACCAAAGGACCACTTACTCCAAAATGAGTAAACAGCATTTCGCCAAAGCTGTCATAAAGCTTTTTCTTTTCATCAAAAATTGTAAGATTAACATTTTTAAGGGCAAGTCCCTGCATAGTAGGAATATACGCTTCTTTTGTATTCAAAGGAACAAGAGCTGGTCTTGTTTCTGTAACATTAAGCCCTGCCTTTTTCGCCCATTTTAAACCATCACCAGTGGAGCCTGTAGTTCTGTAAGATAAACCACCAGTTGCTACCACCACGTGGTCGCAGTCCATCTTAGTACCATCCTTTAAAAGGACACCTGTCACAGTATCCTTATCAATAATAATATCCTGTACTTCGGTATGAAGCTTTACTTTTACTCCATATTCCTTAAGCGCTTTTTCCAAAGCCTTAGTAATATCGCTGGCATGATCAGAAACTGGAAATGCCCTGTTTCCTCTCTCTACCTTTGTAGGTGTACCATTCATCTCAATGAAATCTATCATAGATTCTGGACCAAAGGTATATAACGAGCTATATAGAAACTTTGGATTACTAACTATATTCTTAAAGAAATCCTCTATATCACAAGCATTAGTAAAATTACATCTACCCTTTCCTGTAATATAAATCTTCTTACCTAATTTCTCGTTTTTTTCAAGAAGTGTGACTGTATGCCCACACATCCCCGCAGCATACGCCGCCATCATTCCTGCAGCGCCACCGCCAATAACAATAACATTTGCCATTAAGATTCTCCTGGATAGAACATTTTTATAGAATCATCAACCATATCAATTTCATCATTCTCATAAAACTGATATTCATTCCAGACATTCTCAACCATTTCAAGAGTGTCTGCCACCTGAGCCTGTCGGCGATTACAAAGCTCAACAATAAGAGCATTAATAACAGACAATGGTGCAACCAGCGAATCAACAACTGAATGCATATCACTTTCTGCTATAAGATTGCAGGAGCTGTAAAGGTTCATAGGCGAATGTATAGAATCTGTAATCGTAATTACATTAGCCTGTCGGTTATTTGCAAACTCCAATGCCTTTAAAGTACGCATAGAATATCTAGGGAAAGATATTCCTATAATACAGTCCTCCTCACCAATATGAATCATCTGCTCAAACAGTTCTGATGCAGATGATGTCTGAAGATTAACTACATTATCAAAAATAAGATTTAAATAAAATGATAAAAATGATGCAAGTGGAGCACAGGAACGAATGCCAACTACATATATTCTTCTTGCTTTAAGCAAAGTCTCAACTGCATTGTAAAATGCAGCCTCATCCATGGATTCCATGGTGTTTTTAATCTTCAATGCATCAGAAGAAAGCACCTCACGAAGGACTCCATTTTGTTCGATTCCACCCTTTGTAATCTCTACTCTGTCAGTGGTATTGAGCTTACTTCTAACCATAGCCTCTAATGCCTGCTGGAATTCAGGATAGCCACTGTACCCAATGAATGAAGCAAATCTAACTACAGTAGACTCAGAAATACCAATAATTTCTCCAAGCTTTGCTGCAGTAAGGAATACCGCCTTATCGTAATTATCTATGATGTAATTTGCCAAAAGCTTTTGTCCTTTTGACATTCTTCCATATTTTTCATTAATTTTTGAAATTAAATCTGTTGTTGTAGCCATATCTCACCCTTTATAAATGCAAAATACTCCATTAGAAGTTAATTATAGAGTAAAAAAAAGAGTAATGCAAGAAATCTTGCATTACTCAAAATAGCTTTAATTAAACTGGATAAGCTTTATTTTCCTTATCTGCTTTTGCAGGATCAACCTTTGTCTGCTGAGCTTCACGATACTGGAAGAACTCTGTTGCAACCTTAGGGAAAAGTGCATATGTGAGGACATCCTCATCCTGCTGCTTCCACTGCTTGCATTCCTCCTCAAACTTAGCAAGACCTGGCTCAATCAAATCTGCTGGACGACAAGTAATTGCCTTATCCTTATCAGCACCAAGTGCTTTCTCAACAACCTCTGGATTGAAAGGCTTAACTGTCTGACCGTACTTACCAAGCAAGATATCCTTAGTCTGCTCTGTTACTACCTTGTATCTCTCACCCATAAGTACGTTGAATACAGCCTGTGTACCAACGATCTGAGATGAAGGAGTAACAAGTGGTGGCTCACCAAGATCCTTACGTACACGTGGTACTTCCTCAAGAACCTCACGAAGCTTATCTTCCTTACCCTGCTCCTTTAACTGGCTGATAAGGTTTGAAAGCATACCGCCAGGAACCTGATAACGAAGTGTATTGATGTTAACACCAAGTACCTTTGTAGACATAAGTCCACTCTCGATGCACTCCTCTCTGTATGGTCTGAAGTAATCAGCGATTTCTGAAAGAAGCTCCTGATCAAAGCCTGTAGCATATGGTGTGCCTTCGAAAGCAGCTGCCATAACTTCAGTTGCAGGCTGTGATGTACCAAGTGCGAATGGTGACATAGCACAGTCGATAATATCAGCACCAGCCTCTACAGCCTTCATGTATGTCATTGAAGCTACACCAGATGTGTAGTGTGTATGCATTTCGATAGGAAGTGTTGTAGATTCCTTGAGTGCTGAAACAAGCTCATAGGCCTTAGCAGGAACAAGAAGACCTGCCATATCCTTGATACAGATTGAATCTGCTCCCATATCCTCGATACGTTTTGCAATATCCTTCCAATAATCAAGTGTATAAGCCTCACCAAGTGTATAAGAAAGAGCTACCTGAGCGTGTCCCTTCTCCTTGTTTGTAGCCTTTACAGCTGTCTGAAGGTTTCTGATATCGTTGAGACAGTCGAAAATACGAATGATATCGATACCATTTGCAATTGACTTCTGAACGAAGTACTCAACAACATCATCTGGATACTGGCTGTATCCTAAAATGTTCTGGCCTCTGAAAAGCATCTGAAGCTTTGTGTTCTTGAAGCCATCACGAAGCTTTCTAAGTCTCTCCCAAGGATCTTCCTTAAGGAAACGAAGTGAAGCATCAAATGTAGCACCACCCCAGCACTCTACTGCGTTGTAACCAACCTTATCCATCTTATCTACGATAGGAAGCATCATAGAGGTAGGCATACGAGTTGCAATAAGAGACTGATGTGCATCTCTAAGTATTGTCTCAGTTATTTTAACTGGCTTTGGACTAATATCTGCCATTTATTTTATCCTCCTAGTTTACTAATTGAAGAAGTGCAATATTACACACCAAATATTGCCATGAATACACCGGCTGCAACGGCAGTTCCGATAACACCAGCAACGTTTGGTCCCATAGCATGCATAAGAAGGAAGTTTGTAGGATCCTCTTCTGCACCGACCTTTTGTGAAACACGTGCTGCCATAGGAACAGCAGAAACACCAGCTGAACCGATAAGTGGATTAATCTTACCACCAGTAACGTGGCAAAGAAGCTTACCAAATAATACACCAGCTGCTGTACCGAATACGAAAGCAACAAGACCAAGAACTACGATCTTGAGTGTAGCTGCATTTAAGAATGCCTCAGCAGATGTAGAAGCACCTACTGATGTACCAAGAAGAATAACTACGATGTACATAAGAGCATTGGATGCAGTCTCTGTAAGCTGATTTACAACACCAGACTCCTTGAAAAGGTTACCAAGCATAAGCATACCAACAAGTGGAGCTGTTGTAGGCAAAATCAAACATACAATAATAGTAACAACGATTGGGAAGAGAATCTTCTCAAGCTTAGAAACTGGACGAAGCTGAGCCATCTTAATTGAACGCTCTTCCTTTGTTGTAAGTGCCTTCATAATTGGAGGCTGAATGATTGGAACCAAAGACATATATGAATATGCAGCAACAGCGATTGGTCCCATAAGTGCTGATTGTCCTAATTTACCAGCAAGGAAAATAGATGTAGGTCCATCTGCACCACCGATGATAGATACTGCAGCAGCTGCCTGATCTGAGAATCCAAGAAGGATTGCAAGAAGGTAAGCTGTGAAAATACCAATCTGTGCAGCAGCACCAAGCCAGAAGCTGATTGGATTTGCAATAAGTGGACCGAAATCTGTCATAGCTCCAACACCCATGAAAATAAGTGATGGAAGAATTGAATACTCATCTAAAGTATAGAAATAATAAAGCAAGCCGCCTACTCCATTGGAGGTTTCCTCTGGAGATGCAATGATGTCAGGATAAATGTTTACCAACAACATACCAAAAGCGATTGGTAATAAAAGAAGTGGTTCGTATCCTTTTTTAATTGCAAGGTAAAGGAAAACACAGGCAACCGCTATCATGACAAAGTTTCCCCAGGTCAGATTGAAAAATGCAGTCTGATGAGCCAGGTTTAACAATGTCTCTCCAACGTAACTCATGTGTAATCCTCCTATTAGTTCATAGTTGCGAGTAATGCGCCAGCCTCAACCTGCTGACCTTCGTTGCAGTTGATTGATGCAACAGTACCATCCTGAGGTGCAACAACAGGTGTTTCCATCTTCATAACCTCAAGAACAACAACAGGGTCACCCTTCTTTACAGAAGTACCTGCAGCAGCTGCAATCTTAACAACCTTACCAGCAGCACCTGCCTCAATCTTAACACCACCAGCAGCGCCTGTAGCAACTGGAGCTGGAGCAGCAGCCTTTGGAGCAGCTGCAGGAGTAACTGGAGAAACGCCAGAGCCTCCCTTATCTTCTACAGTAACATCGTATACTGTTCCATTAACAGTGATTGTATAATTTTTCATGGAAATTTCCTCCTAAGTCTAAAATCTTTTCTTGATAGAACGTACTACAAACGAATCTGTAGAAGCTCCTGTGCTTGCAGCGATTGCTGCAGCAATAACAGCAACAAGCTGTAAATCATCTGTTTCATTCTTTACGGATGTAGCAACTGGTGTAGCTGCAGGAGCAGCAACAGCCTGTGGCTCTTCCTTCTTTTCCTTTGCTCTCTTCTCGAGCTTAGGAATAATCTCGAAGCACTTGATTACACCAGACATAACAACAAGCATTGCAAATACAATAAGGATACCCATTACTGTATTTAAAGCAGCCTTCTGCATTGTCTCGCCTAATGTGTAAACTGGCTCGATATCAACTGCTGTAGGACCAGCATCAACATCGTTAGCGTTGTAAACGAATGTTGTCTTTAAATCTCTAACTGTAAAATCAGTAATCATTGTGGCTGTGATTGTCTTACCAGACTTCTCAACCTCAACCTTACCAAAATCAACAAAATCTCCTACCTTAACATCCTTAATATCTTTGTAGCTATCGATAAGACTATCAAAACCTACAAAGCTTGTAGATAAGAACTTTGGAAGACCAGCTTCTTTAACTGCATCGCCATACTGACCAAGTCCGTTAGCCATAAAGTATTCAGTAGCCTGCTCGTACTCAGACTCATCTAAGCTAAGTGCGTAATTCATGTATAGCTTCGCGATAGTGTCGTAAGCTTCTGTATCGTATCCTCCGTAAGTGTTATCTTTCTTGCCGCCACAGGCAACAAGACTAAGAGCAAGGATTAAGGTAGTGAAAACTACTAAAATTCTTTTTTTCATAAATTCACCTTCCTGCTCTTAAAAGAACATTTCAAATCCTGCAATAATGTATTTTCTAGCATCTGCTGTAGAAACGATTCTGTCAATGTGACCGTGAGCTGCAGCTGTAAGTGCACTATCCTGAAGCTGAGCATAATCCTTTTCAATAGCAGCTGCGTCTGTGCCATTTTCGCTTAAGATTCTAGCAGCCTTAGCAGCTTCCATAGCACCAACTGATGCTGTCTCGAAAGCATATACTAAATCTGCGCCAAGTGACTTAGAGTTCATAAGTACATATGGACTACCATAAGCCTGCTTAGTAATAAGATTAATCTTTGGAATGCTTGCATCAACAAATCTCTGTGTCATCTGTGCAAGAGCACGTGGTAAACGCTTCTCCTGGCATACACAAGATTTAAATGCAGCAACATTAGTAATAGAAAGAACTGGGATTTCGTACATATCACAAAGATCAACAAAATCAGCTGCCTTCTCGCAACCAGTTGCAGAAAGGAAAGCCTCTCCGTCAACTTCTCTATTACCTACCACACCAATTGTTACTCCATCAAGCTTCATAAGACCTGTAACCATTTCCTTGGCAAAACCAGCCTTAAGCTCGATGAATTCTCTGTTATCAGCAAGCTCTGTAGCAACTGCTGCTGCGTCGCCTACCTTAGACTCAAGACCTTCTGATGCTCTGTTAAGATCATCTGTAGCCTCTGTAATGTCGTTAGGAATCATTGAGATAACCTGTCTCATAGATGCAACAACCTCTGAAAGAGATCCGTGCATATCTACTGTACCAGCCTCTTCGAACTGGAATGCTGCTGAAGATGAATCGCACTCTTCTGCTCTGTTGCCCTTAATAGCATCTGGAGAGTTATAGAAAAGTGAAGCACCATCAACCATGAATGTGAAATCAGCAAGTGAAGGAAGAACTGAAAGTCCACCACCACAATTTCCTGCTACACACATAAGCTGTGGAATAACACCCTTTACATCAGCTGCTCGCTCGATTACAGAACCAAGAGCTTCAAGAGCATCAAAAGACTCCTGAAGACGAACACCACCACAATCGATAAAACCGATGACAGGAGCACCAACTTTAAGTGCCATGTCATAAAGTGACAGAATCTTCTTAGCATGCATCTCACCAATTGTACCGCCCAAAACCTCGGCATTCTGGCTAAAAACGAACACTAATGTGCCATCCACAAGACCATGACCAATAATAACTCCATCTGATGGTTCTTTCTTTGCATCAAGGTTAAAATCTGTGTTGCGTGACATTACTAATGACTGAAGCTCAACAAAGCTGTTATCATCAAGTAATGCGTTAATTCTAGCCTGAGCTTGACTTAAATCATTACCCATCTCATACCTCCATTTATATAAAATATTTCAAATTTCTCGCAAGTCTAATAATAGTGTATTTTAATTCTGTTTTCAACGTAAATACGTTAAAAAATTGTCATAAAAAACCACCCAAAAATTTGGGTGGTTTTTTGTCGAATTTCACTTGATTTTTTATTATTTTTATATTGTAACTTCTACGTTATTTGCTTCATTTTCAGCCTCGATTTTAAACTCTTCAATCTGAGTCTGTGAAAGCTCTGGAAGTTCATCAATAGATTTCACTCCGAAGGATCTTAAAAACTCTTCAGTAGTACCAAAAAGCATTGGTCTTCCTGGTGCATCAAGACGTCCCAGCTCTGTACAAAGCCCAAACTCTACAAGCTTTGAAACAGCGAAATCACAGGATACTCCTCTGATTTTTTCTATTTCTGATTTTGTAATTGGCTGCTTATAAGCAATAATTGAAAGAGTCTCAAGAAGTACATCTGTAAGTACGTATTTACGTGGCTGCTTTGCAATTCTAATAAGATATTCATAAATTTCAGGATTAGTGCACATCTGATATGCACCATCAATCTCAGTAATTGTAATACCACGCTTGTCAGCTGCATATTTTTCCTTAAGGGAATTAATAGCCTGCACTACCTGCTTTTCATCTATTTCAAGAGCCTTTGCTATTCTGGAAGCCTCAACTGTGCCTCCCATCGCAAACAAAATGCCCTCAACTATATTTTCAATCTCTTTTAATTCCATAATTATTCTCTCCGTAGATATTAGGCTGCGATTCTGGATTCAATCAGAATATCAGTGAAAGTATCTTCCTGGGTGATATTAATCTGACCAGCCTTCATCATCTCTAAAATACAAAGGAAGGTAACAATAACCTCTGTCTTTGAGTGTGCAGCTTCAAGAAGATTTCTAAAGCTGAAGGTGTTATGTGCCTTCGCAAATGCGATAGTCCATTCCATTTTCTGTTCAAGAGAAACCTCTTCCTTTTTTATCTTTCCAAATGTAGAACGGATTGGGTCTCTCCTATTATCCTGACGCTTAAGCACCTGTTGAAAAATATCATTAAGCTTGTTAAGTGTAAGGTCTGCCATAAGCTCTTCCAAATCAACTGGCTGCTGATACTTTAAAACTTCCTCTGGAATAGTAGGTTCCTTGTAGAAAACAAGGCTTGCATCTATCTGTCTGTCTCTAAGCTGATAAGAGATAGTCTTATACATCTTGTACTCTAACAGCTGCTGAACAAGCTCTGCACGTGGATCCTCAGGCTCTTCACCCTCTTCTGTCTTCTCTTCCTGTGGCAATAACATACGACTCTTGATATCAAGAAGTGTGGTAGCCATAAGCAGGAACTCAGACATAACATCTAAGTCGCTGTTGTCCATAGCACGAACATACTCCATATATTGATCTGTAATCTCAACAATAGGGATGTCATAAATATCAACTTTATTCTTATCAATCAGGTGAAGTAATAAGTCCAATGGACCTTCAAAAACCTGAAGCTTAACATTCATTTCCATACATTTTCTCCATAAGGAGCATAAAAAATAGCCCCATACATTTAAGTATGAGACTATTATAATAGACTATATTGTGCAAGTCAATAAACACAAACACTAAATCTTGTGTTTTCAGACTATTTTAAAGAGATTCAAGAGTTTTACGAATTTCAATGATGAAATCCCTTGAATTAAGGACTGCTGGGTTCTCGATTGATGTAATGAGAGCCAAATCCTTTGTCATCTTTCCATCTTCGATAGTCTTGATACAAGCCTTCTCAAGCTTGTCAGCAAATGCAGAAAGCTCTGGTATACTATCAAGCTCACCGCGCTTTCTAAGAGCGCCTGTCCATGCAAAAATTGTAGCTACAGAGTTTGTAGATGTCTCCTCACCCTTAAGATGCTTGTAGTAGTGACGCTGAACTGTTCCGTGAGCAGCCTCGTACTCGTAGTAACCAGCAGGGCTTACAAGAACAGAAGTCATCATAGCAAGTGAACCAAAAGCAGATGAAATCATATCTGACATAACATCACCATCATAGTTCTTACATGCCCAGATGAATCCGCCCTCAGATTTCATTACACGAGCAACCGCATCATCAATAAGGGTATAGAAGTATTCGATACCAGCAGCATCAAAGGCAGCCTTGTACTCCTTATCAAAAATCTCCTGGAATACGTCCTTAAAAGTATGGTCATACTTCTTAGAAATAGTATCCTTTGTAGCAAACCATAAATCCTGCTTTGTATCTAAAGCATATTTAAAGCAGCTATGAGCAAAACTTTCGATTGAATCGTTAAGATTGTGCTGTCCCTGAACTACACCTGGTCCGTTAAAGGTATGAACAAGTGCACGCTCTTCCTTGCCATCCTCAGATGTGTAAACAAGCTCTACCTTACCAGCTGCAGGAATAACCATCTCGGTATTCTTATAAACATCACCATAAGCATGACGGGCAATTGTAATTGGTTTCTTCCATGACTTAACATTTGGGTCAATTCCCTTTACAACGATTGGAGCACGGAATACTGTACCATCAAGGATTGCACGGATAGTGCCATTAGGACTCTTCCACATTTCCTTAAGGTTGTACTCAGTCATACGTGCTGCGTTAGGAGTGATTGTGGCACACTTAACAGCAACTCCATACTTCTTTGTAGCCTCAGCAGACTCAACAGTAACCTTATCATCTGTCTCGTTTCTGTGCTCAAGACCAAGGTCATAGTACTCAGTCTTTAAATCGATGAAAGGAAGAAGAAGCTCGTCCTTAATCATCTGCCAGAGGATGCGTGTCATCTCATCGCCGTCCATCTCTACAAGTGGGGTTGTCATCTGAATTTTGCTCATAACGTATTCTCCTTATCTTATAACTTTATAGAATAAGCCTGCCGCTTTGGCAGGCTTAAACATTATTTAACTACAAGGTTAACAATCTTGTTTGGAACATAGATTTCTTTAACGAGATTCTTACCTTCAATTGCACCCGCAACGGCAGAATCTGCCTTTGCAATTGAAAGAGCCTCATCCTTCTCACATCCGTTAGGAATCTTGATTGTAGCCTTAAGCTTACCATTTACCTGTACAGCGATTTCGATAGTAGACTCAACAATCTTAGCTGGGTCAAACTCTGGCCAAGCTGAAAGTGATACATATCCCTCTCCGCCAAGCTCAGCGTACATTTCCTCACAAAGGTGTGGAGCAAATGGAGCTAAAATCTTAACAAGTAATACAAGATTATCCTTAGTAATATGTCCCTCTGCAATGATATCGTTAAGAAGTCCCATCATAGCTGCGATAGCTGTGTTGTACTTCATAGCCTCGATATCCTCAGAAACCTTTTTAATTGTCTTATGAATTCCTGTCTCGATAGACTCGCTGTTAGCCTCATCAGTAACAATATCTGTAAGACCTGCGAATCTCTCAAGGAATCTCTTACATCCACGAACAGATGCATCTGACCAAGGAGCAGCTGCGCCGTAATCACCCATGAATAATACGTAAGTACGAAGCGTGTCTGCACCGTAAGCATCTACAATATCAAGTGGATCAATAACGTTTCCACGAGACTTAGACATCTTCTGTCCGTCCTCGCCAAGGATCATGCCCTGTGCACTTCTCTTCTTGTATGGCTCTGGAGTATTAACTACACCAAGGTCATAAAGGAAGTGATGCCAGAAACGTGAATAAATCAAGTGGCGTGTAACGTGCTCCATACCACCGTTGTACCAGTCAACTGGCATCCAGTAGTTGAGCTTGTCCATAGCTGCGAGCTCGTTATCATTGTGTGGATCGATGTAACGTAAGAAATACCATGATGAACCAGCCCACTGAGGCATAGTATCAGTCTCTCTCTTAGCGTCAGCGCCACACTTAGGGCACTTGCAGTTTACAAAGCTGTCAATCTTTGCAAGTGGTGACTCTCCGTCTGTACCTGGCTCGAAGTTCTCGAGAACTGGTAACTTAAGTGGAAGCTCCTCAAATGGAACTGCTACATCACCACATGTAGGACAGTGAACGATTGGAATAGGCTCACCCCAGTAACGCTGTCTGTTGAATGCCCAATCCTTCATCTTGAACTGAACACCAGCCTTACCGCAACCAAGCTTTTCAAGCTCCTGAATCATTCTGTCGATTGAGTCCTTCTTGTTGTTAAGACCATTAAGGAACTCAGAGTTAATCATGTTACCTTCGCCTGTGTAAGCTTCCTTAGTAACATCTCCACCCTCGATAACAGGGATAATATCAATACCAAACTTAGTAGCGAAATCCCAGTCACGCTGATCGTGAGCCGGAACTGCCATGATAGCACCAGTACCATAACCCATCATTACATAATCAGAAATGAATACTGGAATCTTCTTGCCTGTAATTGGGTTGATTGCATCGAAGCCCTCAACTCTAACACCAGTCTTGTCCTTAGAAACAAGCTGTGTACGCTCGAACTCAGACTTCTTCTGGCACTCAGCTCTGTAAGCTAAGATAGCATCCATGTTAGAAATCTTGTCTGCATACTCATCGATATATGGATGCTCTGGAGCAATAACCATAAATGTAACACCACAAAGTGTATCTGGTCTTGTAGTGTAAATCTCAAGCTTTTTATCTATACCATCAAGTGTGAAATTAACGAAAGCACCCTTTGACTTACCAATCCAGTTTACCTGCTGCTGCTTGATATTCTCAGGGAAATCTACCTCATCGAGACCCTGAAGAAGCTTATCAGCATACTCTGTAATACGAAGGTACCAAACATCCTTCTCCTTCTGGATTACATCGCTGTCACAGATATCGCACTTACCACCCTGCGAATCCTCATTTGAAAGTACTACCTTACAATGTGGGCAGTAGTTAACAAGAGTCTTATCTCTGAAAACAAGACCCTTCTCGAACATCTTAAGGAAAATCCACTGTGTCCACTTGTAGTAATCCTCCTGAGTAGTGTCGATTGTACGACTATAGTCAAAAGAAAAACCTACGCTCTTAAGCTGTGTAGTGAACTTTTTGATATTGTCATCAGTGATCTTTCTAGGATGTGTATTTGTTTTGATAGCATAGTTCTCTGTAGGAAGACCGAAAGCATCGAAACCGATTGGGAATAATACATTATATCCCTGCATGCGGCGCTTTCTAGAAACTACCTCTACTGAAGAATATGCCTTGATATGTCCAACGTGCATACCTGCACCTGATGGATATGGGAACTCAACCAAGCCGTAGAATTTTGGCTTGTCAGAACCATCAACAGCCTTAAAGATATCATCTTTTTCCCAGGCTGCCTGCCATTTTTTCTCAATTGCTTTAAAATTGTGCTTCATTTTCTCACCTCGAACTTTACTTAACTAAACAAAAATTATAATAAAAGCTGTGTAGTTTTGCAATAAAACTACACAGCAAAATTGGTTTTTATTGAAAATATGCTTAGCGATTAGGCTATCACCGACATCATAGCTAGCATTCCTAAGTTTGTAATATAGGTTCTGCGCTCATCTATGTTCCAGTATTTTTCCTCTACCGGCTTTACATCCAGGTACTCACCATAGTTTAGTGGTGCCACAGATCCATCTGCTACAAAGGGAACCACATATTTTCCTGAAATATCATCTTTATAAACACAAATCCCTGCTTCATCGGGATTATTAATATCTATTGTCTTACTAAATGAAATCAAGTCATCTAAATTTCCAGCCACAGCCTCAAAAAAATACTCTTCAACTTCAGGCTCTGCCTGCTCCGTTACTTCTACATTATATTCAATAATCAATTACATTATCCTCTCGTTCTGAAAAAGTGCTCTGATATAGTAGCACGACTTATGAAATGACTCTACCTGCAATTTTTTCAGTCTGTGAAATATGTAACCGAAAATCTAATATTATAGAAAAAAGACTGATGAAGTAACAACCTCATCAGTCTTTCAAATTTTAAATATTATTCCTCATCTACATCCTTAATCTTATTAGCGCGTCTCTCAACCTCCTTAGCCTGAACATCTGAAGGAACCTGCTCATAGCGAGCTAATTCATAAGAGAATGTACCGTAGCCACCAGTCATTGAACGAAGCTGGGTATCATACCCGTAAAGCTCAGCCATAGGAACTTCAGCCATGACCTCAGTCTTGCCACCTGTTTCTGTAGGATTCATTCCAAGAACACGTCCACGTCTCTTGTTCAAATCCCCCATTACATCACCAGTGTAGCTATCTGGCACTACAACCTTAAGTGTCTCGATTGGCTCAAGAAGGATTGGATTAGCCTTCATGATACCATCCTTGAATGCACCCTTAGCTGCAACCTTGAATGCCATTTCTGAAGAATCAACTGGGTGATAGCTTCCATCATAAAGGTTAGCATGTACACCAACTACAGGATAAGCTGCAAGTGGTCCTGCAAGAACAGCTTCTGAAAGTCCCTTCTCAACAGCTGGGAAATAGTTCTTTGGAACTGCACCACCAACTACAGACTCTGTAAAGTTGTAATGCTCTTCCATATTTCCAGAAGGCTCAAATGTCATCTTAACGTGACCATACTGACCATGACCACCAGTCTGCTTCTTATACTTATACTCTACATCAGCCTTTCCTCTGATTGTCTCTTTGAATGCAATCTTTGGCTGGCTAAGCTCGATGTCTACTTTGTACTTCTCATTAAGCTTCTGAACAAGCATATCGATATGTCTGTCTCCGATACCATAAAGAAGTGACTGACTGTTCTCGCCATCATTAACAGCCTTGATGGTTAAATCCTCAGCACAAAGCTTTGCGAGTGCCTGTGCAATTTTATCTTCATCTCCCTTATTTTTAGCCTTATATCTCTTGTATGTATAAGGAACTGAAAGTGGTGTTCTGATGTAAAGAATTGGATTAGCCTTTGTAGAAAGTGAGTCTGTAGTAGCTACCTTCTGGAGCTTTGAAAGTGCACAGATATCACCTGCGTGAACCTCAGGGACTTCCTCAGCCTTGCTACCTGTTAAGATGTAAAGCTTTCCAATCTTCTCCTCTGTCTCTTTATGCTTGTTATAAAGCAAATCATCCGTCTTAAGAACACCTGAATTAACCTTGATAAGTGAATACTTACCAACGAATGGGTCGACGATTGTCTTAAATACATAAGCACTCTTTGGCTTAGAGAAGTCATAGTTTGCTTCGTAAACTTCATTCGTATTTGCGTTAATTCCTGTAATCTTGCAATCAGCTGGTGATGGAAGATACTTAACAACGTCAGTAAGCATTGTATACTGACCTCTGTTAGTAAGATTTGAACCCATCATAACTGGAACAATATCACCAGAAGCTACGTTTACACGAAGTGCCTGACGGATCTCATCTTCAGAGAACTCTTCGCCACCAAAATATCTATCCATGAATTCCTCTGATGTCTCAGCAACTGATTCCATCAAAGCTTCACGATATTTCTCCAAATATTCCTGATTGTAATCAGGTACATCAGAGTGTTCTACTGTTCCATCAGCCTTCCAGCGCTTGCCGATCTGCTGGATGACATTTACATAGCCAACAAACTCTCCATTTTCTCTAATTGGAAGATGGAAAGGAGCAATCTTCTTTCCGTACAAACTCTGAAGCTCCTCAACGATTTCTCTATAGCTGGCATCATCTATATCCATGTCAGTTACAAATACCATTCTAGGAAGATTAAATTTGTCGCACATCTCCCAAGCTCTCTTTGTACCAACCTCAATTCCGCTTTTACCTGAAATAACAATAATAGCCGCATCTGCTGCCGAAACTGCCTCCTCAGCTTCTCCGACGAAATCAAAATAACCTGGTGTGTCTAGGAAATTAATCTTAGTATCGCCCCAAATGATTGGAACTAAAGAAGTGTAGATAGAAAATTTGTTTTTTGTCTCCAGTTTGTCGTAGTCACTAATGGTATTACCAGCCTCGATAGTGCCTGGCTTGCTGATCTGACCAGCTAGAAAAGCCATTGATTCGATGAGACTGGTTTTGCCCGCCCCGCTGTGACCAAGCAACACAACGTTTCTAATTTTGTCCGTAGTAAATACCTTCATGTGTCTTACCTCCCAATGAGTTATTCGACGCCTTAACCCCGCCGCGCCGTGATGTTATAAAACTTATATATATTATATTTAATATTCAGACTATTTACAACGCATAAATGTGATATTATATAAATATATTTTCGCTTTAAAGTATTAAAGTATCATATGTTTTGGGAGATTTATTTATGAAGACAAAAACTATCGGATTTGTAGGACTAGGACTAATTGGAGGAAGTATCGCAAAAGCGATATTAAACGTATATCCGAATACAAGAATACTGGCTACTGCTTCCAGAGAATCTACAATCGAAGCAGCTTTTGAGGAGCGCCTTATCGACAACAACGGCCTTCTTAAAATTCACCAGTTCGGTCAGTGTGATATCATCTTTCTTTGCAGCCCTGTAAAGATTAACTGCGATTACCTAAAGATGCTTAAAGATGTTGTTAAGCCAGACTGTATTATCACTGATGTAGGTTCTACAAAAGGCGATATCACATCTGTAGCAAGAGAACTCGGTATGACTAATCAGTTTATAGGTGGTCATCCTATGACTGGTTCGGAACTTACAGGACTTGAGCATTCAAACGCACTTCTTCTTGAGAATGCATATTATATCCTTACCGCAGATTCTGAAATGAATCGCGAAACCTACGATGAATTTGCTTCGTATATCGAAAGCCTTGGTGCAATTCCAATCATGCTTACACCTGAGGAGCATGATGACGCCACAGCTGCTGTATCACATCTGCCACACGTCATTGCAGCCTCTCTTGTAAATCTTGTACAGGATACAGATGATGAGCGCTCTATTTGCAAGACTATTGCAGCAGGTGGTTTTAAGGATATAACCAGAATCGCTTCTGGCTCTCCTACCATGTGGCAGCACATTTTCCTTAGCAACAGAGATGCTTTAATTAAACTTATTGATATATACAAAGATAAGTTGGAAGACTTTAGAACTGCTATATTAAAATCCGATGCAGATGAAATTTTACGACTATGGACAAAAGCAAAGGATTACAGAGATTCCATTACAATTCCAGATAATGCTTTACTTCGTTTTTACGAATTATATTGCGACATTGATGATAAACCAGGTACACTTGTAGGAGTTCTTCAGCTACTTGCTGATGCTGATATCAGTGTAAAGAATATCGATATCATTCATAACAGAGAATTTGAACCTGGTGTTCTTCGAATCGAATTCTATACAGATGAAGCTATGAAAAAAGCTCAAACAATTTTGGTACATAATAACTACTATGTAAGACAAAGGACAAATTAATATGCCAATTAATAAAGCAAAAAGTTTAAAAGGTGAAATCAAGGTTCCAGGAGATAAGTCCATCAGCCACCGAGGTGTTATGTTCGGTGCTATTTCCGAGGGTGTCACAGAATTAACTGGATTCCTGGATGGTGCTGACTGTCGCTCCACTATCGGCTGCTTTAAAGCCATGGGAATTGATATCTCTCAGGACAGAGATCATGTTGTGATTCATGGAAAAGGTCTTCATGGACTAAGTGAGCCACAGCAGGTTCTTGATGTAGGAAACAGTGGTACTACTACCCGACTTATATCAGGTATTCTTGCCGGTCAGCCCTTTGTCAGCACCTTAAATGGTGATGAATCCATTCAGAAGCGTCCAATGGGAAGAATCATTACACCTCTTACACAGATGGGCGCCTATATCAAATCAGTAAAGAATAACAACTGTGCACCACTTGAGGTAGGCGGCGTTCCTCTCGCTCCACTTCGCTATGATTCACCTGTAGCCAGTGCTCAGGTAAAATCCTGCGTACTTCTTGCAGGGCTTTATGCTGACGGAATCACCTCTGTCACAGAGCCAGTTGTTTCACGAAATCATACAGAGCTTATGCTTTCAGGTTTTGGCGCCGACATCAAATCAGAAGGTCTTACCGCTACTGTTGTAGGCGGCCCTAAGCTTGTAGGTCAAAAAATAGAGGTCCCAGGTGATATTTCATCAGCTGCCTTCTTTATTGTTGCAGGTCTTATATGTCCTAATGCAGATTTATTAATTAAAAACGTAAATACGAATCCAACCCGCGCAGGCATTATAAAAGTTGCACAGGATATGGGAGGAAATATTGAGCTTCTCAATGAGCGAATTGTAAGCGGTGAACCTGTAGCAGATATTCATGTAACTACAAGCGAGCTTCATGGATGTGAAGTTTCAGGAGATATTATTCCTACACTCATAGACGAGCTTCCAGTTATCGCTGTAATGGCAGCCTGTGCAGCAGGTACTACCGTTATTACGGATGCATCAGAATTAAAAGTAAAAGAAAGCGATAGAATCGCCACAGTCACAGAAAATCTTTCGAATATGGGATGTGACATCACTCCTACTGACGATGGAATGATTATCAATGGTGGCAAGCCTCTGAAAGGAACACTTATTAAAACATATTTAGACCATCGTATCGCTATGGCCTTTGCAATTGCAGGACTTGTGGCAGATGGTGAAACAACTTTCGATAGCGAAGACTGTTGTTGTATTTCATATCCAGATTTCTTTAACACATTAAAGTACCTCACTAATCAATAAGGTTAGTGAGGTACTTTTTTACCAATGAGTCTTATGCTCATCTATAATTTCATATGTTTCAATATTTACAAGATAAAAACCCTTAAGGCTTGCTTCTGCCTGTCCTAAGGAATATCCATTTTCATCAAGAGGCTCTGCTTCAAGTACAATCTCTAAGCAATTATTTCCATTTTCATCTTTTTTTAAGCCATTATCATAGAGATTATATTCGTAATCTTCATCCCTATAAACAGTTCCTCTGACATTTCCCTTTGCAGTATAACTTATAAGTAAATTTGTATAATAGTCTTCAATAATTCCGTTATTCTTAAGGTAGCCCTCAAGGATAATCATTAAATTCATGATATCTATATCATCATAAGGCTCAGAAGATGCATCAATTGAATAAGAATCATCTGAACTATAATCATAGTCATCTGAGCTATAGTCATCATAATCATAGGAATCAATTAATTCCTCATCAGAATCACTCCATCTGGAATCATATCTTTCAAAACAGCATACCAAGTCACTCTTAAATATAAAGCAACCTAGCAGAAAGAAAATTAAAAATAAGATTGTAAATACCTTCTTAGATTGCTTGCCTTTTTTTATTATGGCAACAAGAAGGGAGAATCCAAAGGCATATATCAATGAAACTGATAAGATAGAATCCAATAGGGACAATCCCGTCAAAAACCTTTGAAAATATCTGCCACAGGAAAGATAATTTAAATCCATACCTAAGAAAAAGACACCATAGGATAGTAGCAAAGTAACAATGATGATGGCAAAGGGATTAGCTGTTTTCTGCTTGGCAAGTTTACTCTCATCAAAGTCTTGTTCCCCAGAATTAATCCATTCTTTTACAAGCTCTAAATCATCATTTTTAAAAGATGCAGGAATAAAATCTACAGCCATTCTGCATTTATCTTTATCACCCATCCTTGCATCAGCTACAGCCATTGATCTTAAGAAATTATATTTATTTCCTGGTAGTTTACAAAATACATGCTTGTGGAATAAATAAAGGCCGTAGTCATGAACATCCTTTGGTTCCAATGACAATAGCTTCTTTTTTGTCATATTTGCATAAGCCGAAAGAAGCCCTTCATAAAGTGTTAATATCGATGCAAATAATGCAATATTAAAAACGCCATCGATATATAATCCTAAGTAATCCTTTAGGTAATAATACCCAAGAAACAGAAGCAATCCAAAATACAATAAAGATATTTTGTGAACCAAAAGTACTCTCTTGGCAATCTTCACTCCGACATTTTCTTCATCAAGTGATGTGACATCAAACTCACCTTGTATATAGCAATTCATTTATTTAGTGTCCTCTATTCGCTAAAATTTAGATTTCGAAAATCAACGACACCCCCAAGATTCTTTGTACCATACGAGAATACGCCTATACGATATCCCACAAAAACATCTAATGTAAACTCCATATCAAGCGGTTCTCCGAACTCAATAAAGTCCGTGCCATCTGCAGAATAATAGAAATAGGCCTTATCTTCATTTTCGAAATCAAAGACTATTCTAATCCAAAAATGATTACAATTGAAGCCTTGAATTTCTGAAACATTTTGTCTTATCTCTGTCTTATCTTTTTGAGTGGAAACGATGTAAAATTCACCATTAGATTTTGTTAATCCTATAGTTCCATATTTTCCCATAAAGGCAGCAAGTCCAGCATAATCTCCGCCACGCATTCCAGAAAAATCGCCCTCTATCGTAAATACGGATTTAGGAGTAACAGTTCGCTCTGTCAAAGTGTTTCTGGCATCCATTATTGATGATGCTAGCTGCATATTTTTAAGACGTAAATAGCCAGGACGGTCTGTAAATGACCAGCCCTCCTTTATAGGATTGTGATTCCACTGGAACTGAAGAAGTAATCTGTCGCTGCTATGATTAAAGGAATCACTTGTAACAAGTGGATTTGTAAACACTTCTCTCATAGGTATATCGAATTCTTCAGGAGCTTTCCCATCCTGTCCTATCACAGGCCAGTCATTTTCCCATGTCATAGGAAGCAAATAAGGAATACGTCCTACGGCTCCGTGATCCTGAAAAAACATTGAGTAGCAATTCTTTTCATCAACATCAATAAGAACTCCCTGCGCAATACCACAATTTTTATAACCCATATCATCATCAAAAATGATATGTCTTTCAAAATCTCCATCAAGGCTTGTTCCGCGATAACAAACCTCTCTTCTTCTGCCATTTCCATTACCAATCTCAGGCCACTCAATAAAGCACAGATAAATATATTTCTTTCTTACGTAGGCACGACATCCTTCACAGCGAAGCATAATGCCAGCTTTGTCTGTGGCAAATAACAATCTGTCTGATGTCTCATCCACTCCACTAAAATCATCCAAAATCCTGACAATATGAATATCACCATTTCCATAAACAAGATAAGGCTTATTATCCCAGAACAAGAAACTAGGGTCATGATAAATACCATTTAACTCATATCGATCCCAAAAAGATTTCTCGATATCATCCGAATAATAGATATAAGTCTTCTTCATATCGTTGCACACAAAGCATGAAAAGAATATTCCCCTGTGATAGCAAAGTGTAGTTGCCCACTGGCAAGCTCCGTATGCATTCTTGCCATTCTTTAACTCATATATATCATTATCTTCAATCTTGTCAAAAATGTATGATACTATCTCCCAGTTCTTTAAATCCTTTGAGCGAAGAATTGGTCCTCCTGGGCAAAAGAACATTGTGGTACTGACCATATAATAAAAACCATTAGCCTTAATGACATCCATATCTGGCATGTCCATTTTTAAAAGTGGATTTGTAACTTTCAATTAATATATCTCCCTATTATTTCGTAAATACTCTATCTAGTAAATTGTGATATAAATTTCCATGCCTGTTCACAGGAATGTTCTCTAAATTCATGAACCTGACCGCTTACGCTACCGAAGGCTGTACGACAAACTCCATCCTCGCTGTCATAGTAATTTACAGTCAGTACACTTCCTCTTGAAGGGTCTAGAATCTTTTCAACTCTGTCACCTGAGATACCGTATATACGGTCATCCCAATTTTCTCTGTCAGAGAAATCAACATTAAAATTAATCTTAAGCTTATTAACAGAAGCAGCATATCTGATACGCTCAAGGGATTCCTCGGCCTGAAAAGGAAGCTCAGGAAGCGGCGATTCCTCTCCACCTGAATAAAAAATTGGAACTGATACTGTAGTATTTATACGTGGGTCCCCAAGAGATAAACCAAATGGATTGTTATGTATTGGGAACAAAGCGCTGGCTGGAGCAAGTCCTGCAAAAACCTCAGGATATTCCTGGAACATATCCCAGGTCTTAGCACTTCCCATAGAGAAACCAGCAGCATATATTCTCTTTTCATCCACGTTATATTTCTTCTTTAAATCAGCAATAACCTCCATAGCCTCTGTTGGAGTTACATACTGGTGATTCTCAATTGAAACATATAAGAAGTTGTATTTATGGCAAACCTCCCACCATCCAGAGACAAAGGTAAGGAACATTGAAGAGTCTCCACCACCGTGGTAACCAATCAACATTGGAACAGGTCCATTATCCAAAAGCCCCTTATTGTAATATGCAAAATATCCAACCTTATGAGTCTTTGTGTCCTTATATTTCTTTTCCTTGTGATCCTTTGAAGTGTTAACCTCAGTAAAGCCTGGCTCCTCCACCATATTAAGAGCCTCAAAATCTGGCTCAATTTCGAGATTTCCACACCACATCTTAAACTTCTTTACGAAACTGTAGAAATCAGCTTTATATTCAGCTTTATCCTTAATCAAAACATTTTTAGATTCAGCAAAAGCATCATTAACTTCATCTGTATTTCCTACTGAAAGAATAGCAATATCCTTTCGCTGTACCTCAGGTACGACATTTAATCCTTCCATGGAAATCATTGCTGGTGTAATCTCACCTGGTCCCCATAAATATTCACCCTCAACAGTCTGAAGAAGATTTCTTGCGCAGTAATCAGCTGATTTTCCAAAGCTATATATATCTGTTCTAAACTTAGCGCCTCTGATGAAATATCCCTTGAATTCCTGTGCTATAAAATCATGGAAGGCTGCGATTCCATCCTCATAATCAGGATTCATTTTTACTTCTTCCATTATCTCCTTGTAAAGGTCAACAGAGGCATTATCCCATCCGCCTTCACAAGTAGGATAAATAAAAAGTACACTTGAATCTACGGCTGATGCTATATCAGAAAGACCTGACTCCTTGGCAAAAGCAATAGCCTCCTCCTTTGTGCGCTTATTTTCCTCGAACACCAAAAGTAAAGGTGCTCTAAAACCGTAATTCAAAACCTCGCCATCTATTTCGGTAGATGGAACATAGGCCTTCAAATGAAAATTATTATATGTATGCTCCCAGTATTTATCACCATTATCAAATTTTTCCACATGTGGTCTTGCAAAAATTCCCATAAAAAATCCCCCTTGCTAAAATAGATAAATCTATTCTAGCATCCGGGGGATCCAATAAATACCGATAAAGTTTTAAATAAAGGATGATAAATAATAGAAAAAAGCCTGTCCCATAAAATGAGACAGGCGAAAAATTTTATTTCTTGTTCATACAACAATGCTTATACTTCTTTCCAGAACCGCATGGACATGGATCATTACGTCCAACCTTCTTCTCTGTACGGATGATTGTGTGCATGTTCTTAGCTTCCTTTGTAAGAGCCTTAAGAGTATCTGCATCAAAAATCTTCTCCCACTGTGGAAGACCATAAAGCCAATCAGCCTTAGCATCGATCATGTTCTTGTAAAGCTTTTCCTTATCGAACTTAAGAGAAACTACTGTATCCTCTTCCATTGTGTCGATTGGATTTGGCTCAACAAGTGAATCATTGATTCCATCAAGGAAACCAACCATTGGCATAACTTCAATCTTATATTTCTCAGCAAGCTCTTTAACTGTACCCTTTACCTCTGTATCAGGATCATCAAGAAGCTGCTCGTAAATGCCTTTCTCTAAAAGAAAATAATTCTGCCAGAATCTCTGTAAATCAGCCTGAGACTGGTTCTGATTGTAGGCAATCTTCTGCCACTGTTCAAGTAAACTCATTTTATATTCCTCTCCAATAAAAAAATCAATATCGTGGTAAAAACCACCTTTTGTATTTTAACATAAAAGGCTACCAGAAGGTAGCCCTAAATACTAATCGTAGATAACGCGAACACACTTAATAGGTGTACGGTACATGTAATTTGAAATCTTAATTCCATCACGTCTGTTAGATGCGTGAACAATCTGTCCACCACCAATATAAATAGCTACGTGATTGATACTGCCACCCTTGCCATAGAAGATCAAATCACCAGGCTTTAATTCTGAAGTGCTAATCTTTGTTCCTTCATTAGCCTGTGCTCTTGAAGAATGGCTAAGATATACACCGTACTGTCTCATAATCTGCATTGTGAAACCAGAGCAGTCTACACCGTGTGTAAGGGATGTACCACCCCAAACATAGCGATTACCTACATACTGAAGTGCATTTTCACAGATAGCCATACGAACATCAGAAACACCTGCACCGTAACGAGCCTCAGTAAGAGTCATGGCTGTTTTAAGGGAAAGATCAACGTCTACATATTCTGCACAGACATACCCCTCATCACCATCGACATCTACCTTAATCCACTCATCATCCTGAGTATTATCAAGAATTACTATTTCTTCACCCTCTGCGAGCTGATAGATAATCTCTGACTCGGTATTGCCCTCTGCACGAACTCGAAGACCACCTGTCTTTGCTGTGGCAACGTATTCCGCAAGCTCTACAGCCTTATCCCATGCATCATCACCTGAGATAAGGTACTCAGAACTAACGTAACCTTCTACTTCGCCAGATTTGATATGAGTCCAATCTCCATCTATATCAAGAATCTCGCAAGCAGCCTCCGCTGGGAATTTACCAACAAGCTTTGCGTCAGAAGAAGCTGACTCTCTAATATTAAGATTTCCTTCTGAGACATTACAGATACCGATATTATTATAACCATAAATATCGCCAAGTGACTTAGCAGTCGCAATGGCATTAGAATCAGTAACTGAAATCTCTTCAATAGCTGATAAATCTACAGCTGCAGCAGAAACTGCACCTGCAACTGCAGAAACATTGTCATTAGAATTATTTTTATCTAAATAAGTACGTGTATCTACGCAATAATCAAATAAAAGCGCAGTAGCACATACAAGTGTGAATGCTGAAACAACCCGTTTGTTCATAAAACCTCCAATAGCTAAAAACGAACTTTTAAAAGTATAGCAAGAATTCGAAAATATGTCAATTAAATGTAATATTTTTGTAATATCTATCTGTTATTAAAGTAGCTTTTAGCTTTTGCTTTATCAATATTCATCTGATTTGTAAGCTCCTCTATGGAAGCAAATTTCATCTCAGGTCTAAGGAAGCTTTGGAAGGTAACCTTTACAAATTTTCCATACAGATCCCCGTTGTAATCAAGAATATGTGTCTCGATTCCAACAATATTTTTGTCTGAAACTGATGGCTTGGTGCCAACATTGGTAACACCATGGTAGATTCTTCCATCAAAATCTATTGTAGTAACATATACTCCAAATCTAGGAACCAGCTTTATCTTCTCTGGCATAATGTTGATTGTAGGAATACCGATTGTGTGGCCAAGGTGAGCTCCGTGCACTACCTCGCCCCAAACAAAATATTCATATCCTAACATCTCATTAACAGAAACAATATTGCCTTCTTTAAGCTCTTCCCTAATGTAGGTACTACTAATATCTCTATTGTTCTGTTTGATTTTCTCGATGACCTTATAGTCAAATCCAAGCTCTTTAGAGAGCTCTTTGAGAAGTTCCACATTACCTGCGCCCTTATGACCAAAAGTAAAATCAGGGCCAGATATCATATATTGCATATTGAGATTTGATACCAAAAATTCTATAAAGCTTCTGGCATCCGTCTGCATTAGACGCTCGTCAAAAGGGCACTCGATAAGATAATCGAGGCCATTATTATCAAGCATAAACATACGCTCTTTATTTGTGATCAAACATGGAGTCTGATCCTCTTGTAATAAAAAACGGGGTGAATTGGTAAAAGTGATAAGACAGGATTTTAATCCTTCTTTCTTTTTTGAAATGATATCAGTGGTCAATAGATTATGACCTCTGTGGATACCATCGAATTTTCCAACAGTCACCGCTGTAGGCTCTGATATTTTAGTGTCAAATAAAGAATGTAAATACTCCATAATTATTCCAAAAACATTTTCTCCAAAATAAACTGAGATTCCTCATAAACGTAAATTCCAAGGAATCTGTTATCTGGTAAAAAGATACGATATCTCTCACCATCTTCAAAGCTACTAACTGCCTCTGCAAATACGTTGGCAGCTGGTATCTTTCCGCCGTTAATGGCCTGCTTAAGGGCTTCCTCTGTTGGAATCACAAAAACAGTACCTAAGCCGTCAAAAACTGAGGCTATTGGCAACATTATACCATCTAATTTGCCATTTTTAACTATTCTTTCAATTTCATCTAAAGTTTTTGCATCTGAAATATCAAATTGACTAACTCTGGTGCGCACCAACGACTTCATTGCACAGCCACAACCAAGCACCTCTCCAACATCATGACAAAGAGATCTGATGTAAGTACCCTTGCTACAATGTATCCTGATAGAAACCTCAGGAAGGTTCATTGAAAGAATATCAATACTAAAAATCGTAACAGGACGAGGCTTTCTCTCAACCTCTTTGCCCTCTCTGGCAAGCTCATAAAGCTTTTTACCATTTACCTTTAAGGCAGAATACATAGGTGGAACCTGCATGATATCGCCGACAAAACTAGACAAGGCTTCCTGAACCTGAGCTTCTGTAACATCAACAGACTTTTTTGATAGAATCTTGCCGCTCATATCGTAGGTATCTGTCTCTACACCAAGAAGCATAACACATTCATAAACCTTATCCTTGTCTGTGAGCATATCACAAAGCTTTGTAGCCTTGCCCACACAAACAGGAAGCACACCTGTCGCATCAGGATCAAGTGTGCCCGTATGACCAATTTTCTTTATTTTTAAAATGCCACGAAGCTTGGCAACAACATCAAAGGATGTGAAGCCTGCCTCCTTGTAGACATTGATAATGCCACTATTCATTAGTTAATTCCTAACTCATTAAACTGTTTTTTTACCATATCAACTATCTCTTCGATAATCTTCCATGGCTCTTTTGTACTAACCGAAAATCCTGCTGCCTTCTTGTGTCCACCACCGCCATATGTGCCAGTGATAACAGTAAGATCCACATCTCCTGTTGCTCTTGTACTGCCCTTATAATCACCATCTTCAAGCTCATAAAGGAATACAGCTACTTCAACACCTGTAGTATCACGAAGCTGCTGAACAATACCCTCTAAATGCTTGCTCTGTGCGCCATATTCTGCCATATCCTCTGCTGTAATAACTGCAGCGATAATCTTACCATCTTCATAAGTCTTACAGTTAAGCAATGCTTTTCCAAGCATTCTATTCTGTATCATGGTCTTGGCATAATAGGTATCAGTACAAATCTTAGAGTAATCAATACCTTTTGTCATAAGGAAGCCTGCAGCATCCATTGTGGATTCTGTAGTGCAGGAATACTGAAATACACCTGTATCATGGATAATACCCGTATAAAGACATTCTGCTATGTCCTTAGTGATTTTATCCTTACCAAACTGATTATATACAAGCTCACAGGTAGAGCTGTCATCAGGAATAATATAACTAAACTCGGCAAAACCACCGTTTGTCATATGATGATCGATACAAACAGTGTGAGTAGCCTTCTCAAAAAATGGGAAAACATCTCCGAGTCTAGCGCCATCGCTACAATCTAAAGCGATGAATAAATCAAATTTCTTGTCTGCTGAAACAGTGTGAATGTCTTCAATCTTATCAGCATTTTTGAAAAACTTAAAAATATTTGGAATCGGATCGAGATAGACATGAACTTCTATCTGAGGGTAGTAAGTGACTACATAATTGTACATAGCCATGCATGAGCCAACACAGTCACCATCTGGACGAATGTGGCCACTGATTCCTACCACCTTTGAATTTGATAAAAGTTCATTAAAGTTGTCTATCATAGTCCGTCTCCTTTTACTCTTCTTCTTTTGCATGAAGAGGTGCATTCACCTCATCAATAAGTTTGCTCATCTTTGCAGCGTAAGCAATTGACTGGTCGCTTACGAATGTAATCTCAGGTGTG
Organism: Pseudobutyrivibrio sp. UC1225; assembly: GCF_900115215.1. NCBI lineage: Bacteria > Bacillati > Bacillota > Clostridia > Lachnospirales > Lachnospiraceae > Pseudobutyrivibrio > Pseudobutyrivibrio sp. UC1225. The sequence continues at coordinate 91,357 of NZ_FOVQ01000001.1, read as the reverse complement.
TTTCTGAGATTGATTCTGTGAGCTAGCTCACGGCGAATGAAGCCGGCAGAGCTCTTAAGGCCTTCAATAGTCTTCTTAACTGCCTCATCATCCCCGAGAACTGAAATATATGCCTTGCAAGTCTTTAAGTCTGGGGCAACCTCCACAGATACCACCGATGTAACTGGTGATATACGTGGATCCTTTACCTCAAGACGAATGATATTGCTAAGCTCTCGCATAACTTCCTCGTTGATGCGGGTATTTTTAACTGAATTTTTTCTCATTATCTAGGTACCTCAACCATAATGTAGGCCTCGATGATATCCATTTCCTGAACATCATTGAAGTCTTCAATAACAAGACCACACTCGAAGTTTGTCTTAACTTCCTTAACGTCATCCTTGAATCTCTTAAGAGAACCAAGCTTTCCTTCGTGAATAAGATTTCCTTCACGTGTGACACGAACCATACAATCTCTCTGGAAGTAACCATCTGTTACATATGAACCAGCGATATTACCTACGCCTGAAGCCTTGAAGATCTGACGAACCTCTGCATGACCGATAACCTTCTCCTCGAAGATTGGATCAAGCATACCCTTCATAGCAGACTCAACATCGTTGATTGCATCGTAAATTACCTTGTAGAGACGAAGGTCTACGCCTTCTCTGTCGGCTGTCATCTTAGCCTGTGGATCAACACGAACGTTGAAACCGATGATGATAGCATTTGAAGCAGATGCAAGAACTACGTCTGACTCATTGATTGTACCAACACCACCATGGATTGTCTTAACAACAACTTCCTCATTAGAAAGCTTCTCGAGTGACTGCTTAACAGCCTCAACAGAACCCTGAACATCAGCCTTAACGATAATGTCGAGCTCCTTAAGATTTCCTGACTCGATCTCGCTGAAGAGTGCATCAAGAGACATCTTAGACTTAGTCTGCTCAACGAGCTTGTTCTTGTGCTCTGCAACGAAAGTATCAGCAAATGAGTGAGCTTCCTTCTCAGAATCAAATGACATTAATACTTCACCAGCATTTGGGACCTCAGAAAGACCAAGAATCTCAACTGGAACTGAAGGGCCAGCACTCTTAACACGTGCGCCTGTATCATCAAGCATAGCTCTTACCTTACCATAGCAGCTACCGCAGGCAACAGGATCACCAACGTGAAGTGTACCCTTCTGAACAAGTACTGTAGCAACAGCACCACGCCCCTTATCAAGCTGTGCCTCGATAACAAGACCACGAGCCTTACGGTTAGGGTTAGCCTTTAGCTCAAGTACCTCCGCTGTAAGAAGAATCATCTCAAGAAGGTTGTCGATACCTTCCTTTGTGTGAGCAGATACTGGACAGAATACTGTACTTCCGCCCCAATCCTCAGGAATGAGCTGGTACTCAGAAAGCTCCTGCTTAACTCTGTCGATATTTGCATTAGGCTTATCAATCTTGTTGATTGCAACAATGATTTCGATGCCAGCAGCCTTAGCATGGTTGATAGCTTCTACTGTCTGAGGCATAACACCGTCGTCAGCAGCAACTACAAGAATAGCGATATCTGTAGAGTTAGCACCACGCATACGCATTGCAGTGAAGGCCTCATGACCTGGTGTATCAAGGAATGTAATATCCTGATTGTTAATTGAAACTGTATAAGCACCGATGTGCTGTGTGATACCACCAGCCTCACGGTCTGTAACCTTTGTATCACGGATAGCATCAAGAAGTGATGTCTTACCATGATCTACGTGACCCATTACGCAGACAACAGGTGGACGTGATGGGTAGCTTGATGTATCCTCTTCCTCTTCCTTAAGAAGCTCAGCGATAACATCAACCTTTTCCTCTTCCTCGCAGATGCAGTTGAACTCAAGAGCGATTTCTGAAGCTTCCTCGAAATCTACCTCCTGGTTAACTGTAACCATCTTGCCCTTCATGAAGAGTGTCTTAACAACTGCAGATGACTGAACCTTCATCTTATCAGCAAGATCCTTGATAGTAATTCTATCTGGAATTGTGATAGTAAGAACCTCATCCATATTACGCTCTGGGGCCTTTGGAGCATTGTTCTTTTTCTTCTTTCCACCATTCTTCTCAAGATTGATGTAACGCTCCTGCTTCTTGCCGCCTAAGTTGTTATCTCTATCGTTGTTTCCGTTCTTCTTTTTCTTGTCGTCACGACGTCCGCCCTTAGCATTTGAAGAAGGTGCCATATCTGGAGCAGAATTCTGTGATGGACGAGAATTTCTGTCACCACGGTTATCTGGTCTAGCTGGTCTGTCACCTCTGTCGTTTCTATCATTTCTTTCAGGACGCTTTCCAGCTGGCTTATCACCTCTTGCTGGTCTGTCGTTATTATCTCTATTTGGACGCTCCTGTCTATTGTCGCGTCTTTCATTTCTCTCTGGACGATCGTTTCTATCCTGACGCTCAGGACGTTCCTTTCTTACTGGACGCTCCTGTACTTCCTCAGCTGAGTTCTTCTTTGATACGAACTCTGTATCCTGAGACTGAGCACTAGCTCTCTGTGATGGACGAACACCATCAGCAAATGTACGAGGTCTGATTGGGCCTCTTGGCTGTGCTGGTGCCTGAGCCTTCTTCTGTCCATTGTTATCTCTGTTTTCGTTTCTTGAAGAATCAGAGCCTGGGCGTCTTCTTCTGTCATCACGGTCACGAGTAACTACGAACACGTTTTTCTTTTTCTTTACAGGATTTCCATCCTTGTCTACTGCAGGACGTGCCTTCTTTACAGGATTTCCATCCTTGTCTACAGCATGAGCCTGCTTTGGTGCAGCCTTCTTTTCGTCCTTTGGTGCAAACTTAGCTCTAACCTTAGCAGCCATATCATCTTCAATGCCGCTCTGAGCTTTTGCTTCTATACCATTAGCTTCGAGAAAAGCAATGACGTCCTTGCTTTCCTTACCAAGTTCTTTGGCTAATTCATGTACTTTAATTTTTGCCATCTAATATCCTCCTCATCTACTTCAGTATCTTATCTAGAATGCTTAAGGATAAATTTTCATCGCACACTACTATGGATGCCCGATATTCTTTACCAATTGCATGACCTAAAGATTCTTTGGTTCCATATTCTACGTATTTAACATCGTAGAACTCACAGGAATTTGAAAATGATTTCTTAGTATTGGCTGATGCATCTGTTGCAACAATACACAGACTGCCCAGACCTTCTTTAATGGCCTGCTCGCATGCGAATTCTCCACTAACGAGACGGCCAGCCTTCATGGCCATACTAATCATATTAAGACCTTTATCTACTGCCATTTTCTAACTCCATTTTTATGCTGTTAATCACCTCATCTGAAACTGGTGTTTTAAATGCTCTGTTAAACGACTTTTTCTTTTCAGCAAGTGCAACACATTGTTCGTTTTTACATACCCATGCGCCTCTGCCCTGAGCCTTCTGGCTTAAATCAAGCTGAACTTTTCCATCGACTCTGGCAACTCTGAAAAGCTGGTCCTTAGGAACCATCTGTCCACAGGCTACACATTTTCTAAGAGGTAATGTTTTATCAATCATTTACTCTTCCTCTGAAGACTCTTCTGAATCAGACTCCTCGTACTCCTCTTCGTACTCAGCATCCTCATCGTAGTACTCTTCCTCATCATAGTACTCGTCATCCTCATAATCCTCTTCATAATCAAGGAAGTCACCAGCCTCTTTAGCCTGTGTCTCACTCTTGATATCAATCTTGAAGCCTGTAAGACGAGCTGCAAGACGAGCATTCTGACCTTCCTTACCGATAGCAAGTGAAAGCTGATAATCTGGAACAACTACACGAGCTGTCTTCTCATCTGCATCAGCGATAACTGCAACAACCTTTGCAGGTGAAAGTGCATTCTCGATGAGGTAAGCAGGATTCTCATCCCACTCAACAATATCAATCTTCTCACCACGAAGCTCATTAACGATAGCGTTTACACGAGCACCGTTCTGACCAACACAAGCTCCTACTGGATCAACATCCTCATCATTTGACCAAACAGCAATCTTTGTACGGCTGCCAGCCTCACGTGAGATTGACTTAATCTCAACGATACCATCTCTAACCTCAGAAACCTCTTCCTCAAAAAGCTTCTTAACAAGCTCTGGATGTGTACGTGATACAAGAATACGTGGTCCCTTGTTAGATGTCTTAACCTCAACAATGTATACCTTAATACGGTCCTGTGGCTTGTAGTACTCGCCCTTAACCTGCTCAGACTCTGAAAGGAAGCCCTCAAGCTTGCCAAGGTTAACGTGGATATTGTTTCCTGAGAAACGTGTAACAACACCAGTAACTACCTTGTGCTGAAGCTCGTAGTACTCCTCGAAAAGAACCTTACGCTCTTCCTCACGAATCTTCTGTGTGATTGTGTTCTTAGCTGCTGTAGCTGCGATACGACCAAAGTCCTTTGACTTAACCTCGATACGTGCGATATCGCCTACCTGTAACTTTCCATCAAGGTTCTGTGCCTCTGTAAGAGAAATCTCCTCAACAGGATCCATAACCTCATCAACTACTGTCTTAGCAAGATATACGTGATACTCGCCAGTAGCTCTGTCGATTTCAACTGATGCATTATCAGCCTTTCCATAATTGTTCTTACATGCAATGAGAAGCGAATTCTCGATAGTCTCGATTAAAACATCCATGCTGATATTTTTCTCTTTTGCAAGGTCTGTAAGAGCTTCCCAAAAATCATTTGTATTTGCTGCCATATTTCCTCCTATATTCACTAAAAATCTATTGATAATCTGACTTGTGCAACATCTGCTCTGTTAAATACTTCTGTGCCATCCTCGAACTCAATTGTAAGAGTGTCCTTATCAAAGGCCTTGAGAGCCCCTGTAAATTCCTTGGCACCATTAACAGGCTTGTAGGTTTTAATATCTACATCAAGTCCTATAGCTTTTTCAAAATGCTTATCTTTCTTAAGAATACGACCAAGACCTGGTGAGCTAACTTCAAATATGTAACCTTCGTTACCACCAATCTGTGGCTCTGCGTCAAGTAACTCGTTCATGCGACGACTAACATCAACGCAATCATCAATTGTGATTCCACCTTCCTTATCGATGTAGGCTCTAAGATAATAATCTGCGCCCTCTTTAACGTATTCAACGTCGTAGAGCTCGAAGCCTAACTCGTCAAGAATAGGAGTAATCAATTCTTCCGTACGTTTTTCGTAATCGGTGTGTTTTGACATAACGTCCTCCTTATTCAGTTGTAAGACTGCATTAACCAGGCATCCTACCTGATTAATATAGTTGGAAAAGAACATAAACAAAGAGAGAGCAAAAATTGCTCTCTCTTCAGTCGCTCTCTTCAATAACAATGCTATTATATCAGAAAATCCGATATTTGCAAGCATTTTGGACATTTTTAATAATTAGTGGTGGAAAAGTCTAAGTCCTGTAAATGACATAACCATATTATATTTATTACATGTCTCGATAACATTATCATCTCTTACTGAGCCACCTGGCTGTGCAACATACTGTACACCTGACTTATGAGCTCTTTCAATGTTGTCACCAAATGGGAAGAAGGCGTCACTTCCTACAGATACTCCTGTAAGCTTATCAAGCCATGCACGCTTTTCTGCTCTTGTAAACTCACTTGGTCTTGTCTTGAAAGTCTTCTGCCATACATCATCACCAATTACATCTTCAAATTCATCTCCGATGTAAAGATCGATGGCATTATCTCTGTCGGCTCTCTTAATTCCATCTACAAAATCTAGATTAAGAACCTTTGGCGCCTGACGAAGCCACCAGTTATCAGCCTTCTGTCCTGCAAGTCTTGTGCAGTGAATACGTGACTGCTGACCAGCACCGATACCAATTGCCTGTCCATCCTTTACATAGCATACTGAGTTTGACTGTGTGTACTTAAGAGTAATCATTGCAATAGCAAGATCTATCTTTGCCTGTTCAGTAAGCTCCTTATTATCAGTAACAATATTAGAGAAGAAATCATCGTTAATCACCAATTCATTTCTGCCCTGCTCAAAAGTGATACCAAATACTTCCTTGCGCTCGAGCTGCTTTGGAACATAATTTGGATCAATCTTGATAACAGCATAATTTCCGTTCTTTTTTGCTTTTAAGATTTCAAGTGCCTCTGGCTCATAGCCCGGAGCGATAACACCGTCAGAAACTTCTCTCTTAATAAGCTTAGCTGTTGCTACATCACATACATCTGAAAGAGAAATGAAATCACCGAAGGAAGACATTCTATCTGCACCTCTTGCTCTTGCGTAAGCATTTGCAAGTGGAGTGAATTCCATATCTAAATCATCACACCAGTAGATTTTTCTTTCTACATCTGAAAGAGGAAGTCCCACAGCAGCACCTGCTGGTGAAACGTGCTTAAAAGATGTTGCAGCTGGAAGACCTGTAGCCTTCTTAAGCTCTGACACAAGCTGCCAACCATTAAAAGCATCAAGGAAATTGATATAGCCTGGCTTTCCGCTTAATACTTCAATTGGAAGTTCCCCCTCTTCCATATAAATACGAGATGGCTTCTGATTAGGGTTACAACCATACTTTAATTCCAATTCTTTCATAGCATTATTCTCCTATTTTCTAATATTCTTATTTATGATACGGGTTTCCTTTGCACCTGTGGCAATATCAATGTAACGTACGAAAAGAGAAACCTTATTATCAGCATTGAGGTTAGACCAAATCATATCGGTAAACTCATCGATATTTCCTGAAATTTCAATTGGTGTAGGCTCGCCTTCATAGGAAGGTAGTGGATTTCCATCGCCCATATAAGTGTGAATAAAACGACCTGAACCGGCCTTAGGATTAGAATAATCAAAGGTGTATCTATTACATGAATCAGAATCACCCATGTTAGATTTAAGAATTGACATCATATAAGAAAACTGTCCGTTTTCGAGGTGAAGAAGACCTGAAATACGAGGTGTGAAATTAGGGCCATCCGGCTCAAACTCTCTTCTTCTAAGTGTCTGTTCAAATGTCTCACCAGACTTCATGTACTCATAGATGGTATCAGTCTGATCTCCGTTTGTAACTATGGTGTCGCAACCGAGTACTCGAACTGGTGCATAGATAATGAGACTTGGGTCAGTAAGCTTTGAAGGGTCGAATGCCTCTGTACGAATGCCCTCGCCTTCCTCAACAAATACTCTGTTTCTAGAATTTTCAGAACGTCCCATAATAAAATAGGCAGTGACAGCCTTGGTTCCATCTGACGATCTACCAATGACAATGCCTCTGCCTGGGTAACTGGTTTCTGATAATTCTTTTGCTAAAGATTTAACTACCATGGGTTCCTCCTTAAAATGCAATTTCCGAGCAAAATTATAACCGAACCCACAAACCATGTCCACTATAAAATTTTACGTAATTTGATCAAATTTACTTACAATGTCATCTGCAGATAATGAATAAGAACCGCTGCTTGTATACGACTTCTTACCAGTAATATCTGCAAGTGAGGTACTTGCATAAGAATTAGTCATAGATGCCTTTGTAGCAATCTGATATGCATAACTACCTGTTCCGCTGAACAAATCTTTCACATAAGACATTGTAGCCTTATTTTTCAAGAAATCCTCATCAACGTTCAAATGATTTTTGCTATCAATGGTAATACCTGCCTTGCCTAAGGTAGATGCAGCCTTTTGTGAGGTAGTAACCATGGCAGCCACCTGAGTAAGGACACCCATTCCTTCAGCTTCCTGACCACTATCTACAAGGTCATTATAGGCTTTTGCAAAACTATTTATAGCATTATAGATTTTATCTCTATCGTAATCCTTGGTAACCTTACCGTCAGCGTCTTCTGTCTCTACCTGTTCCCAAATAGAATTCTTACCCTTTGCAAGTAATGTATCTGTAGCTTTGTTAAGGGCAGAAGCATCATTTCTGATACCGCTTAAATCTGATATCTTCTCTTTTGACTTTACCCTGGAATCAGATTTCAGATTTCCCTCAGAATCATATTTGGCATAGTAAGACTTAACCAGCTTTCCGTATGAACCTGATCTAATTTGTGCGAGATTATTTATTGATGCTTCCAAGCCACCAAAAATAGAGCTTGAGCTGTTAGATGAACCGCCAAACAATGAATAAATAGATTCACTTCCAAAAGAATTAATAGTTAAAGACATAAACATCACTCCTTTGAATATAAACCTGAACATCCTGTTCCCATCATGTCTATAGTTACCATTATAATACTATAATAATGTGTAAAAACTGTTAATTCTATAACCGCACTGGTATGTTATTGTCCCTTAAATACCTCTTGAGGTCTAAAATCTCCATTTCCCTATAATGAAACAAAGATGCAGCAAGAGCAGCCTCTGCGCCGCCTACGGTAAGAGCATCTTTAAAATGTTCCATTGTTCCTGCACCACCGGAGGCAATGACGGGAATATTTACTGCAGAGGAAATAGCCTTTGTAAGCTCTAAATCAAAGCCAGCCTTTGTTCCGTCCTGATCCATGGAAGTAAGAAGAATCTCACCAGCTCCAAGCTTTTCAACCTTAGTGGCCCACTCTACTGCATCAATTCCGCAATCTAATCGTCCACCATGCTTATAAATATTGAAGCCGCTTCCATCTGCTCTTCTTTTAGCATCAATGGCAACAACCACACACTGACTTCCGAATTTGTCAGCTGCATCCGCAACAAGCTGTGGATTATCAATAGCTGCTGAATTGACTGCGATTTTATCAGCGCCTTCTCTGAGAAGAGCTTTAAAATCCTCTACAGTGCGAATACCTCCACCTACTGTAAATGGAATAAATACCTGCTCTGCAACACGGCGAACCATATCAACTACTGTATTTCTATGGTCAGAAGAAGCTGTGATATCCAAAAATACAACTTCATCTGCACCTGCTTTATCGTAGGCCGCTGCGATTTCTACTGGATCTCCCGCGTCTCTTAAGTTAACGAAGTTAACACCTTTAACCACACGCCCGTCTTTTACATCTAAACAAGGAATAATTCTTTTTGTGAACATGGGAAGCCTCCTATAATTTTGCGAAATTCTTAAGTATCTGAAGTCCCACTGTGGAAGACTTTTCTGGGTGGAACTGGCAGGCAAAAATATTGTCCTTTTCCACTGAAGCATGAATATGACAACCATACTCTGTGGTGGCCTTAACTATAGAAGGATCAGCTGCCTCAAGATAATATGAATGAACAAAATATACAAAGCTGCCCTCGTCAATTCCTTCGAAAAGCTTTCCCTTATTAGGAAAGTCTAAAGAATTCCATCCAATATGTGGAACCTTGATTCCTGGTTTATCAGGAATTCTCTTAACAACTCCATCCAGGAGGTGAAGACCTTCTACTCCAGGAGATTCCTCGCTTGATTCAAATAAAAGCTGAAGTCCAAGGCAAATTCCAATAAAAGGTTTGCCACTTTCAACATAATCTTTAATGGCCTTATCCAAATCATATTTTTTTAGATGCTCCATAGCATCAGCAAAAGAGCCAACTCCTGGTAACACCAAGCGGTCGGCTCTTTCAATCACACTAAAATCCCTGGTGAGGCTAGTCTCCTCACCAAGGATTCCAAATGCTTTTTCTACACTTTTAATATTTCCTGCATCGTAATCAAGTATTGCTATCATGTGTCCGGTAACCCTAGCTTTCTAAGCACTTTTCTAAGTTCGATTGTATAATAATGTCGGTTTGGTTGCTTATAAATAGCCATGGCCTCATCCACAGATAGACCAAAATCTTTCTCAAGCTCTGCAATGATGCTGGTACCAAAGGCATCATACTCATCAGCGATGCCATATTCAACAGCATCATCCTTATATTTTTCGTATCTGCCAAGTCCCTTTAATAAAGAATCTAGTGCGTAGTTATACATACCGTAATTCATAAAGGTAGTATACTCATCCTGACACTGTTGTAAGTCTGCCAGAGTTCTTGACTGATTTCTAAGAAGCTCTACCTTTTCATCAGTTTTGAAATCAAAACCGTTAAGCTTCTCGTAAGCAGCTATGTAATTACCCTGATCAAACAATTCTCTTGCCTGAGACATATGACGCTTCAAACCCGTGAAGGTCATTCCAACCAATACAACACCAATTATTGATATAGATAATACCAAAAATGTTGCAATAATGGAAATAGGAATTTTAGGAGATGTGTCAGGTTCTTTCTCTTTCTTCGGTTTTTTAGGTTTTGGCTCCTTCTTAGGCTTTTCTTTCTTACCTTTTTCCTTCTTAGCTGCTTCCTTTTCTTTCTTTGCAGCTTCCTTAGCAGCTTTCTTTTCTTCCTTCTCTCGTTTCTTCTTTGCTTTAGGATCCTCTGGTACGCCACCCTCTGGGATTATTGGATTACCTTCCTCATCATAGGTAATCTCAACTGTTGCTGCAGCAGCCGCGGCAGCCTCTGCCTCCGCTTCAGCAATTTCATCCTCATCAGGAGCACCAAAGATAATAAGAGCCAGCTTCTGTAGGAATGGATTAGGTTTCTTTTCGCCCTTTTCCTTTTTCTTCTTCTCTTTTTTCTTCTTTTTATCCTTCTTGCCTCCGTCACCTGCAGGCTCCTCTGATGCAGCTTCTGCTGATTCATCAATTTCACCTGCCTCAGAGGCTCCTTCTTCACCACCTGTTAGCAGTGACTGAATATCCATCAGGTCTTCATCCTCACCCTCAAGGATATTATCTAAATCTAAATCTCCTTCTCCGGAAAGATCAGGTTCTTCGCCTTCTCCATATTCAGCCTCGTCCAGAGCATCCATTTCATCAGGCATAAACTCCTTCAGGGATTCATCTAAAGGTTCTTCCTCTCCGGAATCATCCACCGCATCATCCAGTGAGAATCCAAAATCATCCTCATCCTCAGCTTCTTCCGAATTCTCTTCAGAATCACCAGCTTCGCCAGCTTCCTCGTCATCGTCAGATTCCTCTATAAACTGGGATAAATCTATATCGTCATCATCAGGAAGCTTTAGTTCTTCACCATCATCTTCTGAACCCTCTGGGTCATTATCTTCAGCAGGACTTGTTTCAGGCTCATCTTCTGCAGCTTCTTCTATAAGCTCTGGAAAAGCCTCTGGCAGTTCTTCTGCCTCTGGTTCTACTGTGACTGAATCAGCCTCCTCAAGCTTTTTCGCTTCAGTGCTGACCACATTGTCAATATCATTTAAAAGTTTATCTACTACATCCTCGTTATCTAATGTAGCTCCTGTATTTTCAAATAGCTGTTCTTCGTTATCAATTTCCTGTTCGAACTCGGAAATGAATAAATCCACATCCTCTTGTCCCAGTTCTTCTTCAAATTTGCGCAAAAAATCCTCCTCAGAAAGAATTTTCCTGAGGTAAGGGTGTGAGCTTTTACCTTTTGTTTGCTGAACGTCAATTCCTGTTGCTGTAAAGAAGTCTTCATCAGGTGCTACCTGCTGTCGGTTCTCAACAAATTCCTGTTGCTTTCTCTCGGCATTTTCTTCGACCTGTTCAGCATCAGTCTTAGCCTTGTTTATTGAATTTAATAGTCCATCTAAGTAGTCCTCAGCCTGAGACATCTTAAATCCTCCCAATATATTTAAAATAAGGGGTATGCTTGGCATACCCCTAAGATTTTAAATTCTAATGACTGTTACGAGCATCCTCGTACTTAGCAACCAAATCATCTACTACCGCGATAAGCTTACCAATTTCTGGCTTTGTAAGCTGTGCATCAGCTCCAAGGCTTTCACCCTTGCGCCTGATTTCGTCATTAATCAGAGATGAGAATATGATAAGCGGAATATTCTTCATTGTCTCATTCTCTTTTACTAACTTACAAAGTCTGTGACCATCCATAAGAGGCATCTCGATATCAGTGATGATAAGGTGTACATCCTGAAGTACTGTGCCATTCTTATGCATCTCAACCAGCTTGTCCCAGCCTTCCTGGCCATTCATATTTACGATAAGATTTGTATAACCAGCCTTCTTCAAGCACTCAACGATAAGCTTTGAAAGAAGTGGTGAATCCTCACAAAGAAGGATAGGTGATTTGCTTCGATCACGTGTCTCGTAATCATCCATTTCTGAAACCTTAAGACCAGTCTCAGGATTGATATCTGTAACAATCTTCTCGAAATCGAGAATAACTACTAATCTATCATCAAGTTTAATAACACCTGTTGAAACACCAGATTCATCAGATGAAATTGTAGCATCTGGTTTAATGATATCTTCCCATGATACACGGTGAATACCGAGAACCTCGTCTACATGGAATGCTGTATTTAAACTGTTAAAGTTTGTGATTATAAAGAGACCATCGTTTTCAGGTTCATCCTGAATATTTAAACACTTGCGAAGAGAGATGACAGAAATCATAATATCTCTTGGCATGAAAATTCCTTCAATGCAAGGATGTGCATTAGGCAATGGAGTTACCTGCTGGTATAACAAAATTTCCCTAATCTTGGCAACGTTGATTCCATAGAAATTCTTGCCAACCTTGAACTCAAGGACCTCTAGTTCGTTAGTACCTGATTCCAATAAAATATTAGTATCCATGCAAATCTCCTCTCATTTAAATCAAAAAATGATTTATAATGGTTTTACTTCTGCCCCTCTGGTAGCACCATCACTGGTTACATAAAGCTCAACCGATGATATATTTTCAACAGCCGAATTGCTAAAGGAAAAAACAATCACAAAGGTTTTCTTCTCTTTACCAGACATCGTTCCTTTATAGGAAGATAAATCATTTGGCAGCATAGTAATTTGAGCCTTGTTCTTTTCCCCTCCATTGAGGGATAAACTATATGTCCTGCCGGAATACTGACTAAAATCAACCGTTCCATCAGTAGTATTCACAGCATCAATATACAAAGTTAAATATTTCTTTCCACTTGCCGGTTTCATATAGAAACTAGAAGTCTTGAAATCACTGGAAACATCAAATTTTGAACAGGTGAATTCAACTCCTGAAATGTCTACGGCGTTGGTAAAGGAATATCCAGCCTCAACAGAAACATCCTCCTGAGCCTGTTCTTCTGCACCTTCCTGTGCTTCAGAATCCTCACCAGGTTCGCCTTCTGGAGGAATCACTTCCCCAGTTTCAGGATCAATTGTCTCCCCTGTGTCCGCTTCCTCTAACGCCTCGTCATCAGCCTGTTCTTCATCAGGTTCATAATCCTCATCCAATTCTCCCTTTTTTACGCGGGCATTTGCGATTCCAATCACCTGATTTTTGTTAAATTTCGCAACCGCTTTCGAAGCATATAAGCTTATTATAGCCTCTTCCTCACTGGTCATTTCATATAGCTGTTCTCCACAACCAGTGGCAAATAGAGAAAAACACAACACAGAAATCATTAAAAAAATTCTGTTAGTTTTCATGCCTTCTCCTAAAAAATACACTAATCATTAATGGTATATTAGCATTAAAATGTGTATTCTTCAATGTGAAAAATCAGAAAATTCTATGAATTTTCTTTGATTTTTGTGTCTTTTACCAAAGATAACTCAAACCAAAATTCAACTCCGTCAGGAACGTTCTCAACACCGAATTTTTCGTGCAATAAATCCATAGTAGCTTTAACTACAGAAAGACCTATTCCACTGCCACCATATTCACGGCTTCTGGCCTTATCAGCCTTGTAGAACTTCTCCCAAATATGCTTTATATCCTTCTTTCCGATATTATTGCCTGAATTGAATACAATAATGCGAACCTTTCCTCTTTTTACAAAATCGTAACGTACAGTGACGATATTTTCATTAAGCACATAATGAATAGCATTGCTTACAAAATTAGTGACTACCTGTTCAACCAAGAACTCATCTGCATGAACGTAGCAGTCCTGCTTATTTATAAACTCGTAATTAATATTCTGGGCCTCAAAATTGATTCTGTTACTGTCAATGACACTATCAATCATTTCAGTCACATTAAAATCAACCATATCAAGATTCATCTGACCAGCTTCAAGCTGATTAAGGATAAGCATCTCTCTAACGAGGCGGTTCATCTTATTTGCCTCATCAATGATAATATCCAGATAAATCTTTCTGCTGACCTCATCATCCATGATGCCTTCCTGAAGACCTTCAGCATATCCCTGAATAAGAGCAATAGGAGTCTTTAACTCGTGAGAAACATTAGAAACGAATTCCTTTCGCATGTTCTCAGTCTCTTCCTTCAACTCCAAATCGTGCTTCAGGTTTTCATTAGCAAGTCTAAGCTGTTCGATAGCTCTCTTTAGAGTCGTAGACATCTCATTGACATGCTCGCCAAGATCATCCATTTCGTTATAAAGCCTCTGAGGATGATAGGTTGCTTCAAAATCAAAGTTTGAAATTCTCTTTGTAATATTAATAAGCTTAAATAATGGCTTGGTAAATTTAGCGATAAAGTATCTTCCAACAAGAACACTAATAATAGAATCTATGAAAATCATAGTTAAGAAAAACTTGTTGGTAATAGATGCAGTCTGCTCCAATGCAGAAGCTGTAGCCTTGATAAAAACAATGTTTCCATCAGGCAAAACTCCAATTAATACAAGAAATGTATCATCAAACTCTGAAAATTGCTGTTTGAAAATCTTGTAGTTTTCTGTAGTTTTAATAAGCTCATTATTGGCATCATTTGAAAGCAAAGAATAATTAAGTTGATTGATTAAAAGATCTGAATCAACTGAAGATGTTAAAAGAGATTGTCCGTCAGCACCTGTGACAACAGCTGCTACGTTAAATTGTTCAAACAATGCTATATTTTCGGGGAGATATTCACTATTGTACAATCTCCCGTTTTCACATTTTTCGGAAAGGATTGAAAAAAGCTCTTTCATATCCTTCCTCTTTTCATAAATATAATAATCGCCTAAAAAGCAGGATGTTAGGATGCTAACAACTATTAAAGATGTTAGTACTATCAATCCTAACAAACCTACAATTTGGCGATTAATTTTACTAGGCTTTTGCGTCAACTTCAAATTTATACCCCATGCCCCAAATAGTCTTGATGTAATTTCCCTTGTCGTCTAACTTGCTACGAAGCTTTTTAACGTGAGTATCGATTGTTCTTGCGTCTCCGAAATAATCATAGTCCCATACGTGATTAAGAATCTTTTCTCTAGAAAGCGCAATTCCTTCATTATTGATGAAATAATAAAGGAGCTCAAATTCCTTAACCGATAGCTCTACAGGGTTACCATCATTTGTGGCAACATGAGCATCAACATCCAACTGGATACCGCCTGCCTCAACAACTTTCTTGCCAAGAGAATCATCTGTACTTCTACGAAGAACAGCATTAACTCTTGCCATAAGAATCTTAGGTGAAAATGGTTTGTTGATGTATTCGTCAGCTCCGAGCTCGAAGCCATTAAGCACATCATTCTCTTCACCCTTAGCTGTAAGCATAAGAACAGGAATAGATGAAGTTTCTCTGATTTCTTTCAATACAGCGAAACCGTCAACCTTTGGCATCATGACGTCTAAAATGATAAGCGAAATTTCACTATCCATGTAGAACATATCAAGAGCCTGTTCACCGTTTTCTGCTTCTACAACTTCATAATCTTCTCTTACTAAATAGTCCCTGATAAGTTTTCTCATTCGGCTTTCATCATCAGCCACAAGAATTTTGTTTTTCGACATAACACCAACCCCATCCTTGAATTATATTATTAGTTACCTTCTATACCACTGACTTCAGCCTCCCTAGCATCAAGCTCAGCCTCACGTTCATTGAGCTCGCGCTCTCGCTCGTCAAGCTGCTGTTTCCAAGAAGAATACTCGTCAGTAATAGCCTCTTTGTAATTAAGTATTGTCGGGCTGTTAATAGTTGAACTGACAATGAACATGCCCAACACACAAAGTAGTAAAGTAAAAACACATACAATCAAAAAGCTGTTTACCAACCTAAGCTTTCTGATTACCCCAGAAGAATCTTCTGTATCGACCGTACTTTTTTTATCGGTCTTTTCTTTTATTAGTTTAGTGAGTTTCTTGGCTCTTTTTTCTTTAACCCTTTTTTCTTTGGCAGGCTCTTCCTTTGGCTGCTCCTCTGCCTTTTCCACAGTAGCCTTTACTGCAGGTGCAGGTTTCTCAGGTGGATTTTGCTTCGGCGGTGCCTGCGGCTTTGGGGCCTCTTGCTCCTCCACAGCATAGATTGGCGGAATCTGGTCTTCATCAAAAGCTCCTGTCGCAACCAAATTCTGCCTAAGCTGATTAAGAAAACCCATGCCTATCTGAGTAGAAAAAAGCTTCTGCGAAATAATCTTTTTATATATCTTGAGAACCTCCTGCTCATCAGCAGTCTTCATTTGCCCAAGAATATACTCGACGGCTTTAAGCTCCTTAGCAGCTTTTTTAGCACTATTCTCATCGTTAAAGATATATCCACCAATGTTATATTTAGCCATATCTTTCTCTCACTATATGATATGTATATAGTTATTTTAGCAATTTGTAATTAAAAAATCTATCTTTATTCGTTATTTTTGTTTATTTATTCTGACAAGTCCTAAAATTGAGACAATAACTCCCACAAATGTAACAAATGTAGCAAAATACAAAGATGCTGAAACTCCAAGTAAATTTATTATCATTCCGCCCAAAACACTGCCTATTAAACTGCTTATAGACATTGCAATTGTAACGAAGGCCTGTCCCTTAACTGCATCCTTCTCAGGCATAATCTCATCCACAAAATGAACGGATGCTGGAATAAACAATGCAAATGCCAGTGATTGAAACAGCATACTGAAATAAAGCATTCCAATAGAAGTGGCGATTGCTGTAAAGAATATCTTCAAAAGATAAAATATTCCGGATACAGCAAGCAGGCGTTTTGAACCAAATTTATCTCTAAGCACAGAGAAGAAAATCATGGCTGGCAATTCTACAATTGCCTGTAAAGCTAAAAGACCACCATTGGTAGCCTCATTACCACCAACATTAACAGTAATCTGATATAGGAAGTTATTCACTACAATGTGTCCAAAGAAAATACAAACAACACCTATAAGATAAATAAAAAACATTTTGTATTTAATTACAAAATTGCGTAGACCCTTGTATTCAAAACCGTCACTCTTCTTCTCCGCTAGGGGATCAAACACCTCTTTTGAAGTTTTGCCTTCATCCTTTAGTTCCTTGTAAATCCATGTAACGATTCCCGTAAACAAGATTGAAACAAGGAAGCCAAATAGCGGTGCTGCCTTAACAGAAACTGTCTTCATGAAGAATCCAACTATCAGACTCATCAAAAAGAAGAAGAAAGAACCAGACGCTCTGGCAACTCCGTAATTCATTCTGTAGCCCTGTCTTTGAATGTAAAAATTCAGGGCATTTAAAAATGGCTGAATAATTGTAGCGAGCATCGCTCCAATTAAGAAGGTCACGCTGATAAGAAACCCCTTATGGACAGCCGAAAAAGCTACAAGTAAATCTAAAATACTCAAACCACCGAGAATTATTAGAACATCTAAAACATTGAAATTAGTAGAATTGTCTGTGGCTACAGAAACAACCTGCTGAACAATCGCAGCAAATAAATAAGCTAACGCAAAGAGCAATCCGATTGCAAAAGTCGAATATCCTCTGTTTGAAAGATAGGCACTACCCATACTTATGGCGCAGCAAACAATCATCCAATACATACCCTGGGCAAGAGTATATAGGGTATTTAGTCTAAACTCCTTGGACTTTTCGAACATTTCAATCATGAAGTCACTCCTTTCAAGCCTTTATCTTTGTGCTAGAACTTGTCCCACATAGTTTATCAACGGATTTAATAATCTCCTGAATTTCAGGGAGATAATGCTCATGTCTGGTCATAAGCCTGTCAATTTCATCTCTCTCTTCCTGAACGATTCTGCGATGATCCTCAAGTCTGTCTCTAATTTTCTTTCTTCTTACAACAAGCCTGTGCCTGCAATCTGACATATCCTGCTTATCTATCAATGCATTTACCTGATTAAGCCAAATCTTGTCATCCGCCAAACCAATGCTTCCCAAGATTCTTTCAAGCTTATCGTTGTAAAATTCCAAATCATCATTATTTTGTATATATCTCTGCTGGTCACGTACCTTATCCTGATACTGCTCCCAAACATACTGAAGCTCAGCGGCTGTTTTTACAAAATATTTGTCCTTTGAATATTCAATACTATTAGTTACATTAACGTACTTCATTCGTTCTACGTTAAGCATGCTAATAGCCTGATTCAGTCGTATGAGTGCTGCTCTGGATTCTTTATTTATAGTATTTTGACGAAGGAAAATTACAAAACCACTAACCGCACAAATGAAAAGCACTGCATAAATCCAAATGGACATGTCCGCTCCCACTGCATTGTACATAACGTACAGCAAAATAAGTAAAGTGGTAAAAGATGTAAGAACAGCTATGGCCATACGTTTAAAGAGACGCCCCTGAGCAATCAGTTCTTCTCTTTCAATCTCCCAACGGCTCTTTTCACCTTCCAGGTAAGAAAGGCTTCTTTTAAGCTTAGACTGATATATTTCATCAGAGGCAAACCTGTTTATAATTTCAGGCATATCCTCTTCCTCGTCGGCAATTACAGAGAATTGCTCATCCGTAATGTTTCTTGTAATAGCTCTCGCCTCAAGGATATTCTGCTCCAATTCGCAAATACGTATAGCTGTATTTCTCAAATCCTTTGCAGTATCCTTTGGAAGATTCTCTATGGCCTTTATATCATGAAGATATCTGGTAACAATTCTATATTCCATTTTTTGGCGCTCCATTGCCTTGGTAGATGCAATGATTTGCTCACAGGAATCCAGAATATAGTGTTCCAGCTTCTTAGGGTCTTCCCAACTGTCTATGCCTTCGATTTGAGTGTAGACTCTGTTAAAAGCATCATCAATCTTTGCGGCCCTGATTTCTCTTTTGTTTTTTCGTTTTGTAAAAAATCCCATAGTAAAATCTCCCCAACAATTACTAAATTATATTTTACAATACTTAATATACTCGTCTTTCCAGCTATTTACTACACTGCTAACAGCATTAACTGTTCCTTCCCTCTTATAATCGTCATTTATCAACTCATTAACAGCTCTGTCAAATTCCAGGATATTTTCATTTGCTGTGGCAGTTGAAACTGTTTTTAGCACCTGATCCACATCTTCTTTTGAAACAAGATACTTTGTAACGTACTGATCAAAGGCTAACTTGTCCTTTGCACATCTTGCTGCATAAAGCAGACAATACAGGCTCTGCTTCTTTTGATTTCTTTTATAAGCCTCATCAAAGCATTTCATAGCCTCTGAGAAAAAGAATAATCGAGAAAATGCACAACCCAAATTATGATAAACATCTCCCTCAACTACCTTTGGCATATTCTTTGCTACATCGTCTGCCAAAAGAGTCTCGTACTCGTAAATCGCATCAACAAGCTTATCCTTTGCCATAAGTCTGTCAGCTCTCATCTTCTTTCTTTCAGCTTCTGACTTGTTCTCGAAGGTAGATATAATAGCAAGAATATCCTTAATCTCTTTGTTGGAAGCATAGCCATTGGAGCCCAGAATATGACCAATAAAAATGTGAAGTGGTGCATTATTCTGCACAAGTCCCTGTAACTCAGCTGCAAGCTTTGGCTGTTTTAACTCCCTGCCAATCCAATTACAAAGCTCTGGGCTCATCAATTTAGATGAAAGCAGATATACATTGTTAAGGATATAGTAGCTAAGCTCCTCCAAAGAATAAACATTAAGGGAAGCTTCTTCGATATAGTATGGCGTTGCAGATAACGCATTTTGACAGTAAATTAATGTGCTCATATATACCTACTCAGTTGTAATAGTGTGTTCCCAGCTCTTGCCTGAAGCTGGTGATATCTCTCCAAATCCAAGATCTGTAATAGTAATTGAAACTGCCACATCTGAAACAGGGCGTGCTTCAATACGAAGACGTGTAGTTCTGTTTTCTCTCTTTGGCATATCTGTAAGTTCCAAAACCTCAGAATGTGCTTCTCTCGATTCTGGACGCTGAATAAAAAATTCTATTTCAGGCTCTCCATCAAGGATAACCTCACATTCACCCTTTACATCGTACCAGCTTTCACCGGCGTCAATAAGAGTGAAAAACTTCATAACGTTGTTTTCTAATATTTTGATTGAAAGATTAAGCTTTAGGTCGTTATCTCCAATGTAGATGAAAGGCCAATCTCTCTTTCCATCTTTTATATAACCGCCGTAGCAGGCTCCCTTTGAATAAAGATTCTTTCCAAGAAATACCTTTCTACCCTTACAAAGATGTGAAAGGCTTACCTTCATCCACTCACCATCAAAACCATCTCCAACAAGATATACTGATGAGTAAAGAGAACTGCCAAAGGTATCAGAAATAACCTGATCAAAAAGCTCATCCCTGTTATCAGTGATTTCACCATGATTGATTACATTTAAAGAAATCATCTGAGGACGTGTAGTCTGATTGCGGTGAAGTGTGCAAGAAACCATATTTGTACCACTGTAATCAAACAATGCAACATTATATAAAAAGAGCTCTGGTTTCTGAGAAAGGGCGTAATAATAAAAACATTCGCTTCTATCTATAAGCATTACATGGTTCTGGTCTATGCCAATCTTCGAAGCCACGTAGTTCATCAGTTCCATAACTTCTAAATTAATCTGCTGAACACATATAACAAGCTTCTCTACGTCACTTAGAGCTGCCATTGGCCCTGGGATAGAAAAAAGCTTTTTGAAAAAGATAACCAGTAAATCTCTGGCTCCATAATTTTCAGAATCAATTACTACCTGTCCATCTCTTAACGCAAGATTAAAAAGCTCCTCCACAAGAACAGCTTCCTTTAATCTGCTCATTCTAATGGCTTCCTCACCAAAGAACCATTGTCCCATACCTATTCTCTTTGCAAGCACAGTTGGGATAGAGTAATTTTCCTCGCCAAGAATGGTGCTTATTGTAGCAGGCTCTTCCATATTCGAATTGTAAATGCTAAGCACTGTATTCCTTGAACTAATGTCAATTCCTACATATGCACCTTCTGATATTCCCATAATACTCCTTAAATAGTTGAAAATAGTTCTCTGGTAACAGCATCAAGCCCCTGATAAATCTTTACATCCTCTGCCAGCTCATAAACCTCGTTATAAAGGCTGTGACGAGATATTTTATTCATCAAAGCATATCTGCCCTCAGTCTGTTCCAGCTCATCGCTCAGTACGAAGGTGTTTGCCTGAAGAGGCTCGTCAGAAACATCCTCACGATAAATTTCGTACTTAAGCTCATCACCATAGAATAATATGAACTGTTTTACATAAAGACCATCGTACATTTCAATCATATCCTCAGTGACCGCTGGTGCACCATTAATTGAATATGTAATATCAACAGCCTTTCTCTTGTCTGTGTTGAATTCTATAAAGTGCTTGTCATAAAGATGATATTTAACCTTAAGCTTCTCATCGCACTTTGCGAAGAATCCAAAGTACTGATTGCGAAGGATTGCATCTGCCAAAAGAATATCCAGCATGTTGTAATCCTCTTCATCTAAATCAGTACCTGTGCAAAGATATTTTAAAAGGGCGATTCGCATACTTTCTGATACATTAAGCCCCTTCTTAAATCTGTTGTAAATGTAGGCGAAAATCTTCTCTGGAGTGTCCGCCTGATTAGCAAGATAATCGTGAGCCTGATAATTTAAGAAGGCTTCCACAACCATCTTGTTATTTTTACGTGATACGTAAGTATCAAACACATCCATAATCTCTGGGCAAAGGAAATCTCTGTAGAGTGCCTGTGTGATTATTCTCTCGCCAAATTCCACTACATCCTCACCCTTTTCAAAAGCGCTATTATAGATTTTTAGCATTAAGTCTGTAGGTCCCACAAAGAACTTCACAAGGTAACGAATCATATCAGTATGAATGTAGCCCTGTGAAATCAGTCCTGCTGTGAAAAGAATCAGGAAATCCTCTGATTTTTCAGGTTCTTTGTTAATCATAAACTGGCAAAGCTTTGTGGCTGCAGCAGGCTTTAGTAAGGAAGAATTAGTATGCCTAAGCATATAAAAGGCTTCCTCATACTTACTTCTAAGAATAAAGACCTCAAGCACAGACGCAATAACCTCTGCACTCAGCGCTTTTAGATCTGCCTCCTGCATAAAGTGCTTTTCCAAAAATGCTTCTCTGTTATTGAAACGAAGAATCTCTATTAGCTTTGGATAAATAGTATCAAGATACTCTGCGGATATCTGCTTTGATTCCATGATAAGCTCTGCAGCTTCTGCATCGACAGATGAATAATCCTTTGTTCCACTACCGTTTGCAAATCTCATTAATGCATAGGTAAGGTTAAGCGGACACAACTCTTTTAGCTTTTCTGTGTATCCGTCGGTGTTAATGATATCCTCTGTAAAATATGCATCATCATCCACAAACAAATATCCATTATTATCCTCGAAAAGAACCACACCCTTGCTGCCAATATAATTAATATAGGCTTTGTGGTCTGATATGTTGGCAATGGTAGGTGCCTTAAACTCTTCCTGATAGAGAAATACACGTCTGATATCAGGGTTAATAACTGCCAGCTTTTTCTTAAAAGATAACTCAGAAATAAGTCTTGCAACTTCCTTATCAAAAATACCAAGTTCCAAAAGGCGCTGGTAACATACCGCCAAATTGTCATCCAAACGACCAAGCTTAAGCTGCTCTAACGCAAAGGCTTCTATAGCACTTTCATAATGCTCGTAGGTGTCATAATCCTCATCCTTGTGAAGGATAATGTTGGCGTAAAGCAAAGCTCTTTTATCGTAGGATAAGTTACTGTTATATTTGAAAAACATAGTAAGAAGCTGTGGCAGCTTATCTACTGAGTAAGCTGGCAGAGCCTCCATATATGCCTCAAAAATTCCTGACACATGAAGATTAACCTCAATAGCCATGCCAAACCATTTCAAAAATTCTGGCTCAACATAAGGCGCCTTTAACAAATAAGTGACAATAGCTAAAAGCAGCTTCATGTCTGGATAAACTTCGTAGCATTCATCCAAAATAGGCAATACCTTTGGATTATAATTTTTCTCTGTCTCAAGAAGATGAATCATCTGAATGGCCATATCTTTAGTGATAGCCTTTTTCTTCTTAGCCCAGTTCAAAACCTTAATAGTAAGCTCATCAAAAGATGAAATCAGGTATGGATCCTGTAGGAAAATATAGTATGCCTCTATATACAAAAGAGGTGTATCCCAGCCAGCCTCCACCCACTTAGAAATCTCTCTGAGCTTGGCTGTAGGATTCTTAATATATTCCTTTCGAAGGAACAACAGGAACCAGAAAATATGAACATCATCCCTGTGCTCTTTAAAAATACCCTCAATATTTTCAGTAAGACGATCTACATAATCCTCTTCTCGCTCGATAAGTGTGCATACATAAAGAAGGAAGGCCCACTCTCTGCTGCCCTTATCTTCTATGCTGCGCTTTAAATCCTGAATAATCCATAAAGCTTCCTGCTTTTGATTATTAGTAACATATAAAAATGCTTTTACCAAAAGAATAAAATTATCATTAACCGACTCCTCTGGAAGACTGTTAACAATCTCTAAGGTGTCAGCACACCACTGACTGGTGGTAACCCTGCGCAATCGAAAATCTTCGTATAAACGAAATGCCTGCAAAAGCTTTTTGTTCTGAGCAAACTCCTCTGATTCTAAAGAAACACCCTCTTTGTCGGATGTGGCAAGGACAGTAATCTCTTTGTGGATATCACGATAATCAAAGGAAATCTTTGCGAAGTTAATACCTGCGTGCATTTTATCCTTATGGATGTAGTAGCTCATATTGAAAATAGAACCAAGGAAGAAATCTCCTGTAATATGTTCCTTTTCAACAGATATGAAATCCGCATCGCAGGTAACGGAAATATCTATAAAGCCCCATGTAGAACGGCTAATCTCTATTTCGCCCTTAACATTACTATCAACCTCATAGTAGGAATCCTGACGCTCCTGTAAATCGAATGTCATCTTCGTTTTGAGTCCAATAGAAACCAAAAATTCATCTACATTGACAGCTGCGATAGGTGCAGCTTTAAAGCCTCTGTAAAGAAGCTTGGTACGTTTATCCTGATCCGAAATAAATTCTGCGAATCTGTCTGAATAAAATAAAGAAACAGCTTCTGCAAAATGATTTTGTGCAAAATCTGCATATTCCTGAAGGGAACGAATCTGTCCAGTGCTGCATAACAATGGACGCTTTACGTAAGTAATGGAAAATGGAAGCTTCTTTTCCATTCCCACAGTGACAATAATAAAATTACCCTTGAGACACTCTGCTGCTTTGTAATTGTAATCGTCCACAAGATAATCTATGCGAACACTGACACCATCAAACCATGGATTGGTAATTCGTACATACGGATTATCACAGTAAACAACACCTCTGGCCTTAACATCATTTGTACTCTTAAAATATATGCTGCCCGAAAAGGCATCATTAATAAAGCAGGTTTCTTCTATCTGCTCTGATTCAAACTCAATATTTGGTTTTAAGTCGTCGAATTTATCTTCGGAAATACGATAGATTCTTTTTCTCAAAACATTCTCCTCTTTTATCATGTGGGTAATACTAACCCAAGCATATTATTTATTAGTATAGCACAACATATAGTGTTTTCAAACTTATTGGGTAACAAAAATATGGATAAAATACAGACTCAGTGCTATTATATAAGGCAAGAAAATTTTAACCTTTAAGGAGGCTTTCAATGATAAAGCACAAGGATCATTTTCATGGAAGTGATTTAGAAAAAATAGAGCAGATTTATGGCATCAAAAAAGAGGACATCATTAGCTTTTCTGCAAATGTTAATCCCCTTGGAATATCTCCTAAGCTTAAGGATGGAATCGTAGCAAATATCGACTGCATCACATCATATCCAGACAGAGATTATGTAGAGCTAAGAAAATGCATTGCGGAATACTGTAATACAGAGACAGAAAACATCATCGTAGGAAATGGTTCCACAGAGCTTATTTCTCTATTTATCCAGATTGAAAAGCCTACAAAAGCTTTGATTCTCGGACCAACCTATTCAGAATATGAAAGAGAAATCGCCCTTGGTGGTGGAAAGAGCATCTACTATCCTCTTCGTGAAGAAAATGATTTTGTTTTAGATGTAGACCATTTCATCAGCAAGCTTACAGAAGATATTGATATGCTTGTTATCTGCAATCCTAACAACCCTACTGGAACAGCAATCAATAATCATGATATGCGAAAGATTCTTGATGCATGTAAGGAATGCGATATCTTTGTTATGGTGGATGAGACTTATGTTGAATTTGCTGAGAACATCAATGAGGTTTCTTCTGTAACTCTTACACGCACTTATTCAAACATTGCAATCCTTCGAGGCACTTCAAAGTTCTTTGCTGCCCCTGGTCTTCGTCTTGGTTATGCAATCTGTTCCAACACAGATTTGATGCAGACAATCAACCAGAGAAAGGACCCTTGGACAATTAACTCCATCGCAGTGGTTGCTGGAAAGCTTATGTTCTCAGATAAAGAATATATCGAAAAGACTCGTAATCTTATTGCGACTGAAAGAAATCGTTTATACGATATTTTTGAAAAGAGCTCTCGTTTCAAGGCATATTGGCCACATGGCAACTTCATGCTTCTTCGCATCTTAGAAGACGGCCTTACCAGCCAGGAGCTCTTTGACAGATGTATCAAAGAGGGCCTCATGATTCGTGACTGTTCTACTTTCCCATATCTGGGCGAGAATTACATTCGCTTCTGTTTCATGAATCCAGAAGATAATGATAGACTTGCTGCTCTTCTTTTGAAGTAGATAATATTTGAGCCTGCGGTGCCGCAGGCTCTTTTTAATCATATGTAATCACTTTTGCCATGTCTAACTCTCTCCTTTTACAATATATAAATACATTTTGCTCCATAGATTCGCTTAACGCTTTGTTCTCCTGTCGAGTCTGTTAATCGGTCCAATGTTTGTGTCCTCTGTACTTGTATAAGGGTATTATACTAAATCGATAATTTCCTTAAAGCTATTTATTTTATATTCTGCCTTGTCATAACTGCTAGCACTACCTATTCCTATGCTGTGAAATCCACCAGCTACTGCTGCGTCAATTCCAGCTTCGGCATCTTCAACAACAAAACAATTTTCATTCCTTAATTGAAGAATACCGGCAGCCTTAATGAAAACCTCTGGATTAGGCTTTGACTGAGAAATTATTGTTCCATCAGATATCCCATCAAAGAAATCCAAAAGACCAATGCGGCTTAAAATCAACTTAGTGTTTTGGGATGATGAACCAATAGCAAGCTTTAAACCTTTTGCTCTAAGTGCATTTAAAGTATCAATCACCTCTGACGATACATCCCTTTCTGTCATTGATGACAAAAGCTCTTTATATAAATCATTTTTCTTTGTCATCATCTCAAGCTTTTCTTCATCTGAATACTGCCTGTCAGCTTTCTCCAGAATTATCTCCAGGCTGGCAGCTCTGGAAACACCACGAAGTCTTTCATTTATTTTTCTATCAAAATAAATCCCCTCATGGTCAGCCATTTTCTTCCAGGCCTGATAATGATATTCATCAGTGCTGCAAATAACACCATCTAAATCAAATATAATTCCCTTGATTTCCATTTTATATATAGTCCTTTCCACATAGTGGGTCTACCGGGCTGATTCCCTTGAAGCTTGAGCGGCCCATAAGTTTATCAATACAAGCAGTAACAAATTCCTCATTGCCACTATAAGTATTGATATATGTTTTCATCATTGGTGCATCAAACAGATGATATGGGTATGCTGTAGAAACCATAAGCATAGGAATTTCGCTGGCATGCCATGGAGCGTCATCTCCCAGTCCAAACAATACGTTCCAGTTTAGTCTGAGTGTTGTATTATTTGATGCATTCTCCATGTTGCATACATACAGATATAAATCATAATCAGCCTTCATATCTGCAACGCTTCTGTACATTTCATTCATAAGAGCCTGCTTTTCTGGAGTCATTCTGCTTGGATCTGCAAAATCCATTACAGAAATTCGAGTACGTCTGTCTCTAACCTTGACTTCAAAGCCTTCTTCTTCTAGTTTTTCCTTCCACATCTTTACAAAATCGCTATTTGGATCATCATTTCTATCGATAACATTCAAATAAATGCGCTTATATTTTTTTGCAGAAAGTGGAAGTAAACTTTCCTCATCTCTTACGAGTGTGATAGCCTTATCTGCAACTTCCTTAGCCATCTTTCTATGCTCTTCACAACCTACTACAGCCAAAGCATCTTTGCCTGGCACAAGAGTTCCTTCTGCCTGCTTTTTGTGAAGACCTAAAGAAGCCTTTGTAGCAAGTATTCTAAGAACTGCTTCGTCTAATCTTTCTTCCTTAAGGATTCCATTTTTCACACCATTCATAAGGAATCCATAATCCTCTTCTAAGCTCTTATTGAAAAGAATCATGTCACATCCATTTTGGATAGCAGTAGGAATTGCAAGTTCCCTCTTCATAGCAGCTGTAAATCCAACCATAGGTGTAGCATCTGTAGAAATCAAGCCATTAAATCCCAGCTGCTGTCTAAGCAATTTGGTAAGTAATTCATAAGACAATGATGCAGGAAGTAACTGTTTTTCTCTTGAAGCACCATTATCGTATTTACGAACATAGGCAGGGCAAGCTATATGGCCAACCATAACTGTCTTAGCCCCCTTATCAATGAGTGACTTATATACATATCCAAAGGTCTCATCCCATTCCTCTACAGAAAGGCTATTTATGCTTGTAAGAATATGTTGATCTCGCTCATCGATACCATCTCCTGGGAAATGTTTGATAGCAACTGCCACATTATTCTCATCAGCACCATCCATGTACCTAGAAGCAAAGTCAACCACCATCTGTGGATTGTCTCCAAATGTTCTTACATTTGTAATTGGATTGTGAAACTCCTTGTTAATATCAACGATTGGTGCAAAAGACCAATTCATACCAAGAGCTGCACCTTCTTTGCAGGCCACATATCCCATTTTGTAGCCATATTCGCTATCTGCTGTTGCAGCTACTGCCATAGGCTTTCCAAAGGATGTTCCCTCAAAAGCCAAACCATCTCCTCCTGCCTCAGTATTGGCAGCAAGAAGAAGTGGAACCTTGGCGATTGATTGAATTTTTCTGTGAGTGTTCTGTATCTCCTCGGCTCTGCCACTTCGATACATCATACCCCCTACCTTTATATCTCCTACAATGTGGTTGAGGACTCCATCATCACTGCTGAATCCCATTGGACAGAATACCTGTCCACACTTATCCTCGAGTGACATCTCGCTAAAAGTAGATTCAATCCACTCTACAGCCTCATCATCTAAATAAAAGGGATTTCCCTTAAAATCTATCTTTGACATTTATAACCTCGTTAATTACAAAAATATTTTCTTAAGAAATATGTTGGGCCACAGCTCCATGCGTGACAATAGCTGTTAACTATTGTTCCGCCATAAGGAGACTCATTTGGATTCTTAGGATTGTACAATTCCCAGAATGTATCTGCCCCTTCCTTAAGCATTCCACCCCAGTATTCTTCCATTTCCTTTAAAGCCTGATTCTTTTCACCAATCATAATCAAAGCTTCTATAAAGTTATGGAACATGTATGGTGTAACCATTGTTAGAGCACTTTCTTCCTGACGCAAACGCTCAATAAGCTTAACAGCGCCATTTCCTTCTACAGCTCCACCAAGAATCATCCATACCTGAGATGCATAGGATACCTGTCGGTCTGTACCAGAAACATATAGCTTCTTTTCCTCATCAAATAAAAAGCTATTAGCTGCTGATTTTAATTTGAGATAATCCTGGGCATACTCTTCTTCTGCCATTACATCTCCTGTAATCTGAGCAAGCTCAATTGCTGCCTCCAAAGCATAAAGGAATATTCCCTGGGCACTAGCCTGCTTGTTAAGCATGAGGTTCCAATCTACAAAGCACCAACCTAGCTTTTCGGAATCCCTTACAACATAGTTTTCATCAAGATTTTCTTTTGCCAGTTCAATTTGTCTTTTACATACATGCCACAAATCATTTACAGCCGAATCATCTCCTGTTTGTCTGTAATAGTCCAATAATGTATTAATAAAAAACAATGAGTAATCAAACATGAAAGTGTCATCCACCTCTGGCTCTGGTTCAAGGAATATGCATGCTCCCACTCTATCCTCATCGTTCGTAAGAGCCCCAAAAAGATACAGGCACTCCTTTACTAAATCGTAATTACGATATGTCTCATAATTAGCCAATGCTTGCATTCTTAAATCGCCAATCCAAAGACGTCTATCTCTCTTTGGTCCATCTTCAAAAACCAGCTGCATACAATCATGAAGAGTTTTGATAGCAACTCTATCAAGATCCTTGTGTAACTGATTATCAGAATTAAGTGGAACAAGCTTAGAATCGTCAGCTGAAGATTCGCTAGTGCACACCACATTGTCCAAATAAAGCTTGAATTTATCACTTATATCTAAAACTTCAATTTTTACATATCTAAATGAATATCTTCTTTCTAGTGACACTCTTGATGGAATAACATCTACGTGAATCTGTTCCTCCTCAATCCATGATGCACTTATCCATCCTTTGTATTCAGCAGGATTCTCGTATAACTCGATTTCTCTTTCTGCAAAATGAATTTTGAGAAAAGCAGGTGCATCGGCATGAGAACCGACAGATTTCAAATCGAAAGCTAATCTTCCCACCTGATGATCACCAAAATCTATTATTATGCTATCTCCCTTTGAAAGATACTTGCACTCAGTCATATTTACAGGAGTTATATCCTTATAAATTAGCTTTGGCAATAAGCCTAAAGCTGTTTTCAATAATTTTTCATTTCTCATCTTTTAAATAATCTCTTTATCACGTTTATATTGTTTAAATAAATCAAAAATACCACTAGAAGTACGGCATTTATAATTGATTGCATAGAAGCAGTTACTTGATTTGAAAAAACAGCAAATGTGGAATTCAAAAGTGACATACAAACTGCTGCAAGCAAGAATCCCATCTTTTCATTGCAGTACTGGCTGATATATCCACCAATAAACATTGGAAGAAATGCTGTAAACATGATTGCAATACTTCCGAAGTTTAGCTGTCCACCATTGATTGTTGTGTTTCTTGCAGCATTTAAGAAGCCTACAAGTCCCATTAATGCTCCGCATATTCCATAGCAGATCAGCGCATTTTTCACTTCGTTAATACCAGTGTTTATTGAAACCTTCTGTCCACTTTTCAGAGCTGCGTAATCATATCCGAATGTTGTCTTTTCAAATACAACAACCATAAATATGAGCACCACAAGAATGATAATAAATGCATAAACCCAAGTATTAGCAAAAGCGGACATAGATGAATTCTGTACCTCTTTCATAAGGTATTTTCCACTTGTGATTGTGTACATGATTCCCTCGTAAATAAGAGTCACACCAAGTGATGTGATAATAGGTGGTAAACGCAGTGCAACGTAGATAGCTCCTGAGATTAATCCCAATAAGCATCCCACAGCTACTGTTACAATAAGCATCATCACTGCAGAGCCCTTTCCACCAGCAAGAGCTGAATATGTTATTTCAGCTCCAATTACTGATGAAAGCGCTGCCATTGAACCAAGTGAAAAATCAAATCGTCCACTATTTAGATTTATAGAAAGAGCCATTGTTGTAATCATGACAATTGCTGTGTAAACAACAAAATTATCAAAACTCTTTGCATTTGTAATAATATTTTGTCCCTGTGTAAGGCAAAGTCCCTCAAGTATTGCTGCTACTAAAACGGGTATTGCCAATGAATGTATTATCTTCTTAAGGGTGCTCATAATTGCCTCCAAAAAACTATTTTGACTCTACAAGAGCCTTTACATCATCATAAGTAACTGCATCACCGATGATTGTATCAAGTGATTCCTTATCAAAAATTGGTGTATCTCCGTTGTCTGTTACATAATATTCGTTGAATGAATCAACATCTGTTGCTACAAGGTATCCCTGGCTTAATGAAACTGCATTTCCATCATTGTCACGGATTACATTTCCATTTACTGCATTCATAACAAGTGCAAATACAGGTCCAATTGATGAAGAATACTTACCAGCAAGATATGTAAGTGTTCCATTTGTCATAGAATCCAAATTCATTTCTGTAAATGAATCAATATCAGCAAACTGAATATCATTCTGAGCTAATGTCTGAGCAAAGAATGTTGTAGCCATACCAACTGATAAGAAAGCTTCTGGAGCCTTCTGGATTGCCGCATTAAGCTCATCTGTAGTTGTATCACCATATCCCTGAAGATATGCAACTACCTCTACATCACCTTCAATCTTTGATGGATCAACAGCCTGGTCTCCAAAAATCTGACCAATCATGCCGTTCATATCATCTGTTCCACCGTATGTATCACCAAGTCCTGCAATGATTCCTGCTGCACGATATACATGCATTGGGTTTGGAATGAATGCACCGTAAATTGCAACTGTGCTAATTCCCTGTTCCTTATAATACTCGCCCATAGCCTTTCCAGCTTCAAACTCTGTTTCGTTTGATGGTCCAATCTGGCCTACAAAGTATTCATATCCCTTGTACTGTTCGTACTGCTCATCATCAAGAACACCAGATGCAATTGCATAGTAAACACCATATTCTTCACATGTCTCAATCTGCTGTGCTCTATCTGAGCTTGAAAGAGAAATGATTGCGTCATATCCCTTAGATGCAAACTTCTCAATTGCAGCCTTCTCATCTTCTGCACTTTCAAGAGCATCTGTATATTCGAAAGTAACGTCATAGTTGTTCTGAATATACTCTTCATAATAGTTTCTGAAACCAAGAGCTTCCTCACCACTTACATCAGCTACTAGGACACCAATTTTAACCCCGTCCTTTGATGCAGATGCTGTGTCATTAGAATTTCCGCATCCTGCCAAAACACCAGCGCTCATTACACCAACAAGTGCTAAGCTAATGAGTTTTGCAAATCTTTTTTTCATCTTCAAATCCCTCCATAATTAACCATTATTTCTAACTGCTAAAGCAGTTGGTACCTTTATCTTGGCAATGCCTGAGTACGGTAGTTCATACTTGTTATGTATACAACTGCCATAAAGAATAAAGCAGATATCACCTGAGTAATTCCATATGCCGCGCTACTATCAATAACAATTTCCAAAATGTCGTTCAGTAGCATGTAGGAAAATCCACCAACCAAGGCTGCATAGATTTTTGAACGAGGGCCACCTGAAATAGGCATTCCTCCAAATACAATTGCAATAAAAATATTCATTCCAATGCTTGATGCTGTTTGTGTTGTAACTGATGGTGTATAGGTAAGAGTAAGAAATGCCCCGAGACCTACACCAATTCCTGCCATCGTAAATGCGATAATTGTATACTTGTTTGCTTTAATTCCTGTAAGTGAAGCACATAGTGGATTACCACCTATAAACTTCATTCTTCTACCAGTTTTTGTTAACTGGAAAACATAGAAACAAACTGCAAAATATATAATTAAGAGCATTGCTTTAAATCCGATTCCTGAATAAGGCTTTACAACGCTTGAAGGAATACTGATTCCACCGAGAGCACCACCATCTGTTGTAATAATCTGAGATGCTATTGCAGACAAAACTGACATCATAGCAACAGTTGTTACGAATGCAGGTATGTTAAATACTGATGCCAAAACTGAATTAAACAATGAGCATGCAATACCTGTTGCAAACAAAACAAGAATCATAAGCGCAAGGCTTTCTGTCTTGTTGTAAACTGTAACACCAAGGGTCGCTGCAAAAAGAGTAGATGCACCAAGGCTGATATCAAATGTTCCTAAGGTATAAATAAAAATTGCTCCTGTTGCTACAACCGCAAGAACTACCGCCTCGTTGAAAACGATTTGTAAATACATATCAAGCCTATAGCCGTATGTTTGAATAACTCCGCAAAAGATAAAAAACAAAGCAATAAGCGCTACCAATGGCAATGTAGCTATAAGCATTTGAGTATTTTTGAATTTCTTAAGTTTACTCACAGCGTACCTCCTATATCATGTAGCCAATAACGTCTGCTTCAGACAAATCTTTGCTACGATTGAATTCTTTTGTTATTTCTCCGTCCTTCATAATCAGGACTCTATCGCTCATTCCCAACAATTCTGGAAGCTCTTCACTTATCATAAGAATTGCTTTTCCCTGTTTTTTAAGCTTTATCATCAACTGGTACATAGCCTGTTTTACGCCGATGTCAACGCCACGTGTTGGACAATCTAGAATGAGAATTTCACTGTCGCATCCGATCCATTTTCCAAAAACAACCTTCTGCTTGTTTCCACCAGATAACTGGCTCACCTGCTGATTCATGTCGCTACACTTTATGGAAAGATCATTAACCTGTTTCTGCACATAATCCTTCTCATTCTTTTCTGTAATCATGCCAGCGTTATTTTTGAAAATATTCATTCCTGCAATAGCGATGTTGTCTTTAATGCTGGCTTCCAAACAAAGGGACTTTGTATCTCTGTCCTTTGATACATATCCAATCTTTTGAGATACAGCATTATGACAGCTTTTGATTTCCTTGCCAGATTCTGTAATCACCTGTCCACCATCAAGTTCCAATGCTCCGAAAAGAGCTTCCCCTAAATAGTGCATTCCACATGTTGAAAGGCCCCCGATTCCAACTATCTCGCCTTTGTGGAGACTGATGTTAACATTCTTTAATTTGTCGCCGTAATTGATATTCTTACCTTCTAATGCAACCTCTTCCTGAGAAGTAGCTTCGAAGTCAGTTCTGTAATAATCCCCCTGAAGCTCACGTCCGATCATGCTTGTTCGGATTAAATCGTCATCGAATTCTTCTTTTTCAAATGTTCTAATCAACTTACCATCACGAAGCACTGTCAATGTATCGCAAACAGTAGTGATTTCTTCTAAATCGTGGGAAATAAAAATAACTGATTTATTCTCTCTTTTAAGTCTTTTGATAAGTCCATACATCAATGTTCTTCCATCATGTGACAATGCTGTACTAGTCTCATCTATTACTAAAATGTCAGGCTTTTTCATCATGACTTTCGCAATTTCAACAAGCTTTCTTTCCTGGAAATCAAGACTTCCCATTAAGTCACTAGCCTTTACATTTTTGATTCCAATTTCCTGTAAAACTTTACCAGCTTCTTCATAAAGCTTTTTCTTATCAACAAGTCCAAACTTATTTTTAAAAAGCTTTAACTCTGCTAAGAAAATGTTTTCCGCTACAGTTATTCCAGCAATAGTACCGCTTTCCTGAACAACCATACCTATTCCACCCGTTAAGGCATCTATCATGCTCTCTGGATTCCACTCTTTGTTCTTGAAAATCATCTGTCCCTCATTTGCCTTCTGCATACCAGCAGCTATAGAGGATATAGTTGATTTTCCCGAACCGTTTTCTCCAATAAGACCTCTTACCTCACCTGGATAAACTGTAAGTGAAACATCATCAAGGGCTATAACGCTACCAAACCTTTTTGAAATATTTTTCATTTCAAGTATTGGTTCACTCATAATCATCAACACCTTTCTCCTTACTTAACTTGCAAGTTGATTATAGAATCATTTTTGCCCTTTAATAATTAACAATATTGTTCAACTATATTGACCTATTTTGATGTATATGAATTATATGAAATATATTTTTGATTTTTTTTGACATAGAACCCTTTTTGAGCTATCATCATCTTCATGGACGCAAAAGCATTAAGACAGCATATCTACGATATGACGGAAACAGAAAAATTCTATAAAGAATATTACTTAGCAAGAAGCAATCAGAAAGAACTTAACAAGTTTCTTGCTAATCTGAATATGGACGAGGTTTTCAAAAAGCATTTGTTGATTTTGGAAATAGAGGAAACCATTCCCGAAGTTTTCGAGGATTCATTTTTCTTTGACTTGTCAAATAACGACAGTATTGTTGTGCAGAAGCACGAAAGATATAGTCCTGCCATTGAACATAGTCATACTTTCTTTGAAATCACTTATATTTTTGATGGACAATGCACCCAGGAAATATCAGGAAGCACTATCAATATGCGAACAGGGGATTTTTGTATTATTCCTCCAGGTATTAAGCATTCTATTTCCATTTTTGACGACACAATTGCCATCAATATTATGCTTAGAAAAGATACTTTACACTCCATGTTTTATGGCTTTTTGAATACACCAAATATTCTTTCATCATTCTTTCTAAACAATATCTACGCTAAAAAAGCAAATGATTATATTATGTTTAGAACCGGAAGTGACGAGTCCTTAAATATATCTTTTATATGGATGTTGGCGGAAAGCACAAACAAACAAGAATACTACTATCAAGCAATAACCAATACTCTGCTATTAGATTTTTACATGATTATCAGAAACTACTCTGAATCAGTACAAATGCCCTTGTTCGACAGTAGAGTTGATGTTCAAAGATACGCTCTTATTCAATACATTCAGGAGAATTATAAAGAGATTACTCTTTCAGATTTGGCTAAGAAGTTCCATTACTCAAATGAATATACCTCGCGTTTGATAAAGGAATTGACTGGCATGAATTACACTGAGATTCTTAGAACTGTAAGAATAGAACACTCACAGGATTTGCTTGCAAACTCTACTATGTCTGTAGCAACAATAGCAGAGGCAATTGGATATGATACTGCCGAACACTATATTCGACAGTTTAAGAAACATACAGGCATGACGCCATCAGCATTCAGAAAACAATCTGCATCAACCAGAAATAGATAATTCGACTTAACAAGTTCTGGCTCAATTAGGTTGAACGATAGTCACTATTCTTCCAAGAACTTCTTTCAATTTCATTATTTTCTGATTACTGCCCTACTCTTTTCAAAAATCTTTTGTTTGAGATATGTTTCCTACTGAATCGGGTGCAGAAATTCTTAAATCAGTCGTGATGTTTGACATAACTAACTTCCTATGGTAAATTTCTTTCACATTGTTAGTTGATTCTAACTTTAGATAGATAAGATATGGAGGATTAATTTTAATGAAAAAACCATTACTAGCTTTATTGTTATCTACTTCGATTTTTGCATCATTTATTGGTTGCGGTTCTACATCACAGAAAGCAGAAACAGCTACTTCTGAGACAACAGCAGAAGCTGATACTCAGTTTCCACTTACTATTAAACACGCTTTTGGTGAGACAGTTATTGAAAGTAAGCCTGAACGAATTGTAAACCTTGGATGGGCTAATCAAGATACAACACTTGCACTTGGTGTAGTTCCAGTTGGTGTGTCTGCAGCAAATTATGGTCTTATGACTGAAAATAAACTTCATCCTTGGACTGATGATGCTTTCAAAAATTTAGGTGAAACTTCTCCAAATGTTTTCAATGATGAAACTGGTTGGGATTACGAAGCCATTGCTGCCTGTGAACCAGATGTTATCATTGCTTCTTACTCTGGATTCACCGAAGAGGAATATAATCTTCTTTCTGAAATCGCTCCAGTTGTTCCTTTCTTGGAAGTTGCATGGAAGACAAACTGGCGTGAACAAACTATTACAAACGCTACTGCAATGGGACTTAAAGAAGATGGTGAAAAGCTTGTAGAACAGACTGATGCATTGATTGCAGAAAAGCTTGCTGACTACCCTGACCTTGAAGGAAAAACTGCTGGTTACTTCTGGATATCACAAGATGATATGAGTACATTTTATGCATATCTTCCAAATGACCCACGAGCTTCTTATCTTAATGATTTAAGCTTGGCTACTCCAGAAAGCATTCTTTCTTTGGCAGAGACTTCTGATGATTTCTCGGTAACTATTTCACGAGAAAAAACAGATATGTTAAATGACGTAGATATTATGGTTGTGTATGGTGATAAAGGACTTTTGGAAGCACTTCAGGCCGACCCACTTATGAGCCAGATTCCTGCTGTAAAAAATGGTGCAGTTGTATTAATTGATTCAACAACAGCCTTAGCAGCAGCAACAACTCCATCAATTCTCTCTATACCATATGCAGTTGATGATTATCTTAAAGTATTAAATGAGGCAGCACAAAAAATTGAAGCAAAATAATAAGATTAAAACAATAACTTTAATAGGAATATTATTACTGTTTATATCAGTTATCTTGTCAATAACCTACGGAGCAAAATCCGTAGGTTTATCTGATGTTATAGATGCATTACTTGGCAGAAATCTTGAAGACTACAATGTGAATGTAGTTCAGGCACGACTACCTCGCACACTCTTTGGAATTATAGCTGGTGCGTCTCTTAGCATTTCTGGTGTATTGATGCAGTCTATTACCAGAAACCCAATAGCTGATCCAAGTATACTCGGAGTTAACACTGGTGCCTCCCTTTTTATAGTATTTGGAATATCATTTTTTAATATTCAATCCAAGCTATCATATATTGGACTTGCCTTTGTAGGGGCGCTCCTCACTTCCATATTTGTTTATCGTCTGGCAAGTCTTGGTTATAGTGGGGCCACGCCAATTAAGCTTGCTATTTCTGGGGCAGCTATTAGCACCGCTCTATCCAGTCTTATAAGCATAATTGTTATGCCAGATTCCAGTGTAATGACATCCTTCAGATTTTGGCAGATAGGCAGTATTGGCGGCACATCTACTGATGACATCTTATTGCTTCTCCCATTCACTGTTTTGGCTATCGTGGTGAGTTTTCTTCTATCAGACAATCTGGACACAATGCTTCTTTCAGAAGAAACTGCAATAGCTCTAGGACTAAACATTGGTCGTACTAGAATTTTGGCAGCTCTTTGTGGCGTATTATTATGTGCTTGCACCACAGCACTAGCAGGACCAATTAGCTTTATCGGTCTTATGATTCCTCATCTTATCCGCTCTTCTATTGGATCCAGCCACAAACCACTTATTATTCTAAGTGGAATATATGGTGGTGCTATTCTTATTATCTCAGATGTGCTTGGACGAATCCTTGGTGCTCCAGGTGAATTGGAGTCTGGAATAATGACAGCACTTATTGGAGCTCCAGTATTTATTTACATTATTAGAAAGGCGAAGCTTCAGAGCTTATGATAAAAAACGAAATCATTTTTCACGGAATAAAAAAAAGACAGAAACACTACCATATTGCAATCTTTATAATGTTTGTTATCCTTGCAATACTTGTTTGTCTCAATGTTACAATTGGCGAGAAAAACTATACTCTTGCCGAAGTAGTAAGCATCATTTTAAATGGTGAAAACAACTATATCATAATGAAGCTTAGGTTACCTCGAACTATAGCAGGTATTTTTTGCGGAATTGCCTTTGCCATTGCAGGAAACACATTTCAGACCCTTCTTGGCAATCCACTGGCAAGCCCTGATATTATCGGAGTTTCCTCTGGATCAACAGTAGCTGCAGTTTTCTGTATTTTATTTTTGAATCTAAACAGAGGGATTGTCTCTATCATCTCCGTTGTTGCCGGATTACTTGCAGCGTTTACAATCTACAAGCTATCCTGTAAAAATGGATTTTCTAACAGCAGGCTTATTCTCACAGGTATTGGGGCCCAGGCATTCTTTACAGCCCTTATAAACTGGATGGTAATGCGAGCTGCAGAATATGATGTTCCAACAGCCATGAGATGGATGGCAGGCAATCTCAACGGAATCACAACAGATACACTACCTCTCCTTGTGATTGTGGTAATCCTTGCTTTTGCGATAATGATTTATTGTAATCAAAGTATCCGGTCTCTGGAATTAGGCGAACGATATGCAACAATCCTAGGAGTAAATGTTAGTGTAGTTAGAACACTCCTCATGTTTTGCTCTGTTGTGTTGATTGCATTTGCTACCTCAATCTCTGGTCCAATTGCTTCAATTGCTTTTTTATCTGGACCAATTGCGACCCGTATATGTTCAAACAACCAAACCAACTACACGTCCTCAGCATTAATTGGAGCAATTCTTGTAATAGCAGGAGACTTTATTGGACAAAATCTTCTTCCAACTAGATATCCAGTTGGAATTGTTACTGGACTTCTAGGAGCTCCATACCTTGTATATCTTCTAATCAGACAAAATAAAGGAGGCGTAATTTAGTGAAAGCCCATTCTCTTAAAGCTGAAAATTTAGTTGCCGGATATGGCGACGATATCATATTAAACTCTGTGAATATGAAAATTCCAGAAAATAAAATCAGTGTCATTCTCGGTTCAAATGGAAGTGGCAAGTCTACTATGCTTAAAACCTTCTGCAGACTTTTGGCTCCAAAATCCGGCTCGATTCTCCTAGACGACAAGTCTATCAATTGCATTAGAAGCAAGGACATTGCCAAGTCCATAGGATTACTTCCACAGGATTCTATAGCACCAGCTGGAATCTCTGTAGCTGAGCTTGTTGCCAGAGGACGCTTCCCTTACAGGAAATTTATGGCACCTCTTACAAAAGAAGATTACATCGCAATTGAGGAAGCTATGGAAGCAATGAATATATGTATGCTTGCAGACAAAAGTGTAGATGAATTATCAGGCGGGCAACGTCAACGTGTCTTTATTGCCCTAGCACTTGCCCAACAGACAGATATCCTGTTTTTAGACGAACCTACAACTTACCTAGACATTGCTTACCAAATAGAAATACTTGATCTTTTAAAGGATTTAAACAAAAAGAAAAAGACCACCATTGTGATGGTCTTGCATGATATAAATCTTTCTAGCAAATATGCTGATTATATTTTCGCCATGAAAAATGGTCATCTTATCAAAGAAGGCGAACCAGCTGATATTATTACCCCTGAAACTATCAGGGAAATCTATGGACTTAAAAGTGTTGTTGTGACAGACCCTGTCTCCAACAGTCCTATGATTATCCCTATAAGCTCTCACGATGAGATTTCTGGAGTTTCTTAAAGGCTCCTGGGGATAAACCACACCATTTTTTAAATGCATTATAGAAAGCAGTTTGGCTATGATAGCCGACTGCTTTTGATATTTCTTCAAAGGTATCCGAATCGTTTAAAATGAGCCATGCCGCTCTACTCATCCTAATATTATTTTGAAAATCCCAAATAGTCTGTTTGTAATAATCTAAAAAACCATACTTCAGCTTTTGCTCACTTATACCCACTTCCTGCGCCAACATGGGAATAGTTTTAAATTCATATGCCGAAGACATAATTATCTCATGAACCTGATTTATCTTGCGCAAATCTTCTGAATTAATCTTTATGTCTCTGGCCCCAGCTTTGATAGTGCGCAGGCTTTTATCCCCTTCTGCGCTGAAAAGCTTTCGTGAT
Organism: Pseudobutyrivibrio sp. UC1225; assembly: GCF_900115215.1. Taxonomy (NCBI): domain Bacteria; kingdom Bacillati; phylum Bacillota; class Clostridia; order Lachnospirales; family Lachnospiraceae; genus Pseudobutyrivibrio; species Pseudobutyrivibrio sp. UC1225. The sequence continues at coordinate 51,063 of NZ_FOVQ01000001.1, read as the reverse complement.
GGTGGACTAAGAAGTAGTTCTACAAGCTCCACAGCCGCTGCCTGGGCTATATGCTCTGTCATAATCCTATTTTGCATATACCCTTCCAGTTTGGACAAAACGGCAGTAATCTCTGGTATCAAGATTGTATATCTGGTATTAATTCTAAAAAAATTAAACTCGGAAATGCTCCTGCCAATAGAAGGTAAAAGACTATTCACCAAATAATCATAGTTAATAGAAAATTCTATTCCTTTAAAATGTTGCTTTGCCCTCCATGCACCTATTCCTCTATCCATTTTTTCTAAGGACATAAATGACGATGGAATTGACTGAGCTATTATATCCCCATCTTTAACAGAGTACGTCACTCCTGCATAAATAATTCCAAAATGCAAAAACTGAGTGTCATACTGATATTCAATAGAAAAATCATCCTCTATTAAATAGTCACCAATCCCGCATTGGATTGTATCAGGATTTCCATAGCTTACTATCGTTCCCAATGAATCGTTTTTATAGATTGTAAAGCCATCTTCCTCGTTCACATATTTAATCCTTGCGAGCTTATGAAACAACTTCTGATATTCAGTTGATGAATGTGCGATTTCACTTTTCATTTCCATTAGCAACCTTTTCTTCCACTCTTGTGATCTTCTATTGAACAAGCATTAGCAGTGCCATATTCAATCAATCCTGCATCGGCAGGATCAATAGACACTCTACCATCCTCAAATACAAAAGCAGGAATACCAACATCGCCTATTTCTTTACAGTGATCAAAAACAGAATTGGTATCACGTAGTCTGGTGAACGCTCCCATATTTCTGATGTTCTCACCTATATTGATATATTCAAATTCTGACTCTCTACCCTTAATCTGCTCATGAATGTAATCACAATATGGACAAGTTGGCATTCCGTATATCTTAATCATAGGCTTTCCCCTCCATTTTCTATAATCTTCTTACCATAACCCGATTAAAATAACCTCTCCTCTAGAAATTCTTTTTCAAATTGATTTCTGTAGGTATGATTGGCCAAAGTATTATATCCATAGAAAGAATTGATGTCCTTTGGACCATGTTTCCACAAAAGCCATCCAAACAAAATCATAATACCTGGTATAAGCAATCCATTGATTAGCATAAACCACCAGAAAAACATAACAGCTCCTCCAAAGCAAATGCTTTTATTTGTACCCCTTCAACTGCTCTTCTATCTGTTAATTCTCATCTTCCATTGCAAGGAACCAAGGACTAACCTTGGTTGGATAATATTATTTATCTAAAAAGGAATCCAAGTGGATCTATATCAAAAAACATACAGGCAAAGACTAGCAACCAACAAATGGCAATGGTTCCAATAATCACTTTTATCAGTATGTCATTCCTAAGATGGTAAAACGGAATCTTTCCTAATCCTATAAGAAGAACCCAAGCACCAACTATGATGTGAATCCAAGGAAATAGATTAAAAAATAAGTTTCCAGTACCTAGTGAGCCTATAAAAATAAAGGTACCAACAAACAATAGTAATGCACCTACTAATCGTAAGTAATATCCTTGTCTCCAACCTATATAAGCATGGTTCCATACACCTAGTCGATAGGAAAACCCTTTATCTGTCAAATAATGCTCTATTATTGAAAAAAGCTTTTGCTCGTCGTGGTCAATAGTAGACCAGTCTTTAACATCCACCTTTTTCCTCCACTTCAGATTATCATTGGCAGTAACAGAATACACCCCTCTAGACTCTGCTGACATAGGTGGCTTGTACTCATCACAGTGGACTGTCATTTCCCCGCCATAAAATGTTCCGTCTGCACGGAGCTTATATTCTACAGAAAAGGGACGATAACTTTTTGAATTAGCACTTCCAGGAATCTCCTGAGTCTTCCATCTTCCAACAATAGTGTTTCCTTTAACCTCTATAACAAAAGGATATTCCTCTGCATTTAGATCTCTAAGAATGGCTTCTTTTAACTCATCACGTTCCATAACATTATTCACCTATTTCAAAATAGTCTTTTACATTAAAAGTCTCTCCAGTAGGCTCCTCCTCATCAGTAATGCCTGAAACATATTCTGTTATGTAGGTTTCTCCTGTGGCTGTATCAATGTAAAAACGAACACTCGCTGCAGTATAGGATCTAAATGCAACAACTATCTGCTTGTCAACACTAGACTCAATATTCCAGTAAACCTCATACTCTCCAGACTCTTCTAATTCTTTTACATCAGGATAATTCTCATAGCAGTAGTTTTTTATAGCATTTAAAGCCTCATCATCAGTAATTGAATCTGCACTGCTCTCATCATCTTTTGTTGAATCCGATTCTAAAATAATACTTGTAGGCTCATCTGCCCCACCAATTATCTCATCACTCTGCTTATTTCCACAGCCCACAAGCATACAAGCCAATAATAATGTAACTAACGTCTTTTTCATAAATAATCCCTTTGCTATATTTTTTCTTTCTAATATATCACAGAAGGGTATTTGATTATATCATTTACTTAGGATTCTTTATTTTATCCTGTACAATTCAGTAGTCGCAGATTGCCCCACCTATAGCCAATGTATAATCTCTATGTAAAACTCCATGTTTTACTTCCGTCATCCTTGTGGTCATTTTCAAAATTACTTACCATCCAACACAGCAAGTCGATTGTTGATATTCTTACCGACGATAGCAAATATTTTTAAAAGGACTTTTTAAGTCTATAGTCGCAACAATCATCACCTTCTGCGACTGATTTAGTCCTCTTGTAATCAACTCCTCTAAATCCATTCATATATTCCTTATCCATGCAACAAATCATCTGAATAGCGTTTGGTGTGCCTAGTTCAAGAGCCTTATCAGCCGATGGTTCTGCATCCTGTAGTTTGACAAATTCGGATTCAGCATTATTCCACATTTCTTTTGCCATGGCAGACCCATAGTTATCCTCTAATACCTTATAGAAATTCCTGAAAATAAAAGATTTGTTCAAATTATTGCCCATTCCTCTAATTCCCCACTCTCTTCTAGTTTTATACTACCACCTCTCGTTAGATGTGTCTAACTTAATTTTAAAAATATAGAAGCTCTCACACTCGAAAGCTCCTAAATATAAGATAGCAACTTTGCATGGCATTTTATTGGACGCCCTACTCCATTGATTTTAAAGGCAATTTTTTTATAAAAAAGACTACTGTTTTTTTACAGTAGTCTTTTCCATATACATTATTCTATCCACACTATTTCATAGGTACAACAGCTAGAGTCTTGCCCAAGGCTGCCAACAACTTAATTATTGTTTCAAGCTGCGGATTGCTGGTTCCATTTTCGATTCTTGCTATAACAGGCTGCTTAACACCGCTTAGTTCTTCTAATTTACGCTGAGATATTCCTTGTTCCTTACGAGCTTTAATTAACTCACCCATAAGAGCAACCCTTAAATCACTTTCCGCAATTTCTTCAGGTGTGAACAATTCACTTCTTACTTCATTCCATGTTTTACTCATATCTGTTCATTCCTTTCCAAATAATCCGCCAGCTCTCGCTTTGCTTGCTCTATCTCGCGCTTTGGTGTCTTTTGTGTTTTCTTAGGAAACTGGTGTAATAAAATAAACTTGCCATTTACCAATGCTGCAAATAAAATTCTATTACTTAGCGGTCTTAATTCCCATATTTCTCCGTCAAGATGCTTACAAACAGGTTCTCCTATATATGTACCATAGGTTGCTAATGATTGAATATAATCATTCACTTTATTTGCGTTAATTCGTGCAATATTTATTCCTCTTCCTAATGATAACTTATTCGTTATCTAAAGTTATGATAACTTATAGATTATCAATTGTCAATTGGAATATTCGCAAATCGTTCGCAAATCATCTTTTATAATCCGCTGATACATCAAAAAACGTCCGCACCCCTGAGATGTAATCGTCATAAGCTGTTTCTGCGTCTTTTCCATGAAACACTTTGCAAAGCCCACACATATCGCAATCTGCAATACATGGAAATCTTTGCTTTATATAATCGCGCCGTTCTTGTTCTGTTGAATTTATAATATCTGGAGCTTCTTTCATAAATATACCTATTTTATCTGCCTATCCTGACGGTACATAGACATATAATCCTTATTAATATCACTAATTTCCCGTTTACCATCTATATAGTCCTGATAAATATTCCACGGACTACCGCCACCAAGCCAACAAGAAGAACAGTTTTCACATCCGCCACCACAATCAAGAGATGCTTTTATAATCTCCTCGCGCTCCTCTCGTGTTGTATCTTTAATAAGGATTGATTTCATAGGCCTTTACCCCGCTAACATTTCCTTGTTAATAGTATCCTCACTAGCAGCCATTGCTTGCAATGTTTTATCTAACAAGTCATTAAGCTCCCAGCCAAGCTGATTTGCACCACGTTCTATAACCTCTCGTGAACATCCTGCAGCAAATCCTTTGCTTTTATATTTCTTCTTAAGAGATTTTAGTTCCATATCTTTAGTACTCTTAGATGGTCGCATCAGAGCCGCCGCCCAAATAAGTCCTGTCAACTCATCAGCTGCAAAGAGTACTTTTTCCATCTCTCTTATTGGCTCTACATCTATAGTTTCTCCGCAACCAACAGTAATACCGTATCCGTGTGAACATACTGCATGAATAATATCATCACTCACACCGCCCTCTTTTAATAATTCTGGAGCTTTTAAACAATGTTCATCTGGATACAATTCAAAATCTATATCATGTAAAAGTCCAACAATTCCCCAATATTCCTTTTCATCTGCATAACCAAGTTCATTTGCATACCATTTCATAACAGCTTCAACGGTTAATGCGTGTTGAATATGAAAAGAATCCTTGTTGTATTTTTTCAATAAGTCGAAGGCCTCATCTCTTGAAATCATTTGTATTATCCCCCTTCTCTTCTTTTTCTAAAAGCATACTCCTTTAGTAGGTAAATGGCAATCTCTATATTACATAGGAGAATGCCATCCTCAAACCCAGCAGACTTGATACAATTTGCCTTATCAGACACCGTTGCAGAACCTGTAAATTAGCATTCCTTTTTTAAGCAGTCTCGTTAATTTTGATAGAAACTTCTAGTTGAATAGTTGTGTGCGATATATTCTTATTTCTAATTTCTAATAACAATCTATACATGGCTTCGATGCCCAAAGAATATTTAGAATAATCGATTGAGGTTAATCGTGGAGCACCCATCACACCATTCAGTGAAAATACTCCAAGTATCAAAATATCTAAAAACCCTAGTCTTTCACTAGTCCTGAGATGATGAGGCTTTTTCGGATCTATGTAAACTGAGATTCTGTTCCATATCTATTTCTCCAATAAAAATATGAGGCGGACAAAAAGCCAGCCTCATCTCAAGTATTATTTACAAAGTTCAGCAACAATCATATTGATAGCTTTACCATCAGCCTTTCCCTTAAGAGCAGGCATAACTTCTTTCATGATTGAGCCCTTATTCTTAGTTGCTATAACGTCAGCGAATTTCTCCTGAAGGAATGCTCGAATCTCATCATCGCTCATCATTGCAGGCGCATATTCTTTAATAACATCATATCTAAACTGGTACTCTTCCTTTAAATCTGTTCTCTCAGCTGGACATGTATCAAGCTGCTCCTTGGCTGTCTTTAAAGACTTAAGAATAACCTGATCTACCAAATCATCCGCAATGTTATCTCTTGTTCCAGCATCAATGGCTGCCTTCTTAACATCAGATACAAGTGAAGAAATAGCATCTTTTCTAGCCTTGTCTCTAGCCTTCATTGCTGCAACCATGTCTTTTTGTAATGTTTCAAACTGCATTTTTCCATATCCTCCTCTTATTGTAACCAAAGGTCTAAATCTACATTACCTTTGATTCCCTTAACTGAACCTTTTTCTGAATACTGCCAAAGCTGATATTCATATGGCCAGTAAAATTCTTTGTTGTATCCTGCAAACCACTTTGGATACTCTGTAAGCTGTGTCAAATCGATAAGCATAGCGCCCATCTCAGTGTTATGGTAAATCATTCCATCATATCCAGCATTCTTGATTGAATTAAGGAATCCGATGGTAAGATTTGTTCTGTCTTCAACAGAAAGTGTATTTGTGCGGGCCTCGCTGTCGCTTACCTTTTCCACATCAAATACGATTGGAAGCTGAAGCTCATATCCTTTTAGCAGATCTATTACTGTAGAAGCTTCTTCTAAAACCTCATCCTTTGAAATAGCCTGTGAGAATACATAAACACCAACATCGATTCCGGCGGCCTGAGCGCCCTCGATGTTTTCGATGCATTTCTCATCTACAACAAGCTTTCCTGTGCCATAACCACGGTAAACTGCACGGATAAAAGCAAACTCAACGCCATCCTCAGCTACAGCCTGCCAATCGATATCTCCCTGATGAGAGGAAACATCTATACCAAACTTAGAAGTAACCTTACCATCTTCTACATAGCTGTATCGTCCAGTCTCCTCATCCTCAACAAGATTATCAATGTTAAAGGCACTCTTTGTAAGCTCCTCATTAATTGGAACAAAGTTGTACTTTTGATTTGCAGCTACAACGATATATTCAGGATAGAAAGATTTTAAAACAGAAATTATCGTATTTCCGTTTTCAAGAGATTCTCTCAAAGAATCAAGAACAGAAATCCTTCCCTCTTCCTTTGCCTCATCAACAAGAGCCTCCACCTCGGCAGAAGAATAAGTCTGTCCCTCTTCTACCTTGTCCACCTGAATGCGGCCCTTAGTATCAATCACTATGTAAATAACACCCACCGCTATTAGTGTCACTATTATCGAAATAATAGATATTAAAAAATATCTGATTGCTTTTCTCATCTTATATTCTAAGTGTCATATCATCAAGCGAACCAATCTGCTTGCGATACCACACTATTCCCTTCCATTTTCCAAATTTGTAACCGATATCTTTGAAATGCCCAACCTCTTCAAAGCCAAGTGCTTTGTGTAAGGCTATGCTAGGTTCATTATCGTCAGTAATAACACCGTACATGAATTTGTAGCCCATTGCGGAGAGTCTTTCCTCAAGAGCTGTATATAATTTGCTGCCGATTCCCTGACGCTTTGGAGCGTCGTTTGCAACATAGATAGTAGTCTCAACAGAAAATTTGTAAGCATCATGATGTCTAACCTGTCCGCCATATGCCATGCCAAGCACCTTACCAGACTCATCACAGGCTACTATGTAAGGATACGCCTTCTTCGTATCAATAATACTCTGTCTGTATTCCTCCACAGAAGGATTCTGTTCTGTAAAAGTAACTGCTGTGTTTTCAGCATAATATCCGTAAATATCATGAATAGCCTTAGCATCAGCTTCGACAGCATCACGTATAATAATATTCATAGCATTTCTCCGCAAAAACTAATATAAAAAAATGATAACAAAGCCACATGTATAATTCAAATAAAATAACAACTATTTGTCCATTAATTATACTATCACTCTTTACAAATCCCATAAATTCAACTATAACTGAGGATTAGAAATCAAAACATTTTTATAGGAGCTAAACATGAAATACGAAGCAATATTATTCGATTTGGACGGAACACTTTTATATACTCTGGAAGATTTGACTGATAGCATTAATTATATGCTGGCAAAATATGGTTTTCCTACCCATTCTATAGATGACGTTCGAAGATTTGTAGGCAATGGCCTTAGAAAGCTCGTGGAACGTGCTCTTCCTGAGGGAGCTAATTATGAACATTTTGAAGAATTCCTTAAAGAATTCATTGAATACTATAACTGCCATAATCTCATTAAGACAAAGCCTTACGATGGTGTTATGGAAACCACCGGAAAGCTTGTAGAAATGGGCAAAAAAATGGCTATCGTAACCAATAAAGGTCAGACAGCCAGTGATTCATTAATTGATGATTTTTTCGCGCCAAACATCACTATCGTGGTAGGCGATGATGGCATCCACAAAAGAAAGCCTGATCCAGAGCCAATCGAAATCGCTTTGAAAAAGCTCGGAATCAGTGATAAGTCAAAAGTACTCTATGTGGGTGATTCCGAAGTAGATGCAGCCACAGCAGAAAATGCAGGGCTTGATTACGTGCTTTGCACCTACGGCTTCCGCGATATGGATGTACTTCAGCAGTTCAATCCTATCGCATATGTGGATTCGTTCGATAAAATCATCGAACTTATTTAGCGTAAGTTTTATAAATATCTACATGATCATAGATACATCTCCATGAGGAGCTTGAGTGAGCGGTGCAGCATATATATTCTGTACCGCTTTCTGATATCATGGAGCTTACTGCACAGCTTCCCGATTCATCTACATATCCAGTCTTGGCACCCTCTATCTCACCACCAAATTCCTTATCCTCTATTCTACGCAAGAACCAGTTAGAAATGGTGATTCCTTCTGGATTAACGTTTGTAGCTGTAGAATTGTAAACCTTTGTAGTAATTACTTCCTTGCAAACCTCATTATCAAGGGCAGCCATCATAATAATTGCTATATCATAAGGGGTGCTATAGTGCTCCTTGCTATGGAAGCCTACCGGATTTGTGAAATGTGTAGTTTCACTAATACCAAGAGCTTTACACTCTTCATTCATCATTTTGACAAAGCTGTCGATATCACCTGCAACATAGATTGCAAGCTGAGCTGCAGCATCACCACCGGATGGAAGAATTGTTCCATAGAACAAATCTCTTACTGTAACTTCTTCATCCTCAACAAAGCCCGATGTGGAGCCACCTCCTGCATATGAATAGTCGATCGCCTCATGGCTCATAACGATCTTCTCATCAAGCTTTTCAGGTGAAATATGATTAGCTGCTACTAGAACAGTCATAACCTTTGTCATGGATGCAGGAACAATCTTTTCCTTGGCATTTCTAGTAGCAACAATTTCCTTTGTTTTATTATTTATAAGTACAGCGGACTGACTAACAACATCACCACCAATCTCAACCATCTCTTCTGATTCCTTGGCGGAATAATTGCCAGCTTTAGGTGTCGCTTCCTCTTCGATTTCTTTTGTCTCTTCAACATTTTCAGGCTCCTCCAATGTTTTTGAAGAAACCTTTAAGCCAGTTGCCTTTTCCTCAGAGGTTTCAGCCTCTGCCACAACCTTTTCCTCGGCAGCAACCTTTAAAGTACCATCATCTTTTCCTTTTATATGGGAAATAATAAGACAGCCTGTAACTATTATTGCAATAGCTATCAAAGCCATTTCAGAATAAACCTGAATTCTACGAATCAACTTCTTGCGTCTGCGATATGCTCTACGCTCGTCCTCAGACATATTTCTATTTCTAAAATTATTACTCATAACAATATACTCCATCTCCCCCATACCGATACAAAAAGTTTATCATTGATAAGTATCATAAACAATTCAGAACAAACTTTTCGTAACTATTGTCCAAATAAAAAAATCCAACCGAAGTTCAATACTTCGATTGGATTGATTTTAGTGGACTAGACGGGAGTCGAACCCGTGTCCAAAAGCCAATTCCCGGCCCTTCTACGAGTGTAGTTTGTATTTTTACATTCCCTCCACATAACTCCCACAAACAGGATTTATGCTTTAGTAGCTTCATAATACGCCCGCCATCTCAAAGCTTTGATAACGTCGTTTCCTACAAAGTCGAAGTCTGAGTCCTAAAGTGTAGGTGCTCTAGGTCAGACTGCCGCAACTAGGCAGCGTATGCTAAATTATCGTTAGCGTTTAATTTTAAGTTTGGCCATTTAACCCATCGCCGTGGGACTCGCTTCTTCCGCTGCATGACCCCTGTCGAAACCATGACTAGCCCAAAAACTAAATAAATGACTATACAGGTTTCTGATATTAAAAGCATTCATTTCATTCTGCTTTTAACATCACTATGTCGAAACCATGACTAGCCCTTATGAGCACTACACATTATATAGTACTCTGTATACTTTCGCAAGCGGTAATCCTACAACATTGTTGTAGTCTCCCTCAATGCCCTTAATCAATACTGCACCTAAGCCCTGGATTCCATAAGCACCAGCCTTATCCATAGGCTCCTTTGATGCGATGTAGCTTCTAATAGCCTCTGAAGAGTTCTCATACATTGTTACTTCTGTACACTCAGAGAAAGTCTTAACCTCTCCATTGGCTTCCACAATAGTAACTCCTGTATATACCTGATGCGCTCTTCCTGAAAGCTCTGTAAGCATTCTGAAAGCATCCTCTTCATCCTTTGGCTTACCAAGGATTTTATCGTCAAAAGCAACAACTGTATCAGCAGCAAGTACTGTCTCTCCCTGATGCTTTTTTGCTACTGCAAGAGCCTTCTGTCGGCTCAGGTTCTCAACAACCTTTGCTGGAAGTGTCTCCTCTGTAACCTCATCAATATCTGCTGGATCTACAACAAACTCAATACCAGCCTGTGATAATAATTCTTTTCTACGTGGTGATCCCGATGCAAGTACAATTTTCATTATCCTAAATTCCTTATCTTAAAGTCTCTCTCTGCCTCTCGCTTCATATCCTTCTTTTGAATATCAGCTCTCTTATCGTAAAGCTTCTTACCTTTTGCCAATGCAATCTTTACCTTTACAAGACCATTATTAAGGTAAACCTCCAAAGGAACGATGGTATATCCGCTTTCCTTAATCTTGCTTAAAAGTCTGTTGATTTCAGACTTGTGAAGAAGAAGCTTTCTTGGGCGAAGTGGATCTCTATTGAAGATGTTGCCCTTCTCATAAGGATTAACGTGCATCTGATAGATGAACATTTCACCGTTGTCAATTCTTACAAATGCCTCTTTGATTGAGCACTGACCCATTCTCATGGACTTTACTTCTGTTCCGTGAAGCTCAATACCTGCTTCATATTCCTCTTCCATAAAATACTCATGATAAGCCTTTTTATTATTAGCTATTAACTTTCTGCCTTCTTTATTCATGACTAAAACCTCTGAAACTCTTCTAGTATAAAATCTATCGTACGAGCCTGCTCGTCTACGCTATCGAGAACTACAGTGACAGGCTGACCAAGCTTGAAGGTACGTCCTGTACGCTCGCCAACAAGTGTAAGATTTTCCTCCACAAACTCATAATGGTCATCGTAGAGTGTAGATACGTGTACAAGTCCCTCCACAGTATTCTCAAGCTCTACATACATTCCCCAACCAGTGATTGAAGAAATGCTTCCCTCAAACTGCTGTCCGATGAATTCCTTCATGTACTGAACCATCTTAAGCTTATCTACCTCACGCTCACAATCTTCTGCTCTGCGCTCAAGCTTGCTAGTCTCGAGAGCTACCTCTGGCAAGATTGATTCGTAGTGAGAAAGCTTACGTTCGTTCATACGTCCACGCAAATGATCCTTAATGATTCTGTGAATCTGTAAATCAGGATATCTACGTATAGGCGAAGTGAAATGACAATAATACTGAGCAGCAAGACCAAAGTGTCCATTGCACTCTGTATCATATTTTGCCTGTTGCATACTGCGAAGAGTCATCTTTGTAATGACTGCTTCATCCTCATGCCCCTTCAAGGAATCAAGCATCTTCTGAATTTCCTTTGGATGGATACTGTCCTTATTACCCTTAAGAGAATAACCACAGGCTCCAAGGAACTTACCCAAGGTCTGCATCTTTTCTGGATCAGGCGCTCCATGAACACGATATACAAAAGGAGATTCCATAAGATTGAAATGCTCTGCAACTGTTTCATTAGCTGCAAGCATAAAATCTTCTATAAGCTTATGGGCATCATTTCTCTCGTAAGGAGCAAGACCAACCACCTTGCCATTCTCATCAATAAGAATGTGTGTCTCTGGAAAATCGAAATCGATAGAGCCTCTCTTCTTACGCTTAGCACGAAGAATCTTTGAAAGCTCATACATATTATCAATCATCTCCGCTACATCCGCGTACTTTTCACGCTCTTCAGCATCACCAGTCATTATGGCATAAACGCTTGTATATGTCATGCGGTGATTACTGTGGATTACAGATTCGCAAATCTCGTGATCCACAAGATTTCCCTTCTTATCAAAAGTCATGATGCAGGAAAGTGCAAGACGATCCTCGCCCTCGTTAAGGGAGCACATACCGTTTGATAAGGTGTGAGGAAGCATAGGTATAACTCTGTCTGCAAGATATACAGAAGTACCGCGCTTCAAAGCCTCAACATCAAGTGCTGAAGACTCCTGAACATAGTTAGTAACATCTGCAATATGTACGCCAAGGACATAATTATCCCCGTCCATAACAAGAGAAACACCGTCATCTATATCCTTTGTGTCCTCTCCATCAATAGTGACAACACACAAATCTCTAATATCATTTCTGCCTGCCATATCAGCCTCAGAAACAGGCTTTGCTACAGTGGATGCCTGCTTGATAACCTTGTCTGGGAACTCTGTAGTGATACCAAAAGCCTTTACAATTGAAAGGATGTCTACGCCCGGATCATTCTTGTGACCAAGAATCTCTGTGATGTGACCCTCTGGCTTGTGCTCGTCATCGCCATAATCATCTATATGACATACTACCTTATGTCCAGATACGGCACCCATACTCTTGCCTGATGGAATAAATATATCTCTAAGCATCTTCTGGCTGTCCGCAACAACAAAGCCAAAAGTACCGCTGTCTTCGTAAGTACCAACCACATCAGAAAAACCATGAGTGATAATTCTTACAACGCGTGCCTCCTGACGCTTACCTGGTGCTCCAAAAGTAAGAACAGCCGCGACTATATCATCCTGCATAGCGAAGCCTGTGTTATCTCTGCCGACGAAGTAATCTTCTTCCTGACCCTCCACCTCGATGAAGCCAAAGCCATCCTTATGGGAAATAAATCTTCCGATAATATCAGGCTCGATATTATCATCTGATGGTCGATTTGCACGCTTTGCCACCTGATTAAGAGACTGTTTCTTAGTGGCAGTCTCAGCCTTTGTTGACTTCTTTGACCTATGATCCTTTGTCTTAATGAACTTAGGGCGATTCTCTGGGATCTGATATTTGCCTCTTTTGGTAATCTCTACCTGTCCATCATCAACTAAATCCTGAAGTACCTCAGCAAATTCAGCCCTTTTGTTCTTCTCTACATCCAAAAGAATCTCAAGATCCTTCTTTTTCATAGGTATATAAGCCGGACTTTTAAAGACGTCCATTAAAAAATGTCTCTGTTTATCGAAATCTTTCATATTCCTCCTAAATAAAACTCTTATAACTAGAAAAGCCACCCATACGGGTGGCAATTAAAATCTTAATCCTAGAAGCTACCAATATTAAGAACAGCAGAAAGCACGAAGAAAAGGATAACACATACGCTTGTAAGCTTAACTAATAAGCCCTCGCGTGAACGACCCTTGTTACGGCTCCAGTATGAATCGAACTGCTGGCCTGATAAAGAACCAAGTCCGTTCTGCTTGCCCTCCTGGAAAAGAATGATAACTGTAAGTGCCACACAAATGACGATTAATAATATAATAAGAACATACTTTAATGCTTGCATAATTTCCTCCTAATTAAAAAGTGTTACGCTTCACGCAACAAATGAAGTATATCACAGGAACCCTATTATTTTCAATAGTTAATACACACTTTTATAAAAAAAGACTCCCATTAAACCTCTGCGTCGAAATTCATTCCTGCAAGCAATCCGCCATCTGCATTTTTTCTGTTTTTCTGATATGGATTTTCCTCATTAGGATACTTAATCTGAGTATGTGTTGTTCCGCCTGATACGTATGTCCTGCCACACTCTGGACATACTGCAGTATGGATGGATACAGTCGCATTGAGTACCTTTCCACCCTTCTCTTTAGCCTTGTCATAAGCATTGCTTACATGCTCTGCCTCGTGGCCTCTGACTCTGGCAGCCGCTGCCTGTGGAGATATATGCTGGGCAGACTTAAAAGAAACCTGCTCATCACTGCCATCCTGATACTTTCGGCTGGCACAGGTCTCACATTCAATAACCCCGGCTCTTTTAGCTGCACGCTCAGATGCATAATTCTTTGCTAAGTCAGTGCTTTTACCTTCGGCCTTTAATTCGTCTGCAACCTTTGAGGAACCATAATTAGATAAATCCAAAGATGGGCCATTTAGATATTGATTTTGCCCAACAGAATTAATACCTAACATAAAAACCACCACCCATAAAACTACATACCTATAGGTATTTGTATTTTAGCATTAAAATCGTAAATAACTATGAACAATCCCTATTATTCTTTAATTTTCTACTCACTTATCTTATACTAAAGTATCGGAGGGACAGAATAATGATTATCTGCAGATATTTTCTATATTTCATAATATATAGTTTCTTAGGTTGGATATACGAAACATGTTACTGTACCATTCATGAAAAGTCTTGGGAAAACAGAGGCTTTCTTTATGGGCCTTGCATTCCATTATATGGTGTAGGCGCCACTCTCGCTCAGATTCTATTTTTGGATTTACCTATACATTGCACCTCGTGCAAACCATCATATGTCACGATTTTTATAGGCTGTGCCGTTGGTTCCTTTTTCCTGGAATATGGAACTTCATACGTTTTGGAAAAAAGATTCCACGCCAGATGGTGGGATTATTCAGATTTTCCTTTAAATATAAACGGACGAGTTTGCCTTGTTTTCACTCTTTGTTTTGGTTTTGCGGGAATTCTGGTAACACAACTCATAGTGCCACCAATAGTTGAACTTATAGCCTTAATTCCTTCCGTTGTAATTGAGCTATTAGCCCTGATATTCATGTTTATCTTCGGTATGGATATGGCTCTAACAATATCGGCCCTTACCACTTTCGCCAAGGATTTCGAACGAATAAACGAGCAAATCAACAGTCAGATGGCTGAAAGAGTTGCTGCACTACAGACAAACTTAGAAGAATCAAAAATTGCTCGAATAGAAAAAGCTGCTGTTAAAAAAGAGGTAGCCCTTATGAAGAAAGAATTAAACGCAGAAAAACTAGCTGAAATAAAAGAACAGCTGTCTACTGAAGCAGTAAAACAATGGGTACTCAATGCTACGGAAACTCAACGTGGTCAGTTCCGTCACATTGCAAAATTTACACACCCTGTTGCCTCAACCAAAGCTTTGCTTGAGAAGGGCTCTGAATTCTTAAGACATAAAAAGAAAGAATAAAAAATAGGGATTTGGCAAAAGCCAAATCCCTATTTTAATTTTTTATTAATTATTTCTCTGTAGACTTAACAGCATCCTCAGGCTTCTCAACCTGTGCGATAGCGTTCTTAGTCATTGGAATACGGCAGTTCTTATTGCTTCCGAACTCTACGATTACTGTAGCGTCATCAGGAATAGCAATGATTACTCCGTAAAAACCGCTTGTTGTAAGTACTGTATCACCAACTGCAAGAGATGACATCATAGCAGTCTTTTCCTTCTGCTCCTTCTGCTGTGGGCGAATCATGAAGAAATACATGAATACGAAAAGAACCACTACCCAAATAATTAAGCTAATTGAACTATTCATTAAGTTATCCTCCTACTACGTGGCCTTTGCCACAAATCACTGACATTAATTTTATCTAAATTTTCCTTGTTAAGCAAGAAAAAAAGATTATTTAATGAAATTTTAAGATTAATTCTCTCCCTGAGCCATTGAATCAAGCTTACGTTTCTTATATGCAGCAAACTCACCTACATCAAGGGCATCTCTTATCTCTTCCATCATTGTGTTGTAGAAATAAAGATTGTGGAGAACACAAAGTCTCATTCCAAGCATTTCCTTTGCCTTAAGCAAATGACGAACATAGGCTCTTGAATAAGAACGGCAAGTAGGACATCCACAGCCTTCCTCGATTGGACGCATATCCTTCTCAAACTTCTGGTTGAAAAGATTGAGCTTGCCATGATTTGTATAAACATGACCATGACGTCCATTACGACTAGGATAAACACAATCAAAGAAATCTACGCCCCTGTCTACTGCCTCTAAAATGTTTGCAGGTGTGCCAACACCCATGAGATACGTAGGCTTGTTCTGAGGAAGGTAAGGTACTACGTGATCCAAAACATCATACATCTGCTCATGACTCTCACCTACAGCAAGGCCACCAACTGCATATCCAGGCAAATCAAGCTCAGAAATAATTTTCGCATGCTCAATTCTTATATCATTGAAAACAGCACCCTGATTAATACCAAAAAGAAGTTGCTCTTTATTGATTGTGTTCTCAAGACTATTAAGACGAGCCATCTCCTCCTTGCAACGATAAAGCCATCTGGTAGTACGTGCAACAGAATCCTCTACGTATTTACGTTCTGCAAGTGCTGGTGGACACTCATCAAAGGCCATTGCAATTGTAGAACCCAGATTAGACTGAATCTGCATAGATTCCTCTGGTCCCATGAAAATCTTGCGACCATCAATATGAGAATTAAAGGTAACGCCCTCTTCCTTAATCTTTCTGATTCCTGCTAAAGAGAATACCTGAAATCCGCCTGAATCAGTAAGGATTGGTCTATCCCAATTCATAAACTTGTGAAGACCACCAAGCTCCTTAATAAGCTTATCTCCAGTTCTAACATGAAGATGGTAAGTATTAGAAAGCTCAACCTGACATTTAATCTCACGCAAATCATCTGTAGAAACAGCACCCTTAATGGCTGCAACTGTTCCGACGTTCATAAACACAGGCGTCTCAATAACACCATGAACAGTGTGAAAACGTCCCCTTTTTGCTCTTCCCTCTGTCTTTAATAACTCGTACTTCAACTCTTATAAAACTCCTTAATATAATCAACTCTGTCAGTCATATGACTAAGCAAAGCATCACAAACTGTAATCGCACACATTGCCTCAACAACTACAACTGCTCTAGGAACAATTATAGGATCGTGGCGACCGTGAATCTCAATGTCTACCTCTTCTCCAGCTTCATTAACTGTATGCTGTGTCTTAGAAATAGATGGTGTAGGCTTTATAGCGGCTCTTAAGATGATATCGTCGCCATCGGAAATACCACCGATTATACCGCCACTGTGATTAGTAACCTTAACTACCTTTTCATTGTTTAATTCAAACTCATCGTTATTTAAACTTCCGACATTTTTGGAGGCCTTAAATCCATCACCAATCTCAACACCCTTAACAGCGCCGATTGAAACAACAGCCTGAGCAAGCTTTGCATCAAGCTTTTCAAATACTGGGTCTCCAATTCCGGCAGGAACACCTGTGATAACACATTCGATAACACCACCAGCACTATCGTTGTTAAGCATACATGCTGCCAGGTAATCAGCAGCTTCATCCGCAGCCTTTGAATCTGGCATGGCAAGCGGATTCTGGTCTCTATAGCCTAATTCAAAATCGGAAATAACAATATCTCCAATTGATTTCGTATATGCGAATACTTCTATTCCAAGCTCTCTTAAAAGCTTTGCACAAATTGCTCCTGCAGCAACTCGTCCAATAGTTTCTCTTCCAGAGGAACGTCCGCCTCCTCGGTAATCTCTTCTTCCAAATTTCTCATGGAAACCAAAATCAGCATGACCAGGTCTGTAAGTAGTAGCGATGTCACCGTAATCCTTAGACTGCTGATCTTTGTTTCTAACCATAAGCGAAATCGGAGTGCCTGTGGTACGACCTTCAAATACTCCCGAAAGAATCTCCACCTCATCACTTTCAGCACGTGCTGTAGTGAATTTTGACTGCCCTGGCTTTCTTCTATCCAAATACATCTGAATATCTGCAGCACAAAGCTTAAGACCAGCTGGAAAACCATCTATAACAACTCCAAGAGCTGCTCCGTGGGATTCTCCCCAAGTAGTGATTGAAATTCTATTACCAAATGTTGAACCTGCCATAATGATGCCCTCCTAAAAAGAAACCCTATATAGTAAAGAAAGGGGCTGCGCTTAACAGCCCCCGAACCACTCTTATTTAATCTTTACAACTATAATACTGTTTGGCTTAGCAATTTTGATTGGTGGATTCTGCATGAGAGAATGACCAGTCTTTTTATCAATTGTAAAGCTTCTGATTTCGTTTGTATCGTGATTGAGTGAAACGAAATATTTGTCCTTTGGAAGAACTGCAAAGCTCTTTGGATAATCACCACTGATAAAGTTGTGTGAGAAATATTCAATCTTTCCAGATCTAACATTTCTCTCGTACATGCAAACAGCATTAAGGCCATCTACGCTGGCGTATAAATATTTATCATCATCGCCAAACTTAACATTAGTTCCTGTAGAGATTTCCTCATCAACACCAACAAGTAATGATACTGTCTGGATGTTCTCGAAATCAGGACGATCTCCGATGATATGATAATCATAAACGAGAATCTCGTTTGACATCTCTGTGATAACGTAAGCATACTTTCCATCATGAGAGAACTTCATCTTAAGTGGAGCTGAACCCATTGGACATCTAACGATATCTGCAAGACGAAGCTTGCCTTCCTCATAATCTACCTCGTAGATTTTGATCTGATGAAGACCATTCTCAACAACGCAAAGGTACTTCTCCTCTGGTGTAAGCTCTACGCATGTACAGTGTGGATATAAAGGTCTGTCAGCAACTGACTTACCAATACCCTGGTGGAAAATACCATCAGCGATACCGCCAATGCTTCCATCCTCGTTAAGTTTCATCATTGTAACACGACCATCATGATAGCCTGCTACGAATAAATATCTGTTCTGAGAATCAACGCAGAGATTGCAGCCACGCATGCCTCCAACCCACTCCTGATTCATTTTCTCAAGGTCACCGTTCTCAAGAATCTTGAAAGCTGCAACACCTTCATCTGCAATCGAATAAAGGAATTTATTATCATGAGAATTAATAATATCCGAAGGATTATTAATTGGAGCAACGCTCTGCTCAGTAAGCAATCCTGTGTCAGGATTTACATCATAAACATAGATACCAACGCTTGTCTCGTGTGTATAGGTACCCACATAAGCAACATATTTTTCTGCCATTGTATTCTCCTTGTTTTAACTTATGCTTCTTCTTTTCTTCTAAGAATGTCGAACTCATCTGGTGTAGTGCTAAGCTTAATAAAGAGCTTCTGCTTTGGATGTGGACAACTCTCCATATCCTCACCATCTTCATTCTTAATTCCTAATACTTCTACTTCTACATTATCTCCGTTTGGCTTCATAATTTCAATAGTTTCGCCAACTGAAAATTTATTTCTCTGTTCAATCTCCACAAAGCCCTCACTATCAGGAGCTCCGCAGATACCGAGATATGTGTATCCAATATTGTAGGTATTATTATCATAAATCTGAGATTCCTCAGATGGTTTTCCATAATAGAAACCTGTTGTAAACTGACGATAAGTGCAGGCTGAAATCTGATCCTTATACCAGTCCATATTTGCCTCGTATTTCTCAGGTGATTCTTTGTAATCATCAATCGCTTTACGATATGTACGAGCAACAGTTGCAACATAAAGAGCAGTCTTCATACGACCTTCAATCTTAAAGCTGTCGATACCAGCATCAATTAAGTCAGGAATATGCTCAATCATACATAAGTCCTTTGAATTGAAGATGTAAGTTCCTCTCTCATTCTCATATACAGGGAAATACTCTCCTGGACGTTGCTCTTCAACAACAGCATACTTCCATCTGCAAGGATGTGTGCAAGCACCCTGATTTGCATCTCTACCTGTAAAATAGTTTGAAAGAAGGCATCTGCCTGAATACGAAATGCACATTGCGCCATGAATGAAAGATTCAATCTCTAAATCATCAGGAATGTTCGCTCTTATCTCTTTGATTTCGGCAAGTGAAAGCTCTCTGGCTGAAACAACTCTTGATGCACCTAAATCGTACCAGAACTTATAGGTACCATAGTTTGTGTTGTTGGCCTGTGTGCTGACATGACGCTCGATTTCAGGACAAATCTCTTTTGCCATCATAAAGATTGCTGGATCTGCAATAATAAGAGCATCAGGACCAATTTCCTTAAGTTCCTTTAAATACTCTCTAACGCCTTCAAGGTCATTATTATGAGCCAAAATATTAACAGTAACGTGAACCTTTACACCATGATCATGGGCAAACTTTACGCCCTCAATCATATCTTCCTTAGAAAAATTCTTTGCCTTAGCTCTAAGACCAAAAACTTCTCCACCAATAAAAACTGCATCTGCTCCGTAAATAACAGCAACCTTAAGTACCTCAAGACTGCTTGCAGGAACTAATAATTCTGTATTTCTCATTTCTTTCCTTTCACGCTGATACTAACGCCATCTCCCAAAGGAAGAATCGTAGTAGTAAAACCTTCATCGTGAGTCAACTCATAGAGATAATCTCTCATTCGCTTGTGTATAGTACGATTACGTCTTGTAATAGCGTACCTGGACTCAATTATATCCCCATCCTGTAATACATTATCAGTAACAATCAAACCATCATCGGCTATAAGTCTTTTAATCTCTGGCCAGAAATTAATGTACTGACCTTTTGCCGCATCCATAAAAATGAAATCATATGGTCCCTCAAGAGTAGGAAGAATCTCCATGGCATCTCCCTCTAAAAGAGTGATTTGCTTGTCTCTTCCTGTTCTCTTAAAATTCGCATTTGCGATAGGAATGCGAGGCTCATAATTCTCGATGGTGGTAATAGTAGCATCATCTCCTGCCGCTTCCGCAATTACGTTAGCAGAAAAACCAACGGCAGCTCCAACCTCTAAGATTCTTTTTGGTTTGTTCATCTTAACAAGAAGCTGAAGTAAATTAACGGTCTCCGGTCTAATAATTGGAACGAAGGTTTCTATTGCTTCTTTTTGAATCTCCTTTAAAACAGGGCTAAGCTCTGGATAAAGGCTGTTCAAATAAGTGGTATATCTCTCATCAACTATCATTTTATACTTCCATAATGATTGGAATAATCATTGGACGTCTCTGAGTCTCATGCCATACGAAATCAGAAAGGTTGTCCCTGATATCTGACTTAATCTTGTTCCAATCTGTAATATTCTTTTCCTCAAGAACCTCCATAGTCTCTGCAAGGACTGCACGAGCGCTTTCCATAAGATCCTCAGAATCTCTAACATAAACGAAACCGCGGGATACAATATCAGGACCAGCAAGAACTGTACCTGATGCGCTGTCTAAGGTAAGAACAACGATAATGATTCCATCCTCAGCAAGCTTCTGTCTGTCACGAAGTACGATGTTTCCAACATCACCTACACCAATACCATCAACCATGATAGCTCCAGTGTGAACATGTCCTGTAATCTTAGAGTAATTATCTCCAAGCTCTAACACATCACCTGAACGGATAATCTTAATGTGGTCATGATCCCAACCAAGGGACTCAGCAATACGAGCCTGAGCTGTAAGATGCTTGAACTCACCATGGACTGGAATAGAGAACTGTGGGCGTACAAGAGAATAAATAAGCTTAATTTCCTCTGCACAGGCATGTCCTGAAACGTGAACATCCTGCATAACAATCTGTGCGCCACGCATTGTTAAATCGTTAATAACATTTGAAACGGCCTTCTCATTACCAGGAATTGGGTGAGATGAAAATACAATCATATCACCTGGCTTAATCTGTACTTTCTTGTGAGTACCATTTGCCATTCTTGAAAGAGCTGCCATAGACTCACCCTGAGAACCTGTTGTAACAAGTACAATCTTCTCATCTGGGTATGCCTTAAGTGATTCGATATCAATGAGTGTATTGTCTGGAATGTGAAGGTAGCCAAGCTTTTGGGCTGTATCAATAGTATTAACCATTGAACGGCCTTCCACACAAACCTTACGTCCATATTTATCTGCCGAATTAATAATCTGCTGAACACGATCAACGTTAGATGCAAAAGTAGCAATAATAATACGGCTTGTTGTGTTGTCAGCAAAAATTGAATCGATAGTCTTACCAACTGTCTTTTCTGAAGCTGTAAAGCCTGGGCGCTCAGCATTTGTACTGTCACACATGAGCGCAAGAACACCCTTCTTGCCGATTTCACCGAGACGCTGTAAGTCGATTGGATCACCGTAAACAGGTGTGTAATCAACCTTGAAATCGCCTGTATGCACAACAATACCTGCTGGTGAATAAATAGCAAGTGCAGCTGCATCTTGAATACTATGATTTGTACGGATGAACTCTACTCTGAATTCACCTGCATTGATATGAGTGCCGTACTTAACAACCTTACGCTTAACCTTTGTGAGCATCTTGTGCTCCTCAAGCTTATGCTCGATAAGACCATTAGTAAGCTTAGTTGAATAAATAGGGCATACATTAAGCTCCTTAAAAACATAAGGAATCGCCCCAATGTGGTCCTCGTGACCATGGGTAATAAAGAATCCCTTTAGCTTATCCTGATTGTCTTTCAGATATGATATATCTGGAATAACCAGATCCACGCCCAACATATCATCCTCAGGAAATGAAAGTCCGCAATCCACAACAATAATACTGTCTCCATACTCGAAAGCAGTAATATTCATGCCGATTTGCTCAAGACCGCCAAGTGGAATAATCTTCAGCCTTTCAGCCTTCTGTTCAGTTTTCTTCTTCAAAAAAATAACCTCCTATTTCAAATCAAATAATAATCGTTCATTACATTTCAAGGTCGGCTTCGTCGCCAACTAATTCATCAAAAAGCTTGGCTACAGCATCAAACTCAACGTCGTCCTCTACAAACTCGTAGACAACATCGTCGCCTTCTACTGAAACCTCTTTTAAAATATAAGCGTCTGAGTCTTCCTCCTCATTGTCGCTTTCACATACTAATAAATATTTGATGCCTGATAACTGAGTCTCCTCAACAACAAATAATTTAATCTGATTACCATCTTCATCTGGCAAATAAATTGGTTCCATAATTAACTCCTATAATTATCCAAATAATCCTGTAAAATTATCGCCGCAGCAATCTGGTCGATTACTTTCTTGCGGTCCTTTTTCGCTACGCCTGATTCCTCAAGAATCTCATCCGCATATACGGTAGTGAGACGCTCATCAACGAGCTCTATCGGAATAGTAACTCTCTTTTCTAATAACTTTTTAAATTCAAGGGTATCTTCACAGCGGAACCCCTCAGTGTCGTCCATATTACGAGGATATCCTAATACAATCTTTTCTACCTGATACTCTTCGCAGATTTCCTTGATTCTAACTAACGTATGTCGAAGTGCACTGGCTCTTTCACGGGTGATTGTCTCAAATTCCTGCGCAGTCAAAAGTAAAGGGTCACTAATAGCGACCCCAACTGTTTTCGTCCCATAATCAAGACCAAGAATCCTGCTCATTATTTACTCCAGCTTTCACTAGCTATATATTCCTTAAGAAGCTCCTCTACGAGCTCATCACGTTCTACTTTCATAATAAGACTTCGTGCATTATTGTGACTGGTAATGTACGTAGGGTCTCCTGACATAATATATCCCACTATCTGATTCACAGGATTATAGCCCTTCTCCGAAAGTGCACTATATACCTGCTCGAGAACCTCTTTTACACCAACAGGATTTTCCTTCTGAACCTTAAAGTATTGTGTGTTACTTAACTCTGCCATATCTACCTCGTCTCTCAAAACCGTACCACAATAAAAACTATTTCAAGTTAATTGTAATATACAAACCTTTAAATTTCAACAATCAAGTATTGCTTATCCTTTGATAAAACAGTACCCTTTGCCACTAAAATCTGGTTTGTATAGTCCTTTGAATCCTCTGCTAAAATAGCACATTTAATGTACTCACGAGAGAATCCGATGAAGTATTCCTTACCATCAATTACCGCTTTTTCCTCAAAGAGAATATCAAGGTCTTTTCCGATAAAGGATTTTCTGTAAGCCTCTGTTGTTTCATTTCCAATAGAGATAAGCTTTGCACTTCTCTCCTTTTTTACAGCATTTGTAAGCTGACCTGACATTGTAGCAGCCTTAGTGCCTTTTCTCTTTGAATACGCAAATACGTGAAGCTCATAAAAAGCTATTTCCTTAACGTAATTTGCTGTAATATCAAATTCTTCTTCTGTTTCACCTGGGAAACCTACGATTATGTCAGTTGTAATAGCTGGATTATCGAAATACTTCCTAAGAATTTCTACTCCCCTAGTATACTCTTCAATTGTGTATTTTCTGTTCATTCGAACTAGAACAGAGTCACAACCTGACTGAAGAGAAAGATGAAAATGAGGACACATTTTGGAGAGAGCCGAAACTCTCTTTGCGAAATTCTCTGTAACGATCTGTGGCTCCAAAGAACCAAGACGAATACGTTCTACGCCGTCAATATTCTGAATAGCCTCCAACAAATCAGCAAGATTATAATCTGTGCCGCTTCCATAAGAGCTGAGGTGAATACCAGTAATGACAACTTCCTTGTAGCCATTTGCTGCAAGACCTGTAACCTCTTCTACAACATCATCGATGTCACGGCTTCTGATTCGACCTCTTGCAAAAGGAATGATGCAGTAACTACAAAACTGGTTGCAACCATCCTGTACTTTAACAAAGGCTCTGGTATGCTCTGAATCCTTTTCGATGTGCATATTTTCGTAAGAAACATTGCCATCATTTATATCAATCCAGTCCATAATTGGGCCATCGTTAGAATCTAAATTTCCAAAATAATCATGTATTCTTTCAACTAACTCATTCTTTTTGTTATTTCCAAGAATGATATCAGCACCAAGCTCATCAGCTACCTCGTTACCAAAGTTCTGAACATAACAGCCAGCAGCAACTACGCATGCATCTGGGTTGAGCTTTTTACATTTATGAATCATCTGGCGAGATTTTCTGTCAGCTATATTAGTAACTGAACATGTATTAATAACATACACATCAGCAATTTCATCAAATCCTACTATCGTAAATCCGTCTTTTTTGAGAAGCTCTTCCATGGCTTCTGTCTCATATGCGTTTACCTTACAACCAAGGTTGTGTAAAGCAGCTTTTTTCATTGTATTAAAAACCTTTCTGAATCATGTAAAAATCTAAGAGTTTGTTGACTTTTAGGCACCATTGCTATAGTATAAAAGCTGTATTCAAACATATTTTCACGGAGGAGGCACATAAGGAAATGAAAACAGTTCAAATTTCTCTTAATTCAATCGACAAGGTAAAGTCATTTGTAAATACTATTAGCCAGTTCGATTATGACTTTGATCTTGTTAGCGGACGTTATGTGATTGATGCTAAGTCTATCATGGGAATTTTCTCTCTTGATCTTTCTAAGCCAATCGATCTTACTGTTCACGCTGATGGCGATGCAGAAGATGTAATGTCTACATTAAAGGATTATATCGTTTAATCCTTTTTAACTTGAAAGAGTAATTCTAAAGACCAGACTTATGTCTGGCCTTTTTTATTGCTTTATTTTACTTTGATAATCTCTACTGACTCGATTGCCTGCTTCATAAGCTCATCAATCTTCTCGTCAAGATTGTGCTCGTGCTTCTCAATAGCCTCAAGCTTTGGCTTTGTAACAGGATGCTTTGCTACGAAAATTGTACAGCAATCCTCGTAAGGCAAGATTGAAGTCTCGTATGTATCAATCTTCTCAGAAATATCTACAATATCCTGCTTATCAAAAGCGATAAGTGGACGGTAAACAGGAAGTGAACATACAGCGTTTGTGCAGTTAAGTGACTGCATTGTCTGAGATGCTACCTGTCCAATAGACTCGCCTGTAACAAGTCCGAGGCAGTCATTCTCTTTAGCAAAATGCTCTGCTATTCTCATCATGTAACGACGCATAATGATAGTAAGCTCATCATGAGCGCACTGCTGATAAATATAGAGCTGAATATCTGTAAAGTTTACAATATGTAAATCGATAGGACCTGAATATTTTGCTACAAGCTTTGCAAGGTCAACAACCTTCTGCTTTGCCTGCTCTGATGTATAAGGTGGCGCATGGAAATATGTAGCTGAAAGTGTAACACCACGCTTTGAAATCATATAACCAGCAACTGGTGAATCGATACCACCAGAAAGAAGAAGCATGGCTTTTCCTGCTGTACCAACAGGCATTCCACATGGTCCTGGAATCTCTGTAGAGTAAATAGCAATATTCTCACGAACCTCTACATAGATAATCTTATCTGGATTATGTACATCTACATGCATCTCTGGGAATGCATCAAGAAGACGTGCTCCAACCTCAGCAGCAACCTCCATAGATGTCATAGGATACTGCTTATTTGCACGACGTCCCATAACCTTGAAGCTGAAATTCTTATCCTCGAACTCTTCCTCAACGTACTTTACAACAGCGTCTGCAAGAGCATCAAAGCCCTCATCTGGAACAACTACTGTTGGACAGATTGCGCTGATACCGAATACATGCTGAAGAGCCTTAACAGCCTCATCATAATCATAATCGCCTTCAACAGAGATGAAGATACGACCACTCTGCTTCTTAACGATAAATTTGCCATCAACCTCATAAAGAGATCTCTTAATCTGGCGTACAAGGGCGTCCTCAAAGATATAGCGATTCTTTCCCTTTACACCGATTTCTGAATACTTAATTAAAAATGCCTGGTATGTCATAATAACCTTTCTTGTATAAAAACTATAGTTGCATCATTGGTACTAATTCTGTAAGAGCTTTAATAGCTGTCTCCACTTCTTCCATTGTATTTTCTGGGCAGAAGCTGAAACGGATTGTTCGCTCTAATAAATCTTTTTCAAGTCCGATTGATTTTAATGTCTCACTGATTGCTGGCTTATTTGATGAACATGCAGAACCAGCTGATACGTATATACCATAATTATCCTGAAGAGCATTTAAAATAACCTGGGCTCTTGTGCGGTTTCCTTTGATAGAAACACTGACAATCTGAGGAGCACTGTTCTCATCAAGGTGACCATTTACTGATACACCCTCAATTGCAGAAACTCCTTCGATTAGACGATGTCTCATAGCATACAATCGTTTTTGATTCTCGTCAAGGTTTTCGTAGGCTTTTTTAGCTGCCATGCCAAGAGCTGCAATAGCAGGAACATTCTCTGTACCTGAGCGCATGCCTCTCTCATGACCGCCGCCGAGAATCTGAGGAACCATAATATTGTAGATTGCCTCATTAATATATATAAATCCAGAACCCTTAGGTCCGTGAATCTTATGTCCGCTGACTGTAAGAAGGTCAATTCCCATCTTCTTTGGCTGAATAGCAAGCTTTCCGAAAGCCTGAATAGCATCCACATGGAAAAGGATTTCTTTATTGAAGCTCTTAATAATCTTAGAAGCTTCCTCTATTGGCTGAAGTGCACCAATCTCATTGTTTACCATCATAATAGAAACAAAGATAGTGTCTTCACGGATTGCTGCCTTTAATTCCTCGAGACTGATAACGCCATACTCATCTGTGCCAAGATAGGTAACTTCGAAGCCTTCTTTCTTTTCAAGATACTTAATTGGGTTAAGCACTGATGCGTGCTCAATCTTTGTAGTGATGATGTGATTGCCACGGCGTTTCTTTGCTGCAACGCCGCCCTTTATAGCTAAGTTATTACTTTCAGTACCACCTGAAGTAAAATAAATTTCCTTTGGCTGAGCCTTTAAGATGCCAGCGATTATTTCTCTGGATTCTTTTAAATAATCCTTACCTTTTGCTCCCATCCCGTGGAGAGATGAAGGATTTCCAAAATCCTCTAAAAGGCATTTATTCATTAAAGCAACTGCGTCTTCATCGCATTTAGTAGTAGCTGAGTTGTCAAAATATATCATTTCTAAAATTCCTCACATTTAAGCATCAACATACTGAGTGAGCATATTGCTGCTGTATCCGTTCTAAGTATTCGGTGGCCCAAAGAAATCAGCTTAACGCTTCCTTCAACCATTTCTATCTCATTTGGAGCAAAGCCTCCTTCAGGTCCAATAAATACGCCAATGCTCTGTCCTTTCTTTAATTCTGAAAGACAGTCATATGTATCCTTCATTCCATTCTTACTCTCAAAAGGAAGTAACAACACATCAAGAGACTTGGCATATTCAAATGCCTCCTTGAAGGTCATAACGGAATGAATATTAGGGATGATAGAGCGCTTTGACTGTTCTGCCGCAGATTTGGCTATTGCCTGATAACGCTCTACTTTGGATTTCTTCTTTTTATCATCCAGCTTCACGATGCAGTTTTTCATCTCCACTGGGATAATTTCGTAGGCACCAAGCTCCACGCATTTTTCGATGATAGTCTCCATTCTATCACCCTTTGGGAGAGCCTGAAAGAGATAAATCTTGTTTGGAAGCTCTGTAGATGGAACCTCTTCCACAACTGTTGCTACCAAATCCTTATCTACGTAGTCCGAAACCTCACAAATGTAATTGGTACCGTCTGCTACAGAAACACGAATGCGTTCTCCGGGACGAAGACGAACTACCTTTGTAAGATGGTGTGCATCCTGACCAGTAATATTAAATTTGCCATCAATAGGCCCAGCATTTACAAATACCTGTTGCATATTAGTTCTCTTTTAATTCTTCTTTGCGGTGATGTTTACCCATTCACCCTGATGATTGATTTCTACTATCTCTAGACCAACTGCCTCAAGAGCATTCTTAACTTCATCTTCTTTGAAATTGATAATTCCAGAAGAGATGAAATATGCACCTGACTTCATTGTAGGCGGAATAGCTGGTGCCATAGCAATGATAATGTCTGCCAAAATATTAGCTACAACAACATCATACTTATCGTAACCAACCTTATCCTGCAAATCCTTATCATCAATAAGATTTCCTACATAAAAATCTCCTGCATCCTTTGAGATGTGATTAACCTCAAAGTTCTCGTATGTAGATGCAATACAGTCGTCATCTATATCTGTACCAACAAGATGGCACTTACCATCTAAAAGCTTGTTGGCAATGATTGAAAGAATTCCTGAGCCACAGCCGATATCAAGGATTTCGTCCCCAGCCTTTAAGTATTTCTTGAGCTGACGGATGCAAAGCTGTGTAGTCTCATGCTTTCCTGTTCCGAAAGAAACTCCTGGATCAATCTCAACAAAAATCTTGCCCTTATCCTCTGGAGAAATCTCTTCCCAGGTAGGCTTGATGAGAATATCATCTATATAGAAGGATTTGAAAAACTGCTTCCAGTTATTAATCCAGTCCTCCTGCTTAGTAACAGATGTATCGATTGTACCCTGACCAATATCCATAGTCTCTTTAAGCTCCTCGAGAGCTGCCTTAACCTGAAGAAGGAGTGATTCATGATCCTCTTCCTCTCCAAGATAAAAGCTCACCTTTGATAAGCCCTCATCCTCTGGAAGATCTGGCTGAAGTTCCTCGTACTCGCCGCCCTGCTTTTCTCCGGATACAGGTACATTGTTTTCAATCTCGATTGAAACAATACCAAGCTCCATAAGAGTAGCGCCAACGATATCCTCAGCTTCTGTAGTTGTATTAATGGAATATTTAATCCAATTCATAGTCTACCTCTATACATTTTAAGACCACATATCGAAATGATATGTGGTCCATAAGTCTTTATAATTATTGATTTTCTGCCGCTGCTGCTTTTTCCGCCGCAACCTTTGCTGTAATCTCGTCTTTAAGATCAACACATTTATCCTTAAGCTTTCGAGATGTGCTAGGTGACTGGATAAGTCTAGCAACAAGCTTCATGGCTGCATCATATTTCTTGTAATACATAGACATATTAGCAAGCATGAAATCTACTGCTTCGGAAGCCATTCCACAATAAGGAGGTGTCTCAGAAGAAATAGCCTTCATAAAGCCCTCATAGGCCTGACTATAAAAGCCATCGTATTCCTTCTTAATCATTTCCACTACCTTTGGATCAGCTTCTTTATTTCCTTCAAGCTCCTTTAACTGAGCACGTCTGAGCCATGCAATCTTAAGACATACATACGCCTTTTCAGACATCTTTGCCTTTTTCTTCATGGTGCAGATAAGTGCAAGCTTGAATTTTTCAATTGAATATTCGTAAGAATAAGTCTCTGGAAGCGGCTCATTTGGCTGTGGCTTAAAGCTTGGACAGAACTCTGCTCTGATAAGCTTCACACGAGCTGTATCAATCTTAGAGAAGGTGGTGTCAAGAGCCGAAAAACCGCAATTAGGGCAAGACAAGAAATCATATTTTATCTTGTCTATGTGCTCATAGTTAGGTCTCAAGTCAAAATCTGGCTCAAGTCTCTTGAGCTTTGTAGCAAGGACTGCCTTAATAGGAAATTCCTTGTCACATACAGGACAGCGAACTTTCTTGTCGATAACAAAGTCCGTCTCCTGCTTAACAACAGGTGCTGCGGCCTTTGCGCCAGCAGCGTCGCCTTTCTTTGGCTTTTCTTCTGCCAAAATATCCAGTTCCCCATCCATTGAGAAACCGAACTTTTCCATTCCAGAAAGTAAATTCATAACTCGTCCTCTTCTTTGTGAGTAAACAATTAGTTATTTGTAGGTAACTTAAAAGAACTCTTTAAAGACACGATTCTGTTAAATACTAAAGCATCTTCCTTAGAATCCTTAGCATCTACACAGAAGAATCCCTGTCTTACAAATTGAAAACTGTCGTATGCCTTTGCATCCTTTAAAGATGGCTCCACAAGACAGTTTTTAAGAACTGTAAGTGAGTTTGGATTGAGATTCAAACTACCATCTTCATTATACACTCCTTTTTCCTCGTCTACAATATTTTCGTAGAGACGAACTTCTGCATTAAGAGCAGTCTTAGCTGCAACCCAGTGGATTGTACCCTTTACCTTACGGCCATCTGGAGCATCTCCACCCTTTGTAGCTGGGTCGTATGTACAGTGAATGCAAGTAACATTGCCGTTTTCATCAGTCTCATATGAAGTACATGTAACAAAATAAGCATTCATGAGACGTACTTCATTTCCTGGATAAAGTCTGAAGTATTTCTTTGGAGGCTCAATCATGAAATCCTCTCTATCGATGTAAAGTTCCTTACCAAATGGAACCTTACGGCTACCAAGCTCAGGATTCTCAAGGTTATTTGGAGCCTCAAGCCACTCTACTTCATCACTCTCATAGTTATCAATAACAAGCTTAACTGGATCAAGGACTGCCATTACACGGCTACGGCTTGTCTTAAGATCCTCACGGATACAGTACTCAAGCATAGCATAATCAGATGATGAATTAGCCTTTGATACACCAGAAAGCTCTACGAACTTTCTTAATGACTCTGGTGTGAAGCCACGACGACGAAGAGCTGCGATAGATACTAGACGTGGATCATCCCATCCATCAACAATTCCGTCCTCAACAAGCTTCTTGATATAACGCTTACCTGTAACAACGTTTGTAAGGTACATCTTTGCGAACTCAATCTGACGAGGTGGATTAGCAAAGCCAGCTGACTTAACTACCCAGTCATAAAGAGGTCTGTGATCTTCAAACTCTAGTGTACAAATAGAATGTGTAATATTTTCGAACGCATCCTCAAGTGGATGAGCAAAATCATACATTGGATAGATGCACCACTTGTCACCTGTGTTGTGATGTGTCATATGAGCAACTCTGTAAAGGATTGGATCACGCATGTTGATGTTAGGTGAAGCCATATCAATCTTTGCACGAAGTGTGTGGCTTCCATCCTCATACTTACCGTTCTTCATATCCTCAAACATCTGAAGGTTCTCTTCGATTGAACGATTTCTGTTTGGATCTTCCTTACCTGGGTGCTCAAAATCACCACGGTACTCTCTCATTTCCTCTGCTGTAAGGTCTGAAACATAAGCAAGGCCCTTCTTGATAAGGTCAACAGCAACCTCATACATTTTATCGAAATAATTTGATGCAAAATAAAGGTGCTCGCCCCAATCTGCACCAAGCCACTGAATATCAGCCTTGATAGAATCAACGAACTCTACCTTTTCTTTTGTAGGGTTTGTGTCATCAAATCTCATGTGGAACTCGCCATTGTACTTCTTAGCAAGACCGTAATTTAAGATAATTGATTTTGCATGTCCTATATGTAAATATCCATTAGGCTCTGGAGGGAAACGTGTACAAACGTGGTCGTAAACTCCTTCCCTTAAGTCCTTATCGATCTCAAGCTCGATAAAATTTTTGCTTACTACTTCTTCACTCATTATTTATATAGTCCCTTCTATAAATTACTTTTTAATTAATGCTGAATGTGCTGGTGAGTAAATAAATGCTCACTGCAATACTCATAATTTCCATTACACTTACTGCAGAATCTGAATTCCAACTCTGGGTTTGAAATCTCAGTGCGTCCGCAAACTGCACACTTGTGACGCGCGATAGGTGTGCCATCTCTGTACTGTGTACGAGGCGGTGTGGCCTGACGTCTAAACTCAGCTCTACGATGAATGTCCTTTGGATTGTAGCGCTGGAGATTTCTGGTCATCATAAAGAAAATAAACCAGTTTAAAAGCGATGCAATAATAGGCATAGCTGCAAATAAATAGCCTGCCATAAGATAGCTGACGATTGAATATCCAACTATAACAAGATAGAAAATCGACATCCATTTCATCTTCACTGGAATGATGAAATATAACATAACCTGCATATCTGGAAAACAAGTAGAAAATGCAAGGAATATAGATAAGTTAATGTAATAAGTGCTGATAAACTGGCCAATTGGTACTGTAGGCCCATAAATGGCATATGTAATAAAAGCACCTATTATTGTAAAGAGCATTCCTCCAAAAATGTAAACATTAAAACGGAAGGACCCCCATGTGTTTTCAAGGCTTGATCCCAGCTGATAATACAGCATAAACATGATAATAGCCCAAATAAAGGAAGTGTCTGGTGGAATAATAATCCATGACACTAGTCTCCAAATCTGGCCTCTAAGAATATAGTGTGGCTCCAATGTCAAATAGTTGAGATATGGAACCCCTGTATACTTCTGACCAAACTGAAGCAAATATCCAATCACATAGCCAATAAGCAAGTAAACTATGAGATTTGGAATGGCATATTTACCAAATTTTTTTTCTAATTTATCTAGCAATGTAAACCTCCGCAATTTATATTTAGACATAATAATAGACTTTAAAGATTATAACCCTTTAAAGCCTATGTTAGCAATATTATTTTTATCTATCTTTTGATATGGAACATAATAATATTTGTTATTGTAAAGGGAAATATCAGCAGGAACTTTTCCGTAAACCCCAAGTCCTACAGCCATTTTAGCAATAATATGCCCTTTTTCAGCAGAATCATTTAATACTGTACCCTCCATTAGACCTTCCTGAATCATATCAAGTGCCTCTTCCTGACCATTAACGCCCACAATCATCGGAAAAGTCTGAACACCGTAATTTTTAAGTGCATCCAAAGCACCAAGCGCCATATTATCATCATTTGCAAGAATCAACTCTATATGACGAGGATATCCTGCCAAAAGAGAGGTAACTTTAGTCTGAGCCTGCTGTCTGTCCCAGTTTGCAATTTCGTCTCCCAGACGTTCAAGCTGAATTCCAGCACCCGTAATAGTATCCACTGAAACTCTGCTTCGAACAATGGCATCCTGATGTCCAGGCTCTCCCTCCAGCATCACATACTGAATCACACCATCATGATTCAAATCTACCTCATCCATCTTCTCATTTACTGCATCAATAACAATCTGTCCCTGGATTTTTCCACTTTCCTCTGGATGCGCCCCCACATAATAAAGCTTATTAAAGCGTTTTAAATCATCTTCTACAAGCTCTCTGTTAAAAAAGATGATAGGAATATCAGCGGCTTTTGCAGCTTCTATTATCACTGAAGGATCAGTACGGTCCACCAGATTGACGCATATTACATCATAACCCTTATCAATAAAATCCTGAACCTGATCATTCTGAAGGAGCTGATTCTTGCCTGCATAGGACACCGTTGATGTGATCTCCACTCCATATTCTTCCTGGTATTTTATTAAATTGTCCTCAATGTTATGCCTGATATCCTCAGTAAATGGGTCAAACTCATTGTACATTGTTATGCCCACCTTGATGCTGTCTTTCTTCTCATTTTCGTCAGAATTGGTACAACCCACAAAACTTGTAAGCATCAATGCTGATATCAATACTATTAAAATTCTTTTCATGTAAATCTCCAACTACTTAACAAACGGAAACAAAACCTTTTCCAACTTATCTGAATGGATGGTCTCCTTGTCTGAAATATAATAAAGCTTTTCATCTGCCTCTATTTTATTTCGCAAATTGCCAGTCAGCGCTTCCTTAACAGCCAAGAACCCCATAGAATAATCATCTTTAAAAGCAAGGGCATTTATCAAATTTGAATCCAAATAGTAAACTGCCTCCTTGCTATTATCGATAGAATAAACCTCCACCTTATTTTTCAGCTTAGACTGTGCCTTCGCCGCTGCTTCGAGAGTCTCAAAATCCAAAGTGATAAAACCATCGAAAAAACCGGATTGTCCTAGATTATACATACTCTGATTGATAGTACCAGAGGTAGCTGATAATAATCTGTACTCAAGTTTTATATTCGAATCCGAAAGTGCACTCTCTATTTCCTCCCTTAATGTATCGGTATTGACATCCTCTCTAGTGGAAACCAATAGCAATTTGGAAGCCTTTGAATTTTCAAGTATATAGTCTACAAAATTTCCAGCAAGCTCCCTGTCATCTACCATTATTGAATTTTTCAAATCACCATAGCTTCCATTTTTAACAAAGAGTACCTTTCCAGAGATGTTAGCCTTTTTAACATATTCTTTCATGGCTTCATAGTCGCTTGAAACCGTCACTATGTAATCCGTGCCTTCAGTCAATTGACGCTCTATTAAGTCTATTTCCCCATCAACTCCATACTCCGTTGGTGAATTAATGAAATCTACAAAACAATCCTCATCCATGGCAGCTGTTTCTGCCCCAGCTATCATATTCTCATAATTATCAAGGTTATCCCCTGTTACCACAAAGGTGATTTTTGTCTGATGCCGCTGTTGTCTGCTATTGTTAATGTAGATATATGACTCTACTGCAAGAAGGAGAATAACAGCTACTATAAATCCTGTAATAAGCTTTTTATTTCTCATTGCCTTCACCTCCCAAATATTCTTCCATGGTAAGCTTTGGCAAACGAATAACCGCTCTGGTACCTTCGTCCAGCTCGCTGTACATAGCCAGACCATAATCTTCCTTGAAATAAAGATTAATTCGCTGATTAATATTCCATAAGCCGATTCCAGAGCCCTTACCCTTAGATTCGGTCTTTTCCGTAAGTAAATTATCTAATACCTCCTGAGGAATACCCATGCCATTGTCGATTACCTCGATGTAGATATCTCCATCCTTCTGATAGCCCTTTATATCGATTAAACCATCATCCTCCATCTCGCCAACTGCATGATAGATTGCATTTTCAATAAGTGGTTGGATGATAAGCTTAATGGTTACACAGTTTTCAATTTCTGGATCAATATCAATGTTTGCTTCGAAACGATTTTTATAGCGTACCTTTTGGATGGCCAGATAATTTCTTGCATGAGTTATTTCATCCTTGATGGTGATGATATTATTTCCCTTGCTAAGACTTATTCTGAATAAAGAAGCAAGGCTTTTTATCATAGAAATTGCCTCAGGATATTTTTCAGCTTCAATCATCCAAATAACAGAATCCAAAGTGTTATATAGAAAATGCGGATTAATCTGAGCCTGAAGAGCATTCAATTCGGATTTACGTTTTTCCTTCTGTTCTTTTACTCTTTCATCCATCAGTTTGTGCATCTGACCAACAAGAGATTTTATGGTTCGTCCTAGATGCCTGATTTCATGGGAACCACCTATATAAATATTTGACTCATCAAATTTTCCATCCTCAATATAATTTAAAGAATCTTCCAGCCTTCTTATAGGATCTGTTACAATCTTTGAAATAAAAATGTTTCCAAAAACAATAAGGAAAATTGTAACGGTAATAATAATAAGCATGAAAGCTCTCAGCTGGTTATATGGTGCCGCCAAATCTTTGATTGGAACAACAGAAACTATTTTCCAGCCAGTATATCCTACCGTCTTTACGATAATAGAACGCTCTTTTCCCTCGAATCTTTCAATATGATTTCCATCCTCATAGGTGGCAGCCAAGGTGTTGTTTTCATTTACAAGACCTGTATAAATCGCCTTCTGCTTTGGATGATAAATAATCTCTCCTTCGGAATCTATTAGATAAACGTATCCTGTTCCCCCTTCATTGACTCTTGAAAACATCTGCTCTATTGCAGAGTAGTTCATATCAACCAAAAGGATTCCACGCCTGTTATAGCCCATGTAATTAAGATCTATACTTCGGCTAAGAGAAACAACCCAGTAATAGCGATAATTACTGCTTTCAAACATATTTTGTACGTGAGGAGTTGAGAAATGGAAGTTTTCTATGCGCTCCTCTGTACTGTAAAACCAAGCCTGATCTGTAAAATCCACACCAGCCTTACGGGTGGCAATTGGAGCAGCAGAAATAAGAGCACCATCCTGAGAAATGCAGGCAATACTGATAAGATTATCCTTGTTTGCCTCATAGAGAAGATCCATCTCATTGTTCATGGTGTCGCTTGTCAGGTCTAGGTCTTTTATTACGTTGTAATACATACTGTCCGAAATTCTCATCATATTCTTAAGATATGAATTGAGATTCCAGCTAATCTGCTCTATGACCTGCTTATTATTTTCTATAGCTGTAGCTTTTGCTGTATTTATATAATTGGTATAAAAGGCAAAGGTCATAAAGGCCATACTTAAGATTGAAACAATGGTAAATGATAAAGAAATAATCAACTGAATGCTTCTTCTCTTAGACGCTCTTTTAACACGGTGCAATTGCCTTTTAACGTCTAGTTCTTTCATTTATTGTTCCTTTTTTAATCTATACTTTGATGGCGAAATTCCATATGCCTTTTTGAACACGTAGCTGAAATAGTTTGGTTCTTCTATACCTACAAGCCCTGCAATGATGTAGGCTTTTTCATCTGTATTATCAAGTAACCACTTAGCTTTTTCCATTCTGAGATTTGTAAGATAAGTCACGAATGTATAGCCTGTCTTTTTTCTAAACAAAGAAGAAAAATAATTAGGAGTAACATTCAGATAATTAGACAAAGTATCAACAGACAAATCACTCTCATTAAAATGTTCAGCAATATAAACCTTGGCTTTTTCAACAAGGTCATGGGTATTGATATCTTTAAATTGTGCAAAAGTTTCCTGGTAATACTTCTCTAGATTTTCAAGATTACGTCTCTGTTCCTCTTCGTAATCAAGACGAACCTTAAGACGTGAAAAAAGCTGATATAGCTCATCAGAATTAACAGGCTTAAGAACATATTCCACCACGGCAAGCTCTATAGCTTCCTTGGCGTATTCAAATTCATCATAACCTGTCAGAATAACAAATTTTGTAGTTGGAAGCTCTGCCTTCAACTGCTTGGAAAACTCCAGTCCATTCATGAAAGGCATATTAATATCGGTCATCACCACATCTGGACGACGCTCCAAGGCCATATCAAGAGCCTCATAGCCATTCTCCGCTGTGCCAACCACCTTGAACCCCAACTCTTCCCAATTAATCTTTTTTTCAATGGCGAGGCGCACTTCTTCCTCGTCATCAACTAACATCACATTATACATACATTATTCCCCCGAATACGTTGTATGTATATTATAGCAAAAGGGGTGCCTTGCGACACCCCTAAAAATCATTAATTCTTCTTACGTTTTGACATTACATCTACTGTTACGGCACCAAGAAGAACCGCACCTTTTACGATTTTCTGGATATCAGTTGACCATCCAAAAAGTGACATACCATTGTTAAGTACACCCATTACGAAAGCACCGACAACAGCTCCAAGAATTGTACCAGAACCACCGGCTACAGCAGCACCACCAATGTAGCATGATGCAATGGCATCCATCTCAAAACCATCACCAGCTTTTGGTGTAGATGAACCGTTTCTTGCTGAAAGTACGATACCAGCGATAGCTGATAAAACACCCATGTTAGTGTATACCCAGAAGAAAACCTTATTAGTATCAATACCTGAAAGGTTTGCTGCTTTTCTGTTACCACCAAGAGCATAAATCTGACGACCAGCTACTGTCTTTGTTGTAACGAAAGCATAAATTGCAATGAGAACAACCATGATAAGAAGTACAAATGGTAGTCCGTTGTAACGAGCAAGCTTGTAAAGGAAGAACCAAAGAATGAAAAGCTCGATTGCAACCTTTAATATTGTCTGCCAAGCTGGAGCAAGTGCAAAGTTGTACTTTTTCTTTGTCTTAATTTCTTTAAGCTCTGACCAGATAAGTGCTGCAGAAGCAATAATAGCAACTGCAATTGAAACTAAATCAAGAATTCCATCTCCAAAGAAAATCTTGTAGGTTGGAAGGAAGCCTGCTCCAATAAAGTTGTACTCTGTTGGAAGTGGTCCTTTTGTCTGAGCCTGTAAAAGTGTATAGGTAAGGCCACGACCCATAAGCATGGTAGCAAGTGTTACTACGAATGGTGGAATGCTGAGGTAAGCAATGAAGAAACCAGCAAACATACCAACCAAAAGACCAATTACGAGAGCTGCTAAAATGGCAACCCACATATTCATCTTTAAGTCCATCATCATGATACCAGCTGTGGCACCACAAAGAGCAACTACCGAACCAACACCAAGATCTACATTACCAGTTAATACACAAAGCAACATACCTATCGC
This sequence comes from Pseudobutyrivibrio sp. UC1225, assembly GCF_900115215.1. Classification (NCBI taxonomy): domain Bacteria; kingdom Bacillati; phylum Bacillota; class Clostridia; order Lachnospirales; family Lachnospiraceae; genus Pseudobutyrivibrio; species Pseudobutyrivibrio sp. UC1225. Next base: position 12,424 of record NZ_FOVQ01000001.1, on the reverse strand, counting down.
AAGAATGACTACATAGCCGTTCTGCATAACAAGGTTGTTAATGTTCATTGGTGTAAGGTTTTTGCCCCCTGTAAGAAGGGCGAATATCAAATAAATAACAATAAGAGCAATGAACATGCCATATTGTTTCATGTCTAAATTAACTCTCTTATTTTCCATTTCCATCATCCTTTCTATTGTGGGCCATTACGCATTGCATGATTTTCTCCTGCGATACATTTTCTTTTGAAAGCTCGCCCGCAATCTCTCCCTCATTAATGACATAGATTCTATCGCAGGTACCAATAATTTCAGGCATTTCTGATGAAATTACAATTACCGCCTTTCCCTGCTTTGCAAGTTCATTAATGACGCAGTATATTTCGTATTTAGCACCTACATCGATGCCTCGTGTTGGCTCATCCAAAATCAAAACATCTGGCTGAGTAAGCATCCACTTTGCAAGCACAACCTTTTGCTGGTTACCACCAGAAAGTGAACCAACCACCTGATTGATGGAATTCGCTTTTACGTTAATTTTCTTTTTATATTCTTCTGCAGCTAAAATCTCCTCATTTCCATTGATAACACCGCGCTTTGCGAAGAACTTTGGACGGGCTGCAATTGTCATATTTTCCTTGATATCACCAATCAGGATAAGTCCATTTGTTTTTCTATCTTCAGTAACGTAAGCAAGCTTGTTATCAATAGCATCTTTAACAGTATGAAGATTAACTTCCTTTCCATTAATCTTTACTGTACCTGAGATTTTCTGTCCGTAGCTGTGTCCAAAAACACTCATGGCAAACTCTGTTCTACCAGCACCCATAAGTCCTGCCAGACCAACTACCTCTCCTGCCTTAACTTCAATGTTAATGTCTTTAAGAACCTGACGATTTGCATCATCTGGATGATAAACATTCCAGTTCTTAACCTCAAAAATTGTATCACCAATTGTGACACCCTCTCGTACAGGATATCTGTTTGTAAGCTCACGACCTACCATGGCCTTGATAACTCTATCCTCAGAGAAATCATCAACTCCCTTTACAAGAGTCTCAATAGTTTTACCATCACGAATGATAGTAACTGCATCTGCAACATAGCTTATCTCATTAAGCTTATGAGAAATGATAATGCAGGTAATTCCCTGTTTCTTAAGCTCCAACATAATATCCAGAAGCTTTCTGGATTCTTCATCATTAAGGGCTGCTGTTGGCTCATCCAAAATGAGAAGCTCTACCTTTTTTGCCATAGCCTTTGCAATTTCAATCAGCTGCTGTTTTCCAACACCGAGTGAATTTACAGGGGCATTTACATTTTCATTTTCCAGTCCAACCTTAGCAAGCATTTCCTGGGCACGCTGTCTTGTCTTTGTCCAGTCTATAACACCCTTCATGGAAAGCTGTTCATTACCTAAGAATACGTTTTCTGCAATGGAAAGAAGGGGACTTAATGCAAGCTCCTGATGAATAATAACAATACCCTTGGCTTCTGAATCCCTAAGGTTATGGAATTTACAAACCTCACCATGATACTCAACGTCACCCTCATAGGTACCGTAAGGATACACTCCAGAAAGTACATTCATCAGTGTAGACTTACCAGCTCCATTTTCTCCACAAAGAGCATGGATTTCTCCCTTTTTCACCTGCAGATTTACATCATCAAGAGCCTTCACCCCAGAAAACTCTTTTGTGATATGCTTCATTTCCAAGATGTAATCTGACATATTAACTTCTCCTTCTTATAAATAGTGGCGACTTATAATAAGCCGCCACTACAATTAATCAACTAACTAATTTGCTAACTGCTCTTCAGTATAGTAACCACCATCTACAATGATTTCCTTGTAGTTATCCTTGTCAACTGCAACAGGTGTGCAGAGGTATGAAGGAACAACAAGCTTTCCATTGTCATACTGCTCTGTATCGTTGATCTCTGGCTCTGAGCCTTCAAGAACTGCCTGAACCATTGTTACACACTTGTCAGCAAGGAGACGTGTATCCTTGTAGATAGACATTGTCTGAGAACCAGCGATGATGTTCTTTGTAGCCATAAGCTCAGCATCCTGACCTGTGATAAGTGGCCAATCCTCGCCTACCTTGTAGCCTGCTCCCTCAAGAGCTGCCTTACATCCATAAGCGAAACCATCAAAAGCTGTAGCGCAGATATCTAACTTGTCATTAGCATAGAAACCTGTAAGGTAATCTTCACAGTTCTTCTGAGCACCTTCCTGAGACCATCTAAGAATACATGTATCCTCGAAAGATGTTCTTCCTGACTTACATACTAATGTGCCATTATCAAGATATGGCTGAAGAACTTCCATAAGTCCGTTGTAAAGCATTACAGCGTTGTTATCATCTGGAGAACCCATGAAGAACTCAATTGTATAAGAATCCTTTGCATTCTTAAGGTCCTTAGACTCTTCAATGTACTTACCGATTGCTGTACCAACACCCTTGTTATCGAACGTTGCATAGTAGCTTACAGCATCAGTGTCCATAAGAAGACGATCATAAGCGATGATAGGAATACCAGCTTCCTTTGCCTGTGCCTCTACATTTACAAGAGCTGATGAATCAACTGCTGCGATAACTAAGCAATCTGCACCAGCAGCAATCATGTTCTCAATCTGAGAAACCTGAGCCTGTACATCATCCTCAGCATACTGAAGGTCAACTTCATAGCCAAGCGCCTCAAGCTTTTCCTTCATGTTGCTACCATCATTAATCCATCTCTCAGAAGACTGTGTAGGCATTGCCACTGCAACCTTCTTGCCACCAGCTAATGGTGTCTCTGAATCTTCCACTGTTTCGCTAGCAGTGTCTGTTGCTGCATCAGGAGCTGCTCCTGTATCAGCAGGTCCACATCCAACTGCAAGCCCCATAGTCATGAGTGCTGTGAGCATTAAACTTAGAACTCTTTTTTTCATTTCCTTCTCCTCCTAAAATTGATGTTAGCAGCCCCCCGGCTGCATACCTCTTTTATCTACATAAATATTATCAGTTCACAGTTTAGACATAAATATAAAATTCTATTATAAAGCTTTAAATTTCTACACAGTGTTATCTTTTACTAAATAAAAACGGCCCAGCCATTAAGCTGGACCTGCAATTCCTTACTAACATAAAACAAGTTCACATATAAAAACAACAGCACAACATATACATGCTACCCTAAAAAGTGACTGATTAAGCCATGCTGCTATTGTTCCACAAATCAACGCCAGGATGCCTGCGATTTTATTTTGGGTGGCATCGATGATGGCAGGGAAAGTCATTACTGCAAGTGTGACATATGGTACATAGTAAAGAAATGACCTTACAAATCGGTTTTTAATTGGCTTTCGAAAAACAGTGACTGGCAAAACCCTAATCAGGGTGCTGACAACTGCAGCCACCAATATATACATATAGGTATTAGTCATCGTCTTCTACCTCCGGATGGGGAAATAAAATAGCAGCCACAGAAGCTATCACAACTGTGAGAATAATAGTTTTCGTGCCAGCAGAAATGCTAGCAAATACAGATAATCTGGAAGCAATGTAACTTAAAACAAAGGAAATCAGAATCAAAACTGCCACTATTCTATGCTTTCTAGCTTCTGGCATAATGCAGGCTAAAAACATTCCATACAAAGCAACCGATAATGCACTAACAAGTCTAACTGGCATAAGCTCTCCTGCCACAATTCCACAGGAAGTTCCAGCAGACCAACATACCGCCGCAATAAGAAATGCACCGTAATTATATATTGGCTCGATGAACCCTGGGCGCTTTATCGTAATTGCGAATAATTCATCTGTAACAGTAAAACCAACCAATATTCTATCCAGCATTGATGTGGACTCATCAAACTTCTGGCTGAGTGCTGTGGACATAAGCAAATATCTTGCGTTGACCACAAGGGTCATAATAGCCATCTCTATAAATCCAGAGGCAGCTGCAGCAACAGTATAAACTGCATACTCCCCCGCACTGGCGTGATTCAAAAAGGAATTTATAAAGCCCTGAAGAGGTGTAAAGCTTGCGTTTCTAGCTAGTATTCCAAGAGAAAACGCCACTGCGAAATATCCAAGTCCTATTGGAATACCATCTTTAAAGCCCTCTCTAAAGGCTTGTTTTTTAGAATTTGTCATCAAATTTTTCATAGAATTTTAATACTTTCACTTTCGCAAAAGGGTAAAATAATAATAGTCATAAAAAAGGAGGCAAACGATGAAGCCTGGCGTTTATGAAGCAACACGAAAAAATGGTACTTCCTACTACCGTGGAAACATTACCTATAACGGAAAGCACATCAGCATCGGAAGTTATAACACTGAAGCTCAGTGCAACCGCGCTTACAAGGAAGCCTGGAAGCTTCTAAAGGATAATAAAATCACCTTGCTCTCCTATCAAAACGTAATAAAAGATTTACCTTTCGATAAGGTGGTCACTCTTATAAATTATAGAGATAATAAGATTTATATTAAGAATCCTATCTATCTTCAAAGAAATTATTTTGTATACTATTTGGATGCGTCCACTGTTCTTAAATTTGATAATGATGATTTGTTCTACTACTCAACTCACAAAATTCAAAACCGCGGTGGGCACATGTTTGTAAGTGACTACGGAATGCAATACAACATTCTTGGTCGCTATGGAATAAAACCTTACAGTGTAAAGGATCGTGATTACAAATTTGCCAACGGAGATGATACGGATTTACGATATTCCAACATCATACTTGTAAATAAATATCACGGGGTCTCAAAAGAAGAAAAAAAAGGCAAAGTAAAGTACGTTGCCAAAATTCATCTAAATGGAGACTTCATAGTAGGACGATACTCCAGCGAAGCAAAGGCTGCCATAGCCTACAACAAGGCCGTAGACCTGTGTCGTTCGCGTGGCATGAAGAGGAAGTTCCCCACAAACTTTGTTTCTGAATACTCACCTAGAGAGTACGCAGATATATATACTGAAATAAAAATATCATCTCACTTATATAAATTTTTCAGAAACAAAAATTATAGAGAAGCATAATATTATGGGGTAATATCAATAAATGATATTACCCCTTTTTTCTAAGGACAGTCAGCCCCATTTTTAAAAATTGCCTACGGCAATTTGGGGCTTCCAGTATAACTTTTTCTATTCCTTTGGAATAGAAAACAGTTATAATTAGTTGTTAATGAACTTATCTTCTTCATTATTCCAGCTATAAAGCTTTCTAACTTCTTCGCCGACCTTCTCAGATGGGTGCTCAGCTGCAAGCTTTCTCATAGCCTGGAAATGAACCTGACGTCCAGCAGGTGACATATCAAGAAGGAATTCCTTAGCAAATGTACCATCCTGGATATCTGAAAGAATCTTCTTCATAGCCTTCTTTGTCTCGTCTGTGATGATCTTAGGACCTGTTACATAATCACCATACTCAGCTGTATTTGAAATAGAATATCTCATTCCTGCAAAGCCTGACTGATAGATAAGGTCTACAATAAGCTTCATCTCATGGATACACTCAAAATATGCATTTCTTGGATCATAGCCTGCCTCAACAAGAGTCTCGAAACCTGCCTGCATAAGAGCGCAAACACCACCACAAAGAACTGCCTGCTCACCAAAGAGGTCTGTCTCTGTCTCTGTTCTGAATGTAGTCTCAAGAACACCAGCGCGAGCACCGCCGATACCAAGCGCATATGCAAGTGCAAGGTCAAGAGCCTTACCTGTAGCATCCTGCTCTACAGCAACAAGACAAGGAACCCCCTTACCTGCAAGGTACTCAGAACGAACTGTGTGGCCTGGTCCCTTAGGAGCAATCATAGTAACATCAACATCAGCTGGTGGCTTGATGCAGCCAAAGTGGATGTTGAAACCATGAGCAAACATAAGCATGTTACCAGCCTCAAGGTTTGGCTCGATGTCCTTCTTGTACATATCAGCCTGCTTCTCATCGTTGATAAGAATCATAATGATATCAGCCTTCTTAGCTGCTTCTGCTGCTGTGTAAACTGTAAGTCCCTGCTTCTCAGCCTTAGCCCATGACTTAGAGCCTTCGTAAAGACCGATAATGACATCACATCCACTCTCCTTAAGGTTGAGTGCGTGTGCGTGACCCTGGCTACCATAACCGATAATAGCTATTGTCTTACCTTTCAATAATGAAAGATTGCAATCTTCCTGATAATAGATCTTTGCTTCCTGTGACATTCTTTTATCCTCCTACTTTTGTTTGTATTATAAAATTACAACATCATCGGAGCCTCTTGTAAGACCTGTAACTCCAGTTCTCGCGAGCTCCAAAATATCGTAATCCGCAAGCATATCTAAAAATGCTGCCAACTTATCCTGATTTCCAGTAACCTCAAGAATCATTGAATCATGTGTAACATCAACAACCTTGCCATGGAAAATCTCAACTATTGTAAGCACATCCTGTCTGTCTGTATTTCTAGCAGAAATCTTTACAAGCATAAGTTCTCTCTTAACAGACATACCATGTTCCAAAACCTTCAAATCAACAACATCTGTAAGCTTTGAAACCTGCTTTTCAATCTGATCAAGAACCTGCTCATCACCATGAGTAACAATTGTAACTCTGGTGTATCTAGGGTCAGCTGTGACTCCAGATGAAAAACTATCAATATTGTAACCTCTGCGTGAGAATAAGCCAGAAATTCGGCTTGCCAGACCTGGTGTGTTTTCAACTAATATTGAAAGAACTTTTGTAGATTCCATAAATTATACTCCTTTTCCACTTCACTACTGTGAAGCATGAAACTAAATAGAATTCTATCACAAACCATCTATATGTCAATACGAACTTGAATATTTATTAAATAATAATATAAAAAAGGAAGTACCCCAAAGGTTATTTAGTAGTACTTCCCGTCATACGGATTATATAGACCCATCTGAATAGGCTGTCTTTTGTCTTCATAGCAAAGGGTGATGTAATAATCCCTAAACTCGAAGCCTTGTTTTGTCCATTCCACATTGCCCTTTTCGCAGTCACAGTATTCACTGTAATCTACCCACTGTAGTACCTGCATCAACGGCCTGTCCATCATCTTGCAGGTGGCCTCTTTAAAGGTCCATACCTCAGTGAATTTCTTATTAACCTCCGCCTTCTTTACCGACTCTAAAAGTTCTAAATCATACTTCGTAAAAAAGCGTTTTACCAAATCTGGATCATAAGGCCTTATTCTTTCTACATCGATTCCAACTGGCTTATCAGATATAGCCGCTACCGCAAAAAAATCTGCATGGCTTATACTGAAGTCCACGTTCTTTGGCTGTAGAAAAATAGGTTTGCCCTGTGAAGTGTTTGAATAAACGTAAGGTCTTTGAATGTGGTTTTCCCACAATAGCTTTTCCAAAAGATGGGACGCGCCGAGTCTCTCGCACTTTCCCTTGAGGGTCTTGGCTTCATCCACGTGAGCCCTGCGCTGAGGGCTAATCATATCGTAGACTTCGTCAAAAATAAATGGATTTTGTAGTGGTTCGCAATTATACGCAGCCGCTTTAATCATAGATTCCCCTTTCTCTTCTTAATACAAAGTATATCATAGTGAGTAAAAAGTATGTTAAAATTTGGTTAAACATAGGGGGTGAGATTATGAACTTTTTGATTTTCGAAATGAAAACCGTCTGTTACAATTCCTATCTCTATTTCGGAGACTCTCTCGGTGCTGCTTTGACAAAATTAGGGCATAATGTTGAATATTTCAAGGTAGACGAAAATACCCTCGATGATTTAGAGCAATATGTAGGAAAGCACTATGACGCTCTTATTGATTTCAATTCTGACCTGCCTAGAGCTCTTATGGATGACGATTCCCATTTTCTGGATCATGTTGATGCACCATTTTTTGATGTAATTTTAGATCATCCTTTATATCACCACGATTCACTAAAACATAAGCTGACCAACTTTCATGTTGTTTGCCTGGATGATAATCACAAGAAATATATTGAAAAATACTATCCTCACATAAAATCTGTTACCGTCACCCCTATGACCGGTGAACTAGCTTTTGGTAAAGATAATATTGACTGGGAGGATTTTGAAAACCGTAAATACGATATTCTTTTTTCAGGCACATATACTGCGCCAGAAAGGCTTGAAACAGCTATCAATAAAATGCCAGCACCTGTAGCAGAAACCGTCTATGAGCTTATAGAAATGTTAAAAGCAGACAGTGACCTTACTATAGAAGAAGCCGTAGATACATTATCTGAGACAGAAATCTACGACTATATAAATCTAGATAAACCACTTCACACGCAAACCTTTTATCTTGCAGATGCCTACGTGCGCTGTCTAAACAGAAAAAAGCTGGTGGAAGCACTGGATAAATGTGAACACCCTCTTCATCTTTTTGGAGCTCTTTGGGAAGAGCTTCCGCTTAAGCACGCCACAATCCACAGAGAAATCCCTTTTAATCTTACCTTTACCGTATTTACGAAGGCTAAAATCTCTGTAAATATCATGCCAAATTTCAAGTCTGGAAGTCATGATCGAGTATTCTCTTCCCAGCTTAATGGTGCTGTCACTCTCACAGACCCTACAACTCTGCTTGAAAAAGAATATAAAGACGGTCAGAACATTTTATTCTATGACCTAAAAGATATTGATGAAGCTGCATTTATAGTAGATGAAAACCTAAAAGACTTGGATAAGCTCAAAAAAATAGCCCAGGAAGGCTATGAAGTAGCTTCAAAAAACCATACCTGGACTGAAATAGCAAAAAAGCTATTAAGCGCACTATAAATTATTAATCTAAATTAAGCATCTCCTGGTAGAAAGCAAAGTAATCCTTTCTGCCCTGCTTAGTAAACTCTATAGCAGTTCTAGGATGCTGATTTAAAAGACCTGTTGTAAGATACTGCATATCGTAGCCCCATACAACTCCCTGCTCTTTTAGAGGAAGCATAAAGTCCTCTACAAACTTGATGGCATATCTTTCTTTATACTTAGGATTCTTTAAAAATCCTAAAAGTAGCTCCATGGCACAATTTCCTGCACCACGTCCCATGCTGCAATATGTAGCATCAAGATAATCAACATTATCTCCAACAGCCTCTATAGTATTTGCGAATGCAAGCTTCTGATTGTCGTGAGCATGCATACCAACCTTCTTACCATATTTAGCGGCTGCGTTGCAGTAAACATCTGCGATACGCTCAATCTGTTCTGGATAGAGTGAACCGTAGCTATCTACAATATAAATGCAGGAAATTGGAGTCTGGCAAACAATATCAAGAGCAGCCTTTACATCCTCCATTGATGCAGTAGAGATAGCCATAATATTACAGGTTGTCTCGTAGCCCTTCTTGTCAGCATCTTCTATCATTTCGATAGCACCTGGTAACTGGTGAAGATAGGTTGCCACACGAATCAAATCAACCGGGCTTTCAGCCTTTGGGTGAATATCCTCCTTGTAGTTGCAACGGCCAACATCAGCCATGATAGCAAGCTTTAAGTCAGTATTATTATCTCCAACTATTTTTCTAATATAGTCATCAGATGAAAACTTCCATGGTCCAAACTTCGACTCATCGAACTGCTCCTTATCAGCACGATAGCCCATTTCCATGTAGTCAACTCCCGCCTTAACATTAGTCAAATAAAGAGCCTTTGCAAACTCATCAGTGAAATAGAAATCATTTACAAGACCTCCATCTCTCAAAGTTGCATCAACTACACGTACGCTTTCTCGCACAGCAAGAAGCTTTGAAACCTCTTTCATCTTTCGTATCCTCCTAAGTATGTCGTTCCGCTTTAGCAATTAAAAGTGGTAAAGTAATTATAATCGTACAACAATGCAAAGTCAATCGATTAACCAAAGCGTAGCCATAAACTAAGCCGCAAGTAACTATCAATCCCTCTTGTAGGTATCAAGCTCTTTGGTTTCTCATTGAGACATGTAGTCGAACAGAGAAACCTAAGGCTTGTAGCCGTAGCAAGAGTCTTAATGCCTAGGATTGAGAGTGTAACTTGCGGCGTAAATTTATGACTTCTTGTGGGCTACTTAAGGAAAAAGCCCACAAGAACTTGGCTTTGCCAAGCAATATTTTCTTTCAGAAAATATTGGTCCATGTCCGGTTCTTGATTTTCTGAGGAAAATCAAAAACCTATACTATCTCGAATTTCTGAGTTGATGCATTGAGCTGCTTTGTAACTTCATTGTTTTGATCCATAGCCTCTGTAATGCCTTGGATTTCCCCAACAATCTCAGTTGCTGAAGCTGCACTCATTCCAATCGCACTTGAGCTTTCCTGTACAGAACTTGAAATACTCTCAATTCTGTCAGCCATCTCATTCATTACAAAATTTAGATTATCAGCCTTCTCAGAGAAGGTTCCAAGCATCTCCTCTATCATTGTAGCAGTGTTCTCATACTTAACACCAGTGTCAACAAAGGCATCGTAGTCAGCCAATACATTTTCATTAATGAAGTCAATAACCTGAATAGCGTTATCCGAAAGGGACTTAACTGCAGAAGTAACCTTAGAAGAAATCTCCTGAATGTTACCAGCTGTATCGCGGGAATTTGCTGCAAGAGCACTAATCTCATCTGCAACTACAGCGAAGCCCTTACCAGCTTCACCTGCACGAGCGGCCTCGATTGAAGCATTAAGCGCAAGAAGATTTGTCTGGCTGGCAATATCAAGAATTTCATTTGTAAGGTCGCCAATCTGATTAACCTGTTCAGATTCCTTAACAGAAGCTTCAAGAACCTTCGACAGCTCTTCCATCTTCTTTCCAGTATTATCCTTCTTACTGTTGGCTTCCTTCTTAATTGAATCAGCCGCATCTTTGATTTCATTAGCCTTTTCAGCACCTGCTTTAGCCTCTGCGTCAATTGCATCTGTTGCCTCTCGAACCTGAAGAACCTTATCATTCAAATCCTCTGCTGTTGCAGATACACTTTCCATAGATGCTGCCAGCTCTTCCATTGCTGCAGATGTGTTAGTTACATTATCACTAGCACTTTGGATCTTTACAATAACACTATCTGCAGATGATGTAAGAACTGTTGCTCCATCCTTAACATCTCTGATTACACCCTGCAATGTTCCTAAGAACTGATTGATACAATCAGATATAAGTGCAAGCTCTGTTTTTGTTTTTGTGTTTATTCGGGCAGTTAAATCGCCCTTGCCCTTATTGATATTATTAATGATAGCTTGCAATTCATATGAAATACCAAGTATAGTCTTATTAATTCTAACAAATGAAAGTACAAAGCTAAGTATAATCAAGACAACAACCATTGCCATGACTATATATCCCTTTACAGAAACCTGGGCAATGTACCCATCCAAATAAGCGCCAAAGCCCACGCTTAGAGAATTAATTCCCTCATCAATAGCATCTAAAGCATCATTTGTTGCAACAAGGCTTGTTCCGTAATCACCAGATACACAGCCAATTGCTCCCGTAAAATCACCTGATATGATAAAGTTTTCCATAGCACCAGCTGCAGCAACTAATGCCTCTGCGCTAGCTCTGAGATTATCAACTCTCTCCTGCCCATCTGGTAGGTTTCCAACCAGTATACTAGCATCCAAATAATCAAGATGAGAGCCAATATCATTCATATAACCTTCCATATCCGCAAATTCTTCAGCTGGCATTTCCTTGCCTGCCTCAAGTTGTCCTAATGTACGATTAATTTCAGCTGAAATATGAACTACATCTTGACGTAATGCAGCCGATTCCTGTGCGCAAATAAGTTCGTTTTCACTTGCTACTAAAACCAGTGACTTTAAGCTTTGCATATCTGAGTTGGAAATCACTGCATATATTATAAATGCCGCAAGTATAGCAACATTTACAATTATGTTTTGAAAAGAAATTGATTGGAAAAAGTTGCCTTTATTATTTTCAACAACCTTTCCAACAGCTTTAAGATTTTCCTTTTGCTCAGCTGTAAGATTTTTATCAAGCCTCTGTTTTATTTTCTCTTGCCTTTCTTCTGTTCCCATTGCGCACCCCCCATTTAAATTAATGGCTAATAATTCCGTTTAAAAAATTATATACCCATACGTTTTAATTGGTTAAGAGGTTTCACAAAAAAAACATATGATGTTTAAAAAATGTACAATTTCTATGGATTTTTATGAGATAAAACATTTGATTAATCTCATTTTAAAAAATCGAGTAGGAGGGAGATTTAATTAATCTCCCGACCTCTCAGTCGAGTAAGTAGGAGGATTTTCACCTCAAACTTCTCACAGAACCGTACGTGAAGGTCTCCCTTCATACGGCTCTTATCATCTAACAATACGAATACATTTTGCTCCAGTGTGCAAACAATCTCGGCTCTCGTTTTCTTACAGACGTGAGCCATTTTTCTGCCCGTCTTCTATGACCACGAAGGTTCTTATATTTACACATTGCCCATTTTACTAGCCTACGTTCTATACATTGAAGTGTATATTTCAT